>NZ_LGDW01000461.1 GCF_001280005.1 Streptomyces sp. NRRL WC-3618 | reverse complement strand
ATGTGTCGGTGCGGGCGCGTGCGGGGTTCGTGGATGGGGGTGGGGTGGAGTATCGGGTGATTCGGGGGTATCGGGTGGGGTGAGACGCGGAGCCTCCTGCCGCCGCCGCGTGCAAGTTCGCGCAAGTTCGTGGCGCTGGGCGCCCCCTGGCGTGCAAGCTCGTTCGCAGTGATCGCCCGCAGAACCGCACGCGGACTACCAGCTCACCTGAACCACAATCCTTAGCGTGACCTCATCCAGTGTTCAGCAAGAACGGTTGGCCCTCGGCCGGCGACTGCGCGAGATCCGCAAGGACGCGGGCCTTACCGCGCGGGAGCTGGCCAGCAGGGCCGACTGGCACGAGTCGAAGTGCTCGCGACTCGAGAACGGACGCACACCCCCGTCGGATGCCGATGTCCGGACCTATACGGGGCTCTGTGCCGCTCAGGATCAGACGGCCGATCTGATCGCCACGGCACGGGGTATCGAGGGTGCCTACGTGCAGTGGCGGCGTATGGAACGCGCAGGGCTGAAGCGCGTACAGCAGTCCGTCGCGCCGCTCTTCGAGCGCACCCGCCGCTTCAGGGTCTACCAGTCCTGGGTGATCCCTGGCCTGCTCCAATCGGCCGCCTACACCCGTGCGGTGCTGAGTACGGTGGCCCATCTTCGAGATGTGTCCGACTCTGCCGACATCGACGATGCCGTGGGCGTCCGTATGGACCGGCAACGCATCCTGCACTCCGGTGACCATCGGTTCGCGATGCTCGTGGAGGAGTGGGTACTGCGCACGGTCATCGGCGACAACGACACCATGGCCGGGGCGCTCGGCCATCTGATCTCTGCCGCCTCACTGCCCTCGGTCAGCCTGGGCGTCATCCCCCTCGGCAGGCCGCGTGGTGCCGGATGGCCTGTCGAGTCCTTCACCATCTACGACGAGGCGCAGGTGAACGTGGAACTCGTCTCCGCACACCTGACAGTCACGCAGCCGGGCGAGATCGCGGAGTACGCGAAGGCGTTCGCCGAACTGTCCGCGAAGGCCGTGTACGGCACGGAAGCCAGGTCACTCATCACCGCCGCGATTGACGCGCTCGGATAGTCGCCGCGCAAGTTGGCACAAGTGCGTAGGCCCAGAGGCGGTGCCGTACCCAGCCTGGTCCCATGAGACAGCAGCAGGCGCCGCCCCTACTTCTCGCCCCGGTTGTTCTCGACGGCGGGAAGCTCTTCGACCACGAACGATCCACGCGCTCTCACGGTGACGATCACTCCACGCTCCCTCAGGATGTCCAACGCTCGGCGGACGGTGTTGGAGCCGACGCCGTACTCCTGAGACAGAATCAACTCGCCAGGCAGGCGCGACCCTGCGGCGAACTCGCCGGTCCGGATCTTGTTCTCAATGATCTTCGCGAGCTGCTCGTAGTGGTAGGTCGCGGCGGCGGGATTGATCTTCTCTTCCACGCACTCGAACGTAAGCGTTCGGCAACTTGCGTGCATCCTCGAAAACTGTCAACTGCTGTCAACCACTGCCGTCCACTGCCGACTGCTGTCGGAAGCGGTTATGGTGGCTTACGCAAGGAGAAGACGAGACCCCCGCGACTGTGTGACCAGTCCGGGGGCATGGCCCTCAACCGTTGGGAGGTTGACGACATGCGTGAGCGTGGCGCGGTCGTACTCATTGGCCTGTTGCAGCCCCTGGTGTGCTGGTTCCTGCCAGCGTCCGGCAGGCGGCGGAAGACAGCCTCGGAGTTGATCCGGAATGCCGTGAACAGCGAGAACGTGAAGGATCAGATGCATCTGGTGGAGCGGTTGCCGGTTCAGCGACGGTCGCCGTACAGCACGGACCGGGCACCGCTCGACGGTTGCGCATCCCGTTTGTCGCGACCGTACCTGCCTCATCTCATCTACCAGCCTCCGGAGTTGACCGTCGCGCCCCGCGCGGCTCGCGTACGGCCTTACTGGACGGCGCGCGAGCGTGTGACTCGGTGGAGCCGTCGCGCAGTGATGGTCGCGGCAGCGGACTTTCACATCAGCCTCGACATCCGGGACATCCACTCCGTGCTGGACGGGGTGGGGTCCCGATGACCGGCGCACGGGTCAGGGCGGCCGTACGGCAAGCGGAGTTGCCGATGCTGAGTGCCTACCGGCTGTGGTTTGAGCACGCCCGCAAGTGCGACGAATGTAAGCGCGTCAGCAGAGCGAAGGACGGGTGCGAGAGCGGACGCGGGCTCTGGGACGACTACCGCCGGGCGTACGACGGAGGTGCCGGATGATCACCGGTCCGGCCGTCACTTGCGGGACTGTCCGCGCCTCGCTTTTCCATGGGGCACCGATCTTCAGCGAGAGCGGAGCGTGCGTCCTTTCCAAGGGGCACGAGGGAGACCATAAGGACGCCAAGGGTGCACGCTGGTACGTGATTCCGCTGGTCGGCGGTGCGGACCTCACCCCGGACAGGGGCGGGCGATGACCCACAACCACGGCGCGGTCCAGGCACCCGAACCGCCGTTCCGATCCCCCCGCTGCGTACTTGGTCAGCACCTCGGGTGCCAGGACTCCGAACCCCGCGATACCGGCGTACCCGGAGTCCGCTACCTCGTGTGTGCCTGTGCCTGCCACCACCGCCCGGCCCCGATTCCCGCCCCGGCCGGGGGAGTCCACCCCTGATGCCAAGGTCCGGCCCTCCGTGACGTGTCACGGAGGGCCGGACCCTGCGACTTGCCCTCGTCGCCCTCAGCCGCTCGACACCCCCCTCGATGTCGTCGGCGTAGGGTCCGTTGCCGGTACGCGCCGCCGGCGCCTGCGCTTCAGGAGGGCCCAGGGGCCTCGTGGGCCCGTCGGCATTGCCGCCGTGACCTCCGTGCCCGGTTCCGAGGCTGCCTCCGCTGCTGCTCGGGCCACCGGCAGGAAGCCCTCGCGGCGGGAAGCGTCCGGGCGCTCCTCCTCCGCCGGCCACAGGCCCAGGGCCGCGCACACCGTGGGGAGTACCGCCATCGCCGCCGTCGCGTAACCCTCCGCCGAGGGGTGGAAGTTGTCCGGGCCGAACAGCTCGCGTGGGTTCGCCTCGAACTCGGGGCCGAGCAGGTCGCCCAGCGACACCGTGCGGCCCCCCTGTTCCACGGTCCCGATCGTCTGGGCCGCCGCCAGATGGCGTGAGGCGCGGCGGGCCAGCCACCGCAGGGGCTGCTGGACCTGTTCGACGGTGCCCAGGTCGGGACAGGTGCCCACGACCACCTCGGCGCCCGCCGTGCGCAGGCGGCGTACCGCCGAGGAAAGGTGGCGGACGGAGCGCGTCGGGGGCATCCGGTGGGTGACGTCGTTCGCGCCGATCATGATCACGCAGATGTCCGGAATCCAGTCGCCCCCTGAGACGGCCCGCCCCACCTGGCGGTCCAGGTCGTCGGACTGGGCGCCGGGCAGCGCCACGTTGCGCAGTTCCACCGGACGTTCCGCGACCGCCGCCAGACCGGACGCGAGCAGCGCGCCCGGGGTCTGGCGGGCCCGGTGGACGCCCTGGCCGGCCGCCGTGGAGTCGCCCAGCAGGACGAGTCTGATCGGGGGTTCACCAGGGGTGGCGTACCCGTGTCCGTAGAGGCCGTCCGCGCTCGGCGGGTGCGGACCGCCGCCGTTGCCCACCTGGCGTCTTGCCATCCGTACCTCGGCCAGCAGCAGACCCACGGCCGCCGCGCTCATCAGGCCGATCCCGCCACCGCCGTACGCGGCGCCGGCCGCGATCCGCCTGGCCACCCTTGCCCTTGACATGCTCGTCATGCGTCGCCGCCACCTCCTCGTAGCCGTACAACCACTCCTTGCCCCGTAGCGGCCGTCCGCCAATCGTGACGTGAGGTGAATGCCGGGGCTGAGCCTTAGGCTGGCGGCACCAATGACGACCACATTCATGTGCGGCAACCGGAGACAACGGTGCGATTCCACGACTCGATGATCAGCCTCGTCGGCAACACCCCGCTGCTGAGGCTCAACAGTGTGACCGCGGGCATTCAGGCGACCGTCCTCGCGAAGGTCGAGTACTTCAACCCAGGCGGCTCCGTGAAGGACCGCATCGCCCTGCGCATGATCGAGGCGGCGGAGAAGAGCGGCGCGCTCCAGGCCGGCGGCACGATCGTCGAGCCGACCAGCGGAAACACCGGGGTCGGGCTGGCCATCGTGGCCCAGCAGAAGGGCTACAAGTGCATCTTCGTCTGCCCGGACAAGGTCTCCACCGACAAGATCAACGTGATGCGTGCCTACGGCGCCGACGTGGTGGTCTGCCCCACCGCCGTTGACCCCGAGCACCCGGACTCGTACTACAACGTGTCCGACCGGCTGGTGCGGGAGACGCCGGGCGCCTGGAAGCCCGACCAGTACTCCAACCCCGACAACCCGCTTTCCCACTATCACTCCACCGGCCCCGAGCTGTGGGAGCAGACCGACGGGCGGATCACGCACTTCGTGGCCGGAGTGGGCACCGGCGGAACCATTTCCGGGACCGGGCGCTATCTGAAGGACGCCAGTGACGGGCGCGTCAAGGTCATCGGGGCCGACCCGGAAGGGTCCGTCTACTCCGGTGGGTCTGGACGCCCGTACCTCGTCGAAGGGGTGGGGGAGGACTTCTGGCCCACCGCCTACGACCGGACCGTCGCCGACGAGATCATCGCCGTGTCCGACAAGGACTCCTTCCAGATGACCCGGCGCCTCGCCAAGGAGGAGGGGCTGCTGGTGGGCGGCTCCTGCGGGATGGCCGTCGTCGCCGCGCTGCGCGTCGCGGAGCGGCTCGGACCGGACGATGTCGTCGTCGTGCTGCTGCCCGACAGCGGGCGCGGATACCTCAGCAAGATCTTCAACGACGAGTGGATGGCGGACTACGGCTTCCTGGAGGACACCGGCCCGTCCGCGCGCGTCGCCGACGTTCTCGACGACAAGGAGCACGGGCACATCCCCTCCCTCGTCCACATGCACCCCGACGAGACCGTCGGCCAGGCCATCGAGGTGCTGCGTGAGTACGGCGTCTCCCAGATGCCGATCGTGAAGCCCGGCGCCGGTCACCCCGATGTCATGGCGGCGGAGGTCGTCGGGTCGGTCGTCGAACGCGAGCTGCTCGACGCGCTGTTCACCCAGCGGGCCTCGCTCGACGATCCGCTGGACAAGCACATGTCGGCGCCGCTGCCGCAGGTCGGCTCCGGTGAGCCGGTCGGCGACCTGATGTCCGTACTGGGTACCCACGACGCGGCGATCGTGCTGATCGAGGGCAAGCCGACCGGTGTCGTCAGCCGGCAGGACCTGCTGGCCTTCCTCGCCAAGGGCGGCAAGCAGTAGCGAACGTCCGGTGAACGGGGCATGTCGGAGCGGGATTTGCGGTGTGTGCCGCCATGTCCCGTTCCGATTCCTTTCGGATCCCTTTCGGGCGGAGAACTTCGTGGAAGTGGTACGAGGGCGTCACGTCCGCGCAGCACACGCTTAACACGCGTCCGGCAGAGTCATGGGTGTCGGCAAGGGCGGGAGCGGCTCCCCACCCGAAGCCGGCACTGAAACGGCGTCACGGACCTCCGGAGCGGCTCCCGGACCTCCACCGACGCCTAGGACGCGCCGGCCCGGCCCTGACCCGGCCCGCGTCCCTCGCGGGGACCGCCGTCGTCCCGCCCTCCCGGCAACGGGGGGTGCGGCGGTCCCCGCGCACAGCTTTTTCCGGGGTCAGTCAGTCCTCCCAGGCGTCGCTGTCCTGGCCGGCCGTGCGGTGACGCCGGCCGAAGAGCCCCCCTGGGCCACGGGACGCCTGGAAGGCGTTGACGCCCACGATGCCGGCCCACGCGACGATCAGGCCGGGCAGATCCGCCATACTGCCGCCGATGGCGGACAGGGGTATCGCCAGCACCAGGGACACGATGGCGAAGCCGAAGCGCTCGCCGAACGTGTCGGTCGATTTCGGCCCGCGCGAGTCGCGCGCCGTCACCATCTGATGCTCGGCGAGCTGCCGCCGTACCCGGCGCTCCACCGAGCCGTCGATCCGCTGGTCGACCTTCTCCAGGAACGAGTCGACCAACGCCGACTCGTACTCGCTGCCCAGTTCCCTGCGGGCGTGCAGGGTGGCGCTGAGTTCTTTCTTCAGGTCGGCGTCGTGCGCGCCCGTCGTGTCCATACCGGTCATGCGACCACGGTAGGGAAACGACAACCGACCGGCACTGGGGTTAACCCCCCTGTTGCCCCTGGGTCGGCCCCCAGGGGCAACGACTGGCTGACTCGGTGCACCGGCCTGGCGGCCTACGCCTACTCCTACCAGGTCGGCCTCCTGCTTCGTCAGGTCCTTCTCCTTCGCGTACGAGTTCGCCACGTCCTCCGGTCCTTAGGTGGTGGTGCGGGTCAGACCGCTCACCGGGAGCAGGAGCACGAAGATCGCGATCGACGGGATCGTGAACAGGACGTTGGACGTGCCGAGCAGGAAGCCGCGCAGGACGCGGACGCGGTGGGCGACCACGGCCAGCGGGAGCGAGATCAGCAGGCCGAAGAAGACCGCCGAGAGGGCCGCCTGGAGGTGGGAGACCGTGAGGGAGGTGAGGTTGTCGGTGTGGTCGCCGATCCATGACCAGTCGATGGTCATGCCGCGGCCCCGGCTTCCGGCGCCTTCGACTGGGCCTGCGCGATGTTGTCGAGGACCGTGCGGTGCGGGAAGAGGCCGGACTGCTGGATCACGTACCCGATGGATCGGCGCAGGTCGGCGGCGTCCTGCTGGAGGACGTCCTTGCCGTTGACCTTGATCGTGCCGGAGGTCGGGGCGAGCATCCGGTTGATCATCCGCAGGGTGGTGGTCTTGCCGCATCCGGAGGATCCGACGAGAACGGTCACGCCGCCTTCCGGCATCCGGAGGGTGAGGTCGTGCACAGCTGTGGTGCCGTTGGGGAAGCGCTTGTGGACCGCGTCGAACTGGATCATGGGGCGTCCCTTGCCGGGCTTGTATAACATCATGCAGAGTTCTCTGTGTCTGAATAGATTGCCAATGCTCTGGCGTTAATCCGAGGTAACGGACGTCCAGCGGCCAAGATCAAATGGCTGGATTCTGTCTGATTGAGGGGAGCGTGCGCCTTATGTCGTCTCGGATTGTGGACGCATCGGCTACGTCGGTGCCGACGGCCACCATCGGCATCGTCGTGCTGGACGGCGTCGGCCTCGGCATCGACGACGTCGTACGCCTCGCCGACGGCACCGCGCGACCGGTGCCCGGCACCGACGCGATGAAGCGCGTCGAGGAGGTCTGGGACGCCGCCCGCCGCATCGCCGCGACCGGCCGCGTGTACGGCCGTTCGACCGGCGTCGGCGCCAACCGGAACGAGAACGTGCCCACCGAGGCCGCCGCCGACCACGGGCTGCGCCTGCTGCGCAGCCACGCGGGCGCCATCGGCGCGGAACTGCCCGCCCGGCAGGTACGGGCCATGCTCGCCGTGCGCGCCAACCAGCTCCTCGCCGGGGGCGCCGGCCTGCGCCCGGCGGTCGTCACCGCCCTGTGCGAGGCGCTCGAGAACGGCGCGTACCCCGTGGTCAACGAGTTCGGGTCGGTGGGTACGGGCGACATCGCCGCGCTCGCGCAGATGGGGCTGGCGCTGGCGGGGGAGCACGAGTGGATCGCGCCTGCAACGGCTACGGCGACGGCACAGACGTCGGGTGGATCAGCCGCCCGGGGGCGGAGCGTCGCCGGCGCCCCCGAGGCCCAGGCCCTCGACAACAACGACGCCCTCGCCCTGATCAGCAGCAACGCCCTCACCCTCGGACAGGCCGCGCTCGCGCTGCACGAACTGCGCGGGCTCATCGCCGCCACGCAGGTCGTCGCCGCCCTCTCGCTGCTCGCCGTCGACGGTTCGCACGAGGCGTACGCCGCGCCCGTGCACGCCGCCCGCCCGCACCGGGGATCGGTCGAAGTCGCGCGCCGGATGCGGGAGTTGATCGGTTCCGCAGACCGGCCCACCCCTCCCCTCGGACGCATCCAGGACCCGTACGGCTTCCGCTGCCTGCCGCAGATCCACGGGCCCGCGCACGACGCGGCGGACGCCCTGGAGGGCGTCCTCGCGATCGAGATCAACGCCGCCGCCGAGAACCCCCTGATCTCCCCCGAGGACCTCGCCGCCTACCACCATGGCGGCTTCTACCAGGCCCAACTCGCCCTTGCCCTGGACCATTTCAGGCTGGCCCTCACCCAGGTGGCACGGTTGTCCACGTCCCGCCTGTCCACCCTCAACGAGCCCGCCTTCACCCGCCTGCGCCCCTTCCTCGCCGACCACGAGCCCGCCGCCTCCGGCGTGATGATCCTGGAGTACGCCGCCGGCGCGGCCCTCGGTGACCTGCGCGCCTTCTCCGCGCCCGCCTCGCTCGGGCACGCTGTACTCTCCCGGGGCGTCGAGGAACAGGCCAGCTTCGCCTCGCTCGCCGCCCGTCAGACACTGCGCGCCTGCGACGCGTACCGTCTCGTCGTCGGCTGCGAACTGGTCGCCGCCGTACGGGCGCTGCGCCAGCGCGACCTGCGGCCGGACCCGGAACTGCCGGTCGGACGGGCGCTGGAGCTGGCCGAGTCGGTCCTCGACGCCGACTCGGCCGACCGGCCGCTCACGGACGACGTGACGGCCGCGACGGCACTGCTGGACCGGTTCACGGAGATCTGGAGGGGGAGCGGGGCATGAGCACGTCGAGTGCGCACGACAACGGGGACACGGGTGCGGCGGGGGAGCCGGAGGGGCCGGGCGCGGGCGGATACCTGCCCGACAGCCCCGCCGCCCGGCTCCAGGCCCTCTTCGAAGGGCACCGGCTCACCCCGACGCAGCGGCGCATCGCGCACAGCATGGTGCGCCGGGCCGCCGAGGTGCCCTTCCTCTCCAGCGTCGAACTGGCCGAACTGGCCGGTGTCAGCCAGCCGTCGGTCACCCGCTTCGCCGTCGCCCTCGGCTTCGACGGCTACCCGGCGCTGCGCAAGCACCTGCGCGAGGTCGCCCCTGTCGAACAGAACGGCGAACCGGGCTCGTACAACGAGTACCAGCAGGCCGTCGAGGCCGAGATCGAGAACCTGAGAAACCTCGCCGAGGTGCTCGCCGACCCCCGCCCGGTGCAGCAGGCGGGCCGGCTGCTCGCCGCGTCCCGTCCGCTGGCCGTCCTTGGGCTGCGCGCCGCCGCCTCCCAGGCGTACGGCTTCGCCTACTTCGCCGCCAAGGTCCACCCGGACGTACGCCTGCTCAACGAGGGCGGCACGATGATCCACGACCGGATCGACGCGGCCGTACGGGCCGGCGCCACGACCCTGCTGTGCTTCGCGCTGCCCCGGCATCCGCGCGAGGTCGTCGACACCCTCGGCTACGCCAAGTCGGCGGGGCTGACCGTCGTCACCGTCGCCGACTCGGCGTTCGCGCCGGTCGCGAAGGTCTCCGACCTGCTGCTGCCCGCCGCCGTCGGCACCGGCCTCGCCTTCGACACCGCCTGCGCGCCGATGCTGCTCGGCCGGGTGCTGCTGGAGGCCATGTGCGACGACCTGCCGGACGCCCAGGCCCGCCTGGAGGAGTTCGACTCGCGGGCGGCGGCCCGGGGCCTGTTCGTCGAGTAGACACCGGCCGCTCGCGCACCCCGTTCGGGCTCTCAGATTCGTCTCACGTTCGCTCGCTAATCTCCCGCTCCGACAGGACTGTGCCGGGAGAGACGAACCGGGAGGCGGACGTGGCACGCGGAGTTCACGAAAGGCAGGGCCTCGCTCGGGTGGCCGTGGTCGTACGGGCCGGAGCGGCGCCCCTGTGGTGGTGCGGAGTGTTCGCGGCCGGCGTCGGCCTCCTGGTGCCGGGCCTCACCGGCCGCCGGATCGGCGTCATGGCGGGCGCCGCCCTGTTCGTCGTCGCGGGCGCGGGCGTGGCGTATCTGCGGCGCGGGCGCTACACCGCGCTCGCCGCCGGTGCCGCCCGGGCCGGCCGGTACGACGTGCTCCGGGACCGCGCGGTGACCGTACGCGACTGGCGCCGGGGCCACCGCTGGTGGCTGCTGCTCGCCTTCGCCGCCGCGCTGGGCAGTTCGTTCGCGGTGCCCGCGGCGGGCGGAATGCTGCTCGCCGGGGCCGGTACCGGGCTGCGGCTGAAGGCCGCCTGGCTGGGCCGCCGCGAACGCGCCGACGACGTACTGCTGTGGGTACGGGTGGACTGGCTCGGCCCCCGCTCCGGCGCCCCGGCCGGCAAGCCGGTCAAGGCCTACCGGGTCACCGGGATCGCCGCGGGCGACGCGACCCCGGGCGGGGCGCGCCGCCGCGGCGACGTACGGGTCTAGAGACAGGCGCTAGCTCGTCGTTCCCTCCTCGCTCGGGCTCAGACCTCGATGTCCGCCTCGATCCGCTTCAGCTGGTGGCGGGCCATCGCCAGGTTGGAACGGTTGATGTCGAGCACCAGGTAGAGGAAGAGGCCGTTGCCGCCGCGCCCCTTCATCATCCGGATCAGGTGGTACTGGCTGGAGAGCGTGATCAGGATGTCCTCGATCTCGCCCTTCAGACCGAGGTGCTCCATCGTCCGCATCTTGGCGCGGACGACGTCGGTGTTGCCGGCGGCCGCGACGTTCAGGTCGAACGTCTTGCTGCCGCCCATCGTGCCCAGGGCCATGCCGCTGGTGTAGTCGACGAGTGCGACTCCGGTGGCGCCCTCGATGGAGGTCAGCGCCTCTTTCAGCGCGGTCTCGGTGTTGGCCATGACGGTGTTCCTCTCCTGCTTCCGGTTCAACTATCTGTGGTGGTACGCGCGTTGGGCGTGGTTGTCGGTGTGCGTGGCGCGCGCGGGGTTCTGGTTCGGGTGGGCATGGGTGCGACTGTGGGGGCGGGGGCGGGCGTGGTGTCGGCGGCCGGTAGGGCCGGTGCGGGTGCCGGTGCTGGTGCCTGTTCGGTCTCGGCCGCCGCGTCCACCAGTTCGCCGATGCGCAGGCCGGCCCGGCGGCCCTCCAGGTGCAGCCGGCCGACGTTGACGCGGTCCTGGGCGAGCAGCGTCAGGACGGCGGTACGGCCCGCCGCGTACGTCGCCACATAGCCGTAGACCCCGCGCACCAGCAGCTCGCGGAAGTCGCCCTGGCCGGTCGCGTCCGCCATCCGCACGGCGACACTGAGCGCGGTGGCGGTGAGCGCCGCGAGCGTCTCCGGTTCGACGCCGGGGGTGTCCTGGACGAGGACGAGACCGTCGACGCTGGCCGCGAGCGCACCGGTGAGCTGCGGCACTCGGGCCCGCAACCGGCGTAGTTCGTCCATGACTTCGGCCTCGGCCGCCATGAATTGTTGTCTCCTCCCGGCACGCGGGCGCTGCCGTTCAAAGGGCCTCCAGCGCATCCCTGAGCCTCTTCAGCAGCGTGATGTTGGGGTCGGCGAACGACGGCGGCAGCGTCCCGGGGGGAGCCGGGGGAGCCGAGGACGCGGGCGGTGGGGCGGGGGCGGGGGGCGGCGCCGGGGTGGCCGCCGGGGCTATGACCCCCGCGGCTGCCAGGCGCCGTATGTCCACCAGGGCGTGGAACGTCGGGCGGGCCAGTGCCAGGGCGATGTCCGCCGCCGTACGGACACCGTCCACCAGGGCCAGTACGGCGTGCTGGCGGGCGGGGACCGTCGGCGCGGCCGGGCTGCCGGAGCGCAGCAGCGGGGCGCTGTCGGGGGCCGGGTCGGGCCAGATGCGGTGCAGCAGGGCGCGCCGGCGCAGCGTCTCGTGCTCCACCGCCGCCACCGGCACCGGGCGCACCGGGCCAAGCCAGTGCGTGTCCCCGTACCGGAAGTGTCCCGGCGTGCCGCTGGGCGCGAGGGCGAAGTACGCCGCGTCGTACAGCGCCCCCAGGTGGCACACCTCCAGGGCGCCCACGCCGATCCGGCCGCTCTCCACCAGGAACCGTCCGACCCCGTGCCGCTCGCCGGCCGCGCCGACCGCGTCCCGCCAGCCCTCCGCGTCCAGCGTGCCGCGCGCGGTGAGCAGCACGTCGAGACCCGGGACGGCCGGGCTCTCCGCGTGCACGACCTGGCCGTCCGCGAGGTAGAGCGAGCCGCGCTCGCGGACCAGGACGCCCGTGGCCCGCTCGGTGGCGAGCCGGGCGAGCATCGGCGAGACCCCGCCCCACGCCCGCTGGCGGGCCGCCGCCCTGTCCCGCACCGGCAGGCGCGGCGGCGGGGTCGTCAGATTCGTGTGCAGCGTCGTCATCCCAGCACCAGCCGTCCCGCCATCTCGCCGAGCCGGATGCGGGCCAGCGCGAGATTGCCCTCCGCGCGGGCCAGCCACAGGTGCAGGAACACACTGCTGTCGAAGCTCGTCGTGACGAACCGCAGGACGTGGTAGCTGTCGCGGTTGCTGATGATCAGGTCCTCGACCGGAGGATCCTGGCCCGGCCGGCCGCCGGTGAGGCCGTCGGCGCTCTCGTCGTCGTCCTCCGGGGCGAACGCGCGGTGCTCGGCGGCCAGCCGGGCCAGCTCGGCCGCCTCGGCCGCCATCGTCTCCGGATCACCGCCCGGGGATTCCCCGACGGTGCCCAGGGCCAGCCCGCTGGTCCAGTCCACCAGTGCGGCGCCCCGGGCACCGGGCAGCCGCATGGCTTCCAGTAAGCACTCGTCGATTCCGGGCACCCTTGGCCCCTCCTGCCTGTCCCGCTCGCGTCTGTCCGGCCGGTGTTCGCTCGCTCCGCCTGGAGTTCGGCCGACGGATGTGCGGCCGACTCGGCGTTCGGATGAGTGACGCAGACGCTACGCAACGTGTGCATGAGGAGTGAGAGATCTGGCATTTTCCGGTGGAACATGCGCCGGATGACTAAGGTAGGTCGACTGACCCTGTTTTCAGGGCAGTTGACCTGCATGTTCCCCGGAGTCCGTCAAGGGCGTGGCAAGGGGGAGGCGGTCGTGGGGAGGGTGGTGAGCGCGGCGGAGTGCGCCCCTCCGGATTCGGCCACGATCTCGTCGACGGTCTGCGGCTCCCGGACGACCGCGAAGGCGACACTCCCGTCCCCGGCCCCGCCGTCACCACTGTCACCGCCGTCATGGCCGTCACCGCTCCCGTCCGGCACGAAGCCGTAGATCCCTGGCCGGGCAAGGGAGTTGTACGCGTAGTGGTGCGCGAAGTAGTACGCGCCCGTGTCCAGCGCCGCCGCGTAGTCGCCCTGTTCGAGCAGCGGCAGCGCGCGCCCCTCGGCGAGCAGGTCCCCCGAGAAACAGGCGGGCCCGGCCACGTCCTGCACCACGTCCGCACCGGACTTGGGGCGCCCCTTCCCGTCGTACGCGGCGATCCTGAGCGGCCACGACCCCGGTGCGTACACCGTCCGGGTCGCGACCTGCACGCCCGCGTGTGTGACCGCGACCGGCCGCCCGCCGGCGCTCTTCGCGTACTCGACCCGCGCCACCACCGTCCCGTGCTTGGCCAGCAGCGACCGCCCGAATTCGGTCACCAGCCCGTACCGCCCGTCGAACAGCCCCGGCACCGCCTCGACCAGCAGCCGCGCGTACTGCGCGTACGTCGGAGTCGTCGTGTCCGACGTGAAGTCGACCGGCAGGCCGCCGCCGATGTCGACCGTGTCGATCTGCCGCCGCCCGACCCGCCGGTTGATCTCCTCGGCGAGCGCGTACGTCTCCGCCACGCCCCGCACCATCAGTGACAGCGGGATGCCCTGCGACCCCGTGTGCGCGTGCAGCCTGGTCAGCCACGGGCGCCCGGCGTACGCCCCCACGATCCACTCGCGCGCCCCCTCGTCCAGCAGTGCGACCCCGAACTTCGAGGTCGCGGTGGCGGTGGACGTTGCCCCGATCGACCCGCCGCCGATCTGCGGATTCACCCGGATGCCGATCGGGGACCGGCTGGTCGCCGACCTCATCAGGGCGTCGATCCGGTCCAGCTCCTGCGGATTGTCGGCGTTCACGGCGATGCCCAGCGCCAGCGCCTCGCGCAGTTCGGCGGGTGTCTTGGCGGGCGAGTCGAGCACCGTCCGGGTCGGCGGCACGCCCGCCGCCCGCGCCAGCGCCAGTTCCCCCGGGCTCGCCACCTCGGCCCCGATTCCCTCCTCGAGCAGGAGCCGCAGCACGGGCACCAGAGGGGTCGCCTTCACCGCGAAGGCGTGCAGCACCGGCGTGCCGGGTGCCGCGACCGCCTCGAAGGCGGCGCGCAGCTCGGCGGCGGACTCGCGGATGCCGGTGACGTCGAGCAGCCCGACGATGGGTGCGCCGGCGTGGAGCAGTCCCTGTTCGACGGCGGCGCGTACGGCGTCGTCCCGGCGGCCTGTGCGAGTGGAGCGGTTATTTTCCATTACGTCCCCCGTGGCGTCTGTGGCTGTAGCTGTGCTGGCGGCTGTGCCGATGTGCGGGTCGGTGTCTGGGGCGATGTCCGGGTCTATGGGGCAAGCCAAACATTCGCGGCGTGCGCAGGATGGCGCGAGAAGGTATTGACTAGTTCTATTCAGGAAGTCAGGATGTGAATATCTACTGCAATAGTCCGCTGGGAGGCAGACCATGTCAGGACCCCGCCCCGTACGAGCCCCGCGCGGTACGGAACTGAGTGCCCTGGGATGGCAGCAAGAGGCTGCCCTGCGGATGCTGCAGAACAACCTGGACCCCGAGGTCGCCGAACACCCCGACAAGCTCGTCGTCTACGGCGGCACCGGCAAGGCGGCGCGTGACTGGCGCTCCTACGACGCCATGATCCGCACCCTGCGCACCCTCAAGCAGGACGAGACGATGCTCGTCCAGTCGGGCCGCCCCGTCGGTGTCATGCAGACCCACGAGTGGGCCCCGCGCGTACTCATCGCCAATTCCAACCTGGTCGGCGACTGGGCCAACTGGGAGGAGTTCCGCCGCCTGGAGGCCCTCGGCCTGACCATGTACGGGCAGATGACGGCCGGGTCGTGGATCTACATCGGCACCCAGGGCATCCTGCAGGGCACCTACGAGACGTTCGCCGCCGTCGCCGCCAAGAGGTTCGGCGGCACCCTCGCCGGGACGATCACCCTCACCGCGGGCCTCGGCGGGATGGGCGGCGCCCAGCCGCTCGCCGTGACGATGAACGACGGCGTCGCGATCTGTATCGACGTCGACCCGCGCGCCATCGAGCGCCGCATCGACCACCGGTACCTCGACGTGAAGGCCGACTCCCTGGAGCACGCCCTCCAGCTCGCCGTCGAGGCGCGTGACGCCCGCCGTCCGCTCTCCATCGGCCTGCTGGGCAACGCGGCCGAGCTGCTCCCCCGCATGCTCGCCGAGAGCGCCCCCATCGACATCGTCACCGACCAGACCTCGGCCCACGACCCGCTGTCCTACCTGCCGGTCGGCGTCGACTTCGACGACCTCGCGACCTACGCGGCGAAGGACCCAGCCGGCTTCACGACCCGGGCGCGCGAGTCGATGGCACGGCACGTGGAGGCGATGGTCGGCTTCATGGACGCCGGTGCCGAGGTCTTCGACTACGGCAACTCGATCCGGGGCGAGGCCCAACTCGCCGGATATGAGCGGGCGTTCGCCTTCCCCGGCTTCGTGCCCGCGTACATCCGCCCCCTCTTCTGCGAGGGCAAGGGCCCCTTCCGCTGGGCGGCCCTGTCGGGCGAGGCGTCCGACATCGCCAAGACCGACAAGGCGATGCTGGAGCTGTTCCCGGAGAACGAGTCGCTGCACCGCTGGATCAAGATGGCCGGGGAGCGCGTCCACTTCCAGGGGCTGCCGGCCCGGATCTGCTGGCTCGGCTACGGCGAGCGGGACAAGGCGGGCGAGCGCTTCAACGACATGGTGGCGAGCGGAGAGCTGGCCGCGCCGCTGGTCATCGGCCGCGACCACCTGGACAGCGGGTCCGTCGCCTCCCCCTACCGGGAGACAGAGGCCATGCTCGACGGCTCCGACGCGATCGCCGACTGGCCGCTGCTGAACGCGATGGTCAACGTGGCGTCCGGGGCGTCGTGGGTCTCCATCCACCACGGAGGCGGTGTCGGCATGGGGCGGTCCATCCACGCCGGGCAGGTGTCGGTGGCCGACGGCACGAAGCTGGCGGGCGAGAAGATCCGCCGGGTGCTGACCAATGACCCCGGGATGGGTGTCATCCGGCACGTGGACGCGGGGTACGACATCGCGGAGACAGTCGCGGACGAGCGGGGCGTGCGGGTGCCTATGCGTGAGGGTGGCGACGACGCGTGAGGGGTCTTTCTGGCGGGCGGGACGGCGACGCTTCGGTGGGGGCGGATGGTTCGTCTCCGGCTGCGGGTTCGGCTGTGCCCGCCCTCCCCCACTCTCAACTCCGTTCGAGCGGGGGGACCCCCATCGCCCTGCGGAACGACTGCCCACAGCCTGGTGGGCCGGGCGGCTCGCAGGTCGGCGGGCCGACCGGTGGGTCCTTTCAGGAGATGTGGCGGGAGCTTGCGCCCATTGGGCGGCATTCTGAGTCTCGCGGGTATCGGCGGTTCGCCTGGACCGGGGTTGATCTTGAGTGTCGGGCCTGGTTCAAGGAGCAGGCCGAGAGGCGGGGGCTCGTCTACGAAGTTGACCGGAACGGGAATCAGTGGGCCTGGCTCGGGGATTCCGGTGCCGGGGACGCCGTTGTCACCGGGTCGCATCTTGACTCCGTGCCCGATGGCGGGGCTTTCGACGGGCCCCTCGGTGTCGTCTCCTCCTTTGCCGCCCTCGACGAACTCCGGGGCCGGGGTGTGCGGTTCACCAAGCCGCTGGCCATCGTCAACTTCGGGGACGAGGAAGGCGCCCGGTTCGGGCTGGCCTGTGTCGGGTCGCGGCTCACCGCCGGTGCCGTCACCGTCGAGCAGGCCCGGCTGCTGACCGACGCCGACGGCGTCACCCTGCCGCGGGCCATGGAAGCCGCCGGGTACGACCCGGACGCCATCGGGCCGGACCCCGAGCGGCTCGCCCGCATCGGTGCCTTCGTCGAGCTGCACGTCGAGCAGGGGCGGGCACTCGACCTGAGCGGCGACCGCGTCGGCATCGCCAGTGCCATCTGGCCGCACGGCCGGTGGCGGTTCGACTTCCGGGGCGAGGCCAACCACGCCGGCACAACACGGCTCGTCGACCGGCGTGACCCCATGCTGTCGTACGCCGAGACGGTCCTCGCCGCCCGGCGCGAGGCGCAGCTCGCCGGTGCTGTCGCCACCTTCGGGAAGATCAGCGTCGAGCCCAACGGGGTCAACGCCATCCCCTCCCTCGTACGCGGCTGGCTCGACTCCCGCGCCGCCGACCAGCACGCCCTTGACACCGTCGTCTCCGGCGTGGAGAAGGCGGCCCGCGAGTACGCCGAGGCGCACGGCGTCGATCTCGATGTCGTCCGGGAGTCGTTCACCCCCGTCGTCGAGTTCGACCACGCCCTGCGCGACGAACTCGCCCGACTGCTGGGCCGGGACGAACAGGACGCCGCTCTCACCGTCCCCGTCCTCGGCACCGGTGCCGGACACGACGCCGGGATTCTCTCCGGGAGCATCCCGACCGCCATGCTGTTCGTGCGCAACCCCACGGGCGTCTCGCACTCCCCGGCGGAATACGCCGCCGAGGACGACTGCGTGGCCGGGGTGACCGCACTCGCCGACGTACTGGAAGGGCTGGCCTGCACGTGACGCACCCTCATCAGCAGTCGCATCAGCAATCGCGTCAGCAGTCGCATGCGGAGCGCACTTACTGGCTGGAGCACGCCTGGCTCGACACCAACGTCGAGCCGGGCGTCGCCCTGGACGTCAAGGACGGCCGTATTGCCGCCGTCCGGACCGGGATCGACGCCCCGCCCCCCGGCGCCGAGATCCTGCGCGGGCTCACCCTGCCTGGCCTCGCCAACGCCCACAGCCACGCCTTCCACCGCGCCCTGCGTGGCACCGTCCAGGTCGGCTCCGGGACTTTCTGGACCTGGCGGGAGGTCATGTACTCCTTCGCCGACAAACTGACCCCGGACAGCTACCACGCCCTCGCCCGCGCTGTGTACGCCGAGATGGCCCTCGCCGGTGTCACCGCGGTCGGCGAGTTCCACTACGTCCACCACACCCCGGACGGCACCCCCTACGCCGATCCGAACGCGATGGGCGAGGCCCTCGTAGAGGCCGCCGCCGACGCCGGGATCCGCGTCACCCTCCTCGACACCGCCTACCTCTCCGCAGGCTTCGGCCAGGCCCCCAACCGTCACCAGCTCCGCTTCTCCGACGGCACGGCGGACGCCTGGGCGGAACGCTGTTCAGTTCTCAAGGACCGGGATCACGCGCGGATCGGCGCCGCCATCCACTCCGTACGGGCCGTGCCCGCCGACCAGCTGGCGACCGTGGCCCGCTGGGCCGAGGAACGGCGCGCCCCCCTCCATGTGCACCTGTCCGAGCAGACGGCGGAGAACGACGCCTGCCTCGCCGCCCACGGACGCACCCCCACCCGTCTCCTCGCCGACCACGGGGTCCTCGGCCCCCGCACCACCGGCGTCCACAGCACCCATCTCACCGACGACGACATCGCGCTCCTCGGCGGCAGCGGCACCGGCACCTGTATGTGCCCCACCACCGAACGCGACCTCGCCGACGGCATCGGCCCCGCCGTCGCCCTCCAGCGCGCGGGCTCACCGCTCTCGCTCGGCTCCGACAGCCACGCCGTCATCGACCTGCTCGAAGAGGCGCGCGCCATGGAGCTGAACGAGCGGCTGCGCACCCGCACCCGGGGTCACTGGACCGCGGCGGCCCTGCTGCGGGCAGCCTCCGCCGACGGCCACGCGGCCCTCGGCTGGGACGACGCCGGCACCCTTGAGGCGGGTGCGCTCGCCGACTTCACGACGATCGCGCTCGACTCGGTCAGAACTGCGGGGCCGGTGCCTCGACTGGGAGCGGAGACCGCGGTATTCGGAGCGTCGGCAGCGGATGTGCGTCATACGGTCGTGGGCGGCCGGCACGTCGTGCGCGACGGGGCGCACACCCTCGTACCCGATGTGCCGCAGGCGATTGCGGCCGCTGTCGAAGCCCTGCGCGGCTGACCCCCGTACGCACCCCGGCCCGCAGGCCGCCCGCCACCCACGAGGACGCCATGAACAGCACCAGCACGCCGAGCAGTCCGAGCAGCCCGAACCGGACGAACAGCGCTATCGGCAGCACGACCGACACCACCACCGGCACGACGACTGTCATCACGAACATCGGCAGCCTGGTCACCAACGACCCCTCTCTAGGCGACGGATCCCCCCTGGGACTGGTCCTGGACGCGGCCGTCGTCATAGAGGGCGACCGCGTCGTCTGGACCGGTGAATCAAGCAAAGCACCCACCACTGACAATCGGGTCGACGCCGGTGGCCGGGCCGTCCTGCCGGGCTTCGTCGACTCCCACTCCCACCTCGTCTTCGCGGGCGACCGCACCCAGGAGTTCAACGCCCGCATGTCCGGGCGCGGCTACACGGCCGGGGGCATCCGCACGACCGTCGCCGCCACCCGCGCCGCCACGGACGAGGAACTGGAGGCGAATCTCACCCGCTACCTCCGCGAGGCACTCCACCAGGGCACGACGACCTTCGAGACCAAGTCGGGGTACGGCCTGACCGTCGAGGACGAGGCCCGCGCCCTGCGTATCGCCGCTGCCCACACCGACGAGGTCACCTACCTCGGCGCCCACATCGTGTCCCCGGACTACGCCGACGATCCGGCCGCCTATGTCGCCCTGGTCACCGGCGAGATGCTCGACGCCTGTGCCCCGTACGCCCGTTGGGTCGACGTCTTCTGCGAGAAGGGCGCCTTCGACGGCGACCAGGCGCGCGCGATCCTCACGGCGGGGAAGGCGAAGGGGCTGCATCCGCGCGTCCACGCCAACCAGCTCTCGTACGGCCCCGGCGTACAGCTGGCCGTCGAGCTCGACGCCGCCAGCGCCGACCACTGCACGCACCTCACCGACGCCGACGTGGACGCCCTCGCGAACAGCCGTACGGTCGCGACCCTGCTGCCCGGCGCCGAGTTCTCCACCCGCGCCCAGTGGCCGGACGCCCGCCGGCTTCTCGACGCGGGCGTCACGGTCGCGCTCTCCACGGACTGCAACCCGGGGTCCTCCTTCACCTCCTCCGTGCCCTTCTGTGTCGCCCTGGCGGTACGGGACATGGGCATGACCCCGGACGAGGCGGTCTGGTCGGCCACGGCCGGGGGCGCGCGAGCGCTGCGCCGCACCGACGTCGGCCGCCTCACGCCCGGGGCGTACGCCGACCTGACGCTCCTGGACGCGCCGAGCCACGTACACCTGGCCTACCGGCCGGGCGTTCCGCTGGTCAGCGGGGTGTGGCGGCGGGGCGTGCGGGTCGTCTGAACCGGCGGCCGACGTCTCAGGCGGCGCCCGCCCGCCACCGTTGCCCCGATCCGCCCGTCAGCGGTTCGAGGCTCAGGCCGCCGTCGACGTCCGGAGTGAGACCCGTCGCGATGGCGATCGCCGGGCGGATCACACCGTCGGAGTCCACGGTGAAGCGCAGGTTGTCGCCGTTGTCGTCGTCGTTCACCGACGCGCACTCCCAGATGCCGACCCCCCTGTCCACATCACCCCGGCTGTCCAGGCACAGGTCGCTGTCGGCGACCGAGCGCAGCAGCGCCAAGCCGGCGTCGACACGCCAGCGTTGGGTGGCGGAGGAGGCGGAGCAGGGCGCCGTCACGACGTCCGTGCCCCTCTCCAGCACACCGCCCCGGATGTCCAGGCAGCGTCCCGAGGCGACGTTCACCACCTGGGCGGCCGAGGCTCCCGGCGCCCGGAACACGGGCGGGGGCGGGGGCGTGGGTTTCGGTTTGGGCTGGGGTTTGGCCGTGCGGGTCGGCTTCGGAGCCGGGGGTCGAGTGGTCGGCGGCCGTGACGTCGGCGACGGGGAAGGGAACGGGGACGGGGAAGGTGACGGGGACTCGGCTGCCGTCGGTGACGAAGGGGCCGTCCCCTTGGAGCGGCTCGGGGCAGAGGTGGCCGGGCGGGAGCCAGCCGGGGAGCGCTGACCCGGTGCGCCGTCGCCCGGCGACAGCAGCACGATCAGCAGCGGGACGAGCGTCACGCCCAGCACCGCCGAGGCCAGCACGAACCGCCGACGCGACGCCCGCGGCGGTGTCCCCGGCGGTTCCTCCGGCCAACTGGCCTTCAGAGTGTGGGCGTTGGCACGGGCGATCGTCGGCGCGTCCCGCACGTACGCCGGGCCGCTCCACGGCAGCAGGCCGTCCCCCAGTGCCGTGCGCGGGCCGTCGCGCAGGGCGGAGAGCTCCTGGTAGGCCACCGAGCAGTGCGGGCAGATGACCATGTGGGAGTTCAGGTCCGTGCTGTGGCGGGGGTTGACGGGGCGCACCGACTGCTCGATCAGTCGGCGGAAGTCCTGGCAGCGCGGGTCGTGGGAGGCGACCAGCCGAGACCACAGACAGGCCTGGGCCAGGGCCTGGAGTGCCGAGTCCAGTTCGTGCGCCACGTCTTCGCGCGTCAGGCCGAGGAGAGTGGCGGTCCGGTCCTCGGACTCGCGCTCCACGATGCCGTACCAGATGAGGCCCTGCGCGCGGGACGGCAGCGACTGGAACGGGCCCAGCAAGGGCGGGGCCGGTATCCGGCCGACTCCGCTCCCCGCCATGAGTGTGTTCAGGACGAGGAGCAGGCTCGGGTCGAGGCCCGCCGCACGTTCGTCCGCCGCCCAGCCGGCCGCCAGGTCGGCCGTCAGCAGCAGGAGTTGGTGGCGCCACGGGACGCTCGGCTCGGCGCCGTGAGCCGCGTCACGGGCCGCCGCCGTGAACACCTCGGCCGCCAACTGCTCTGCCGTGGCGTCGCTCGTCGCGCACAGGCGGGCGTAGGCGAGGACGGACGCCTGGTGGCGGGCCCGGAGTTCGCGCAACGCCGGATACGCGGTGGGGGAGTTGGTGCGCAGTAACTCGGTGAGGTGTGCGTCGGGCGCGTCGGTGCAGGCCCCGTACATCTCGCTGTCGTCGTACACGCCGCTGTTGTCGTACACCCCGCTGTGGTCGGTGCCCTGGGACATCGGTCCGCCTCCTCACACCCCCGGCCCGTCCCCGTTCTGACGTACCGGCCAGTGTGAGGGCGGTGTCGGTGACGCAGGGGGCCTTTGGGAAAAGAGAGGGGAGGGGTTTCCGTAGGTAACCGGAAACCCCTCCCGGACGGACGCCGTTGCCGGACGCCTCAGCCGTCACCTCTCGGGCGTCAGCCCTCGACCATCAGGCCCTTGCGCAGTCGCTGCAGGGTTCGCGACAGCAGTCGTGACACATGCATCTGCGAGATGCCCAGCTCCTCGCCGATCTCCGACTGGGTCAGGTTGGCGACGAACCGCAGGGCGAGGATCTGCCGGTCCCGGGGCGCGAGTTCGGCGATCAGTGGCTTCAACGACTCGATGTACTCGATGCCTTCGATGCCGTGGTCCTCGTACCCGATGCGGTCCGCGAGCGCGCCCTCGGAGTCGTCCTCCTCGGGCTGGGCGTCAAGTGAGCTGGCGGTGTAGGCGTTCGAGGCCGCCATGCCCTCCACGACCTCGTCCTTGGAGAGGTCGAGACGTTCGGCCAGCTCGCCCACGGTGGGGGCGCGGTCGAGCTGCTGGGCCAGTTCGTCGCCCGCTCGGGCCAGGTCGAGCCGGAGCTCCTGGAGCCGGCGCGGTACCCGGACGGACCACGACGTGTCGCGGAAGAAGCGTTTGATCTCGCCGACGATGGTTGGCATGGCGAAGGTCGGGAACTCGACGCCACGGCTCAGTTCGAAGCGGTCGATCGCCTTGATCAGGCCGATGGTGCCGACCTGGATGATGTCCTCCATGGGTTCGCTGCGCGAACGGAAGCGGGAGGCGGCGAACTTGACCAGCGCGAGGTTGAGCTCGACGAGGGTGTTGCGGACGTAAGCGTGCTCGTGCGTGCCTTCTTCGAGTGACTCGAGGCGCGCGAAGAGGGTCTTCGACAGGGCCCGGGCGTCGACCGCCCCCACCTCGTCGTACGGCGGGATCTCGGGGAGCCCTTCCAAGGGGTCTGGAACGCGGGGGCCCGGGACATGCTGGTGCAGCGGGGAGTCCGTGTGTTCCGGAGGGGGTGTCGACGGCGCCGTCTGGGTATGCGATGCGTCGAGCCGGGGTGACATGGGGTCCTCCATGGTTCTCGGCATGAGGCTGCCGAAGCCGGGGTGTGCGTGCGGTGTGCGGCGCCTCCAATGCCGGCCGTGTCGGGTGCGTAGATCGGGCCGGCTCGCTGACGGGAACTGGCTCCCTACTAGCCCTACCCGTTCTCACGAGCCCGCCGCAAGTGCGTTCACCTCCGTTATGTCCATATATGGGTGTTAGTTCAGGTGTCGGAGAGTGTGAGGAAGGCGTAGTGTTCGTGGACGTCAGTTGGGTGCCTGCGGGTGCCGGAAATTGCAGCCACGACCTCGGGAGAGAGACGGCATGGATCGCGGGACGGTCGGCAGCGCACAGTCGGGCCGGCTTCTGGTCGAGGTGCGGAACGAGGGCAACAGCGCCGTCGTGACGCCGGCGGGTGAGCTGGATCACCACACCGCCGACCTGTTGCGTGAACCGCTCGAGGCCTGCCTCGCGAAGGGGCTCGCGCGGCTGGTCATCGACTGCACGCGCCTGGAGTTCTGTGACTCCACCGGCCTCAACGTGCTGCTCGGTGCCCGGCTGAAGGCGGAAGCGGCGGGCGGCGGGGTGCATCTCGCCGGAATGCAGCCGGTGGTCGCGCGGGTGTTCGAGATCACGGGTGCGGACGCCGTTTTCACCGTGCACGACTCCCTCGCGGACGCCTTGGCCGACGACCCGCCCAAAGCCGCTGGGTCCGCAGGGTCTCCTGAATCGTCCTAGTTTTCCCGGCCGAGTCTCCTCGGTCGGCCGACCGGGCTGTTGAGCGCGCTCTTTTTGGGGGTGTTGTGTCGGTTCCGCCGGGCAGGAGACATCCTGTAATACGCACACAAGGACGTGCGTGGGGAGCAGTGTTGAATGACGACCGTGTACGTGAACTGGTGAATCGGTGAGGTGAAGCGCTGATGAGCACCACCCGACCCGACTCGCCGGGCTCCCCGGAGTCCGCCGAGTCCAGCGGCGCTTCCGGGGGTCGGCAGACCCGCAGCCTGAGTTTCGACGGCGAGAGCGGCGTCGTTCCGCTCGCCCGCGACTTCGCCCGGCAGGCGCTGTACGCCTGGGGCTGGCTGCCCGCCGACACCGCCGACCAGCGGGCGGCCGCCGAGGATGTACTGCTCGTCGTCTCCGAACTCGTCACCAACGCCTGCCTGCACGCCGAGGGCCCGGACGAGATGTGGATCACCTGCGACAACAAGGTGATCCGCGTCGAGGTCTCGGACCGGGGTACGGGCCAGCCCGCCCCGCGCACTCCGCACCGGGCCGGGCGCCCCGGCGGCCACGGCATGTTCATCGTGCAGCGGCTGTGCCTGGACTGGGGCGTCGTACGGATCCCCGGCGTCGCGGGCAAGAGGGTGTGGGCGGAGCTGGGCGCTCCGGCGTAGCGGTTCCCTCCGTCGTGGCGCGGAACCACCGCCGGTATCCCGGCGGGATCGCGCCGATCCGGTGTGTGCTGTGTCTTCCAACTGCTGGTCCTCGGGCGTACCTTGACGGCCGATCCGCGATCTGATGTGCCGTCAGAAATGCCGCCCAGGACCGTCAGGAATGGGGGACGACGATGTCGTACCACCGGACATGCCGCCGAACGCACCCGAAGCGAAGCGCCGCGCTGGCCTCCGTCGCGGCCCTGGCCGGATCGGCGGTGCTGATGGCGGCCCCCGCGGCCCGGGCCGCGATCGTGGACGTCAACTACCGGTGCGACACGCCGATCGGCGTCAAGAGCGCCCTCTCGTCCATCGACATCAAGGCGGTGGAGAGCGGCGGCTCCTACCAGGTCACCATGTCCTGGCAGAAGGGTGTCTCGTCCAGCCCGGTGGAGTTGGGCAAGGGCGCGATGAGCCCGAGCGCCACGATCAAAGTAGGCGGCGCGGACAGCGGCACGATCAATGTCAGCGGGCCCGCGAACGAGGCCGCGCTCCCCGCCAACACCCCCATAAAGATCAATGACTTGAGCGGTACGTACAAGCCGTCCAAGAACGGCAAGGTCACCTTCACCGCCGGTGTACTGACGATCAAGGCCGCCGGTACGACCACCACGTGCACGCCCACCAACAACCCGAAGCCGTCCCTGACGCTCGACGTCACGGGCGCCCCGGGCGGCGGTGACACCGGCGGCAGCGGCGGCAAGGATCCCGCCCCCGACCTTCCGCGGACCGGCCCCGAGGACTCCGTGATCGCGCTGGGCACGCTCGGCGGCACGGTGCTGCTCGCGGGCGCGGCGGGCGCGCTGTGGCTGACGCGAAGGAACCAGCCGGGAGGCCGGCCGGGGGCGCTACGACGGCAGCCGACGGCCCGCCGCTGAGGACCGTACGAGCCCGGTACGAGACCCGTACGACATCCGGGAGCCGCCGATGCGCGCACTCAGCCCCAGCCCCTGCCTTTGCCCCAGCCCCTGCCTTCTCAGCCTCGCCGGCCTGGTCGCGCTACCGGCCACGGCGGACGAGGGCTGGTCCGTCGCGCCCCTGGGCACCGGCAGGCCGTACTTCTCCGCGGCGGGCACCCCGGGGACGGTTGTCCAGGACACGCTGCCCGTCCGCAAACCGACGACCCGGCACCTCAACGTGCGCGTGACCGACAGCAGTTGGCTCACCCGGGCCGCCCCAGGGATCGACGCCCCCGCCCGCACCCGCGCCGACCTGCCCTGCACGGTACGTGTCCCCGACGGCACGCCTCCCGGCGCCCGCACCGCCACGATCAGCGCCCGCGCCTCGGGCCGCACCGGGACGGTACGCGTCCGGGGCGGGGGACCCCGGCTGCCGGCGCTGACCGCCGAGCACGTGACGGTACGCGGTGACCGCATCGCGTACGAGCTGGTCAACCGCGGAACCACCGGCCTGGCCCCGACGCTCGCCGTCCACGCTCTGACGGTCCCGGCGGCGGACGGGACGGTACGTGACGAGGCGGGCGCGTCGGTGCGGTTCCTGCCGTGGGGCGGGGTGGTGCTGTGGGCGGGCGGGGCCCTCGGGGGCGTACGACGGCTGAGGCGCCGTACGCGCGATGAACCGCCGTGCGAGCGCGCGGAACTGGCGACGGAGACGGGCAGGCTGACGGGGGCGATGACGTGATGCGGCGGATTCCTGCACTGGTCGTGGCGCTGGTGATCGCCCTCCTGACGCTGCCCGTCGGGGCGGTGGCGGCGGCCGGTGCGCCGACCGTCAAGGTGTCCGCGTCCGAGGCGGGGACCGGCGGTTCGGTCGTCGTGACGGGGGCCGGATGGCAGCCGAAGGTGCTGCTGATGATGCTGATCTGCGGCAGGGCCGAGCCGTCCCGGGGAGTGATCGGCGGCACCAACTCCTGTGCCAACGCGGATGCGAGAGCCGTCACCACGGACACGAACGGTGGCTTCAGCAAGAGCCTGCCGGTGGTCGGCCCGCCGGTGCCGTGTCCCTGTGTGGTGCATGTGGCGACGGTGACGGGAGCCTCGCAGGCGGCCGCCGATGCGGTGTTCATGGTGGCGGGCCACGCGGTCGAGCCCCTGCCCAGGCAGGTCGGGGCGGGCCGTCTCTCGGTCCTCACGGACCCGCGGCTCCACGGTTCGAGCGGGGTGCTGACCTGGTTCGGGGCGCCGCCCACACGGACCCTCGCGATCACCGTCGGGAACCTCGGGTTGGCCACCGTCAAGGACCCCGTGTTCCAGATCGGCACCGCCCACGGGGTGTTCGCCCCGCAGTGGGAGGAGCAGCAGTGGCGCGGCTCGATCCGGCCGGGCGCGAAGGCACGCGTCGACCTGCCGGTCGCCCTGGCGGGCGGCGCGCACGGCGACTACACGGTCTCGGTCAGGTACGGCGGCAAGGTGCTCGTGGAGCAGCCGTGGGGCGTGGGCCGGCCGTGGGGCGTGACCCTGTTCTGGGTGCTGGCCGGGATCGTCGTACCGGCGGCGGTGTTCCGCGTCGGCATGGCGGTGGTGGACCGGACACGGCCCCGCGGACCGGGCGCCCAGCCGTCGGGGGCGCCTCGTGGCAGGGCGCTGCGGATACCCGAACTGACGCTGCGCATGCCCAGGTTCGGCGCCCGGGAGAACCGCGACCAGCCCCCGCCGGCGACCGCTTCCGCGACCCTGCCGTGGTTCACCCCGGACGCCGCCCCGGGCACGACCACGACCGCGACCACGACCACGGTCACCGTCACGGATGCCGATCCGGATCCGGATCCGGGACCCCCGGATACGGGCGCGGGCACTCCGGCGACCAACACGACGAAGACGAAGGGGAACACGTGAGAACGCAACGGAGACGGAGCGGGAGTGCGGCAGGGGCCCTGTTGCTGATCGGCGGAGCGGGCGGTGTCCTGCTGGGTCTGGCCGCGGCGGGGCCCGCCCAGGCGGCCGAGGTGTCGTACGCGACCAAGTGCGTGCCCCCGGCGGCCTCCGGCCTGGAGCCTGTCAACGGCACGACCAAGGTACAGATCAGCGCGCCCGCGACGGCGAAAGTGGGTGACGAGGTGGACGTGGTCTGGAAGTTCACGCAGGCCGCGTCGAAGAACCCTGACCTGATCGACCTGCCGCCCAACTCGGTTCAGCCGAGCGGGGTGTTGAAGGCGGGCGGTGCGCAGAGCGCCGACATCGCGATGGTGGGCCCGCGCCAGAACCCGGCGATCCCCAAGGGCGGGGCGATGGTCCTGTCGGACATGAAGGGCAAGGTGAAACTGACGGCGGCGGGAGACGTGACGCTCACGCCGGACGCGTACACGATCAACGCCTTCGGGACGGACACGAAGTGCGCGCCGACGGAGCCGGTCCAGGCGTCGGTGACGATCAAGGTGACGGCGGGCGGCGGCGGTTCGCAGACACCGACACCCACCCCGACGGCGACGGACACCCCGCCCCCGAGCCCCACGCCCACCCCGACGGACACCGCGCGCCCGACACCGACACCGACACCGACGGCCACGCCGAGCGACGACGGCCGAACGGACTTCCAGGGCAAGGAGGTCCGAATCCCGTACAAGTGCCAGACGCCCCTCGGCGAGAAGCACGTGACCAACCCCATCCGGATCGACGCCAAGAAGAACGGCGGTAGTTACGACCTCACTGTCCACACCAGGGGCTCGGTGATGAACAGCCCCGCCGACCTCCCGGCGAACTCGGTGAAGCCGTCCATGGAGGTCGTCGTCGGCGGCGCCGACAAGGGCACCGTCCATGTCGAGGGCCCGGCCAACACGGCGCCCATCAAGACCGGCGACGCGATGACGATCTCCGACATGAAGGGCACCTACAAGCCGGGCGCGACCGGTGAATCGACCCTGTCACCAGGCGTGTTGACGGTGTCGGCCCTCGGTACGACGACCACCTGCACGCCGTCCCCGACCGCGGTCTCCCTGACCCTGAACACGGAGGAACAGGCGAGCGGAGCGTCGGGCGGCGGCTCGTCGACCACCACCTCCGGCGGTACGTCGACCGGCGGCGGCCTCGCGAACACCGGCGCCGAGAACGACGGCGCCCTCAAGGCGCTGGGGCTGGTGGCCGGAACGGTGATCCTGGCGGGCGTGGCGGTGTTCACGTTCATGCCGGGGCGCCGGCGCATGCGCTGACGCGCCGACGTGCCGAACGACGGCATCGGGACCCCGCTCCGGAACGTTTCCCCCGAGCGGGGTCCCGCGGTGTCCTTCGCCCCTCACGTGCTGCGGTGGGCGTCCAGCAGATGGGCCCTCAGCCGTACGTTCGCGTCGCTGACAGCGCTGTAGTCGAAGGCGGCCTGCGCGGCGCCGCGGTGGGCGGCGAGTTCCCCACAGGCCGCGCAGCCGTCCGTGGGCGTGGGCGGACGGTAATCCTCGGCGGCGCGGGAGAGCCGGACCGGCCGGCGCGCCGTCACGACGCACACCCCCGTCCGTGTCCTTCGTGCTCCCTCAACTCCCGCTCACAGTCGCCGGCTTCGTCCGTACGGCCGGCCGCCCGCGCCGCGTCCCGCTGGACGGCCAGCGCCTCGCACACATCACAGGGCGGCGCCTCCGCCCGGGCGGGGGCCGTCGTCACGACGACCACCGTGAGAGCGCCGCCTCCAGCGTGCGCAGAACCTCGGGGGTCGGCGCCGCCCAAGCGCCGGACGGGTTCCACGAGGGGGTGCGGGCGGCGCGGGCGGTGAGGGTGGTGAGGGTGGGGTTGCGACGGGGGAGGCGGGGGAGGGCGGTCGTCGTCATGGGGTCACTCCTCGGGTGGAGGTTCCGGCGAATGCCTGTGCTGCGTGCGGTCGCCGAATTACTGTGCGTGTTCAGGTACCGACGAGCATGCCGGGTCAGTGGGGCGGAAACGTCGTGGACAGGGCCGTATGCCCACGTTCGGCGGGGCTTATTTCCCCTACGTCCTCCAGCAACCCACAGTTACCGCAAGAGGGGAACGAGATGTCGCGACGACGCACCGTGACGAGCCTCAGCCAGCAGCCGCGTGCCCGGTTCGCCGAGGAGCTGAAGGCGCTGCGGGAGGCGAACGGGGACAGCCTGCGGCAGCTGGGCGAGCGGGTGGGCTGGGACTTCTCGCTGTTCGGCAAGATGGAGAACGGCCACACGCTGGGCAGCGCCGAGGTGGTGCAGGCACTCGACCAGTACTTCGGTACGGGCAAGCTCCTGGTGACGTTGTGGGAACTGGCGCTGGCGGACAAGAGCGAGTTCAAGGAGCAGTACCGCGCGTACATGGAGTTCGAGGCGGAGGCGCTCAGCCTGTGGCACTTCGGTCTGAGCAGCGTCCCCGGTGTGCTGCAGACGCGGGGGTACGCGACCGAGGTGCTCGCGGCGGGCGGCAACCGGGGCGACGCGCTGACCCGGCAGGTCGAGGCGCGCGTCAACCGCGGGGTGCTGCTGGTGGCCGAGGACGCGCCGCGGTTCCGCACGATCCTGTACGAGGCGGTGCTGCGGCTGATGCTGCGTGACCGGGCGGCCTGGGTGGAGCAGATGGAGCACCTCGTGGCCATGTCCGAGCGTCCGAACGTGACGGTCCAGGTACTGCCGTTCAGCGCGGGGCCGTTCGGTCTGATGAGCGGCACCGTGATGTTCCTGCAGCTCGCGGAGAGTCGCGTCGTGGCCTACACGGAGAACGACCTGCACGGCGAAGTCATCGAGGACGGAGGCCAGATCGAGCGTCTGCAGGCTGCCTACGATGCGATGCGCGACCGGGCGCTGTCCCCCGCCGAGTCGCGGAAGTTCATCGAGGAGTTGCTGGAGGGAGCGCGATGCGATCCATAGACGCGATGCGATCCATGGACCTGAGCGCGGTCACGTGGCGCAAGAGCAGCTACAGCAACACCGATGGCGGCGAGTGCGTAGAGGTCTGCGCCCACATCCGGGCGCCCGCCGTTCCCGTCCGCGACTCCAAGACCCCGAACGCCCCCGCCCTCGTCCTGCGGGCCGCCGCCTGGTCCTCCTTCGTCACCGCCGTCCGCCGAGACGAACTCCCGGCCTGCTGACGGACGTACGAGCAGCGACGTGGCCCTAGGGGGTGGCCGCGCGCCCCGTCGAGCCGGGGTGAGCCCGACGGACCGCTCGACCGGCGTACGGCAGACGTCAGTTGACGCTTCCCATCAGGGCCTTCACCTTGCCCCGGTACGCCCACACCGCCGCACCCGCGACCGTCGCGAGCACCGCTTCCAGGGCCACCACGCCCATCCGGTCGAGGTTGACGCCCGCGACGGAGAGCAGCCCCGTCGTCGCGTCGCCCGCCGTGACCGCCAGGAACCAGACGCCCATCATCTGGGAGGCGTACTTCGCCGGGGCCATCTTGGTCGTGACCGACAGTCCGACCGGCGAGAGGGTCAGTTCGCCGACCGTCTGGACGAAGTAGATCGCCACGATCCACATCGCCGCCGCCTTGTGACCGTCCCCGGCGATCGACAGCGGAGCCAGGAAGAGGAAGAACGAGACGCCGATCAGGACCAGGCCCGACGCGAACTTCACGATCGTGGTCGGTTCCTTGCCGCGCCGGTTCAGCGCCAGCCAGAACCAGGCGAAGACCGGGGCCAGCGCCATGATCAGCACCGGGTTCACCGACTGGTACCAGGAGACCGGGAACTCCCAGCCGAGGACGGTGTTCTCGGCGTTCTGGTCGGCGAAGATCGACAGGGTCGTGGCGCCCTGGTCGTAGATCATCCAGAAGACGGCCGCGGCGACGAAGAACCAGATGTACGCCGACATCGACGACTGCTCGGACGCGCTGAGGTCGTTGTCGCGCTTGATCCGCGTCAACACGACCACCGGGACGATCAGGCCGAGCAGGATCAGCGGAACCATCACCCAGTTGAGCGTGTAGTGGCCCGAGAACCCGACGAGCGCGTAGAAGACGGCCGCTACAGCCGCCCAGATCGCCGCCTTGCGCAGCGTCGCGGACTTCTCCGCGGCCGACAGCGGCGTCGGGACGACGCTGGAGCGCGCGTCCAGGTGCCGGCTGCCCAGCAGGAACTGGGCGAGGCCGAGCGCCATGCCGAGCGCGGCGAGGGCGAAGCCGAGGTGCCAGTTGACCTTCTCGCCGATCGTGCCGATCACCAGCGGCGCGGCGAACGCGCCGAGGTTGATGCCCATGTAGAAGACGGTGAAGCCGCCGTCGCGGCGCGGGTCGTCGGGGCCGTGGTACAGGTGGCCGACCATGGTGGAGATGTTGGCCTTCAGCAGGCCCGAGCCGATCGCCACGAGACCGAGGCCCGCGTAGAAGGTGCCCGCCGTCGGCAGGGCCAGCGTCAGATGGCCGAGCATGATGATGCCGCCGGCCACGGCGACGGTCCTGCGCGGACCCCAGACGCGGTCGCCGAACCAGCCGCCCGGCAGGGCGAGCAGGTACACGAGCGAGACGTACACGGAACCGATCGCGGTCGCGGCCGTCGCGCTGAGGTGCAGGCCGCTCGGCGCGATCAGGTACAGCGGGAGCAGGGCCCGCATGCCGTAGTAGGAGAACCTCTCCCACATCTCGGTCATGAAAAGAGTGGCCAGTCCACGGGGGTGGCCGAAGAAGGACCGCGGGGAACCGGGGGGGCCCGGTGTCAGGGATTCCTTCGTCAGGCTGGACGCCATGAGTCGTTCCTTGGTGGTCGGGAAGCACAAAAAAGACCTTCGGCAGAAAATTCGCCAAAGGTCCCCGGGTGCCGTTAAGAGCGTCCTTTCACCATACGACAGGTAACAGTCGCAAATGGAAGGACTTGAGACGTGAATCACAGGTCACGGGCAATTTTAAGGCACTCGTTCAAAGGTAAGAGGGGGGATCTCGTCGCAAAGGCACAGGTTTCGGTGGCAGCGAACGGCGACTGCCATCCGCACCGTCCCGAGTGCCCTCGTCCTGGCGTCCCAGGGTAAGAATCAAGAACGCCTGGTCACACCACAGGCGGTGTCCGGGGCGGTTTACCATCAGGTCATGACTCGTGTACTGCTCGCCGAGGACGACGCGTCCATCTCGGAGCCGCTGGCCCGCGCACTGCGCAGGGAAGGTTACGAGGTCGAGGTGCGCGAGGACGGACCGACCGCGCTCGACGCAGGTATCCAGGGCGGTATCGACCTGGTCGTGCTCGACCTCGGACTGCCCGGCATGGACGGCCTCGAAGTGGCCCGCCGGCTGCGCGCCGAGGGCCTGACCGTGCCGATCCTCATCCTGACCGCGCGCGCCGACGAGGTGGACACCGTCGTCGGCCTCGACGCGGGCGCCGACGACTACGTCACCAAGCCCTTCCGGCTCGCCGAACTGCTCGCCCGGGTCCGGGCCCTGCTCCGGCGCGGCGCCGCCGAACCGCAGCAGCCGCCCGCCACGCACGGCGTGCGCATCGACGTCGAGTCGCACCGGGCGTGGATGGGCGACGAGGAACTCCAGCTCACGGCGAAGGAGTTCGACCTGCTGCGGGTGCTGGTGCGGGACGCGGGGCGGGTGGTGACCCGCGACCAGCTGATGCGGGAGGTCTGGGACACGACGTGGTGGTCGTCGACCAAGACGCTCGACATGCACATTTCGTGGCTGCGGAAGAAGTTGGGTGATGACGCGGCCAACCCTCGGTACATCGCGACTGTCCGGGGTGTCGGTTTTCGGTTCGAGAAGAGTTAGTCGACTACGCGCGTAACCCTCCGGGGGTTGTACGGGGTGTTCGGCGTCCCGGCCGGTGGGGGCTGGTCGCGCAGTTCCCCGCGCCCCTGGAAGCGCCCCTGACGGGGCTGTCTCCAGGGCGCGTGTCGTTTTCATCCCATCGCCCGGAGGGGCCGTGCGTCGTCGTCTTATTCAGTCCACCCTTGCCGTGGTGCTCGTGGTGATCGCCGTGTTCGGTGTGTCGCTCGTCATCGTCGAGACGCGGACGATCAGCAGCAGCGCCCAGGAACGGGTGGACTCCGAGGCGGTGCGGCTGGCCAGCATCGTGGACAGTCGCATCCTCGGCGACGAGCAGATCAACCCCAAGGTCCTCGGCGGCCTCGTCACCGGCGACCGGTACGCCGTCGTGCGCATCCCCGGCCGGGCGCCGATCGAGGTCGGGGAGCAGCCCGTCGGTGAGGTCATCTCCGCCGAGGAGGACGGCGAGGAGGGCGAGACCGTCCGGGTCGAGGAACCCCGCTCCTCCGTGACCCGCGAGGTCGGCCGCACCCTGCTGATCATCGGCGCCGTCGCGCTGCTCGCCGTCATCGCCGCCGTCCTGCTCGCCGTACGGCAGGCGAACCGCCTCGCCTCGCCGCTCACCGACCTCGCCGAGACCGCCGAACGCCTCGGCTCGGGCGACCCGCGCCCCCGGCACAAGCGGTACGGCGTCCCGGAGCTCGACCGGGTCGCGGACGTGCTGGACGGCTCGGCGGAACGTATCGCCCGGATGCTCACCGCCGAACGCCGGCTGGCCGCCGACGCCTCCCACCAACTGCGTACGCCGCTCACCGCCCTGTCCATGCGTCTCGAGGAGATCACCCTCACCGACGACCCGGACACGGTGAAGGAGGAGGCCACGATCGCGCTCACGCAGGTCGAACGGCTCACGGACGTCGTCGAGCGGCTCCTCACCAACGCGCGCGACCCGCGTACCGGCTCCGCCGTCTCCTTCGACCTCGACGAGGTCATCCAGCAGCAGCTCGCCGAGTGGCGCCCCGCCTACCGCAGCGAGGGCCGGGCCATCGTCAGCTCCGGCAAGCGGCATCTGCAGGCCGTCGGCACCCCGGGCGCGGTCGCCCAGGTGCTGGCCGCCCTGATCGAGAACTCCCTCATGCACGGCGGCGGCACGGTCGCGCTGCGCACCCGTGTCATCGGCAACCAGGCCGTGATCGAGGTCACGGACGAGGGCCCCGGCGTCCCGGCCGACCTCGGTGCCCGGATCTTCGAGCGGGCGATCAGCGGCCGCAACTCCACGGGTATCGGCCTCGCCGTCGCCCGCGACCTGGCGGAGGCCGACGCGGGCCGGCTGGAGCTGCTCCAGCAGCAGCCGCCGGTCTTCGGCCTGTTCCTGTCCCGAAACCCGCTGAAGAAGCCGCAGGGCGACGAGGAGCCGACGGTTCGGTAGAGAGCGGTGGCGGTCAGCCGACGCGCTGGTGCTGTGTCCGGCGCTCGGGAAGCGTCCGGCCCTCCGGAGCGGACGCCGCGTCCGCCTCTTCGAGGAACGATTCGGCACTGGCGACCGCCTCGCGCGCCGGAAGCGTACGGAACACCCAGGTGCGGTACGACCAGAAGCGGAACAGGGTCGCGACGCCGATCCCGACGAACTTGAAGACGTTGCTCTGCAGCGGGCTGTCCAGGCCGAAGCCGTACGTCGCCGCGTACAGCACGCCGTTCTCGATCACCAGTCCGACCGCGCTGAACAGCAGGAACAGCGACAGTTCCTTCGTACGGCCGCTCTTGTCGCGGTCCCGGTACGTGAAGTAGCGGAAGCCGATGTAGTTCGAGCAGATCGCGACGACCGTGGCGGTCACACTGGCGCGGACGACCGGGAGGTCGGTCGTGTGGCGCACCAGGTTGAACACGAGCAGATTGACGATCAGCCCCGCGGTGCCCACCGCCCCGAACTTCGCCACCTCCGCGGCGAACTGGTCGAATCGCCGGCGCACGGCACTCCGGGGCGGCGTATGAAGCCCGTCGGAACCACCTTTGGAACCATGTTCCATGGTCTGTCGGCCCCTGTCTGTGGGATCGCGATGTCGGATTTCGTCAACCCAGCCATGCTAACCACCCCCTCCCGGGCTTGCCTGTGCGCATCGAGTCACAGGCGTGTAATGCGCACCATTCAGGCCCCGATGGCCGGGCCGATACTCTTGGAGGGTGACGTTCCCGGTAGTCGGCATGGTCGGCGGGGGGCAGCTCGCTCGTATGACACACGAGGCGGGCATCCCGCTCGGCATCAAGTTCAAGCTCCTCAGTGACACCCCGCAGGAGTCCGCGGCGCAGGTGGTCGGTGATGTCGTCGTCGGCGACTACCGCGACCTGGAGACGCTGCGCGCGTTCGCGCAGGGGTGCGATGTGATCACTTTCGATCACGAACACGTTCCGACCGAGCATCTTCGGGCTCTGGAGGCGGACGGCATCCCCGTCCGCCCCGGCCCCGACGCGCTCGTGCACGCCCAGGACAAGGGGGTGATGCGGGCGAAGCTCGACGAGATCGGGGTGCCCTGCCCGCGCCATCGCATCGTCCGCGACGTCCCGGACGTGGTGGCCTTCGCGGCCGAGGGCCTTCCTGAAGGTGCCCAGGGGGACGGTTTCCCGGTCGTCCTCAAGACGGTCCGCGGCGGGTACGACGGCAAGGGCGTGTGGGTCGTCCGCTCCGAGGCGGACGCCGCCGACCCCTTCCGGGCCGGCGTCCCGGTCCTGGCCGAGGAGAAGGTCGACTTCGTACGGGAACTGGCGGCGAACGTCGTCCGCTCCCCGCACGGTCAGGCCGTCGCGTACCCGGTCGTCGAATCGCAGCAGGTCGACGGCGTGTGCGACACGGTCATCGCCCCGGCGCCCGGCATCGCGGAGGAGCTCGCCCTCCACGCCGGGGAACTGGCCCTGCGCATCGCCAAGGAACTCGGCGTGGTCGGCCACCTGGCCGTCGAACTGTTCGAGACCCGTGACGGACGCATCCTCGTCAACGAACTGGCGATGCGCCCGCACAACTCGGGCCACTGGACCCAGGACGGCGCGATCACCAGCCAGTTCGCCAACCACGTCCGCGCGGTCCTCGACCTCCCGCTCGGCGACCCGCGCCCCCGCGCCAAGTGGACGGTCATGGCGAACGTCCTGGGCGGCGACTACCCCGACATGTACTCCGCGTACCTGCACTGCATGGCCCGCGACCCCCAGCTGAAGATCCACATGTACGGCAAGGACGTGAAGCCCGGCCGCAAGGTGGGCCATGTGAACACCTACGGCGACGATCTCGACGACGTGCTGGAGCGCGCCCGTCACGCAGCCGGCTACCTGAGAGGCACGATCAGCGAATGAGTTCCGCAGCAGGCCCCGTGGTGGGCATCGTCATGGGTTCGGACAGCGACTGGCCCGTCATGGAGGCCGCCGCCCAGGCACTCGACGAGTTCGAGATCCCCTACGAGGTCGACGTCGTCTCCGCGCACCGCATGCCGCACGAGATGATCGCGTACGGCGAACACGCCGCCGAGCGCGGACTGAAGGCGATCATCGCCGGCGCGGGCGGCGCGGCCCACCTGCCCGGCATGCTGGCGTCGGTGACCCCGCTCCCCGTGATCGGCGTCCCCGTACCCCTCAAATACCTCGACGGCATGGACTCGCTGCTGTCGATCGTGCAGATGCCGGCCGGCGTACCGGTCGCCACGGTCTCGGTCGGCGGCGCGCGCAACGCGGGCCTGCTGGCGGCCCGTATCCTCGCCTCGCACGACGAGGAACTCCTCGGCCGGATGCGGGAGTTCCAGCAGGAACTGAACGACCAGGCCACCGAGAAGGGCAAGCGGCTGCGCGCCAAGGTCGACAGCGGCGCGGGCGGCGGCAACGGCTTCGGCTTCGGGAAGTGACGTCCGTGGGCTCACTGGAGCAGGCCCGGGAACTGCTGCGCGAGTTCCCGGTCGTCGACGGCCACAACGACCTCCCGTGGGCGCTGCGCGAACAGGTCCGCTACGACCTCGACGCCCGCGACATCGCCACCGCCCAGCACACCCACCTGCACACCGACATCCCGCGCCTGCGCGAGGGCGGGGTCGGTGCGCAGTACTGGTCGGTGTACGTCCGCTCGGACCTCCCCGACGCGGTGCCGGCGACCCTCGAACAGATCGACTGCGTACGTCAGTTGATCGCACGGTACGAGGACGATCTGCGGCCCGCGCTGACGGCCGCCGACATGGAGGCGGGCCGGCGCGAGGGCCGTATCGCCTCCCTCATGGGCGCCGAGGGCGGCCACTCGATCGCCAACTCCCTCGGCACCCTGCGGGGGTTGTACGAGCTGGGCGTGCGCTACATGACCCTCACCCACAACGACAACGTGGCGTGGGCGGACTCGGCGACGGACGAGCCGGGCGTCGGTGGTCTGTCGGAGTTCGGCCGCGAGGTGGTCCGGGAGATGAACCGCCTCGGCATGCTGGTCGACCTCTCGCACGTGGCGGCGACCACGATGCGGCACGCCCTGGACACGTCCGTCGCGCCGGTGATCTTCTCGCACTCCTCCGCGCGCGCGGTGTGCGACCATCCGCGCAACATCCCCGACGACGTGCTGGAACGCCTGCCGGTCAACGGCGGGATGGCGATGGTGACGTTCGTACCGAAGTTCGTCCTCCAGGCCGCCGTCGACTGGACGGCCGCCGCGGACGACAACATGCGCGCCCACGGCTTCCACCCCCTCGACACGACCCCCGAGGCGATGAAGATCCACCGCGCCTTCGAGGAGACGACCCCACGCCCCGTCGCCACGGTCTCGACGGTCGCCGACCATCTGGACCACATGCGGGAGGTGGCCGGAATCGACCACCTGGGCATCGGCGGCGACTACGACGGCACGGCGTTCACTCCCGACGGCCTGTCGGACGTCTCCGGTTACCCGAACCTGATCGCGGAACTGCTGGACCGGCGCTGGTCGAAGGATGATCTTGCCAAGCTGACCTGGGGGAACGCGGTGCGGGTGCTGGGGGCGGCGGAGGATGTGGCGCGTGAGGTACGAGGGAGACGTGGGCCTTCCCGCGCCACGTTGGGGGAGTTGGACGGGTGAGGGGTGACTGGACCCCCAGAACGCGCCAGAGGGGCGACCATCTGTTGAACTGCGGCCACAACGGGTGAGAACCGTAGGGCGTTCGGCGTAGCTCGGAGCGGGGCGAGATATCGAGGGGGCTGCGTTGGCCGGGGAGGCTGAGGCTCGTGATGTGGCTGGCGGTGCTCGTCGGGGTGTCCGTGGCCGCGGGCTGGTGGTGAGTGCGCTCACCGGCTACGGCCCGCCACTGGACGGTGGACCTCCTTGTCCGTCCGGCAGCGAGGACTGCACCGCCCCGAAGGCCCTGACGAACGCCCAGATCGTGAGCGGGCCACCGCCGAAGGCGACGACAAGGCAGAACCAGGGCGGTACACCCATCCCGATGCCGGCGAAGGCCACGAGGGTGAAGGTGCCCGATGAGAACATGATCAGGGCGGCAAGGTTGCGCAGAAGGCGGATCGTGACGTCGATATCCGCTCTTCCACGCTGAGGCCCGGGCGGACACGGGTACGTCTCATCCGACTCGCCGACGGTGGCTCCCGACTGCAGGAATATGTTGTAGTCGGGCTCAGCGCGGCGGGAGCGGCGGGGGCCCAGCTCCGGTCCCTCGTGCTCGTCGTCGCTTCTCTCTGGTCCCCGGACGCGAGCTGCTTGAGGTGGGCCAACTGCCGGCGCATGACCCCCGGACCGCCGATCTGGCGGCGCAGCGCGGACTCGTCCAGAATCATCTCGACCTTGGGGCCGCCGTCCTGAAAGACCCTCTCCTGCCGGGCGAGCCGCATGTCGATGAGGCGCCTGGCCCGGGGGGTGGGTTCGCTGACCTCCCAGAGGGCGGTGATGTAGTCCGTGATCTGCAGCTGGCCCGGAACGAGACTCGGGTGGTAGCTCCGAATGAGGGTTGCCGCGCTCTCGTAGCCCAGGTACTGGGAGAAGGGCTGGCTGATGACGTCGTTGTACTCGGACCACCAGGACTGACCCTTTGGCGGGCGAGGCGAGATGCGTCGTCTGGGGCGCCGGTCGCAAACGTTTTCGCCGTGCGCTCCACCGTGCGCCGAGCGCACGTGCACTCCCGAGCCCGGCGTACCCCCGAACGCCCCACCCACCAGGAAGCCCCTCCGCCACCGTGCGACGGTGGCCCTATTGCGATCACGAGGTAGATCACGACGTACGGAGCCCGTCATGGCCGACCTGCAGGACGAACTGCACACCACAGCCGAGGTCGGGGAACTCGACCCGTCGGCCCCACCGCCCGTCCCCTTGCCGGAGCCCGAGCCCGACTTCTCGCCCCTCTCCGACCCGGACGCCGCCCCCCTCGACCGCGCCCACGCCATCCTCGCCGCGCACCCCGTCGCCGATGGCTACAGCGGGCTGCCCTGGGCGTTGCGGCACCTGCCCTGGTACGACCTGGAGCTCGGGGAGAACACCGTCGACACCGACGTGCCCCGGATGCGACGCGGCCACGTGGGCGCGCTGTTCTGGGCGCTGCACCTGCCGGAGGGCCTCGCCGGTGACCGGGCCGTCGGCGCCACCCTCGAGCAGCTGGACCTCGTCAAGACGGTCGCCCGGAGCCACCCCGAGGGACTGCGCCTCGCGGGCACCGCCGGGCAGGTCACCGACGCCCGTAACTGCGGGCGCATCGCCGTCGTCCTCGGGCCCGCATCGGCCGCCGCGATCGGCGACTCGCTCGCCATCCTGCGCGTCCTGCAGTCGCTGGGCCTGCGCGTGCTCACCCTCGCCGGGACGTCCTGGGCGAGTGAGGCGGGGCTGACCCGGTTCGGCGAGGAGGTGGTCCGCGAGATGAACCGCCTCGGCGTGCTGGCCGACCTCTCGGGCGCCTCCCCGGCCACCATCAGCCGTGCCGTCACGATCTCCAAGGCCCCGGTCCTGTGCACCCGCTCCGCGGCCCGCGCCCTGCGCCCCCACCCCGCGAATCTCCCCGACGAGACGCTCGCCGAGCTGGGCGCGGCCAGGGGCCTGTGCCTGGTCCCGCTGACGGCCGAGCAGACCGGGCCGTCCGTCCGGGACGTCGCCGACCATCTCGACCACGTCCGTGAGATCGCGGGCCCGGAGTGCGTCGGCCTGTCCGGCACGTACGACTCCGGCATCGCCCACCCGCAGGAACTCGGCGACGCCTCCTGCTACCCGAACCTGATCGCGGAACTTCTGCACCGCGGCTGGACCGAACCCGACCTCGCCCTTCTCACCTGGGGAAACGTCCAACGCGCGCTGCGCAGCGCGGACTTCACGGCCAAGGCGGCCCAGCAGCGCAGGGAGCCCTCCACGGTGCGGATCGCGGAGCTGGACGGCTGACCCGCCTCAGTGGTCCGCGGGATTCACGGGATTCAGGGGTGCTCGATCCGGCAGAGGCAGAACGGATGCCCCGCCGGATCGGCGTACACCCTGAAGTCCCGCTCGCCGTCCTGGTCGTCCAGGTCCAGCGGGCGGGCGCCCAGCGCGAGGACCGTCTTCTCGGCCGCGTCCAGCTCCGCCCAGGTCGCCCCGGCGTCCAGGTCGAGATGGAACTGCTGCGAGCCGTGGTCGGCCCGCGGCCACTCGGGCGGGGAGTACCCGGGCGCCTGCTGGAAGGCCAGCCGCGGCCCGCCGGGGACGTGGAGGACGACCCACTCGGGGTCCTCGTCCGCCGGCGTACCGCCGACGACCCCCGCGTAGAAACGGGCCAGCTCGCGCGGCTCGGGACAGTCGAGGACGACGGTACGGAATCGGGCTAGGGGTGCCATGGGTTTCCTCGTTCGGTACGGATGTCCGGCAGGTTCGGTCAGCCCGCGCAGAGGCAGAACGGGTGCCCCGCCGGGTCCGCGTAAACCCTGAAGGAGCGTGCCCGGTCCGACGTGTCCAGCGGCTTCGCGCCCAGCGCGAGCACCTCCCGCTCGGCCGTGTCCAGGTCGTCCACGGTCACGTCCAGATGGAACTGCTGCGAGCCGTCGGCCGACGGCCACTTCGGGGGTACGTGGCCGGGGGCGGCCTGGAAGGCCAGCTTCGGGCCGTCCGGGATCGGCAGGTCGATCCAGTCCTCCTCGGCCTCGGGCGTGGCGCCCAGCAGCGCGGCGTAGAACGCGGCGAGCGCGCCGGGGTCGGGACAGTCCAGGACGACGGTGTCGAACTTGGCGATGGGCATGGCTTCCTCCGTGGGTCGCTTTGCGCTGTTTCCTTGGTTTCCTTGGTCTCCTTGGCCTCTCTGCTTCCCTGTACCCAGTTGACGGGGTCGATGGGCATACCGCTTCCTACGCTTCTCCTTCGGCTTCGCCCCTTCCACGCGGAGCGGCGGCCCGCGAACCCACCAGCAGCAGGCACAGTACGGCGATCCCGGCGACGATCCCCGTCAGGAGGAGCAACGGGTCCAGTGGCCGTACCGAGGCGACAGCGGCGGTGGACTGCGCCTGGGGAGCCGCCCCGGCGACCGGCGAGGCGGCGGAGGACGGCGGCGCGGCGGCGGGTGCGGTGGTGGGCGCCGGTGATGCCCGGCCGGGGGCTTTCGGCGCCGCTGCCGGGGCCGGGGCCGTGCGGGTCGGTGCGCGGCCGGTCGGCGATGTCGGCTGGGTCATACCGGTTCCGGTTCCGTGGTGCTTCGATCCCGATCCTGATCCCGAGCCCGCGGTGGGTTCCGTGTGGGTGTGGGAGTGCGTCGGGGCCGCCGATGGCGCGGGTGCCGCCGCCTGTACCGCGATTCCGGCCGTCATGTTCGGATGCACGGTGCAGTAGTAGGCGTGCGAACCCGCCGTCGTGAAGGTGAAGCTCCAGCTCTCACCCTTGTTGAGCATGGGGGAGTGGATCTGGACCGGGCCCGAGGTGGTCTTCACGTCGTGCGGGGCCGTGTCCTGGTTGGTCCAGGTCACCGTGGCGCCGGCAGGGACGCTCAGCGTCGCCGGCGCGAAGGCGTACCCCTGCATGGTGACCCGGTAGGTGGCCGCCGACGCCTGTCCGGGCGCGGCAGACAGGAGCGCGAGGAGGGCGAGTACGGCGAGTAGGAGGCGGAGTGCGGCGGCCCTGTGCACCGGACGTATCGGCCGTACCGGAGGTGCCGGCCTCCCTGCCGTCCTCACGCGAACTCCGCGGCGACCAGCAGCCGCAGCCGTGTCGCCGGGCGTGGCAGGCGGCTGGGCCGGAAGCCGGTCGCGCGGCGCAGTAGTCGGTACGGCAGCAGGGCGGTGCCCACGACGAGCAGGCGGTGGTCGGCGCGCTCGACGACGCGGAGGCGAAGGAGGGCGGGGAACCGGACGCCGCGCAGGTTCAGGTCGCCGGTGAGCTGCAACTTCCGTCCACCGTCGAGAAGTTCGATGGTGTCGGAGGTGAGGACGGTGGGGGTGTCGTCGGTCCGGTCGAGATCCTCGAACTCGAAGCGGAGGGTGGGGGCGGGGTGTTCGGGCACGGTGGGGTCGTCGGGCACGGTCAGGGTGGCGTCGGTGAGGGTGACGCGTCGGCGGTGGGTGGGCAACGGGCCGTACCAGGCGGTGAGTTCGGCCAGCGAGCGGTCGGGGGCCACGGCGTACCGGCCGGGGTGTGGCAGCACGGCGGCGAAGGTGGCGGTGGGCAGGGTGACGGTTGTCATCCCGGTCTCCTTGGAATGCGGTTCCTGAAGTGTGGCGGGGATGTGGAGAATGGGGCGGGCGCCGGTCCGGCCGACTGAGCCTCGGCCGGACCGGCGTCCTTCCTCGGGGGCGAACCCCGTCAGCAGTTGCCGGTGACGAAGTCCTCGGTGGGTGTGAGCAGGTGCTCGGCCCAGACCGTGTGCATCTTGACGTAGCTGTCGACGTCGAGCAGATCGGTGATCTGCTGCCCGAGCGACTCCTCCAGGTGCGCCTTGTTGATGTGGTTCAGCAGCACACTGAGCGTCTCGTCGGCAACCGCGCCGCCGCCCTCGACGGCGGGCGTCAGGATCGTCTCGATCCACACCGTGTGCAGCTTGATGTACGAGTCCAGCGCGAGCGCGTCCTGCACCTGCTGGCCCGGGGACCGCTCCAGGTGCGCGGCGTTGATGTGCTGGAGGATCGGCAGGAGCACGTCCTGGACGCTGGCGCACTGCTCACCGCTGCCGTCGCCGCCCCCGGAACCGCCGGTGCCGCCACCGGACGAGCCGCCCGAGGTGCTGCCACCGGTGCCGCCAGTGCCGCTGCCGCCGCTCGACCCGGAACCGCCCGTCGACCCACCGGTCGAGCCGCCCGACGTACCGCCGGTGGAGCCACCTGTAGACCCACCCGTGGATCCGCCGGTGGAGCCACCCGTAGAACCGCCGGTGGAACCGCCCGTCGAGCCCCCTGCCGAACCGCCCGTCGAGCCCCCTGTCGAACCGCCCGTCGAACCGCCGTCGGCCGCGACGACCTTCACGGACGCCACCATGTCCGGGTGGACCGCGCAGTAGTACTCGTACGTCCCCGCCGCGCTGAAGGTGTACGACCAGGAGTCGCCTTGCGCCAACGTGCCGGAGTCGAACTTCTTCGGGCCCTTGGTGGTGGTGACCGTGTGCGGCACGCTGTCGTGGTTGGTCCAGCGCACGGTCTCGCCGACCTTGACGACCAACTGGGCGCCGTTGCCGAACTTGTTGTTCATGATGTCGACCTGATGGTCGGGTGCCGCCGCGGTGGCGGGCAGTGCCTCGGCGGCCGCTGCCGCCACGGCTGCGGGCGCCTGAGCCGCGCCCGCCGCCGAGTCCGAGGTGGTGGCCGTGCTGCCGGAGGCGGCCTGGAGCAGTCCCAGACTGAGCACGGCGGCGAAGGCCGCGCCGAGCCCCGCGACCAGCAGGGACCGGTTCCCGGCGGGCGACCCGCGGCGCGGTGCGCGCTCGCCGGCCCCGCCGGTTTCGTCGGTGCGTTTCAAAGCAACTCCTAGGTTTTCAGGGGGAGTTCACTGGCCGGGATCGACGACGAGGACGAGCCCCGTCTCGGCCGCGACCGAGTAACCGAAGGGCCGCACGGTGGCGGCCTCGCCGCGCAGCAGCACGGCGAGATCGAGGCGGGTGCGCACCCACTGGCGGCTGCACTGGGCGGCCACCAGGACGCCCCCGAGCACGGCAGCCTTGACCAGCAGCAACTGCCCGTACGAGGTGTGCAGCAGGGCGTCGTACGACCCCACGACCTGCCAGGCGAGCACCAGCCCGGCGCCGACGATCGCGGCGACCGAGACAGCGGCGAGCCGCGAGTAACCGGGCACCACCGACGCCAGTTCGGCGGGCCGGCGACGCGGCAGCACGGCCACCGTCAGCATGACCAGGCCGCCGGTCCACAGGGCTGCCCCGAGCAGATGGACGAGGTCGGCGACGGCGCCCCAAGTGGGCTCGCTGCCCTCGGAGTCGTGCCCTCGCATACCGGTCGACCGCAGCAGCCCGAGAGCCACCGCGAGGGCGCCCACGCGCCAGCCGGGGGAGCGTGAGGTAAGGGCCCCGCCCTGCAGCAGCGCGCTCAGCACCACCGCCGCGAGCACCCACAGCAGTCCGCGCGCGGCGAGCGCGACACCGGGCTCGGTGGTGAGCACCTCGGTGTACGAGGCCGGGCGCAGCGCGTCCCGCAGACCGCCGAAGGAGACATACGCGCCCTGGAGCCCGATGCCCGCGACCGTCGACAGCAGTCCGCAGCCCCAGGCCAGCGCGAGCAGCGCCCGCGCCCGGCGTTCCTCCGCGCCGCGCGGCCACAGCAGCGCGACGAAGGCGAGCCCGCCGACGAACACGGCCAGCGCGAGATACCCCATCCAGCGAGCGGCGACGAGGCCCTTCCGCACCAGGGGCGAGGGGGAAGGGGCGGCGGCCTCGTCGCCGCGGTCCTGGGCGCCGTGGACGGCCGCGGTGCTCGGGGCCGTGCCGACGGCGAAGGTGAGCCGGCCGGAGGAGGCGTGGCCGTCCTCCATGTCGACGACGGACCAGACGACGGAGAGCGTGCCGTTCGCCGGTCCACCGGTGGCGATGCGCACGGAGTCGCCGGTGCCGTGCGGTGCGCGGGTCACGGGGAGCCGGTCACCGTCGAGGGTCATGGCGCGGACTTCGGTGGGGTCGACGGGCTCGTCGAAGGTGAGGGTCAGGTGATCGGGGGCCTTGGCGAGGCGCGCGCCGTCCTTCGGGGCGGAACTGACGAGTTCGGTGTGGGCCGCGGCCGGGACCGCGCCGACCAGGCCGTGGAGAAGGGCGCCGAGGAGCAGCGGGAAGAGGGTGCGGAGGGTGCGGAGGCGGGTCACGGGGTGGCCTCCGACAGCGGGGACGCGGAGGGGGAAGGAGACGAGGAGGAGCCGCCGAGCAGACCGGAGAGAGGGGCGAGCCCGACGCACGGGGAGGCCGTCGGCTCGGGGGTCATGTCGTCGTCCGTGCCGGTGGCGTCCGTACCGCTGCCGTCGGTGCCGTTGAGGAGGCCGAACAGGGGCTGGGTGACACCGGTGAGGAGCGGCGCCACGAGCCGTACCTCACCGTCGGCGCAGGTGGCGTCGTCGGTGGGCGGCTCGGAGCCGGAGGGGGACGGCGACGAGGAGGGGGCGGGGGAGGGGGAGGTGGCGGGCGGAAGGGTGGGCGTCGGGGAGGGTGAGGTGCCGTGCCCGGCATGGCCCGGGTGACCCCCGGTTCCAGTTCCGGAGCCGGTGCCGCCGTACACGGGCAACTCCCCGGTTCCCACGGGCACTTGGCCGGTCCAGCCGCCGGTGTCACCACCCACACCACCCGTTCCGCTGCCCGGCGACTGGGCGCCGGAGTCGCCCGGGGCGATGTTCGGGGGTGCCGTGGCCGAGGGCGACGACGGCGGGGGAGCGGCGGCCTCGGCGCCGCCGGAGGCGGTGGACGCGCCGATGCCCGACGCGTAGCCGAGCACGATCACCACCGCCCCGACGAGAGCCCCCGCGACGAACTCGTCACGATGGTCCCTCGGCCAATTCGCCCTGCGGAACAAGGGCATGATCACTCTCCCTGGCATGGTCCGGTCATTCCGGTCGGTGAATGCGGACCATTGGAGGGTGGTGTGGATTCGGCGTGGCTACGCGCCAGTTAACTGCCTGTTGCCCACCTCTCTTTCGAAGGTGCCCCGGCTGTGAGATGGGTCGAGAACGTTGTCAATACGCGCAATGCGACGGTGGAGAATTCGTGCCGATGTGCAGCAATTCCCACACGCCGCTCGAATGGAATTCGAACCAGTTCTGGGGATTCTGGGGAGATGGCATATGTCGACACGCAGGCCGGTCGCCCCAGTCCCCGGGCGACCCGTGCCCCACGGACCGAGCCTTGACGCCTGGTCTGTCGCGGCCTCGCGGAATGCGGCCGCACCGGAATCCACCGACGTGGATAATTTCGGCGAAGTCCCGAGTTTCAGGTGAGTGCAAGAGCGCGACCTCAGAACTCGGCCGCAAGAACGCGACCGGAAAACGAGACCGCAAGAGCGCAGCCGCAAAAAAGCGCTCAGCGGCCGTCAGGCTCCCTCAGCCTCCCTCAGCCTCCGTCAGGCGGTCGGGCGCCCCATGGCCCGGTACGTCCACCCGGCCCGCCGCCACACCTCCGGGTCGAGAGCGTTGCGCCCGTCCAGCACGAGCCGGTGGGCCACCGCCTCGCCCAGCGCCGCCGGGTCCAGCTCGCGGAACTCCCGCCACTCCGTCAGGTGCAGTACGGCGTCGGCGCCCCGGACGGCCTCCAGGGCCGTGTCGGCGTACGCGAGCGTCGGGAAGAGTCGTCGCGCGTTGTCCATGCCCTTCGGGTCGTACACCGTCACCTGGCCGCCCTGGAGGTGTATCTGCCCGGCAACGTTGAGGGCCGGCGAGTCACGGACGTCGTCCGAGTCGGGCTTGAAGGTGGCGCCGAGCACCGCGATCCGCTTCCCGAGGAACGGGCCGCCGCCCAGTGCCTGCCGGGTCAGCTCCACCATCTGGCCGCGCTGGCGCATGTTGATCGAGTCGATCTCGCGCAGGAAGGTCAGCGCCTGGTCCGCGCCCAGCTCGCCCGCGCGCGCCATGAACGCCCGGATGTCCTTCGGCAGACAGCCGCCCCCGAACCCGATCCCGGCCCGCAGGAACCTGCTGCCGATCCGGTCGTCGTACCCGATCGCCTCGGCCAGCTTCGCCACATCCCCGTCGGCGGCCTCGCAGACCTCCGCCATCGCGTTGATGAACGAGATCTTGGTGGCGAGGAAGGAGTTCGCGGAGGTCTTCACCAGCTCCGCGGTCGGGAAGTCGGTGACGACGAACGGCGTCCCCTCCTCGATCGGGGTGGCGTACACCTCGCGCAGCAGCTTCTCGGCCCGCTCGCTCCGTACGCCGACCACGACCCGGTCGGGGTGCAGCGTGTCCTGGACGGCGAAGCCCTCGCGCAGGAACTCCGGGTTCCAGGCCAGCTCGGCGTCCGCGCCGGCCGGTGCCAGCCCGGAGATCGTGCGGGCGAGCCGGTCCGCCGAGCCGACGGGCACGGTCGACTTGCCGACGACCAGGGCGGGGGCGGTGAGGTGCGGGGCGAGGGACTCGATCGCGGCGTCGACGTACGACATGTCACAGGCGTACTCGCCGTGCTTCTGCGGGGTGTTCACGCAGACGAAGTGGATGTCGCCGAACGCGGCGACCTCGGCCCAGTCCATGGTGAAGCGCAGCCGCCCGGTGGACCCCTCGATCCCGGCGACGTGCTTGCGCAGCAACTCCTCGAGCCCGGGCTCGTACATGGGGACCTGCCCGCGCCGCAGCAGGTCGATCTTCTCCTCGACGACATCGAGGCCCAGCACCTCGAAACCGAGCTCGGCCATGGCGGCGGCGTGGGTGGCGCCGAGATATCCGGTGCCGATCACGGTGATCTTGAGAGCCATGGGTGCTCCTGGGGTATGCCTGCGGGCGCGGCCTGGTGTACGGCCTGCGGGGGTGGTCGTCCGTGCGATGGCGAGCATAGTCGGGGCGTTTCGGCGCCCCGCACCGGGCAGATTCCCTTCAAGGTCTCTCCCTGTCGCCAAGGTCACGTATCAGTGCGGGGGACAGGCCCTTAAAATTTGGGTTACTTAACGGTAGTTAGCGTCAGTCACACAGCGTCTTTGGAGCGTGAGAGACCTTGGCCGGATCGGCTGATTTCGACCTGTACCGCCCGTCGGAGGAGCACGACATGCTCCGTGACGCGATCCGCTCCCTGGCCGAGGCGAAGATCTTGCCGTACGCCGCCGCGGTGGACGAGGAAGCCCGTTTCCCCCAGGAGGCACACGACGCGCTGGTCGCGGCCGACCTGCACGCCGTGCACGTACCCGAGTCGTACGGCGGCGCGGGCGCGGACGCGCTGGCGACGGTGATCGTGATCGAGGAGGTGGCGCGGGTGTGCGCCTCCTCGTCGCTGATCCCGGCCGTCAACAAGCTCGGCTCCCTCCCGGTGATCCTGTCCGGCTCGGAGGAGCTGAAGAAGAAGTACATGACGCCGCTCGCCAAGGGCGACGGCATGTTCTCGTACTGCCTTTCGGAGCCCGACGCGGGCTCGGACGCGGCCGGCATGAAGACGAAGGCGGTCCGCGACGGCGACTTCTGGGTCCTCAACGGCGTGAAGCGCTGGATCACCAACGCGGGCGAGTCCGAGTACTACACGGTGATGGCCGTGACCGACCCCACCAAGCGCAGCAAGGGCATCTCGGCGTTCGTCGTCGAGAAGTCCGACGAGGGCGTCTCCTTCGGCGCCCCGGAGAAGAAGCTCGGCATCAAGGGCAGCCCGACCCGCGAGGTCTACCTCGACAACGTCCGCATCCCGGCCGACCGCATCATCGGCGAGGAGGGCACCGGCTTCGCCACCGCGATGAAGACCCTGGACCACACCCGGATCACGATCGCCGCGCAGGCCCTGGGCATCGCGCAGGGCGCCCTCGACTACGCCAAGGGGTACGTCAAGGAGCGCAAGCAGTTCGGCAAGCCGATCGCCGACTTCCAGGGCATCCAGTTCATGCTCGCCGACATGGCGATGAAGATCGAGGCCGCCCGCGCCCTGACGTACCAGGCCGCAGCGAAGTCCGAGCGCGGCGACAGCGACCTCACCTTCCAGGGCGCGGCGGCGAAGTGCTTCGCGTCGGACGTGGCGATGGAGGTCACCACGGACGCGGTCCAGCTGCTGGGCGGCTACGGCTACACGCGTGACTATCCGGTGGAGCGCATGATGCGCGACGCCAAGATCACGCAGATCTACGAGGGCACGAACCAGGTCCAGCGGATAGTGATGGCCCGCAACCTGCCGTAACAGCCCCGGACACGCGAGTGCGCCCCTGCCCGTCGGGCAGGGGCGCACTCGCGTGCGGTGCTCAGTTGCCGGAGACCGTGACCTTGTCGTCGTTCTTCAGCTCGGTCACCAGCGTCTTCACCTTCGTCTTGTTCCAGACGAGGTTGCCGCCGGTCGAGCCCGAGATCGGCATGTTCATGGACGTGCCGTCGCCGCCCGTGACGCCCTTCATCGCCCAGAACATGTCGGCCAGGTCGAACAGGCCCATGTCCTTGTCGACGATCAGGGTGTCGAGGCCCGCGCTCATCGTCGGGTACAGCTTGAACGGGTTCAGGATCGTGCCCGGCGTCGCGGTCTGGCTCGCCAGCGCCGCGAGGAACTTCTGCTGGTTCTTCGTACGGTCGAGGTCGCTGCCCGCGAGGGCGTACCGGGTACGGACGAAGGCCAGGGCCTGCTTGCCGTTGAGGGTCTGCTCGCCCGCCGAGAAGTTGGCGCCGGACTTCGTGTCCTTCATCCCGCCCTTGGGGATGGTGAGGTCCACGCCGCCGACCGCGTCCACGATGTTCGCGAAGCCGGCGAAGCCGATCTCCACGTAGTGGTCGATGCGCAGACCGGTGTTGAACTCGACGGTACGGACGAGGAGTTCGGGGCCGTCCGTGGCGTAGGCCGCGTTCAGCTTGGTGTGCCTGCCGGTGCCCTTGTACGTCTTGCCGGACTCGGAGCCGACGAACGTCGGGATCTCCACGTCCGAGTCACGGGGGAGGGAGACGAGCGTCGGGCCGTTGTCGCCGGTGTGCAGGATCATCATCGAGTCCGTGCGCTTGCCCTCGGCGGAGCCGGTGTGGAGCGCCTTCTTCTCCTCGGCCGACATGCCCGCGCGGCTGTCGGAACCGACGATCAGATAATTCGTGCCCTCGCCGCCGTCCGGCCGGTCGATGACCTTGGACAGGTCGACCTCGCGGTTCAGCTTGCCGTCGGCCCAGAAGTACGTACCGACGGACACCACGACCAGCAGGGAGGCCACGGTGATCGCGGTCCACTTGATGCGCGCCCGCCAGTTCGGGGCGGGGCGCGCACCACGGGCGCTCGCCATGCCGCCGGGCCCGCCCGGCCCGCCGCCCGGCCCGCCGGCGCTCTGTGCGCCGCCGTAGACCTGGCCGGTGTTGTAGCCGCTGTCGAAGCCGTTCCCGTTCCCGTACGGGTCCTGGCTCTGATCACCGGCGTACGGCTGCTGCTGCGGAACCCCGCCGTACGGCGGGGCGGCGGGATTCGGGCCGCCCTGGCCGCGCTGGACCTGCCGCATCACGCGCGCACTCTCGGGCTGTGCGTTCGCGCTGCCGCGTCCGTAGCGGTTGTTGCGGTTGTCGTCGGACCACGCGTCGGGCCAATCGTTCATGCGGACCAGTGTGCAGTGCCGGACCATGCCCTTTACAAGGGTCGATGGAATTTAGGGGCACGGCTGTTGCGAAGCTGACACAAATCGCCCAGGTGTGCGGCCGAACCGGGGTGGTAGCCATCACAGACCAGGTTTCACCGGCACCCCACCTGATCCCCCGTACTCACCCCGAACTCACCCGCCCGAACCTTCCGCACCCCCTGATGGTCCGCCCCGACCACCACCTTCAGCAGCGGCCCCTGCCCCCGCACCGCCCGCAGCGAACTCCCCGGCAGCGCCGCCGCCAGCGACTTCGCGGAGCGGTCCCACCGGGGGTCGTACGCGATCACCGTCCCCCGCGCCTCCCGGTCCCGCGCGTTCACCGGCACCCGAGTGGTCCGGAACCCGGTCGCGGCCAGCGCCCGGTCCACCTTCCGCCCGAGCCCCGCGGTGAGCGTCCCGTTCTCGACCTGCACCCGGATCTGCTGCGGCGCCACCTCCACCCGCGCCGGCGCTCCGCTCTTCCCGCCGCCCCCGCCCCCGCGCCCGCCCTTGCGCACCGCGAGCGGCTCGTCCTCCCGCAGCGCCCGGAACAGCCGCCCCGCCTTCGCCGCGTCCCACTTCAACGTCGAACCGATGCCTTTCACGGCGTATCCCATCCGCCCGATCGGCACGGTCGTGAACTCGGACGACGCCGGCGAGAAGGTCCGCATGGCCCGCCCGAGGTCCAGCAGCTCACCGGTGCCGAACTCCTTGTCCGCCCGCACCGACCCGAGCACCGCCCGGGTGATGTCCCGGAACCTCATCGGGTTCAGCAGCACCCCGGACGACGTGGACTGGGCGAGGAGCGCCGCCATGAACCGCTGCTGGCGCTGCATCCGCCCCAGGTCGGACGACCCGTCGGCGTGCCGGGAGCGGACGTACTGCAAGGCCTGCCCGCCGCTGAGCTCATGCTCCCCGGCGGTGAGGTCGAGGCCGGTGTAGGAGTCCTTCAGCGGTTTCGGCGTACAGATCTCGACGCCCCCCAGCACGTCCACCGTCTTCATGAAGCTGATGAAGTCGATCTCCAGATAGTGGTCGATCTTCAGATGCGTCATGTGCTCCACGGTCCGCACGGTGAGGTTCGGACCGCCCTCCGCGTACGCCGCGTTCAGCTTGAGGACATGCCCGCCGTGCCGGTGCCCGGTGGTCCGGTCGATGTGCGGGGGCGTCTCGGCGTACGAGTCGCGCGGCAGGCTGACGACGCTCGCCCGCTCCCGGTCGTCCGAGATGTGCACGATCATCATCGTGTCGGTGCAGTGGCAGGGCGTGCCCCCGAGCCGGAACCGCCGCCGCTCGGCCTCGCTGATCCCGTCCCGCCCATCCGTGCCGACCAGCAGCACGTTCATGCCGTGACCGGCCCGCGGACGGTTCTTCATGTCCTTGAAGGGATCGACGCGGGCGATGTCGGCGTCGAGGCTGGAGACCACCGCGTGCCCGATGCCGGCCGCGGCGAGCACCACGACGGACAGCGTCGTCACCGCCCGCATGGCCCAACGGGGCTTTTTCCGCCGTACGGGGGGACGCGGGCGCCCGGACGACGGCCGTGGCCGGCGCCGCGGGGAACCGGGGGAGTGGGGGGAGGCGGGGGACGCGGGCATGGGGGAGCACCTCCGCGA
>NZ_LGDW01000460.1 GCF_001280005.1 Streptomyces sp. NRRL WC-3618 | reverse complement strand
CCCAGACCCCCCTTTCGGCCCTGAAGGGGCCTTGTCCTCAAACGCCGGACGGGCTGGGGGTGCCTGGGGCTGGGCTGTGGGTGCGGCGCGGCGGGTGGGGGGAGAAGCTGGGGGCCTTGTCGTCGGGTGCCGGTCGGGCGGAGGTGCTCGGCCGGCTACTCCGGGTGCGTTTTCTTGATCGCCGCGTCCCTGCCTCGGACGTACCAGATGCCGATCAGGCCCAGGCCGGTGCCTGCCAGGCACGTCCATACCCACCACTCGTGGTGGTGGTCCTCGTACCAGCCGTAGAAGGGGAGCTGGGCCAGGAAGAGGACGAACCAGAGGATCGTGCCGCCCGTGATGGTGGCGACGACGGGGCCCTCCAGGGGCTCCGGCGCCTCGTGCTTCGGTGTCCACTTCGCCATGTGCACAGCTTACGAGGCCATTCACGCGACCCCCGCGCACGTGAACCCGCGTACACGCGGCACCATCGCTCACGTGACCCCGTAGAACTTCTCTGTCTCGTCCACCGCGCTCTGGAACCGCTCGTCGAAGTCGCCTCGAATGAGCGTTTGGATTACGTAGTCCTGGACGCTCATTCCCCTCTTCGCCGCGTGGTCTCGGAGCCGTTCGAGCAGCTCCCCGTCTATCCGCAGGCTGAGCACGCTGGTCCCCATGTGGATGAGGGTCGCGGGCCGGTGTGGGGCCGCGGGGGGCTTTTTGCGGTTGTTTCACTCGTACGGGTGATGTGGAGGTTCAGTGGCCCTTGTCACGGGCATTCCGGCGTGTTGCGAGTGGTCCTTAGTCAGGGTAATGAGTTACGCTAAAGAACATGCCGGACCTAACCCATGGCGACGACGCTGCCGCCGTGAACTCACTTCGCTCCGCCGTGATGCGCCTGTCGCGCCGACTCAAGCACCAGCGGGTCGACGAATCACTGAGCCCCACCGAGATGTCGGTGCTCGGCACCCTCGCCCGCTGTGGCTCGGCCACGCCGGGTGAGCTCGCCCGCAAGGAGCATGTGCAGCCACCCTCCATGACTCGTATCGTCGCGTTGCTGGAGGGCAAGGGACTGGTCAGGCTGGAGCCGCATCCCGAGGACCGGCGCCAGAAGGTCGTCACCCAGACCGAGCAGGCCGAAGCGATGCTCGAGGAGAGCCGTCGCAGACGGAACGCCTGGCTGGCCGGCCTGGTCGAGGACCTCGACGAGGACGAGTGGGCCAAACTGCGCGCCGCCGCCCCCGTACTGGAGAAGCTCGCGCATCTGTAGGCAGTACCCAGCAAGGAGGCGATTACCTTTGAGTTCGGGAACCGGAGCACACTCCGCACCCGCACCAGCCGCCCACGACCCCCAGCCCGCCCCCGTTCCCGTCCCCGAGGCCGAGGATGGACCCGTCCCCGAGGCCGAGGATGGATCCGTCCCCGAGGCCGCTACCGCTCCCCCCACCCGCACCTCGATGTTCAGCTCCCTGCGCGTGCGCAACTACCGCCTCTTCTTTCTCGGCCAGGTCGTCTCCAACATCGGCACCTGGATGCAGCGCATCGCCCAGGACTGGCTGATCCTCAGCCTCACCGGGTCCTCGACCGCCGTCGGTATCACGACGGCGCTGCAGTTCCTGCCGATGCTGCTCTTCGGTCTGTACGGCGGTGTCCTCGTCGACCGGCTGCCCAAGCGGCCCACGCTGCTCGTCACGCAGACGATGATGGCCGTCACCGGCCTGGCGCTCGCCGCGCTGACGCTCACGGGGGATGTCGAGGTCTGGCACGTCTATCTCGCGGCCTTCGCCGTCGGTCTCGCCACCGTCATCGACAACCCGGCCCGCCAGTCCTTCGTGTCCGAGCTGGTGGGAGCCGACCAGCTCCAGAACGCCGTCAGCCTCAACTCCGCGAACTTCCAGTCCGCCCGCCTCGTCGGACCCGCCGTCGCCGGCGTGATGATCACCGGAGTCGGTACGGGCTGGGCCTTCCTCTCCAACGGACTGTCCTTCGTCGCGCCCATCGCCGCCCTCCTCCTCATGCGCGGCCGCGAACTGCGCTCCGTGAAGCGGGCGCCGCGCGCCAAGGGGCAACTGCGTGAGGGGCTGCACTATGTCGCCGGGCGGCCCGAACTGGTCTGGCCGATCGTCCTGATCGGCTTCATCGGCACCTTCGGCTTCAACTTCCCGGTCGTTCTGTCGGCGTACGCGGACGACGTCTTCCATGCGGGCGCCGGCGCGTACAGCCTCTTCAACACGCTCATGGCGGTCGGCTCCCTGACGGGCGCGCTGCTCGCCGCCCGGCGCGGTACGGCGAAGCTGCGGATCCTCGTCGCGGCGGCCGTGGCCTTCGGCGTCCTGGAGATGGTGGCCGCGACGGTCCCGTCCCTGTGGCTGTTCGCGCTGCTGATGGTGCCGATAGGGATCGCCGGTCTGACCGTCAACGTCACGGCCAACACCTCGATCCAGATGTCCACCGACCCGGCCATGCGCGGTCGGGTCCTGGCCTTGTTCATGATGGTCTTCATGGGCGGTACGCCGGTGGGCGCGCCCATAGTCGGCTGGATCACGGACCAGTACGGCCCCCGGGTCGGCCTCGCCTTCGGCGGCGTCGTCGCGACGGCCGCCGCCCTGACGGTCGGCGTGGTCCTGGCCCGCGTCGGCGGCCTGCGGGTGCGTGCCGACTGGAACTCCGGCCACCCGCGCGTCCACTTCGTCAAGCAGGAGCAGGAGCAGGAGCAGGAGACGGAGGGGGAGCGGCGGGAGCCGGTGGCTTCCGTGGCGTGAGTACCGTGAGCGCCATGAGTGCCGCCAGTGCCATGAACACCGTCAGACTGTTCGCCGCCGTCCTGCCGCCCGAGGACGTGACTGTGCAACTCGCCGTCGCGGTAGCCGGGTTGAGGAGCCTGCCCGGTGCGGACGGGCTGCGCTGGACCGGCGTACCCGGCTGGCACTTCACCCTCGCGTTCTACGGCGAGGTGGCCGAGGATGTCGTACCGGAGCTGTCCGAGAGGCTGGCGCGGGCCGCCCACCGTACGGACGCGTTCGCGCTGTCGGTGCGTGGCGGCGGGCAGTTCGGGCACGGGCGGGCGCTGTGGGCGGGCGCCGCCGGTGAGGTGGACGTGCTGCGGCTGCTGGCCGACCGGGCGGAGGCGGCGGGGCGCAAGGCGGGCGTCGAGATGGGGGAGCACCGGCGTTACCAGCCGCACCTCACCGTGGCGCGCAGCCGCGAGGCGTTCGAGACGACGCCGTACGTCGAGGCCCTGGACGCGTTCACGAGCCGCATGTGGACGGTGGACGACCTGGCCCTCGTGCGCAGCGATCTGCCGAAGTCGGGGGTGCCGGGGGAGCAGCCCCGGTACGAGGTGGTCGCCCGTTGGCCCCTCGCGTCGGCCGGTTAGGCTCGGTGGCGTGAATCCGAAAATCCGGAACCGGGTAATGGCCGGTGCGCTTGTGCTGTTGTTCGCGGCGGTGGCGGTGGCAGCGGCGGTCGGGAAGTGACGTAGGCCGGTAAACCGCCTGGTCAAGGCCCGTTCGCGACCGCCGCCCACCTGCTACGGCACCTGTTACGGCACCTGGTATGGCTGCCGCCCGTGCCTCACCAGGCGAAGGCCTCCGGTGACGGGCCGGGACCCGGGAAGATCTCGTCGAGCGAGGCCAGCAGGTCGTCGCTCAGCTCCAGCTCGGACGCCCGTACGGCCGACTGAAGCTGCTCGGCGGTGCGCGGGCCGACGATCGGGCCGGTCACGCCGGGGCGGGTGAGCAGCCAGGCGAGAGCGGCCTCGCCGGGCTCGACGCCGTGCTTCTCGAGCAGGTCCTCGTACGACTGGATCCGGGCGCGTGCGGCGGGGTCGGCGAGGGTGTCGGCCGTACGGCCACCCGCGCGTCGGCCGCCCTGGACCTCCTTCTTGATGACGCCCCCGAGCAGTCCGCCCTGGAGTGGCGACCAGGGGATGACCCCGAGCCCGTACTCCCGCGCGGCCGGGATGACCTCCATCTCGGCGCGCCGCTCGGCGAGGTTGTAGAGGCACTGCTCGCTGACGAGCCCGATGGTGCCGCCGCGCCGGGCGGCGGTCTCGTTGGCCTGGGCGATCTTGTAGCCGGGGAAGTTGGAGGATCCCGCGTAGAGGATCTTTCCCTGCTGTACGAGCACGTCGATCGCCTGCCAGATCTCCTCGAAGGGAGTCGAGCGGTCGATGTGGTGGAACTGGTACACGTCGATGTGGTCGGTCTGGAGGCGCTTCAGCGAGGCGTCCACCGCGCGGCGGATGTTCAGCGCGGAGAGCTTGTCGTGGTTGGGCCACGCGTCGGCCTCGGCGGCCATGTTGCCGTACACCTTGGTGGCGAGGACCACCTTGTCGCGGCGGTCACCGCCCTTGGCGAACCAGTTCCCGATGATCGATTCCGTACGGCCCTTGTTGTCGCCCCAGCCGTACACGTTGGCGGTGTCGAAGAAGTTGATGCCCTTTTCCAGGGCCGCGTCCATGATCGCGTGGCTGTCGGCCTCGTCGGTCTGGGGGCCGAAGTTCATGGTCCCCAGGACGAGACGGCTGACCTTGAGTCCTGTGCGTCCGAGCTGCGTGTACTTCATGACGGTTCAGCCAACGTCGTGGAGTGCGCTCTAGGCAAGCGGGCGGGGTGAGTTGGGTTGGCGGGGTTGGGATGGGGCGGCGGATCTTGACACTAACTTGTGGTTAGTGCTTACTTAAGCGCAGCGTTACTCGCTTTAAGTTTCAAGATCCATTCAAGGTTCGTTCGCTTCGAGATTCCTGTTCGAGATTCCTGAGAGAGGGACAAGCACTGTGACCCCCCACATGCCCGCCCGCCGTATCCTCGTCGCCACCCTCGCCGCGTCCGCCCTGCTGGGCGCCGCGACCGTGCCCGCCGTCGCCTCGCCGTCCGCCGGTGGGCACCACGCCGGCGGCTACGGCGGTGACGGGTGTGTCGGCGACGGTGCCCGGCTCGACTACCAGAAGGACGTCTCCGTACGCGTCCTCAAAGGCGTGTTCGAGCGCGGTGACACCGCGATCGTGGACAGGTTCGTGCGGACGGACTACATCCAGCACAACCCCTTCGCGGCCGACGGCTCCGAGACGCTGAAGAACCTGGGCGTCGGGGTGCACCAGCAGTTTCCCCAGGCGAAGTACGACGTCAAGCGGGTCATCTCCGAGGGCGACCTCGTCCTCCTGCACTCCAACGTCGTACTGACGCCGGGCAGCCGGGGCTCCGCCGTCTTCGACATCTTCCGGTTCCGGGGCGGGAAGATCGCCGAGCACTGGGACACCGGGCAGAACGTGCCGGACACCAGCGCCAACGGCAACGACATGTTCTCGACGGTCAGCCGGCCGCAGACCGGGCAGCCGGGGGCGCGGTGGCTCACCGCCTACAACAAGAAGCTCGTGACCAAGGCGTTCGACCAGCTCATCGTCGACAAGGATGTGTCGGCGCTCGACAGGTACTGGGGGCCCGAGTACCACCAGCACAATCCCACCATCGCGGACGGCGTGGCCGGCGCGCGGGAGGGGCTCGGGGGGTACTTCCGGGCGTTCCCGGAGCTGGCCGTCTCCGTCAAGCGGGTGGTGGCGGAAGGGGATCTGGTCGCCGTTCACAGCCACTACGTGAACGCGCCCGGCGAGCGCGGGCAGGCCGTCGTGGACCTGTTCCGGGTGCGCAACGGGAAGATCGTCGAGCACTGGGACGTACTTCAGGACGTGCCGGCCACCTCGGCCAACGACAACACGATGTTCTGAGTGCTCCGGATGCGCTGAGGCGAGCACGCGGTTGTGGTGAGTGAACGGGGCCGCCCGGCCGTCTGCCGGGCGGCAACCGCATGTGTCGGAGCCGGGCCGTACGGCCCGTGGCAGACGGTCCACGGGCGGGTCTACGGACGAGTCGGGCTGATCACCTGGGAGCGTTCACGGGTGGTCATGTCCCTCACCATCCCGTCGGCAGGCCGCTGAGGAACGGGGCAAGCCGGTCGGCGATCACCCGGTCGTCCTGAGCCGAGGTGTGCCGGTCACATCCGAGGAAGTCCAGGCCGGCCTGATCGAGGAACCAGTAGTGGACCCCGCTGTCGTCGGCGTCGTTGCGCGCCTCGACCACCTGCCGCACGTGCTCGGCGTTGCCGTCGAAGCCCACGGCCACGAGGGTGGTGCCGGCGCCGTAGCGCGTACGCAATTTCCGGAGGAACTCGTCGTAGGCGGTGCGGAAGGCGGTCGCGAGGCTGTCGGGCGTCCACGCCTCACCGGGGGCGAGGTCGGAGAAGTCGTTTGCGCCGAGGTTGACCACCACGATCTGGGGCTGCCACGTCCCCGGGTTCTGCCAGACGTCGCCGTCCACGTTCAGCAGGGCGCGGTCGTAGTAGGTCCGGTACGTGACGTCCGGGGATATGCCGGCGACGTTGCGCACCATGCCGAGGCCGGAGAAGCCGTTGATCTGGTAATCGGCGTCCAGCCGCCGGGCGGTGAGGGCGCCGTGGCTCACGTCGGCGTTGGTGTTCCGCCTGAGCTGCTCCGGATCGCACTCGCGGGTGCCCGAGACATTGCCGTAGCCCACCGTGATGGAGTCCCCGATGAACTCGATCTGGCGGTCCCGGGCCGCCGGCTTGCTCAGTACGGCGCCCCCGGGCGCGGCGACGAGGCCTCCGAACGTGCTGGTGTCGCCCGGGGTGTCGTTGCGTTTGACGACCCGGACCGTGTGCTCGCCGTCCCGCAGGCCGTCGATCCAGTGCGTGGTGTCGCCGGGTGTGACCAGGGTGGCGACGGTGACCCCGTCGACCTGGACGTCGTAGTCGGCGGCGGCGCAGTCGAGGACCACCCCGAGGCCGGTCCCGCGGAAGCGGCCCTCGAAGTACACGCCGGGCCAGCTGAACTGCACCGTCGTCCCCAGGTCCTTGACCCGCCCTGCGATGTGCACCTGCTCCGAGACGCTCTTCACGGGGACGTCGGGCACCTTGTTCCCGGTCGCGCCCAGCTTCCGGTTACTGCCTCTTAAAGTCATCTGCGTGGCATCTCTCCGGCCCGGTCGCGCATCGGTGGGTCACGGCTGAACGTCCGACATTCCACCCCTGGCTGTCAACCGATTTGCAGGGATGAAATGGAGCAATAGGCGCCCAATTTGCGCGACTTGGTGAATATCCACGCGAGCGGTGACACATACGGGACGGGCGGAGAAGCCCCCGCGGGGGCTTCTCCCACAGGCCTAGCCGAACATGCCGGGCTCGTAGTCGCCGGCGGGCTGCTGGACGATGACGTTCATGCGGTTGAAGGCGTTGATGAGGGTGATGGTGAGGACCAGCGCGGTGAGCTGCTCCTCGTCGTAGTACTTGGCGGCGTTCGCCCAGGCCTCGTCCGTGACGCCGCCGGCCGCGTCCGCGATACGGGTGCCCTGCTCCGTCAGCTCCAGCGCGGCGCGCTCGGCGTCGGTGAAGACCTTGGCCTCGCGCCAGGCGGCGACCAGGTGCAGGCGCTGCGCGGTCTCTCCCGCGGCGGCGGCGTCCTTGGTGTGCATGTCGGTGCAGAAACCGCAGCCGTTGATCTGGCTGGCCCGCAGCCGCACCAGTTCCTGTGTCGCGAGCGGCAGGACCGAGTCGGGGACCGCCTTTCCTGCCGCGACGAGGTGCTTCGTGGCCTTGGCGGCGATGGGGCTGGCGAAGAGGTTCAAACGGGCTTCCATGATGGGCTCCTCCGTCGTCTTTGAAGCTGCTCTGGTTCTGCTGTGGTGCTGCCCTGTCGGGCGGTACACACGAATGACGTGACGGAGCGGTGGGATGTGACACGCCTGGGCGAATGTGACGTGGGTCTCACCGAGGGGCGTGGGCTGAGGTGGTGCCGCCGGGGTGTCGAATGCGTGGGTTCCCGATCGACGTGGGAGTGAACGAAGCACTCCCGCCCGCCCGCGCCTCCCAGGCCTCAAGGCCTCAACACCTCAGGAGCACACCCCCATGACCGTGACCGTGACCGCGGACCTGGCCATCTCCCTCGACGGCTACATCGCCGGCACCGATGTCACCCTCGACAACCCGGGCGGGGACGGCGCCGAGCCGCTCTTCGAGTGGATCCACAACCTCGCGAGCTGGCGGGAGCGCCAGGGCATGACCGGCGGGGAGGACAACCGCGACTCCGAGCTGATGGCCGAGTGGTTCGACGCCACCGGTGCGGTGGTCATGGGCCGGATGATGTACGACACCGGCGAGGCGTTCTGGGGCGACAACCCCCCGTTCCGGACCCCGGTCTTCGTGCTCACGAACCGCCCCCGGCCCACCCTGGTCAAGGAGGGCGGCACCACCTTCACCTTCGTCACCGACGGCATCCACAGCGCCCTCAAGCGGGCGAAGGAGGCGGCCGGGGGCAGGAACGTCGACATCGCGGGCGGGGCGAGCACCGTGCGTCAGTACCTCGGGGAGGGCCTCATCGACGAACTGCAACTGCACGTCGTACCCGCGCTCCTCGGGGACGGCCTGCGCCTCTTCGGGGAGCTGGGCGCCGGGCCGGGGACCCTGGAAAAGGTCAGGGTCATCGACACTCCCCTCGCCACCCACCTGAAATACCGCTTCGTGACGCCCGCCTGACGTCGGCCGCCTCCTCGGTCAGCCGCTGCCGGCCCCGTACCGTTCCCCCAGATCCCACGCCTCGTACAGGGAATCCGCGAACGCCCCCGCGATCTTGTGCTCGCCGCTCGCGTTCGGATGCGTGCCGTCGTACGTGTCGTGGTGGATGTCGTACGAGGGTGGGGGTGACGTCAGGAGGAGGGGGGAGCGGGGCTCGTCGAGGTCGGCTGCCGTCTTCGCCAGGAGTTCGTTGAAGCGGGTGACCTGGGCGGCGAAGGGCGCGTCTGTTTCCGCGCGGACGTTCGGGATCACCGGGAGCAGGGCCATGGCGATGCGCGGGTTGGACGCCCGCGCCTCGGCGATGAACGTGCGCGCGTTCTCCGCCGTCTGTTCCGCGTCCGTGTAGAAGCCGAGGTCGATCAGGCCCAGGGAGACCAGGAGGACGTCCGGCTTGTGGGCGCGTACCGCGTCCGCGATCAGCGGGGTCAGGTGGTGCCAGCCCTCGCCCCAACCGGCCAGGTGGGCGCGGGGGAAGTCCGGGTCGGCGTACTCGTACGAGTCCGGGGTGTCCGTCGCCTTGTCGTACAGCGCCTCGCGCGGGCCGACGATGCGGAACGGGCCGCCGTACGTCTCCCGCAGGTGCTGCCACAGCCGGTAGCGCCAGGTGTGTTCGCCGGCGCTGCCGATCGTCATGGAGTCGCCTACGGGCATCAACCTGAGCATCCGCTCATGATGAGGGATCGAGGGAGGGCCGTGGGGCGGGAGTGGTGTGTGAGTCGGGCCACCCGGTGTCAGGTGTGGGGCGGGTTGTGGGCAGTTGCGCGGGCGGGGGGCGGCCGATCCGGTGGGCGATCAGGGTCGCGAGCCTCCTATCGGGCGCCGGGATGGCACGCTGGAGGGCATGCGCCGATCGCTCGCTCTCCTCGCCGGGGGCCTACTCGTCGGGGCGCTCGCCGCGCCCGCCTCCGCTGCCGATGGTGACCAGGACTTCACCATCAAGGATCCGCGGATCACCGAGTCCAGCGGCCTCGCCGCGTCCCGGCAGCACCCCGGCGTCTACTGGACCCACAACGACAGTGACGACGGGGCCTTCCTGTACGCGATCGACAGCGCGACCGGGCGGACCGTCGCCACCGTCACCATGACGGGCGTCGGCAAGCCCCGCGACATCGAGGCCATCTCCATCGGGCCGAACAACCAGATCTACGTCGGCGACATCGGCGACAACGACGGCGTGACCTGGAACTACGTCTGGATCTACCGGCTCACCGAGCCGAAGGTGCTGAAGAACCAGACGATCCGCGCCAAGCAGTACGTCGTGAAGTACTCGGACGGTTCCCGCGACGCCGAGTCGCTCGTGGTGCACCCCAAGACCGGGCGCGTCTACATCATCGACAAGCAGGAGGACGGCGGGCATCTGTACGTGGGCCCGGACAAGCTCTCCTCCTCCGGCGCCAACGTCTTCCGGCCCACCGTCCCCGTCGACATGTGGGCCACCGACGCCGCCTTCTCGCCCGACGGGCGGCAGTTGGCCGTACGCGGGTACTTCGGCGGCGTCGCCTACACCTGGAACGGCGGCAAGCTCAAGCGGCAGGGGGAGCTCGACGTGCCGTTGCAGGGGCAGGGGGAGTCGGTCACGTACAGCCGTGACGGGTCCAAGCTCATGTACGGGAGTGAGGGCGCCGAGAGCGTGGTGAAGGCCGAGGACGCTCCCTCGTACGGCGCCTCCGGTGGCTCCGACTCGCCTGGTGGCAAAGGGAGTTCGGCCTCGGGGAACGAGGGAGCCGGGGGCGCGGAGGGGAACGCGAAGACCGGGGCCATCGCCGTCGCCGTGCTCGTCGTCGCCTTTGTCGGGGTCAGGCGGCTTCGGAAGCGGCCGTCTTGATCGGCGGCGGGTGGCGGGTGGCCGGGCGTCGGGATCGGCTCGGCTCGGCTCGGTCGTGCTGAACCCGGCCTGAAGCTGGTCCGAAGTCGGCAGGGTGCCGCGAGTATTGACGTGAGCATGTTGTGCCAGTTTCCTGGGAGGTGCGCGGCGCATGGGAGCGCTCCCATCGAGTCCGGGGCCGCGCCCCCCGAGAGGAGCGAGCGGCATGTTCCGCTTCCACTTCCATGACACTCCCAGCATTTCCGGCTCTCCCAGCCTGCCCCGCCGCCGCGGCCTGCGAAGAGCGGTGTGTTCTGTCGCCGCCGCGCTCCTGTTGACGCTGGGAGCCGGCGGGCAGGCCGTCCACGCGGCGGACGCCGACACGGCGGACGTCCGTGCGGCGCCCGCCGCCGCCGGTGCCGGCTACTGGCACACCAGCGGGCGGCAGATCCTGGACGCGGCCGGGCAGCCGGTCCGTATCGCCGGCATCAACTGGTTCGGCTTCGAGACCGGCAACAACGTGGTCCACGGGCTTTGGTCCCGCGACTACAAAAGCATGATCGACCAGATGAAGACGCTCGGATACAACACCATCCGGCTGCCCTACAGCGACGACATCTTCAAGTCCTCGACCGCCCCCAACAGCATCGACTTCAGCAGCGGCAAGAACGCGGACCTCCAGGGCCTGAACTCCCTCCAGGTCATGGACAAGCTGGTCGCGTACGCCGGCCGGACCGGCCTCAAGGTCATCCTGGACCGGCATCGCCCGGACTCGGGCGGACAGTCGGCGCTCTGGTACACGGCGGCGGTGCCCGAGTCGACGTGGATCGCCAACCTGAAGGCCATCGCGACGCGTTACTCCGGCCAGGACGCGGTTGTCGGCATCGACCTGCACAACGAGCCCCACGATCCCGCCTGTTGGGGCTGCGGCGACGTGACGAAGGACTGGCGGCTGGCGGCGCAGCGGGCGGGCAACGCGGTGCTCGCCGCGAACCCGCAGCTGCTCGTCTTCGTGGAGGGCGTGCAGACGGTCAACGGGGTCTCCGGCTGGTGGGGCGGCAACCTGATGGGGGTCGCGCAGTACCCGGTGCAACTGGACGTGGCCAACCGGGTGGTGTACTCCGCCCACGACTACGCGACGAGCGTCGCCCAGCAGAGCTGGTTCAGTGATCCCTCGTTCCCCGTCAACATGCCCGGGATCTGGGACAAGTACTGGGGTTACATCTTCAAGCAGAACATCGCGCCGGTGTGGGTGGGGGAGTTCGGTACGACGCTCCAGTCGACCGTGGACCAGCGGTGGCTGGCCGCGCTGGTCGACTATCTGCGCCCGACCTCGACCAACGGCTCGGACTCCTTCCACTGGACGTTCTGGTCATGGAACCCCAACTCCGGTGACACGGGCGGGATTCTGAAGGACGACTGGTCGTCGGTGGACACCGTGAAGGACGGGTACCTGGCGAGCATCAAGGCGCCGGGCTTTCCGGGGAACGGTGGCGGCGGGGGAGGAGGAGGCGGTGGCGGTGGTGGCGGTACGGCGGCCTGTTCCGCCTCCTATGCCGTCAGCAGCGACTGGGGTGGCGGGTTCAACGCCGAGGTGAAGGTGACCAATTCGGGGACGGTGGCGCTCAAGTCCTGGAAGGTGACGTGGACTTGGGGCGGTTCACAGGCGGTCACGAGTATGTGGAACGCGTCGTACACGCAGAGCGGGGCGACGGTTACCGCTGTGAACGCGGTTCACAACGGGAGTGTGGCGGCGGGGAGTTCGGTGACCTTCGGGTTCGGGGGAGCGCCGGGGGGTGGGGGTGTGCCGACGGTGAGCTGTACGGCGACGTGAGGGGCTGAGTGCAGGGGAAGGGGGGTGCCCGGTGGCTGGCGGGTCGGCGGGCGCCCCCATCGGCTCCCGGTCCGGCTAACCACCGCTCATGGTGCAGCCTTCCGGACCGCGTACGCCGTCGATCCAGTTGGTGCTGTTCTCGATGTAGTAGCTGGAAATGATCCCGTACTTGTCCCAGCCTCGTGGCGAGACCATCACCCAGTACGGGTTGCCGCCCACTGACTGGCCAGGAATCTGGCAGTACACGAACACCTCGTCCCAGGAATTGATCTGGCCCATGACAGGGCAGTTCGAAGTGCTCGGCGACTGGAAGCAGCTGTCCTCGGTGACATCGCGGACGTTGACCCCGTCCGCCCACACGCCGTACCAGCCGCGGCCGTGTCCCTCGGCCGCGGCGCTCTGAGAGGCGGTGACCACGAGGGCGAGTGCCCCGGCAGCGGCGAGTGCCGCAGTCGTCTTGCGCATGACGTTCCCTTCGACGCGGTGGGAGGTGCGCGGGTGGACTCCCGTACTCCTCGCTTCGCACCTTAGGCAGGCCCGAGAGGCCGTGGTCCCTGACAGACGTCAGGGGCCACGGCCTCTCGGGCACGGTGTCGCGGGAGGGCGGGCGTGGGTGACGCGGCGCTGGTCCTGACAGTTGTCAGGACCGTGCGGATCACGGTCTCCCTACAGTTCTGGACGTCGGCAAGCAGCCCGTCTCCGGGCGCTGCGGGCCCGGAACAGGACTGCTTCCGGCCACGCCATCCTCATTCTCGTCCTTGGGGGACAGACACATGAAGCGACTGATCAGCCGTGCCGCCATGGGGCTCGCGGTGACCGCTCTCACCGTCGGCGGCCTCGCCACCACGGCCCAGGCGGCCCCGGCCGCCGTTGCCAACCAGGGCGACCCGACCCTCACCGACGTCTACATCTGGGCCACCGACGTCAACCTGCGCCAGCAGCCGACCACCGACTCCCCGCGGCTCGCGGTCCGTTCGCAGTGGTCGGCAGACGCCCTGTGCCAGAAGCAGGGCCAGACCGTGAGCGACCCGGCCGTCGGCACCAACAACTGGTGGACCGCTGTCATGGAGTTCTCGGGCAGCGACCTCGCCTGGGTGAACAACCTGTACATCCGGGGAGGCCAGAAGATCGCCGGAGTCCCGGACTGCTGACGCACCGTTCCCAAAACACGCCCGAGGGGCGGACCGGAGTACCGGCCGCCCCTCGGGCGTGTGGTGCGGCTCAGAACCAGCCGGTGCTCGCCAGTTCTTCGCCGTCGCAGGCGAGCAGGGCGCGCGAGACGCGGCCGTTGAGGTTGCTGCCCATCATCGTGTAGGCGTAGTTGATGCCGTTGTCGACGGTCTCGGAGACCCAGCCGTCGGCCCTGCCCGCGCCGTTGTCGGAACGCTCCAGTACGGCCTCGCAGTTCGCCCGGGAGTTGTCGATCCGGGCGAACGAGCCGCACTTGTCGGAGTAGAAGTACTTCAGGGACATGCCCTGGAAGGTCTTGGTGGCCCCGATCTGCCGGAACGTGCCCGAGCAGAAGTTGGTGGTGGGGTACTGGCCCTCATTGCCGTAGGCCCCGTAGTTGCCGCCCGAGAACTGCTGGGCCTGGGCGGAGGTCGGAAGGAGTGCCATGACCGCGGCGGCGCCTCCGGCGGCCAGCACTGTCCTGAGTGATCGGCGGCTCATGAGTCCTCTTTCGTGTGTCGGCGGTTGATCCGGTCGTGCGCGGCGACCGGCCGCCGGCCGGCCGTCGCTCGCTGGTCGTGACCGTACGGGGGTCACCGCACCGCCGGAACCTGACACTTGTCAGGGTCGAACCCGCAGGGCGGCCCCGCTCCGCCGGAGCCCTGACTAGCCCTGACATTCGTCAGGACCACCGCCCCGGCCGGGCTCCTATCGTGGCGCCGCGGGGCCAGGCCAGGGCCCGTAGGACAACCAGGGCGATCCAGGAAGGGCAACCATGCGCATGCTCCTGCGGGGCGCCGCAACGCTCGCGGCCGTCGTCATGGCCGCGTCACTCACCAGCGGTGCGACGGCACAATCCGGGACGGGCAAGACGGCCAAGACGGCCAAGACCGTCCGGACCGTCGCGGCCGCCCAGATCCCGCCCGGCGTCACCGCCGGCGTGGCCGTCTTCGACCGGCAGACCGGCAAGTTCACCGAACAGGTCAACGAGAGCGCCCAGTTCCGGTCCGCCTCGGTCGTCAAGCTCCTGCTGGCCCTGGACTTCCTCCTGGGCCGCGCGCCGGACTACACCATCCCCGCGCCCGACCGCGCCCGGCTGGAGCCGATGCTGCGCGGCAGCGACGACGACGCCGCGAACTACTACTGGTCGACGTACGGCGGCTCGGCGATCATCGAGCGGATGAAACGCCTGCCCGAGCTCGGGCTGCGTGACACGGCGGCGCCGCCCGCCGACTACCCGGGCTTCTGGGGCTACACCGCCCTCTCGGCCCGGGACACGGTCGCGATCTACCGGTACATCCTGGACAAGGCGCCCGCCCCCGTCCGTACCTTCATCATGGACAACCTGCGCCGCTCCACGCGCTGCTCCGCCACCGACCACTTCGACCAGCACTTCGGCATCGCCGGGTCGTTCGACCGGCCCTGGGCGGTGAAGCAGGGCTGGTCCGGGAGTTACGCGAAGGGCACGTGCGGCCCGCAGACCCTGTCCTCGGGAACGCGGGCGGAACCGGCCGCCCAGGCTCCCCGCGCCGCCGACGCCGTGAACCTCAGCCTTCCCGCGCTGCACACCACCGGCACGGTCGGCGCGGACGACCGGGCGATCGTGGCCGTGCTGACGCTGCACGAGGCCGGCACCTCGTACGGCAAGGCGTACACCGACATCGGCCGGCTGACCCGCTCGCTGAACGTGCCGGGGGCGAAGCGGCCCGCCGGTACCTGGTTCGGCACCTGGAGCGAGTTCGTGAACGTCCGCAGGAGCCCGACCACGGGCAGTGACCGGCTGACGCAGCTCCCGGCCGGAGTCGAGGTCCTGGTGAGCTGCCAGACCCGGGGCGAGGAGGTCAGCCTGCCGCCCTATACCAACGAGTGGTGGGCCTACCTGCCCCAGTACGGGGGCTACATGTCCAACATCTACATCAGCTCGCCGGACAACCGGCTGCCGAACGTCCCGGAGTGCGGCCAGTAGGTAGGTGCCGTAACCGGGAACGGGGGAACGAAGGAACGGGGGACGAGCGGTGGGCGGGGCTGTGGCCCCGCCCACCGCTCGCGTTCGTGCGGCTCAGCACTCGTGATCTGCGTTCGTACTCAGCGTTCGTACTCGGTGAGGTAACGCATCACCTCGTCCACGTGCGGCCGGACCCGCTCCGGCACGCCGCGCTCCTCGATGACCGTGCGGTCACTGGTGCGGTAGCCGGCCGCGACGAGCGCCGGCAGGTCCTTCTTCGGCAGCCCCGCCTGCTTGAAGCGCTGGTCGAGCCAGCACACGTACAGGCTCATGGTGGAGATCGCGTCCGGCGGCGACATCAGGTCCTTGTCGCCGTCCCCGTCCCCGTCCACCGCCCAGGCCCGGAACACCGACGGCGTCCACATGGCGATGCCGTACTCCTCGCTCTGCGGGCGGGAGGCGGTCGCGTCGAAGCCGCTCTCCGCCTTGACCAGCGCGGCCAGCAGGGCCGGGGTGATCTCCTCGTCGGAGCAGCGGCCGGCCGCGCGGGTGATGACGGGGCGCAGCGCCTCGGGTACGTCGGAGTTCGCGGGGATCTCCCCGGGCGGCGGGCCGGGCGTGGCGGGGGTGGCGTGGGTGCCGTGGCCGCGGTCGTCGTCCTGGCTGCCTCCGCCTCCGCCCCCGCCTCCCCCTCCGCCGAGCACCGCCGCCCCGGCGACCGTGGCCGCCGTCAGGACGACGAGGCCGGCCGCGACCGCGGGTCTCAGGCGGCGCCGGCGCCGGTGTGGGCCGCCGGTGAGGGCCTCGACCCGGGCGGCGACACCGGCGGCCGTGAGCGGGAGCCGGGCGGCGTGGTCCGGGGCCAGGCAGTCGGCGATCAGCCGGCGCATGTCCTCGTCGAGACCGACGTCGAGCCGCAGGGGCGCGGTGTCGCGGGCGTACGCCTGGGCCGCGAGCGAGCGGGCCCTGGCCGTCGCGCCCGGGAACGCGTGGAGTCCGCCGGTGAGCACCTGGTGGGCGAGGACGCCGAAGGCCCAGATGTCGGCGGTGGGGCGGACGACGGTGCCCTGTGTGCCGGTGCGCTGGGACCACCACTCGGGCGGCAGGTGGTCGAGGGTGCCGAGCGGCGGCAAGTGGGCGTGGGTGCCGTCGAGTTCGGCGGTCAGGCCGAAGTCCGCGAGCCACACCTCGCCGCCGGGGCCCAGCAGGACGTTGGCGGGTTTGAGGTCGCCGTGCACCCACCCGGCGTCGTGCATGTGGGCGAGTCCGGCGGCCACCCCGCGCAGGACACGGTGGGCGTCCGCGATCGGCCCGCCCGTCCCGGCGGCGTCCAGCGCGTCCTTCAGGCTGGCCTCGGCCCGGTCCATGACCAGCGCGATCGCACCGTCCAGGGCGGGCAGTTGAGGTGCCTCGACGGTGCACACCGCGTGGGTGCGGACGAGGTGGGGATGATCGGCCTCCGCGCTGAAGCGGACCTCGCGCGCCACGAGTTCACCGAGCGCGGCCCGCTGCCCGGGCCCGAGGGCACCGGTCGGGAGCACCTTCACGGCGGCGGGTGTGCCGTCGGCGACCGTACGGGCCTCGTACACGGTCCCCCAGCCCCCGGAGCCGATGACCGCGCCCAGCTCCCAGCCCTCGATGCGGAAGCCCTCGGGGAGAGCGGGCGGGCGGGGCGCTTCCCACTCGTCGTCCCGTTCCTCGGGTGTCGTCATGCGCCGCTCTCCTGCGGGTCGGTGAGGCGGCCGGCGGTGCGGGGCGGCAGCAGGCTGAGGTGCTCCTCGCGCACCAGGCCGAAGCGCAGGGCGACGGAGGCGAGCCGGGTGCGCTTGGCGCCGATGCGGCTGCCGTCGGTCGCGGTCGTGGCCTCCTCGCCGAGGTCCAGGCGCAGCTTGGCGAAGGCGAGGTAGTCGATGTGGTAGTTGACCGCGGAGCGCGTCAGGTCCTGGCAGGACTCCAATGGCCGCAGCCGTTCCACGATCTGCCCGACGCCGGGCAGCGCCGAGTCGGCGGGGTCGCGCAGCCTGGGTTCGCACAGCGCGACCAGGACGAGGAAGTACTTCGACGTCGGGTCCAGGGCGAAGGGGTGGACGGTGTGTTCGCCGCCGCCCGCCATGGACTGCTCGCCGAGATAGGCGTGCTGGGGTGCGAACACCTTGAAGGTGGCGGTGCCGGACAGGGCGGGCAGCACCACGCGGGAGAACTCGAAGGGCACGGGCGCCCCGAGCCGGCCCGGCGCGACGGTGAGGTACTCGCCCGCCCCCTCCAGGTTCTCCACCACGTACGACACGTTGCGGCTGAAGTTGGACAGCCGCCAGTAGTCCCCCGCGGCTTCCAGTTGCCCGGCCCGCCGGGAGATCCCCGGGTCGGCGAGGACGATGCGGACCCCCTTTCCGCCGCGTCCGAAGTCCGCGATCTCCCCCGGCCCGAGATGGATCAGTTCCGGACTGCCCGTCTCTTCCTCGCCCCACTGGGCGGTACCGGGCAACTGCACGATGATCGTTTCCACGCGGACTCCCCCGCTGATGTCGCCCCCGAATTGGTCGCGAGGATTGTATGTTCGGCTCCGGGCGCCGCAGACGCGGCGGGGCCGCCCTCGGAGGGCGGATTTCGCGTAGGATTTACGGCGACATCGCGTGTCGGTCACCGGCTGGGTGAGACATGGAGGTGTCGGGAGATGCCTACGGAGGCATTCCTTGTCAGTCGAGTTGAATCACACGATCGTCTATTCCCAGGACAACCGCGAGGCCGCGGAGTTCTTCGTGAACCTGCTGGGCCTCGAGATCACCTCGGAGTGGGGGCCGTTCATCGCGGTCCAGCTGAGCAACGGCGTCACACTGGACTTCGCCACGATCCCCGCGGAGCGGATCGCTCCCCAGCACTACGCGTTCCTGGTCTCCGAGGAGGAGTTCGACGCGGCGTACGCGCAGATCACGAAGCGCGGCATCGAGCACTACGCGGATCCGCACAGGAAAGAGCCCGGCGCGATCAACCACAACGACGGTGGCCGTGGCGTGTACTTCATGGACCCGTCGGGTCACGCCATGGAACTCATCACCGTGCCGTACGGCGGCTGGACCTCGTAACCGGTACACGCGGTAACCGGTACACGCGGTAACCGGTACACGCGCCGAGGGCCGCATCCCGTCACGGGGTGCGGCCCTTGCCGGTTTCTCCCGTCCTCCCGGCCGCTATCGGTCCGTTCCGAAGTAGCGGTCGCCGAAGTCGCCTATGCCGGGCAGCATGTACGCGTGCTCGCTCAGGCCCTCCTCGATGGCGGACGTCACGATCCGTACGCCGGGGTAGCGCTCGCACACGGCGGTGATGCCTTCCGCCACGGTGATGAAGTTGACGAAGACGATGTGCTCCTCCGGCACACCGAGCCCGCGCAGGACCTCGATGGCGGCGACCGCCGTACCGCCGGTCGCCAGCATCGGGTCGAGCAGGAGGACGTGGCGGTCGGCGATGTCCTTCGGGAGCTTGGTGTAGTAGAGGTGCGGTTGTTTGGTCTCCGGGTCCCGCTGGATGAGGATCTTGCCGATGCTGATCCCGGGGACCACCGCACGTAATTCCGCCTCCATGCTCTCGCCGGCGCGGATGATCGGCACCCCGCACAGGCCGCCCGCGAAGCGCAGCCCCGGGTAGGTGCTGCCCACGGGGGTGGTGACGTCGTACGGCTCGAAGGGCAGGAGGTCCAGGGCCGCCTCGGTCAGCATGCGGATGATGCGGCCGGTGTAGAAGACGAAGTCCTCGCGGCGGGCGTGGCGGTCGCGGACGATCGTGTGCAGGGCGCGCAGTTGGTCGGTCTGCGGGAGCAGGTGGACGTTGCGGTCCAGGTACGTCCGAAGCGTGTGCGCGGATGCAGTGCTAGCGGCAGTGGCTGTGGTCATGTCGGGCTCCTGGTACGTGAGTTGGTGAGGGGCGGTGGTCAGTCGACCGGCGGCTGTTCGAAGGTCGCGGGCAGTTCGGGCGTCGCGGTGAACTGGCCCGCGGCGACGCGGTAGATGGACCTGCCGCCCGTGTTGCGCCACATGGCGCGCATCACGTAGACGAGCTTCGGGTTGTGCTCTTCCTCCTCCTCGGCGGCTCGTGCGATGAGCCACTCCCATTCGCGGTTCCAGCGCGGGTCGTCGACGTCGTCCACGGCCGTGTCGAAGAGGCTGTCGAGCGCCGTCAGCTTTCCGGGCAGGGAGAAGTGGCCGCGGGAGAACAGGACACCGAGGATGCCGGTCCAGTAGCACTTCACCGCTTCGGGGCGCTGCTCCTCGGGGAGGGCGTCCGCGATGTGCCGCATGGCGTGCAGCGCGGTCATCAGGTGCAGCAGGAGGAAGTCGCCCGGCTCCGCCAGGTAGAGAAGGGTGACCAGGTAGGCGAGCTGGTCCCAACTGGCGTCGGTGTCCTGGTCGGTGACCCAGGCGGGGGTCTCGTAGATCTTCGGGTGTCCTTCGCCGAGCATCCGGGCGATCCGGTGCTGAAGGCCGGACCTGAGCAGCTCGGGGTGGATGTCGGACGTCGTGTCGTCGACCAGGTTCTGCACCCAGGCGCCGAGCTCCTGCCGGTTGTCCTCCCAGTAGCGGGCGATGCGCAGCAGCGAGTCCTTGGGCCGCTCCACGCCGTACGCCTCCGTGGTGACGGCCCGCTCGGGGTGGCAGTCGACGTGGGCGAAGGCCAGGTAGGCGATGCCCTCGATGGCCATCCAGCGGTTGCCGGCGTCCAGCGCCCAGCCCAGATGGATGGTCGCGTGCTGGAGGGCGCCGACCCAGCCGGAGAGAAGGCGCGGCAGATAGCGCCGTAGCATCTCCGGCATTCCCAGTTCCCGCTCGCGGCGGTCGAAGAACTCGCAGTGGGCGGCGAAGTCCTGGCGTTTGCCGAGGAGTTGGACCCAGTTGTCGTCGTCGATGGTCAGCTGGGGCGCCCGGGCGGGCTCCACGGGGCAGCCGTACGGGGTGAGCGTGACGTAGTTGTCGTGGTAGGCCTTGATCCGCTCCGGGGCGATGCCCAGGCCGGCCAGGGCGACGACGGCGTGCTTCACGTGGTTGGTGAGGTGGCCGTTGAACTCGATGTGGTGCGTACGGTCGTTCAGCATGTCCTCAACCGACGCGGCCTCGACCAGCGCGTCCTTGACCCGTGTGTTCCGGGGCAGCGTGCCGACGATGTGCGCCACGACCTCGGGGAACGTCTCGGCGACGTACGTCGGGCGGGCCGCCTCCAGTTCCGCCCGCTGGTGCACTCCGTAGGTGACCGCGACCGAGGGGATGCCGGCCGCCTCGGCCATCCGCAGGTCGTGGGTGGTGTCCCCGACCATCACGGCGTGCTCGGGGCGCGCGTCCAGCCGTTCGAGGATCAGCAGCCCCGGCTCGGGGTGCGGTTTGGGGTAGGTGACGTCGTCCGCGCCGATCAGCACCGTGAAGTGGTCGCGCAGTCCGGCCGCGGTCAGCAGCGCGTCGGCGCTGGCGTGGAACTTGCTCGTCGCCACCGTCAGCTCGAATCCGCTGCGGCGCAGTTCGTCGAGGCCCTCGGCGACGCCGGGGAAGACCAGCGACCTGGCCCGGGGCAGGATGACCGTGCGGAACGCCTCCTGGTACTGGGCGACGCCCTCGGCGACCCGGGGGTCGTCCTGCGGCACCCCCAGCAGCTTGGCGAACGCCTGCTCGAGCGGCAGGCCGATGGTCGCCCGGATGTCCGCCGGGTCCCGGGGGTCGGCGCCCATCGCCGCGAAGGCCACGCCGAACGCCTCCACGATCGCCCGCGGCGAGTCGACGAGCGTGCCGTCCAGGTCGAACATCGCCACGCGGGTCACAGCAGTCTCCTGAGGTCGGGATCGGGGGTGGGCCTGAGTCGGGGGGTGGATCTGCGTGCGGGGCTGGGCCGGGTTCACCGGTTCTCCTCGCGTCGGAGCCGGGCGTGGGCCGCGGCGAGCCGGCCGCCGACCTCCGCGGTGTGGATGAGTACGGCCATGTTGGCCAGCGCGGAGCGTCCCTCGGTGGCGCGGTCCACGGCACGCATCACGTACTTCGTGACGGCGCCGCCCCGCACCCCGTCGGCCGAGGCGCTGTGCAGGGCCCCGGTGATGGCGGCCTCGATGTCCTCTCCGTCGATCGCGTCCTGCTCCCGGGTGGGGCTGGTGATGAGCACGCCGCCGGGGTTGCCCAGGGCCCAGTGGGTGTCGACGGCACGGGCGATCAGGGCCTCGTCGTCCAGGCGCTGGGGGGCGCGCAGCCCGCTGGAGCGGCAGTAGAAGGCGGGGAAGTCGTCGTAGCCGTAGGAGATGACGGGGACGCAGTGCGTCTCCAGGAACTCCATGGTCAGGCCGAGGTCAAGGATCTTCTTCGCGCCGGCGCAGACGACGGCCACCTTCGACCGGGTGAACTGGATCAGGTCCGAGGAGACGTCCATGGTGGTCTCGGCGCCGCGGTGGACGCCGCCGATTCCCGCCGACGAGAAGAAGGGGATGCCGGCGAGTTCCGCCGCGACCAGCGAGGACGCGACGGTGGTGGCGCCCATGCCGCCCGAGGCGAGGACGGCGGCCAGGTCTCTGCTGCTCACCTTGGGGATGCCCGGGGTGGCGGCGAAGCGCTCGATGTCCGCGTCGGTCATCCCGACCAGGATCCGGCCGTCGTCGATGCCGATGGTGGCCGGCACCGCGCCGCCGGTTCGTACCGCCTCCTCCACCTTGTGGGCGGTGGCGGCGTTGTCGGGGTAGGGGAGGCCATGGGTGATGACGTTCGACTCCAGGGCCACCACCGGGTCGCCGTCGGCGAGCGCCGCGGCCACCTCGTCGGTGAACACCAGGGGCACCGGGCTGTGTCCGGGTGCGGGGAGCGTCATGGAAAAGTCCTTACTGGAGGTGGGGACGGCGGTCGGGAGTGCGGTCGGGACGGAGTCGCCGGTCAGTAGTTGGGCGTCTTGGCCAGCAGGTCCTGCCGGTCGACGATCTCGGGCACGTAGACCCGCTCGTTCCACACGTCCTGGGTGACGGGTTCGAGGGCGATGGAGACGACATCCTCCTTGCAGCCGAAGGCGTTTCGCACGGCCGCGGTGACCGCGGTGACCAGTTCCAGCTCCTGCTCCTCGGTGATGGGCACCGGGAAGTGCTTGATGTTGATGTGGGGCACTCCGACCTCCTGGAGAACGGCGCGGGTCGCATGGCCCGGACGCGGGGGCGTGATGGTGGCGGCGATGGTGATGGGGGCGGGAGTGGCGTCGAGACGGTAGTTGACGAGCGCGGCGAGCTCGGCGGCGTACGGCTCGCGCAGCAGTTCGTAGTGGCCGGCCCGCAGTTGGCGGACGGCGGCCGGGCGTGCGGAGAATCCGCCCTGGCGCTCGATGCGCTCGATGAAGGAGTAGTTGTCGTCGGCGGCCTTGACGAGCGTCACCGGGGTGTCGAGGCGCCGGCCGGTCAGCTCGTCGAACTCGTAGGTGAAGGAGTACGTCTGCCGTACGACGCCGGTGACGGCCCGTACGAGGTCCGCGCCGAGGCCGGGGAAGCGGGCGGTGACGAAGTCGACGAAGCCGTCCTCGTCCCTGACGGTCCGCAGGGCCTCGTCCAGTGCCGGGCCGCTGACCGTGCCGGCGAAGACGGAGAAGAGAATGGCGAGGAAGGCGCGGTCGCCGAAGTCCGCGCGGCCCGAAGCGCCTTCGGCGTCCTCGGGACGCAGCCGGGGCTGGCCGGGGGCGACGAGGAACAGGTGCTCGACCTGTTCGCCGGCCTGTTCCAGCTGGTACGCCGCCTCGAAGGCGACCCGGGCGCCGAACGAGTAGCCGCACAGGAGGTAGGGGCCGTGCGGCTGGATCTCCCGGATCGCCTCGACGTCCGCGGTCGCCATCTCACGGACCGTGGCGTACGGGACCTCACCGTTGTTGACGCCGTACGCCTGCACCCCGTGGACGGGCCGACCGGTGCCCAGGGCGGTGGCCAGCGGGCGCAGGTTCATGGGGTAGCCGCCCAGGCCGGGCCAGCAGTGCAGGGGGGTGCCGGTGCCCTCGGGCTGGAGGGGCACCAGCCGGGTCAGCGGCGCGGACGTCTCGGCGTCGAGGAGGGCGGCGAGCCGCTCCACGGTCGGGGCCTCGAACAGCACCTGGAGCGGCACGGTCCGGCCGAAGTCCGCGTTCAGCCGGCCGACGAGGGCCACGGCGAGCAGGGAGTTTCCGCCCAGTTCGAAGAAGTCGTCCACGACGGAGACCTGTTCGCGCTTGAGCACCGCCTGCCAGACATCGCGGACCCGGCGTTCCGAGCGGGTGCGGGGGGCGACGAACGCCCACCCGGAGAGGGCCAGTTCGGTCTGCTGGGACGCTTCGAGCGCCTTGTTGTCGATCTTTCCGTTGGCGGTGAGCGGCAGCCGGTCCAGGACGACGATCCGGTTGGGCAGCATGTAGCGGGGCAGCAGCCCGGCCAGGTCCTCCTTGATCAGCTCGGCCGGTCCCTGCATGTGGACCGAGTCCTCCTTCATGTCCTCGCCGAGCAGTTGCTCCCCGCTGACGCGTCCGCCGACGAAGAAGTACGACGGTCCCGTGGGCAGTCCCCGGTCGGTGAGGATCCTGGCCAGCCGCTTGGCGGAGGGCAGGTCGTTGCCGGACTGGGAGCTGTAGCCGGACGACATGAAGCCGAGGCTCAGGTCGTTCATCTGGAGGCGCTGGAGTCCGCGGCCCAGATCGAGGTAGTGCCGCCAGGAGTCGGGGCCGGTGGCGACGAGGCTGACGCCGAAGGCGGCCCGCTCGTAGACCCGCTGGTTGATGGCGATGACGTGCTTCTTGAGCACCACGTCGTCGCTGATGTGTACGAGGCCGCCGTCGGCGTACCGGTAATGGCCGGCCGGGAGGCCGTCGACCCGCCCGGAGTGTGCCTGGACGTAGACGTCGAAGGCGCCGTCGGCGGACTCGGCGGACTCGGCGGACTCGGCGAGGTCCTGGGGCAGGAGCTCGAAGGTGCCCAGGTAGTGGTCCTCCTCGGCGCAGTCGAGGCGGTCCTTGACGGTGGGCCGGTACTCCCCGGCCGCGATACCGAGACCGTGGGCCGGCAGCACCTCCTCGAACAGGCCGACCATGTGCCCGGCCTCGATCTCCAGCACCTCGCGGATGTTGTTGCGGTAGACCGGTTCGATCGCCCGGTGCTTGCCGAGGAAGTGGACCCTCGCGTGCGGCGTCCCGGGCGTGCCCGCGTCCGGGAGCGCTGGGCCGATGAGCACCAGCTGGTGCTGGAGCGGGTGGTAGTAGTACAGGCCCGCGGGGATCTCGCCCACGCCACTGAGTTCGAGGTACATCTGCGTGGCGTAGAGGGAGCCGGGGGAGGCGTAGGCGTACTTGGGCAGCAGCCGCTGGTCGCTGAGATGGTGGCCGAAGTCCCGCAGAATCGCGCCCAGTTCGTCCCGGGTCAGGTCGGCGGGGGCGCGCGCGGGCAGCTGCGGCCGGGCGGGCGGCGCCAGCAGCCGCAGGATGTCGTCCCGGCCGACCGGCCCGCCCTCGTAGAAGCGGTAGGTCTTACGGGCGAAGGCGCGGGCGCGCTGCTCGGGGGTGGCCTCGGCGCCGGGGAGTTCGACCACCGGCCGGCCGTCGAGTTCGGCGGCGTCACGGCAGCCGGAGTGCGACAGCTGGGCCCTGACCTGGAGCCTGCTGCGCTTGGACTGGTGGTGCGAGCCATGGTTGCCCTGGTCCATCAGGGCGGCTTCCTTGGGGTTGAGTTCGACGAACGCCACCAGGTTCTGGAAGCCGGTGGCATCGTTGTCGTGGAGCAGGACGGCCGCGCCGCGGACCCAGTCGTGGGTCTCGATCGTCTGGCGGATCTCGTCCAGTTCGACCCGGTAGCCGCGAAGCTTGACCTGGTTGTCGGCGCGGCCGACGAACTGGACCGTGCTGTCGGCGTTGAAGTGGGCCAGGTCGCCGGTGCGGTAGAGACGGCCTTCGGGGGTGTCGGAGAAGGGGTCGTCGATGAACCGGTCCGCTGTCAGGTCGGGGCGGCCGAGATAGCCGCGGGCGACCTGGATTCCACCGATGTGCAGTTCGCCGATCTCGCCGATCGCGACCGGCTTCCCGTGCTGATCCAGGATGTGGAACGTGGTGGCGTCCACGGGGGTGCCGATCGGCATGGTGCGCGGTCCGTCGTCGACTGTCGCACGGTCCACGACGAAGGCCGAGGCGTTGATGGTGCACTCGGTCGGGCCGTAGAGGTTGACCAGGCGGGTCGCCGGCATGGCGTCGAGGCACTGGGCGGCGAGGCTTCGGGAGAGCGCTTCACCGCCGCTGAATATGTGACGCAGGGAGCGGCAGGTGGCGAGGTCCTCGGTGTCGAGGAGCGCTTGGAGGAGGGTGGGGACGCACTGGAGAGTGGTCACGCCGTGCCGGTTGATGGTGGCGATGATCGCCGCGGGGTCGCGGTAGACGCCGGGGGCTCCCATCACCACCGTGCTTCCGCAGGCGGGGGCGAGGATCTCCCACTGCGCCGCGTCGAAGCTCATGGGGGTCTTCTGGAGGATGATCTCGCCGTCGTCGATCCCCTGGTCGTCGTGCAGCCAGCGCATCTGGCTGACGATGCTCCGCTGCTCGACCATGACCCCCTTCGGCTTTCCGGTGCTGCCGGAGGTGTAGATGACGTAGGCGAGGTCGTCGGGCCGGGGAGCGGGCAGCGGCGGCAGCGGCTCAGCGGTCGCTGCCTGGAATTCCGTTGGCCGGAACACTTCGTCGAGAGTGACGGTGCGGACGCCGGCCGGTGACATTTCCTGGAGGGTGGGCCGGAGTAATTCCTGCGTGAGGACGATTTCCACTCCGGCGTCCGCCATCATGTACGCGATCCGCTCTTCAGGATATTCCGGGGAGAGCGGCACATAGGATCCGCCGGCCCACAGGATTCCCCAGATGTTCGTCATCAGGTCGAGCGACGGCTCCATGAACACGCCGACGCGGCTGTCCCGGGTGACGCCCGCCCTCCTCAGGAAGCCGCCCAGCTCCCGGCTACGGCTCGTGAGCTGCGCAAAGGTAAGGCTCTCGGTCTCGTGGACGACGGCGATCCGGTCCGGTGATAGACGTGCCTGTTCGGCGAGGAGGTCGGTCAGGCAGGTGGTGGCGAGACGAGTACCGGGCATCACAACTGTGCTCACTGAATTACCTTTTCCACGTTATTGGACATGGCAGGGTGCAGGGTGTGAAGGGAGAAGAAGTAGTTTCTCTGGGTGCGGTTTTCGGAAATCTCGCCCGCCGATTTCTCAGCCGATCTGGCGATTTCGGCCCGCCAGCAGGCCTGCCGCGATCTGGACCAGGGTCAGCAGCAGGATGAAGGACAGCGGCAGCCGCCAGCCGCCGGAGGTGTCGTAGAGAACGCCCACGGCCACGGGTCCGGGAATCGACAGCAGATAGCCGAATCCCTGCACGAAGCCGGAGAGCCGGACGACGGCGGCGCCGTCCCGGCCGCGCATGCCGATCATCGTCAGGGCCAGCGGGAAGGAGCAGTTGGCCACGCCCAGGAGGAACGCCCACAGCCAGGGCGCGGTGGCCGGACCGGCCCACAGTCCCGCGTATCCGGCCAGGCCGCACGCGCCGATCGCCGCCGCGATCCCGCTCTGGTGACGCAGCTTCCCGGCCACGGCGGACAGGGCGAAGGACAGGGGTACGCCGAGCAGTGAGGTACCCGAGAAGAGCAGGCCCGCGGTCTGGGCGGAGAGTCCGGCGTCGCGGAAGATCTGGGGCAGCCAGCCGATGATGATGTAGGCGGAGCTCGCCTGCAGCCCGAAGTAGGCGGTGAGCGCCCACGCGGTGGGGTCGCGGGAGAGCCGGACCGAGGAGGGCGGGTGCGGGGCGTTCGGGTCCGCCCGGTCCGCCTCCGGTGGCGGGCGGCGGCGGGCGAGGGCCAGCCAGGGGGGTACGGCCATGGCGGCCAGGACCGACCAGGCCCCCAGGCCGTACCGCCAGTCGCCGCCGAACGCCTCGGTCAGCGGGACGGTGAGGGCGGCGGCGGACGAGGCGCCCGCGTTCAGCGCCATGGAGTACAGGCCGGTCATCGCGCCCACCCGGTCGGGGAAGCGCTCCTTGACGACCGCCGGGAGCAGCACGTTGGCGATGGCGATGCCCGCGAGCGACAGGGCGGTCAGCGTGACGAACAGGGCGGGGTCGGTGGCGAACGGCCGTAGCGCGAGGCCGGCCGTGAGGACCGCGGCGGCGGCGGCGATGGCGCCGGCCGCGCCGTAACGCCTGGCCAGCAGGGGGGCCGCCGAGCCGATCAGGGCGAAGCACGCGGCGGGGATGGAGGTGAGGACTCCGCTGAGCGTGCCGCTCATGGAGAGGCTGTCCCGCACCTCTTCGAGGACCGGCCCGAGGCTGGTGACCCCCGGCCGCAGGTTCAGTGCCGCGAGGACGAGCGCGGCCACCGCCAGCCCGCTCATCTTGCGGGAGGTGCTGAGGGGAGCGGGGTGGCCGGGGTGAGAGGCGGGCTTGTTGAGCTCACTCTTCGTCATAGGCCCTATCGTAGACTCATCCTATGACTCGATGTCTAGAGGTTCGAGGGTAGATTCATAGGATGAGTTAGAAAACCGGTGAGTCAGTGAGTCAGTGAGTCGGTGAATCAATGAGTCGATGAGCCTCAGAGGGGTTCATTGGGCGAGAACCCCCCTAGACTGAGGGGATGACAATGGATCCCGTTCGCCGGCAGGCGCTTTCCGACCAGGTGATCACCCGGCTGCGGCGGCAGATCACCTCGGGCGCCTGGGCCGTAGGCTCCCGCATCCCGACCGAGACGGAGCTGGTCGAGCAGCTCGGCGTCGCCCGGAACACGGTCCGTGAGGCGGTCCGGGCCCTGGCGCACACCGGCCTGCTGGAGATCCGCCACGGTTCCGGGTCCTATGTACGGGCGACCAGCGAACTCGCCGGCATGATGCGGACCCGCTTCGAAAAGGCCCGGCGAGAGGACGTCACCGACGTCCGCAGCGCCCTGGAGATCCGTGCGGCGCGGCTGGCCTGCGACCGCCGTACCCCGGAGGACCTGGAGCGGCTCGAACTCCTTCTGGAGCAGCGGCAGCAGGCCTGGTCGGCCGGAGACCGGGTCGGTTTCGCGAACGCGGACGTGGCCTTCCACCTGGCCGTCGTCACCGCGTCCCACAACACCGTGCTGGCCGAGTTGCACGCGGACCTCGGCGAGGTGATCCGGGACTCGCTGCTCGACCACTTCGGCGACACCCTGCGCCCCGAGCAGTTCCAGGACCACGCCCGCCTCGTCAAGGCGATCCGCGAACGCGACAGCGACCGGGCGGCGTACGAGTCCGGCTCCTACATGGACTGCGCTCCCGCCGAGAAGTACGAGTGACGGTCGCCGCTGTCGAGGCGGCGCCACGACGAAGGGGGCGCCCGGTGCTGGTCACCGGGCGCCCCCATGGTCGTACGGGAGGAAATTTTCGTACGAGAGAAGATCGTCGTACGGGAGAAGGTCAGAGCTTCTCGATCACGTAGTCGACGCACTTCGTCAGCGCCTCGACGTCCGCCGGGTCGACCGCCGGGAACATCGCCACGCGGAGCTGGTTGCGGCCGAGCTTGCGGTAGGGCTCCGTGTCGACGATGCCGTTGGCGCGCAGGACCTTGGCCACGGCGGCGGCGTCGATCTCGTCCGAGAAGTCGATCGTGCCGATGACCTGCGAGCGCTTCGCCGGGTCGGTGACGAACGGGCTCGCGTACTTGACGTCCTCGGCCCAGCCGTACAGCGCCTGCGACGAGGCGGCCGTGCGGCGGACCGCCCAGTCCAGGCCGCCCTGGCCGTTGATCCACTCCAGCTGCTCGTTGAGGAGGAACAGGGTGGCGAGGGCCGGGGTGTTGTACGTCTGGTTCTTGCGCGAGTTGTCGATCGCCGTGGGGAGGCTGAAGAACTCCGGTACGTGGCGTCCGCTCGCGTGGACGCGCTCCGCGCGCTCGATCGCCGCCGGGGAGAACGCGGCGAGCCACAGGCCGCCGTCCGCCGCGAAGGACTTCTGCGGGGCGAAGTAATAGACGTCCGTCTCGGTGATGTCGACCGGCAGGCCGCCGGCGCCGGACGTGGCGTCCACCAGGACGAGGGCACCCTCGTCGGCACCCGGTACGCGCTTGAGGGGAGCGGCGACACCGGTGGACGTCTCGTTGTGGGTGAAGGCGTACACGTCGACGCCCGCCTCGGCCTGTGGGTCCGGGTGGGTGCCCGGGTCCGAGGAGATGACGGTCGGGTCGGCGAGCCAGGGGGCGAGCTTGGACGCCTTCGCGAACTTCGAGCTGAACTCACCGAACGTGAGGTGCTGCGACTTGTTCTCGATCAGGCCGTGCGTCGCGATGTCCCAGAACGCGGTCGAGCCGCCGTTGCCGAGGATCACCTCGTAGCCGTCGGGGAGCTGGAACAGTTCGGAGATGCCCTCGCGCACCTTGCCGACCAGGTTCTTGACCGGGGCCTGGCGGTGGGAGGTACCGAGGAGGGAGCTGCCGGTGGCGGCCAGCGCGTCCAGCGCTTCCGTCCGCACCTTGGAGGGGCCCGCGCCGAAACGTCCGTCGGCGGGCTTGATGTCAGCGGGAATCTGGATCTCAGCCACGGGGGGAGCCTAGCCGTTCTGGGAAACGTGGAGGAAACGTGGTCCGTCCGGTGAGACGCGCTCCGCGGGTTTGGCGGGGGTGTGGGGCGCCCTCGATCTGGGGGCTGCCGCCCCCAGGCCCCCGCTTCGGCCATGAACGGGCCTTGTCCTCAAACGCCGGACGGGCTGGAGGGGGGCCGGACGGGCTGGAGGCGGCCGGGCGGGCTGGAGGGGGGCCGGGCGGGCTGGAGGGTGTCGCCGTTACCAGGTGGTGCCGGACGGTCGTGAACCCGAATCTCGGTTCTTGGCAAGTAGTGAGTGAAGCCTGTGCAGTTTTTGATGTCCCTCTGACGACACGGACCCGTTCATGACTGATTCCCTCTGCCGGCCCTCCCAAGGGGCCGGTGCGGAGGCGGATGCCGTGTTGATCGCGGCGTCGCTCGATGAACCGGAGCGTTTCGCGGCGCTCTTCGACCGGTATGCGCCCGCCATCCATCAGTACGTCGCCCGGCGGCTCGGGCATGACGCGGCCGACGACCTCACCTCCGACACCTTTCTGACCGCCTTCCGGATACGAGCCCGCTACGACAGCGAGCGCGCCGGCGTCCGCCCCTGGCTGTACGGCATCGCGGCGAAACTGATCAGCCGGCATCGCCGTGAGGAGGTGAGGGCACTGAAGCTCCTCGCCCGTACCGGACACGATCCCGTGGTCGAGACCTGGACCGACTCCGCCGACGACCGCGTCGCCGCGCAGGCCGCCTCCCGGCCCCTGGCCAAGTCGCTGGCCAGGCTCTCCGAGGGCGACCGGCACGTACTGCTGCTCTTCGCCTGGGCGGAGTTCAGCTATCAGGAGATCGCCGAGGCACTGGACATCCCGGTGGGCACCGTCCGCTCACGACTCAACCGCGCGCGGCGCAAGCTGCGCGCCTCGGCCGCCGCGCTCAGCCCCTTGAGCGCAACGTTCGAACCGCACGCACCCGAAGGCGACCTCACATGAACGACCTCTCCGAGTTTCCCGAAGTGTCCGCACTGCGTGAGATGCGTTCCGATGTTCCCCTGCCCACCTCTGAACATCTCGCGCCACAAAGGGAGTTGCTCGCGGCGGTGTTCCGGGAGGAGACCGGCGGAGCCGGGAACGGGACCATGCGTACGTCCCTGTCCCCGTCTCTGTCTCTCCCCCGGCGTCGTCTCGTCCTCGTGGGTGCCGCCGCGGTCGCAGCTCTCGCCGTCACCGGCGGCGTTGTCGCGTCGCTGCCCGGCAGCAGCACTCGTACCGCGTCCCCGGCCCGCCAACTGCTCTCCGCGCAGGCATCCGCCGACACCCTCGAACTGGCCGCGGCCACAGTGGAGAAGCTCGGCGCGACCGAGCCCGGACCGAAGCAGTGGGTCTACGAGAAGAGCACGTCCTTCGGCAGCGACGGACCCCAGACGTCCGAGCAGTGGACCCGCTGGGACGGTACCGGAAGCGCCCGTCTGCCCGGCCTGCCGTACGAGGGCGACCTCGATGACTTCGACCCGAACAAACTCCAGGTCTGGTACGGACCAAACCAGGAGGAGAAGTGGAAGGAGGAGGGGTACGACGACCGGTCCCAGCGTCAGTTCTACCGCTTCCTGGCCACTCTCCCCAGCGACCCCGACCGCATGATGAAGCGCATCCGCCAGGAGCACGCCATCGGCGACATCCCCGGCGAGACGCCGGCGGAACGCGACTGGCGGGAGATCGACGTCCTCTACCGCTCCGTCCTCATCCCGCCGAAGGTCCAGGCGGGCCTGTTCCGCGCGCTCGCGAAGATTCCCGGCGCCCGAGTGGAGAAGGGCGTCGAGGATCCCGTCGGGCGCCCTGCGATCGGCGTGACCGTGACCTACACCAAGCCCAGCGCCTCCGGCTGGATGGGCAAACAGGAGATCTTCTTCGACCCCGAGACGTACGCCTATCTGGGGGAGGTCATGGGCCTCGGGCCGGTCAGATTTCCCAAGGGAATGAGCCGGCCGCCGATGGAGTCCCAGGAGCCGGATCCCGGGATCATCACGGCCCGGGACGCCTGGGGTGTCGTGGACAAGCCCGGCGCACGCCCCTGACGCATCCCTGGTCGCCCTGAGACGGGGGCTCAGGTCGCTGCGGCGCCCACCGCCGGTGTGGGAGTGAAGCGCACCGGGAGTTCCACCAGGCCCCGTAGCCATGGGGACGGGCGGCGGGTCAGGGTGTTGGGTGGGACCGCCAGGTCGATGTCGGGGAGGCGGTCGAGGACCACCTCGATGCCTGTCCTCGCGATGACCTCCGCGACCTCCTGCGCCGGGAAGGGGCACCGGTGTTCCCCGTGGCCGAAGGAGAAGTGGGCGTTGTTGCCGCCGGTGAGGGCCGAGCCGCCGGTACGGACCTGGGGGTCGGAGTTGGCGCCCTGGAGGCCGAGGAGGAGCAGGTCGCCCGTACGGATGTGCCGGCCGCCGAGGCGGGTGTCGCGGGACGCCCAGCGGCCCGGCATGGTCTGCACGGGCGCGTCCTCCCACAGGACCTCGTTCATCGCCTCGGCGACACTGCTGCGGCCGCCGAAGAGGGAGGCCGCGAACCGCTCGTCCGTGAGCATCAGGCGCAGCGAGTTGCCCATCCAGTGGGACGTCGGGTCGTTCCCCGCCGCGATCATGATCATCAGGTCGTGGGTGATCTCCTCGTCCGTGAAGCCGTACGGGTTCGCGAGCATGCGCGAGACCACGTCGTCCGAGGGACGCTCCTTGCGCGCGGCCAGCAGTCTGCCCATCGACGCGATCAGGTGCTGCTGACCCGCCATGCCGGTCTCCTGCCCGTCGGTCATGGCGAGCGCCGCGGTGACCAGGCCGGGCCCGTCCTCGTCGGCGAAACCGAAGAGCCGGGCCAGCACCCGTACCGGCAGCCGCGTCGTGTACTCCTGGATGAGGTCCGCCTCGCCCCGGGCGCAGATCGAGTCGATCAGCTCGTCCGCGAACTGCTCGGTATACGCCCGCAGTTCGACCGGATCGGCCTCCTCCAGCGCGCCACCGACCATCGCGGCGCGCTCACGGTGGCGTTCGCCGACGGTGTAGAGGATCGAGGGCTGACCGCGGCCGATCATCGGCAGGTGCGGCCAGTCGTCGGGGATCGTCTCCCACTGGTTCCACAACTCCGAGTTCCGGCTGAAGAGTTCGGCGTCGCCGGTGACCTGATGCAGTTCGCGGTAGCCGAGCACCAGCCACGCGGGTACGTCCCCGTCGAGCAACACCGGTGCCACCGACCCGTGTTCGTGCCGCATCTCCCGGTACAGCCGGTCGGGTTCGGTGCGCCACCGGGGGCCGTTGAGGGGGACATGGGCGGCGGTCACCGGGGCAACTCCTCGTTGAGCTCGTCGAGTACGGGCACCTGACCATCGTACGAACGCGAACGAGAGTGCAGGTAGCGGTGTTTCGCGTGTTCCACGAGCGCGATCAGCACCCGTTTGCTCGAACTCCGCAGGCGCGCGTCGCAGTGCACGAGCGGTACGTCGGGGTCGAGGTCGAGCGCGTCACGGACGGCCTGGGGGGCGAAGTCGGGGCCGCCGAAGTCGTTGCGGGCCACGACGAACGGGGTGCCGTGCCGTTCGAGGCGGTCGATGGCGTACCAGGAGTCGTCGAGACGGCGGGTGTCGACGAGGACGACCGCGCCGAGCGCGCCCGCGAACAGCCGGTCCCAGAGGAACCAGAAGCGTTCCTGGCCCGGCGCGCCGAACAGGTACAGCACGTTGTGGGCGTCGAGCGTGACGCGGCCGAAGTCGAAGGCGACGGTCGTCGCGTTCTTGTCGCGCACCGCGCTGACGTCGTCGACGGTCTCGCCGGCCCGCGTCATCGTCTCCTCGGTACTGAGCGGACGTATCTCGCTCACCGAACGCACGAGCGTCGTCTTGCCGGCCCCGAAGCCGCCGACGACCACGATCTTCAGCCCGTTGTCGGCGGATGCGCGGAGGGGCGGGCGTGGGTCGGGGACAGGGTCGGGGTCGGCGGCTTCTGCCGGGTCAGAGGTTGCGGAGTCCAACGAGCACCTGCTCCAGGATGTCGGGGTCGGTAACGGCGGTCCGGCGCGGATGGCGGGCGCTGACGCGCCCCGCGGCGAGGAGGTCGGCGAGCAGCACCTTCGTGATGGTCACCGGCAGCCGCAGCACGGCGGCGAGCTCCACCACCGCCGTCGGGCGCTCGGTGAGCCGCAGGATCGCCGCGTGCTCCGACTGCATCCCCGGCACCGGATCGCTCTCGGCGACGACAAGCGTCACTAAATCGAACGGATTGCCGGGCGCGGAGCGGCTGCGCCCTCCGGTGAGGGTGTAGAGACGGTCCGGAGAATCGTCCCTTCCCGGGCGGTTTCCCGGCTGTCTCCCCTGCTGTCCCCCGAGTTGTTCCGCCGGTCGGCTCATGCCGTAGGGGGCTGAGCCGTACCGGGGTGAACTGTTCTGGGCTGGGCGCGCAGGTGTTCCCCGAGCTGCTCGACGAGTTCGCTCATGTTGTGGCCGACGAGCCCGGCGTCCGCGTCCTCGGCGGTGACGACGGCGAGATGGGCACCCTGGCCCGCTTCGACGATGAACAGCACCCCGCCGTAGAACTCGGTCATCGCGGACCGCACCCCTCCGCTGCCGTCCCCGAACTCCACGGACGCGCCGTGCGACAGCGACTGGATCCCGGCGGCGATCGCGGCGAGCTGGTCCGCCTGGTCGACGGACAGCTCGGGCGTACGGCACAGCTTCAGGCCGTCCCGGGAGAGCACGAGCGCGTGCCGGGCCCCCGGGGTGCGCTTGAGCAGGCCCTCGATGAGCCAGGCCAGCTTCTCGTCGGCGGTCGTCGGGCCGTGGCCGAGGCCAGTGCCGGTGCCGGTGCCAGTGCCGGTCATCAGGTGGGGTCGCCTTCCGGGTGGGAGGTGGAGGTGGGGGGTGGTGGTGGCAGCACGGCTTCCGCCTGGGGCGCGGGTGCGGGTGTGACGGGTGTGGATGCGGGTGTGGGTTCCGGGTTCGTGCTGCCCTGGAGGGCCGCCTGATCCGGCTGGATGCCCCGTACGGCCTGCCGGAATCTTCCGAAACGGGCCACACGCGCGCGCGTGTCGTCGATTTCGGGGTCGGGCGGTGCGAGCGGGATCGAGAACCTCGACTCGTCGGTCCCTGCCGTTCCCCGGGTGCGCTCGGCCTCGGCGAGCGTGCTTCCCCGGCGCCGCTGCGGCAGCCTGAGGGGCGGCGCTTCCACGCCGGGGCTCTCCTCCGCGTGCTCCGGCGCGTGGTCGGCGCGGTCGGGGGACTCGTGCGTGGGCACGGGGTCCGGGTCCAGGTCGGTCACGGGGGCGCGAGAGGCGGCGTACGACTGCTCGGGGTAGAGCTGGTCAGGGCGCGGCTGGTCCGCGTACGACTGTTCCGGGTGGTACGGCTGGTCCGGGTACGGCTGTTCCGGGTACGGCTGGTCCGCGTGGGGACGGCTCGTGTACGGCTCCTGCCGGTACGGCTGCTGGGCGTACGGGCCCTGGCTGTACGTGTCCTGGAGGTACGGGTTCTGGGTGTGCGAGTCGCGGGTGTACGGCTCCTGCGCGGAGGGCCCGTCCGTGGTCGGTCCCTGCGGATACGGCTCCTCGGGGTACGGCCAGCCCGCGGGGCCCTCTTCCGCGTACGACACCCGTGGATCCTGGTCCCGGTCCTCCTCGGTACGCGCCTCCCAGGGCACCCCGGGTGTCGGCAGCGGAGCCACGGGTGTCTCCGGGACCGGCGGTGCCGTCCGCGCCGGCGGTGTCGGCAGCGGTTTCGCCGCGACCGCGTCCCCGGCCAGGATGTCCTGCGGAATGAGCACCAGGACGCCGGTGCCGCCGCGCGCGGAGGGGCGGAAGGAGACCTTGAGGCCGTACTTGCGGGCCAGCCTGCCCACGACGGAGAGACCGAGCCGGGTGCCGGTGAGGCCGCCGAGGCCTACGCCGCCGCTGCTGTCCCCGTTCCCCTTGCCGTCCCTGTCCATGTCGTCGCCGGAGACGGCCCGTTCGGCGCGTTGCAGCTGTACCTCGCCCATGGCCAGGCCGCTGTCCTCCACGGACACGATGACGCCGGCGGGGACCTCCTCGACGTACACGCGGACCTCGGCGGTCGGCGGCGAGAAGTTCGCGGCGTTGTCGAGGAGTTCGGCGAGCGCGTGCATGACGCCCTCGGCGGCGTGTCCGGCGACGGCGGCGTCGCTGGTGGAGTGCACGCGCACGCGTTGGTAGCCGCTGATGCGGCCCATGGCGCCGCGCAGGATCGACTCCATGACGATCGGGCGGGCCCAGCGGCGGCCCGAGCGGGCGCCGGAGAGGACGGCGATCGAGTCGGCGAGGCGGCCTGCCTGGGCGGTGCGGTGGTCGAGGTGGAGAAGGTCGGCGAGGACGTCCTCGTCCGTGTGCCGGTCCTCCATGGCGCGCAGGTCGGCGAGGGTGCTCGTGGCGAGCGCCTGCATACGGCCGGCCGCGTTGGCGGTGGCCGCGAGAGCCGCCGCCCGTTCCTGGTTGGCCCGGCGCAGCTCCTCGGCGAGGCGGGCGTTGTCCTCGGTGAGCAGGGTGATCTCGTGGGCCTTCTCGCGCTGGAGGCGGGCGAACTCCCGCGTGGAGGCCTCGGTGAGGCGGGAGCGTTCGCGGGCGAGATCGGCGGCCACGCGCGCGTGGTCCCGTTCCAGATCGGCGGCCAGCCCGGCCCGTACCTGGTTGAGCTCCTCGGTGAGGCGGGACCGGTCGTGCAGCAGGCGGCCGGCGTCGTCGGTGACGGTCGCGAGCTGCCGGCGCAGCAGCCGGGAGGTCCGGATCCCGTGGGCGGCGACGGTGACGGCCGCGCACAGCAGCAGCGTGGCGACGGCACCGCCCAGCGTGAGCGGGGTGCGCGCCGCGTCCGGCGCCTGGGCGACGGCGCCGGCCACCGCGAGCGCGGCGAGTACGGCGGTGAGCAGCGTGGCGGGCAGGAGGGCGCGGTAGGCGGGACGTTCGCCGGGTTGGCGGGGCGCGGTCATCAAGCGGTCCTTGGTCGGTTCCTCGGTGGGTTCCGCAGTGGGTTCCTGGTCGGTCCTCGGCTGTGTCCTCGGTGTGCTCTGTGCGATCGGGTTGTGAGGGTGAGGTTACTCATGGTGCTCAACTGGCCGTAACTATAGGGGAGTTAGTGATCGAATTAGAGGTGTTTCGGTTCGGTCTCCATAAACCGTCCACGTTTCACGGGGCGCCCGGACGGTCACTGTCAGTGGCGGGAGGCATGCTGGGGGTATGACGGATCTTCGGCCGCTGGAGGCGGAACTGCGGGGGGCCGTCCGGGGCGAGGTCGGTTTCGACGCCATGTCCCGGGCGCTGACCACCATGGACGCGTCGAACTACCGGCGCGTCCCGCTGGGCGTGGTCGCACCGCGCGACGCGGACGACGTGGCGGCGGCGCTGGCCGTCTGCCGGGCCCACGGTGTGCCGGTCGTGGCGCGCGGCGGGGGCACCTCGATCGCGGGCCAGGCGACGGGCACGGGGGTCGTGCTGGACTTCACCCGGCACATGAACCACCTCCTTTCCCTCAACCACGAGGAACAGACGGCGGTTGTTCAGCCGGGCCTGGTCCTGGACCGCCTCCAGGAGGCCGCCGCCCCGCACGGCCTGCGGTTCGGCCCCGATCCGTCGACCCACGGCCGCTGCACGCTCGGCGGCATGATCGGCAACAACTCCTGTGGCGCGCACTCCGTCGCCTGGGGCACGACCGCGGACAGCGTGCGCGAACTGACGGTGCTCCGCGCGCGCGGCGACCGCCTCCGCCTGGGCCGGGACTGGGCGGGTGCCCCGGAGGGCCTGCGGCAGCTCGCGGAGGGCGAGCTTGCCCGTCTGCGCACGGGCTTCCCGGACCTCCCCCGCCGCATCTCCGGGTACGCGCTGGACGCGCTGCTCCCCGAGAAGGGCGCGGACGTCGCCCGCTCCTTCTGCGGCTCCGAAGGCACCCTGGGCATCGTCACGGAGGCGGTCGTCCGGCTGGTCGAGGCCCCGCGCGCGCGTGCGCTGGCCGTGCTGGCGTACGCGGACGAGGGCGCGGCGGCGGAAGCGGCGGCCGGTCTGCTGCCGTACGGTCCGCTGACGGTCGAGGGCATGGCCGCCGACCTGGTCCGCACCGCCACCGACCTGCCCCGGGGCGGCGCCTGGCTGTTCGTGGAGACGGGCGGCGACGAGGCGGCACAGGCACGCGCGCGTGCGGACGCGATCGTGCGGGCGGCGGACGTCATGGACGCCCTCGTGGTGTCCGACCCGGCCGGCCAGCGTGCCCTGTGGCGTATCCGGGAGGACGCGAGCGGCACGGCGACGAGGATGCCGGACGGCACGGAGGCGTGGCCGGGCTGGGAGGACTGCGCGGTACCGCCGGCCCGCCTCGGTGCCTACCTACGGGACTTCAGGCGGCTCCTCGGGGACCATGGGCTGCGCGGCACGCCGTACGGCCACTTCGGCGACGGCTGTATCCACGTACGCATCGACTTCGACCTTCTGACGGCGCCCGGTGTGGCCCGCTTCCGCCGCTTCTCGGAGGAGCTGGCGGAACTGGTGGTGTCGCACGGCGGCTCGCTCTCGGGCGAACACGGCGACGGCCAGGCGCGGGCGGAACTCCTGCCGAAGATGTACGCCCCCGAGATGATCGCCCTCTTCGAGCGCGCGAAGGCCCTCTGGGACCCGGACGACCTCCTCAACCCCGGCATGCTCGTCCGCCCCGCCCGCCTCGACGAGAACCTCCGCTTCGCGGTCCTCCCCCGGAAACCGGTACCGGTGGCGTTCGGCTACCCGGCGGACGGCGGTGACTTCTCGGCGGCGGTGAGCCGGTGTGTGGGGGTGGCGAAGTGCCGTACGCCGGCGGCCGGTTCAGGGGGAGGCGGCGGCTCGGAGGTGATGTGTCCGTCCTTCCGGGTGACGGGGGAGGAGGCGCACTCCACGCGCGGGCGGGCGCGGCTGCTGCACGAGATGCTCGCGGGTGAGGTGATCACGGACGGCTGGCGCTCGGAGGAGGTCCGCGACGCGCTGGACCTGTGCCTGTCCTGCAAGGGCTGCCGCTCGGACTGCCCGGTCGAGGTCGACATGGCCACGTACAAGGCGGAGTTCCTCCACCATCACTGGTCCGGCCGCCTGCGCCCGGCGGCGCACTACGCGATGGGCTGGCTGCCGGTGTGGCTGGGGGCTGTCGCTCGTACGCGAACGGCGCGGCTGGTCAACTCCCTTGCCAGGGTGCGGGTGTTGGCGGCGATGGCGAAACGGCTGGGGGGAATCGCGCCCGAGCGGGAGATTCCGGCGGTGGCGGGGGAGGCGTTCAGCCGGTGGTGGGGGAGGAGGAAGGCCGCGGGGGACAGCGGGGGTGGGCCGGCGGTCGTCCTGTGGCCCGACACCTTCACGGAGCACCTGACACCGTCGGTGGGGCAGGCGGCCGTACGGGTCCTGGAGGCGGCGGGCCTGGCGGTGACGCTGCCGCCGCGCGCCCGCGGCACCCGGGTCTGCTGCGGCCTGACGTACGTCTCGACCGGCCAACTGGGCCGGGCCCGAGCGGTGTTGCGCCGCACGCTCGACATCATGGAACCGGTCCTGGACGTGGGCACCCCGGTGACGGTCCTGGAACCGAGCTGCGCGGCGGCGCTCCGCGCGGACCTGCCGGAACTACTGCACGACGACCCACGCGCGCGGCGCCTCGCGGACGCGGTCCTGACCTTCGCGGAGACCCTGGACCACCACGCCCCCGACTGGACCCCGCCCCGCGTGGACCGCCCGGCGACCGGCCAGACCCACTGCCACCAGCATGCGGTACTGGGCGACACGGCGGACCGCCGCCTGCGCGAGGCCGCGGGTCTGACGGGCGACCTCGTCGGCGGCTGCTGCGGCCTGGCCGGCAACTTCGGCTTCGAGAAGGGCCACCAGGAGGTGTCGACGGCCTGCGCGGAGGAACGGCTGCTGCCGGCGGTACGGGAGGCGGCCGAGGGGACGGTGGTACTGGCGGACGGGTTCTCCTGCCGGACGCAGCTGCGGCAACTGGCGGGGGTGCGGGGGCGGCATCTGGCGGAGGTGCTGGCGGAGGTGCTGTGAGGGGCTGGCGAAGGAGGAGGAACCCGGAGAGGCGTGAGGCGCGGCTCAGGTCGCTTCGGTGCGGACAGTCATCCTCCGATGATGTGGTTCATCGCGTAACCGAAGGCGATGCCGTGCTCCGGATCGGCGTAGCCGAGCGAGCCACCCCGTCGGGTTGGTCTCATCAGCCCCCATTTTGTCCAGGCCGCGGCAGGTGAAGTTCACGGTGGTCGTGGTGGCAGGCGCACCGACACCGGCGCTGGAGCAGGATGTGCGGCGCGCTGTGGTGGACAGGGGTGTCCTTCGTCTGGCGGCACCGGCCGTGCAGCTGCGTGAAGCCGGGCCGCTTCGCGACCGTGCACTCGGCGGACAGCGTCACGGCCGTCGTTCCAGAGCCGCTCACTGACCGGCCCCCTGGTACTGGCTCAGGTTTTCGTAGTGGTCGCAGAGGGCGTTGAGGACGCGGGCGAGCTTCCGGGCCGACGAGAGCCGGATGGGGAGCGTGCCGTCGGTGCCCAGGCGCAGCTTGTTTCGTGCCTCGCCGATGCAGGCGAGGGCGCAGTACCGGGGGATGCTGTCCTTCGGCTCGCGGCCGGCGGCCTGGGCGACCTCGGGGATGAGTAGCTGGATGTGCCCGCGCAGCGCGAGGGCGAACGTATCCAGCTCGTCCAGCACGGGCAGTTCGGCATCCTCGGCGAGGAGCAGGTGTGCGCTGTCGCGCATCGTCTTGATGTCGGGTGGGCGGGAATCCCGCTGTTCAACGGTTGATGGTGAGGCTGTAACTCGTCTCATGTCGAAGCTCCTAGCGGTGTCGGCCACGCCCCGGGAGTCCTGGCCGACTCGCCGGGGTCTTGCCGTAACTGCCGACGCTAGGAGCGCGGTGTGAGCAGGATCCAGCAATGTGCAGATCTGTGCATGGGCTTTGTGGCGGACTTGCCACCTTGACCAACTCACCGTGACGCTAAGGGTGTTGCACAGAACTGCACATGACGATGTGGGAGGCAGCCATGCCGCTACTGTTCATCGGCATCGACCCCAACACGGGAGACCACGAGAGTCCGACCGTCTGGGTTCATCAGGAAAAGCAGGAACTCGTCTTCCAGGGCTGGAAGCCGGACGCCGAACTGGAGGCGGAATGCGCCACGTTCGAGGTGTCGGGCCACGCCCAGGGCATCCCGGACCACGAGGCCGTGATCCGTATCCCCGCCAGGATGGTGCCGATGATCAGGGAGGCCTGTGATGCCGTCGAGCGCGCCGCCGTCATTCACTGAGCTGCTCTCCCGCAGCGCACACTCCGCCGTCCATCTGGAGATGCGGGATGCCTACGCGGTCGACTACGAGAAAGGCCCGTTCGCCGACTGGCGGGCAGGCTTCCGCCACGACCCAGCCGACCGCCCAGCATGGTGGCGGCCGTGGCTCGACCTGATCCAGGACACCGTGGCCCGCGGCGTCGTCGTCCGCCGGGCCCGCATCGTGTCCGAACCGGTCAGCGAGTACACGCGCTTCCTGTACGACGGCACCTTCACGAACATCGCTGCGGGCGAGCACGTGCGGTGGCTGCCGCGCCGCCAAGCATCCGACATCGCTCTGCCCGGCAACGACTTCTGGCTCTTCGACGAGCAGTGGATCTACTGGAACCACTTCACCGGTGAGGGCGCCTCAGCCGGCGGGGAAGTCTCCGACGACCCGCTCGCCGTGAAGCTGTGCGCCGAGGCCTTCGAGGAGGTCTGGGAACGCGGCATCCGGCACGACCAGTACAAGATTCACTGACAGGAAGCACCGGACAGGCCAGCTCATGCCCATCTCCCCGTCTTCATCCGCCCAGGCCGCGCGCGAAGTCGTTGCCCAGCGACTGCGCGACCTCCGTAAGGGGGCAGGACTGACGGTCACCGAGATGGCCAGCCGGTGCGGCTGGCACCACGCGAAGACGTCGCGTGTCGAGAACGCGCGTACCGCTCCATCGGCGACCGACATCAGACTGTGGTGCCGCGCTGCTGGAGCGCAGGACCAGGCGGAAGACTTGATCGTGCAGTCGCTGCACGCTGAGTCGATGTACACGGAGTGGCGCCACCAGGTACGCAGCGGCCTGAAGCAACTCCAGGACAGTGCCGTCCAGTTCTTCCACGAGACGCATCTCTTCCGTGTCTACTCGTCGTCCCTGGTTCCGGGCCTGCTACAGACTGAGGGGTACGCGGCCGGGGTTCTCGGCATCAGCGCCCAGTTCCGGGACCTTCCGGTCGACGACAGTGCGGAGGCCGCGCGAGCGCGGGTCGACCGGTCACGCGTGATCCACGAGCCAGGGCATCGGTTCGTGTTCCTTGTCGAGGAGGCGGCGCTGCGCTACCAGATCGCGGCGACCGATGCGATGGCCGCACAGTTGGGCTACTTGCTCACCGCTGGCGCGATGCCGCAGGTGTCGCTCGGCATCATTCCCACGGCCGCGCCGGTACGAGGCCAGTGGCCGCGTGAGACCTTCCACATCTACGACGACCGGATGGTGTCGGTCGAGCTGGTGTCGGCACGGGTGAAGATCACCCAGCCCTCGGAGATCGCGCTGTATCTCAAGGCGTTCGAGCAGATGCGCGGTATGGCCGTGTACGGGGCCGATGCGCGGGCCCTGATCGTGAAGGCGATCGAGGCCCTGCACTGACACCCCGGGCTTGATGAAGCGCCCCCTGCACGGCCGCGTGGCCGTGCAGGGGGCGTGTTGTTGTTCATGCGCTGTCGGGTGGCCGCAGCCCGCGGCCCGCAGCCCGTAGCCCCCTCCCCTCACCTCCCGCTCAGTTCAGCCGGTTCAGCCGTTGCCCCCGGCTCTCGGCCACGCGGAGCACATCCCGGAGAGCCTCCGTCAACCGCTCGGCCCCCGCTGGCGCCAGGTTGCCGAGGTGATCCGCCGCCGTATCGAGGACGGCACGTACCCGCCGCGGACTCGTATCCCCTCTGTCGTGGAAATCACCGCGGAGTTCGGCATCGCCGCTGTGACCGCGCAGAAGGTGCACAAGGGTTTGCGTGCGGAGGGACTCATCTACACGGAACCAGGCCTGGGGTCCTTCGTTGCCGAGCAGTCCGCAAAGCCCTTGGAGTAGGCGTCTGGCGATGCATCGTGAGCCTGACCAGCGACTTGGGGCGCCAGAGTGCAGGCCGGGGCGTGTCGGGAGTGCACGGGCTCGCGTGCTCTTTCCGGTCCATTACTCTGGACGGTAAAGTGCATCTCAATGTACGGAGATCGCGCGTAGACCTTGGGAAGGCCCTGTAAAGATGCCCAGTGTTGAGCGTCTGCCCTCGTGGGCCGTCGTGGCCGGACCGGTTGTGCCCGTCGGGGTCAGTGACGCCGCGGCGCCTACTGCCAACCTGCCCGCTGTGGTCGTTCCCGCCCCGGGGAGCTCTCGGGGGCGGCACCGGGGGACGCGCAAGGGGTGGGGGACCCTCGGGGCTGTTGGGCTCGTGCTGTCCGGGGGGATTTCCGTGCAGTTCGGCGGGGCGCTCGCCGTGACGTTGTTGCCGAGGGCCGGGGCCTTCGGGATCGTGACGCTGCGGCTGGTGGCCGCCGCCCTGATCATGCTGGTGGTGTGCCGGCCCAAGGTGCGCGGGTACTCGCGAGGGGACTGGGGCGTGGTCGTCCTGTTCGGGGTCACCATGGCCGCCATGAACGGGCTGTTCTACCAGGCCATCGGACGCATTCCGCTCGGCCCCGCCGTCACCCTGGAGGTGCTCGGGCCACTCGTGCTGTCCGTCATCGCCTCCCGGCGCGCCCTCAATCTCGCCTGGGCTGGTCTCGCGCTCGCCGGGGTCTTCCTGCTCGGCGGGGGCGGCTTCAACACCCTCGATCCCCTAGGGGTCGCCTACGCTCTTGGCGCCGGTGCCATGTGGGCGACGTACATCCTCCTGAGTTCCCGTACGGGACGACGGTTCCCGCAGGCCGACGGGCTGGCGCTCGCCATGGCGGTCGCCGCGGTGGTGTTTCTGCCGTTGGGGGTCTTCGAGTCCGGCGACAGGCTGCTCGACCCGACCACCGTGGCACTGGGCGCGGCGGTGGGCGTACTGTCCTCCGTCCTGCCGTACACCCTCGAACTTCTCGCCCTGCGGCGCCTGCCCGCGTCCACTTTCGCCGTCCTGGTGAGCCTGGAGCCCGCTGTCGCGGCGACCGCCGGTTTCCTGATCCTCGACCAGGCTCTCTCCGTCCCCGAGGCCCTCGCGATCTCCCTCGTCATCGTGGCGAGCATGGGGGCGGTACGGACACAGGTGGGCCGGAAGGAGGCTCCGGCCGCCGGTGCCGAGGAGGCCGCCGGGTCGACCCAAGTGCCCAGGAAGCCAATGGAGTTGGAGGCGTAGAGGCGCTGCGCATCGGTACCGCCTGCCGGGCGAGGAGGCCCCGCGGGTCCGGTGATCTGTCCCTGGGCATCCCCGTCAACGCTCCCTCCCGAGATCTGCGAGATTGACAGCCGCGTCAAGCGCGAGCAGTACCGGCAGCGCGCCCGCCGCGCACCCCGCGTAGGCACCTCGGCGATCAGTCGGGCCTCCGTCGCGCCCCAGCCAGCCGTTCGACCGGCTGACCTGCGGAGTTTCATTGATCAAGTCTGTGGATGATCGGCGTTGCTCGAATTGTCCTTAGGGGTATTGACGCCGTTCACATATTCCTTATGATCCTGATGGCTCGACATTTCGACCCTTGTTCGGTATTGCGAACATATGGGGCCGTTCCTGTCTTGCTCTTCAACCACGCCGCCCAGGCGCTGGTGGCTCGGTCCGCGCCACGCGGTTCGAGCCGCCCACGCCCCGAACCGAGACGATTCCGGCCGCCGTCCACACCCGACCGTACGAGGAGAGGCATGAACGCTCAAACGCTTCGGCCGTCGCCGAGACTCGGTCCTGTGTCTGTCGGCCGCGACCGTCCTGATGACGCCGGGACCGTGACGGGCCCACCCGGCGCCGTCCCAGCCTTCATTCCGGGCTTCCCAGCGGCCCGGACAGGACAGCGAACACGACCGACGCCCTTAAAGGGAAAGCCGGGTGACAGCACCATCCGTCCACCCGGCGTCGGTGACGCCACATGCCCTCTTCAGGTGGGCACGGCAGGCCGTTGAGCCGTTCGATCCCCCGGTCTCGACCGGAGCTCGAACGGACCGCGGAGTGCGGGGAGTCACCGCGCGGCGGGCTCGCACCACGACGATCAACGTCGGACGCGGCCCGGTGCGTTTCGCACCAGCCGAAGACACGGCCTTCACCCGTCCTTCAGGACGACTCGCAGGACCGGCAAGCCCCAAAGCGGCAGCCCCGGTGCCCACGCGTCACTGCGAACCGCACCACATCAACAGTCCGGTCACCCTCTGACGGGGCCCCACCGGAACCGCTTACTCAAGGGACGACGAGGTCCTCATGCGTAGTCGAATTTTCAGCCGCAGACGTCTGTCTGCAGTGCTCGCCGCCGCGATAGCGGCTCTGGTCACCTTGGCGGGGGCGCTCGTCGCCAGCCCGGCTCAGGCGGCCACCACCAGCGACGTGCGCGGTGTTGCTTCCGGCAAGTGTCTCGACGTGTCGGGCTTCAGCCAGACCGACGG
>NZ_LGDW01000459.1 GCF_001280005.1 Streptomyces sp. NRRL WC-3618 | reverse complement strand
GGCCTGTGCCTGGAAGCCGCGGGCTGGGGTTCGGCCAACGGCACGGTGGCGCAGCTCTGGTCGTGCACCGGCGGCGCCAACCAGAAGTGGACCGGCCTGACCGCGACCTCCTGCGCGCTTCCGTCGACGTACCACTGGAGCTCGACCGGTGCGCTGGCGCAGCCGGCGAACGGGTGGGCCGCGCTGAAGGACTTCACCACCACGATGTACAACGGCAAGCACATGGTCTACGGGACGTACTCCGACGGCAACTGGGGCTCGATGGGCTTCGCTCCGTTCACGAACTGGTCGGACATGGCGTCTGCCACCCAGACCAAGATGAACCAGGGTGCGGTGGCACCCCAGCTGTTCTACTTCGCGCCCAAGAACATCTGGGTACTGGCCTCGCTGGGCTGGGGCACCAACTGGACCTTCACCTACCGCACGTCCAGCGACCCGACCAACCCCAACGGCTGGTCCGCGCCGCAGAACCTGTTCACCGGCAGCCTCCCCACCGGTGACGGCGGCGCCCCGATCGACCCGACCCTGATCGCCGACGGCCAGAACATGTACCTGTTCTTCGCCGGTGACAACGGCAAGATCTACCGGGCGGACATGCCGATCGGGAACTTCCCGGGCGCCTTCAGCTCCTTCACGACCATCATGAGCGACACGGCGCTCAACCTGTTCGAGGCCCCGCAGGTCTACAAGGTCCAGGGCCAGAACCAGTACCTCATGATCGTCGAGGCACGGGGTACGAACGAGCAGCGCTACTTCCGCTCCTTCACCGCCACCAGCCTCACCGGTACGTGGACCCCGCAGGCCGCCACCGAGTCCAACCCCTTCGCGGGCAAGGCCAACAGCGGCGCGACCTGGACCAACGACATCAGCCACGGCGACCTGGTCCGCAACAACAACGACCAGACCATGACCGTCGACCCCTGCAACCTGCAGCTGCTCTACCAGGGCCGGACCCCCCCGGCGCCTGGGGACAGCACCCCCTACGCCCTGCTGCCCTACCGTCCGGGCCTGCTCACCCTGCAGCGCTGACCCACCGGATCCACGGTGACCGCGACGCGGCCCGGTCCCCCAACGCGTAGACGACCGGTCTACGACGCGGGCGACTCCACCCGCTGACCGAAACGGACCACCCTGAGAAACCCCAGCCGCACGCCGGCTGGGGTTTCTCTCTTGCGCCTCAGCGCGACCGGCCCGCACCCGGCACGACCAACCGAGGTGCCCGGCACGGTTGTTCGCAGCGCCTGGCACTCCAGCCGTAGATCGCTGGTGCGCTGTCCGAACCGGCCGCGCCTACGGGTGCGTGTCCGTGATCGCGATGACCTCGTCGAGGCGGTCCAAGGCGGCCTGAAGATCGTCGACCTTGGCCTGGATACGGTCGCGCTCGGCGCGCAGCATGGCTCGTTGCTCGGCGTCGGTGTGCCCGGCGTCCCAGCACGGAAGGAGTTCGGTGATCCTTCGGCTGGTCAGCCCGGCGGCGAACATCTGCTGGAAGAAGCGCACCAGGGTGACGGCGTCCTGCCGGTAGAGGCGCTGGCCGGACGGGCTGCGCTCCGCGATGAGCAGCCCCTGCTGCTCGTAATAGCGCACGGCGCGTACCGAGACGCCGGCGCCCCGCGCCACCTCGCCGATGCGGACCAGCCGCTCGGCCGCGGGCTGTGTGACGGTCATGGCGATTCCTCTCACCCCGGTCCTGACGACCAGCACTTGCCTCTGACGTCAACGTCAGGTTTTAGCGTACCGGGCATGGACATCAACAACTCAGTTGCCCTTGTCACCGGAGCCAACCGTGGCCTGGGCCGCGCCTTTGCCCAGCGCCTGCTCGAACGGGGCGCCCGCAAGGTCTACGCGACGGCCCGCCGACCGGAGACCGTGGACCTGCCCGGGGTCGAGGTGCTGCCCCTCGACATCGTCGATCCCGCCTCCGTGAGGGCCGCCGCCGAGGCCGCCCCGGACGTCTCGCTGCTCGTCAACAACGCGGGAATCAGTACGGGGACCGACCTGGTGACCGGCTCGCTGGACGCGGTACGGCACGAGCTGGAGACCAACATGTTCGGCCACCTGGGAATGATCCGGGAGTTCGCGCCGACGCTCGCCAGGAACGGCGGGGGCGCGATCGTCAACGTCCTGTCCGCCATGTCGTGGTTCGGGGGCAAGGGCGCCAACGCCTACCACCTGACCAAGGCCGCCGCCTGGGCCATGACCAACGGCGTCCGCCTGGAGCTCGCCGGGCAGGGCACGCTCGTGACAGCGGTGCACCTCGGCCTGGCGGACACCGACATGGCCGCGGGCTGGCCCGTGGCCAAGATCGCGCCGTCGGACCTGGCCGACGCGGCGCTCGACGGTATCGAGGCGGGCTCCGCCGAGGTCCTCGCCGACCAGTGGAGTCGGGACGTCAAGTCCCGACTGCCTCTGACGCCCGAAGAGTTCAACGCCGCGATGGACCGAGCCCTGGCGACGCTGACGGCAGGCTGAGGGGCCCTCGGGCCACGCCGGCTGCGGTCGGTTCCAGCGGGTTCCGGCGACGCGGGCCAGGGCGGGCAGCGGTACTGGCCGCAGGCTGAAGCAGCGGTAGCAGGCCACGTCACCGGTGGTGCGGTTGCGGCGGATCAACAGCCGGCAGGTGCCCGCCGAGGGGGTGGGGACCAGGTGCACGGCGGCCCGGTCGTAACGGCGCGGGCCTTTTGACGGCGAAAGAGAGGAACCCCGGCCGACGCGCGGCTGGGGTTCCCGGTCAGCGGGTGGAGTCGCCCACGTCGTGGACCGGTCGTCTACGCGGTGGCGGACCGCACCACTTCGCGGTCACCGTGGATCCGGTGGGTCAGCGCTGGAGGGTGAGGACGCCCGGCCGGTACGGCAGGCTCATGTAGCCGGTGTTCGGCGGGATGTCCTTGAGGAGGCCCTGGTAGAGGAACTGCAGGTTGCAGGGATCGATGGTCATGGTCTGGTCGGGGTTGTTGCGGACCAGGTCACCGTGGCTGACGCCCTGGGCCCAGGTGGAACCGCTGTTGGCCTGGCCCGCGAAGGGGCTGCTCTCGCTGCCGGCCTGGACGGTCCACGGACCGTCCAGGCTGGAGGCGGTGAACGAGCGGAAGTAGCGGTTCGAACCCGACGCCTCGACGATCATGAGGTACTGGTCGCGGCCCTGGACCTTGTAGACCTCCGGCGCCTCGAACAGAAGGTCCTTGTTTGTGTCGCTCATGACCGTCGTGTACGAAGAGCCGAAACTGCTGGGGAAGTTCCCGAGCGGCATGCTCGCCCGGTAGATCTTGCCGTTGTCACCGGCGAAGAACAGGTACATGTTCTGGTTGTCGGCGATCATGGTCGCGTCGAGCGCACCGCCGCCGTCAGCGACGGGGAGGCTGCCGGTGAACAGCGGCTGCCGGGCGGACCAGCCGTTGGGGTTGGTGGGGTCGCTGGACGTGCGGTAGTAGAACGGGTACTGACCCCACTGGTCCACCAGCACCCAGATGTTCTTGGTCGAGAGGTAGAACAGTTCGGGCGCCACCGCGCCCTCGTTCATCTGGGTCTGGGTGGCCGCCCCCATGTCCGACCAGTTCGTGAAGGGACTGAACCCCGTCGAGCCCCACCCACTTTCGTTGGCGGTGGTGGCGTAGACCAGGTTCTGGCCGTTGTACTTCACGGTGGTGAAGTCCTTCAGCGCGAGCTGCCCGTTCGCCGGCTGCGCCAGCGGGCCGGTCGAGGTCCACTGGTAGGTCGACGGAAGAGCACACGCGTTGCTCGCCCCGGACAGGCCGGTCCACTTCTGGTTGGCGCCGCCGGTGCACGACCAGAGCCGCGCCTCCGTGCCGTTGGCCGTACCCCAGCCCGCGGCTTCCAGGCACAGCCCGGACCGCACGCCGATGATCGTGCCGTCGGGGTTCACCCGCCACTGCTGGTTCTCAGTGCCGGTACACGTCCAGATCTGCACCGGGGTCCCGGCCGTGGTGCCACCGCCCCGGGCATCCAGGCACTTGTTGCCGTACACGGTCAGCTGGCTGCTGTCCGTCAACGTCCACTGCTGGTTGATCCCACCGTGGCAGTCCCGACGAGCAGCGCCGCCAACGCGGCCAGGGCCGCGACCACGGCGGCGAACACTGCGGGTGGACGTCTGCGACTGAAAATACGTCTGCGCATCAGGACCTCGTCATCCTTGAGCAAGCGACTCCGGTTCAGCCCGTCAAGGGCTGCCCGGGGGCGGTGTGGTGGGGCCCTCGTGTCCGATATGCCGAACAAGGGTCGAAGTGTCGAGCAATTGGATGATAAGGATCCAGTGATCAGCGTCAATACCTCTCACAAAATTCGCAGACAGAAACGTTCGCAGACTGAAGCCAGGCGGCTTCACGTTCCGTGAGAGGTGTGAGGTTCTCCTGGCGTGCGGGATGTGCCGATCATCCGGTCGGGCCGGGTTGACGGGGTTTCACACGGCCCGTCCGGCATTCCGCAGCGGTCGCCGTAAAGGTGGCAAACCGCCAGTGCACGTACCCTTGGCCGTTTACTGTACGTACATGCCGTGCTGCGCAACGCAGCCGTACGAGGAGGAATTCTGTGACATCGCCCTGCGATCCCCAGCACGCTCCCGTCGGTGATGTGGGCGCGGCGCTCATGGTGATCGACTCTCAGCTCAAGAGCGTTCACGACGGCAAGACCGGGGTCGATCCCGAACAGCGCAAGCTGATGGACCAGTTCGCCGCGTCGCTGGGCCCCAAGGGGGCCAACGACCTGTTGGACGGCGCCTGCACGCTCATCTACATGTTCATGACCTGGCTGCGGAAGGCCCACGAGGAACACGAGAAGGACGTCATCGAGTACGTGGTCCCCACCCTCGTGGCCACGATGCGCATGATGCCGAAGAGTGTCAGCCCCGAGGTGATCCCCACCATGGCCGGCCTGGTCGTCGCCGCCGGCACCGGTCTGAGCCCCAACCTGTGGCGCAAGCAGTACGGAGACTGGACCGAGGCGGAGATGACTCCCCTGGAGGCCACCGCTTTCCTGCTCGCGGAACACATCAACCGCATCACCGAGGACCCCGACTTCGCCACCCGTATGATCGCCGACGCTCTGTCCAGGTCCGTCGACGCGGACTGAGCGGAGCAAAGGGGGAACCTAGCCGGTGGGCGGCTTCTCCCACACCGACACATGCTTCGTGCTCTCGCTCGTGAACGGCTCCCGAGTCCACCCCTCCCACCGCTCGCGCAGCCGCATCCCGGCCAGCTGGGCCATCAGATCGAGCTCGGACGGCCATACGTACCGGAAGGGAATCGACCGGTACGATCCGCGCCCGTCCACCACCTCGACGTAGTTCGAGCTGGTCGCCTGGGTGGCGACGTCGTACACGTCGAAGGCCCAGCGCGTCGGGCCCGCGTGGTACGGCACGATGTTCTGGCCGGGCGGCAGGCTGCGCAGCCTGGGCAGCCCGACCTCGATGACGAAGGTCCCGCCGGGTGCCAGGTGCGCCGCGACATTGCGGAAGCAAGCGACCTGGGCCTCCTGTGAGGTCAGGTTCATGATCGTGTTGAAGACGAGGTAGCCGACGGAGAAGTCACCGTCGGCCGTCTCGGCCCGCGTCGTCGAGAAGTCCCCGATCGTCACCCCGATCGCGTCCCCGCCCTCCTTGGCGCGCATCCGGGCCACCATCGCCCGGGACATGTCGATCCCGTGCACCTCGACCCCGCGCCGCGCCAACGGCAACGCGATACGGCCCGTCCCGACCCCGAGTTCGAGGGCCCGGCCCTTGCCTGCCAGGCCGGCCAGGAAGTCGGCGGCCGGTTCGATGGCGGCCGGCGTGAACATCTCGGAGGAGGAGTCGTCGTACCGCGCGGCCACCGGTTCTCCGAAGTAGCCGTCATCGTCATCGGCGTGGTCATCGTTGTCTGCGGCTCGGCCTTGGTCGGTTTCGGCGCTTGAGGCAGTCATCGGGCGACCGTACTGCGGTTGCTATCGCGACGCATCTGAATTTCGAGGCGGAATCGCCGGCCGAGGAGTTCGCCGAAGGGTTGACCGACCGGCCCGCCTACCGCTGCGCGCCCCCCAATTAATGCAAGCATGCTTGCTTGTTTCTGGCGTCGCTGCCATCCTTCGGAAGCGGACCGCAGCACGCCGCCATACGCCCCAACTCGCCGCAAGCGGCTGCTACATGCCGCATCACGCCCGCCCCGCCCGGCACACCGTCGTGCCCGAAAGGAAGCGCCTCGTGTCCGATCCGTCGGCCGATACGCGTGCCGTCATCGACGCCCTGCGTCAGGAGGGCGCCCAACTAGACCAGCTGGGCGCCGAGTTGGGCACCGAGCAGTGGGCCCTCGACACCCCCGCCCCCGCCTGGACCGTCGCCCATCAGCGCGCCCACCGCGCCGACCTCGCCCTGTGTGCCGAAGGCGCCGACGCCGACCAGTGGCTCGACATCGCCCAGGCCTTCGCGGGCCCGCCGGGCAACGGCCGCGCACCGGGCGGGGTCCGACGGTGACGGCGCCCCTCCGGATCGGCAACGCCTCCGGCTTCTACGGCGACCGTTTCGACGCCATGCGCGAGATGCTCACCGGCGGCGAACTCGACGTCCTCACCGGCGACTACCTCGCCGAGCTGACCATGCTCATCCTCGGCCGCGACCGTCTCAGGGACCCGAAGAACCCGTCGGCCGGGTACGCCCGTACCTTCCTGCGGCAGTTGGAGGAGTGCCTCGGTCTCGCCCATGAGCGGGGGGTGCGCATCGTCACCAACGCCGGGGGTCTCAACCCGGCGGGCCTCGCGGCGGACGTCAGGAAACTCGCCGCCCGCCTCGGGATCCCGGCCCGCGTCGCCCACGTCGAGGGCGACGACCTCACCGCCGACCACCCCAACAGCCTTGCGGCACACGCCTACTTGGGCGCCTTCGGCATAGCCGCCTGTCTGCGCGAGGGCGCGGACGTCGTCGTCACCGGCCGCGTCACCGACGCCGCCCTCGTCGCCGGGCCCGCCGCCGCCCACTTCGGCTGGGGGCCGGGGGATCACGACCAACTCGCGGGCGCGGTCGTCGCCGGGCATGTGCTGGAGTGCGGTACCCAGGCCACCGGCGGCAACTATGCCTTCTTCGCCGAGCACTTGGACGCCGAGGACGTCGGGAAAGCCCCCCGCGTCCTCCGCCACCCCGGCTTTCCCCTCGCCGAGATCCACCCCGACGGCACGAGCGTCATCACCAAGCACCCCGGCACCGGCGGCGTCGTCGACCTCGGCACGGTCACCGCGCAACTCCTGTACGAGACACAGGGCGCCCGGTACGCCGGCCCCGACGTCACCGCCCGCCTCGACACCGTCCGCCTCACCGAGGACGGGCCCGACCGGGTACGTATCCACGGCGTACGGGGGGAAGCGCCCCCGCCCACCCTCAAAGTGGGCCTCAACCGGCTCGGCGGTTTCCGCAACGAGGTCACCTTCGTCCTCACCGGGCTCGACATCGAGCCCAAGGCGGCGCTCGTCCGGGACCAACTGGAAACCGCCCTCCACGCGGCCAAGTCCCGCCCCGCCGACGTCAGTTGGACCCTCGCCCGCACCGATCGCCCCGACGCCCCCACCGAGGAGACCGCCAGCGCCCTGCTCCGGCTCGTCGTGCGCGACCCCGACCAGCACACCGTGGGCCGCACTCTCAGCGGCGCCGCCGTCGAACTCGCCCTCGCCAGCTACCCCGGGTTCCACGTCCTGGCGCCCCCCGGAAAGGGCGCCCCCTACGGGGTGTTCGAGGCCGCGTACGTCCCCCAGGACGCCGTGAGCCACGTGGCCGTGCTCGACGACGGGCGCCGGATCCCCGTACCCCCGCCACACGACACCCTCGTACTGGCCAAGCCGCCAGAGCCCCCGCTGCCCGACTCCCCGCCGCCCGGCCCTGTCCGCCGCGCGCCCCTCGGCCTCCTCGCCGGTGCCCGCAGCGGCGACAAGGGCGGCGACGCCAACGTCGGTGTCTGGGTGCGTACGGACGACGCCTGGCGTTGGCTCGCCCACACCCTCACCGCCGCCCTCTTCCGCGAACTGCTCCCGGAGACAGCCGAGTTGACCGTCGTACGACACACCCTCCCGCACCTGCGCGCCCTCAACTTCACCGTCGAGGGCATCCTCGGCGAGGGCGTCGCCGCGCAGCACCGCTTCGATCCGCAGGCCAAGGCGCTCGGCGAATGGCTGCGCTCCCGGCACCTCGACATACCGGAGACGCTCCTGTGACGGTCCTGGCGTCCGCGCTCGACACCGCGTCCTCGGAGTACGCGTCCCACCGCGAGTCCATGCTCGGCAAACTCGCCGCCCTCGACGCCGAACACGCGAAGGCCCTCGCGGGCGGCGGGGAGAAGTACATCGCCCGGCACCGCGCCCGAGGCAAACTCCTCGCCCGGGAACGCGTCGAGCTGCTTCTCGACCCCGACACCCCCTTCCTGGAGCTGTCGCCGCTCGCGGCCTGGGGGAGTGCGTACGCCGTAGGGGCTTCCCTGATCACCGGTATCGGGGTCGTCGAGGGCGTGGAGTGTCTGATCACCGCCAACGATCCGACCGTGCGCGGCGGCGCCAGTAACCCGTGGAGCCTGAAGAAGGCGCTGCGCGCCAACGACATCGCGTTCGCCAACCGGCTGCCCCTCGTCAGCCTCGTCGAGTCGGGCGGTGCGGATCTCCCGTCCCAGAAGGAGATCTTCATCCCCGGGGGAGCGGTCTTCCGCGACCTCACCCGGCTCTCCGCCGCCGGGATACCGACGGTGGCGGTCGTGTTCGGGAACTCGACGGCCGGTGGGGCGTACATCCCCGGCATGTCCGATCACGTGATCATGGTCAAGGAGCGCGCCAAGGTGTTCCTCGGCGGGCCGCCCCTCGTCAAGATGGCCACCGGCGAGGAGAGCGACGACGAGTCGCTGGGCGGCGCCGAGATGCACGCGCGCGTGTCGGGCCTCGCGGACTACTTCGCCCTGGACGAGCACGACGCGCTACGCCAGGCCCGCCGGGTCGTCGCCCGCCTGGGCCACCGCAAGGCGTACGCCGATCCGAGCCCCGCCGACGTCCAGCCGCCCACGTACGACGCGGAGGAGCTGCTGGGGATCGTCCCGGGCGACCTCCGGACCCCCTTCGACCCCCGCGAGGTCGTCGCCCGCATCGTCGACGCCTCCGACTTCGACGAGTTCAAGCCCCTCTACGGGACCAGCCTGGTGACCGGCTGGGCGACCCTGCACGGCTATCCGGTCGGCATCCTCGCCAACGCCCAGGGGGTCCTGTTCAGCGCCGAGTCGCAGAAGGCCGCCCAGTTCATCCAGCTCGCCAACCAGCGTGACATCCCGCTCCTCTTCCTCCACAACACCACCGGCTACATGGTCGGCAAGGAGTACGAGCAGGGCGGCATCATCAAGCACGGCGCGATGATGATCAACGCGGTCTCCAACTCGCGCGTCCCCCACCTCTCCGTCCTCATGGGGGCGTCGTACGGCGCCGGGCACTACGGCATGTGCGGACGCGCCTACGACCCCCGCTTCCTGTTCGCCTGGCCCAGCGCCAAGTCGGCGGTGATGGGCCCGCAGCAGCTCGCCGGCGTGCTGTCGATCGTCGCCCGCCAGTCCGCCGCCGCCAAGGGACAGCCGTACGACGAGGACGGGGACGCCGCCCTACGCGCGATGGTCGAGCAGCAGATCGAGTCCGAATCGCTCCCCATGTTCCTCTCCGGACGGCTGTACGACGACGGCGTCATCGACCCACGCGACACCCGAACCGCCCTCGGCCTGTGCCTCTCCGCGATCCACACGGCGCCCTACGAGGGCGCCCGCGGCGGCTTCGGCGTCTTCCGAATGTGAGGAATCAACAGTGCCTGGTGAATCAACATTGATCGGCTCGGTGCTCGTCGCCAACCGCGGGGAGATCGCCTGCCGGATCTTCCGCACCTGCCGTGAGCTGGGCATCCGGACGGTCGCCGTGCACTCGGACGCCGACGAGAACGCCCTCCACGCGCGCGTGGCCGACGCGACGGTACGACTGCCGGGGGCGGCCTCCGCGGACACGTATCTGCGCGGCGATCTGATCGTTCGGGCGGCGCTCGCGGCGGGCGCGGACGCCGTGCACCCCGGGTACGGCTTCCTCTCCGAGAACGCCGGCTTCGCGCGTGCCGTGACCGACGCGGGACTCGTGTGGATCGGCCCGTCTCCGGAGGTGATCGAGGCGATGGCGTCCAAGACGCGCGCGAAGCAGCTGATGGGGCTCAAGCCGCTCACCGGCGTCACCGAGGCCGACCTGCCGGTACTGGTCAAGGCGGCGGCGGGCGGTGGTGGGCGCGGTATGCGCGTCGTACGTCAACTAGCCGAACTGGACGGGGCGTTGGAGGCCGCCCGCGCCGAGGCCCACAGCGCTTTCGGTGACGGCGAGGTCTTCGTCGAGCCGTATGTGGAGGGCGGTCGGCACATCGAGGTCCAGGTCCTGGCCGACACCCACGGCACCGTGTGGACGCTCGGCACCCGCGACTGCTCCCTCCAGCGCCGCCACCAGAAGGTGATCGAGGAGTCCCCGGCGCCCGGGCTCTCGGAGGCGCTCACCGAGGAACTCCACAAACTGGCCGTACGGGCGGCCCGAGCCGTCGACTACACGGGCGCCGGTACGGTCGAGTTCCTCGTGGGGGAGGACGGCAGGGCCCACTTCCTGGAGATGAACACCCGCCTCCAGGTCGAACACCCGGTCACGGAAGCGGTCTTCGGCATCGACCTCGTTGCCCTCCAGATACGTGTCGCGGAAGGCGGTGCTCTCCCGCACAACCGCCCACGCGCGCGTGGCCACGCGTTAGAGGCCCGCCTGTACGCCGAGAACCCGGCAAAGGGCTGGACGCCGCAGACCGGCGTCCTGCACCGCCTGGCGGTCCCGCAGTCCCCGGACATCCGCCTGGACACCGGGTACGCCGACGGCGACATGATCCCCGTCCACTACGACCCGATGCTCGCCAAGGTCGTCGTACACGCCCCCACGCGCGCGGAGGCGCTCCGCAAACTGGCGGGCGCCCTGGAACGCGCGACGATCCACGGCCCGATCACCAACCGCGACCTCCTCGTCCGCTCGCTGCGCCACGAGGAGTTCACGACGGCGCGTATGACCACGGGTTTCTACGACCGCCACCTCAACGAACTCACCCACCCCACCCCCGACCCCCACGCCCCCTTGGCCGCCGCCCTCGCCGACGCCCACGGC
>NZ_LGDW01000458.1 GCF_001280005.1 Streptomyces sp. NRRL WC-3618 | reverse complement strand
AACAGGACCCTAGACAAGTCCCATCGTTGCAGGTCAGGAGCACTCTCCGCTTATTTGATCAAGCCTCGGACACCCCACCTCGTGAAAGCGCGAGGCTAGTGCAGGGCCGGATCGGGGGCGTAGATGGTCGATGCGGCAGGTGTGGGCGTAGGGGCTGAAGGTGTCAGAGCGCCCGCTGAGCTGGATGATCCGGACGGTTCAGGGCACGCAATCTTCGAACTGAATCCGGAGGAAGACAGCGGCTCGGACACGCTGGGCCGTTACCGGTACCAGGCGGAGGTAGCCGCGCGAGAGTATCTCGCCATGCTCACGGAGGACGCAATCGACTTCGTCGTCTGCGAGTGGCACGAGGACTTCGTCGTGGCGTGGGCCGATGGGTCAGTGGAACTGGTATCGGTTAAGCATCGAGAAGAGAATCAGGGCACTTGGTCGCTTACGGAGTTGTGCAAGAGCGGCGGCCTGACCCATCTCTTCGACCGCTGGTGTGCATGCGAGTGTGCTGCCAATGTCCGTCTCCGGCTGGCGACGAACGCGGCGCTGAGCCCGATCAAGGGTGGTGCTGGCACGCTGGCTCGGATGTGCGGCCCAGAGCCGGAACTCACGGATGGGCTGTCCTCTATGGCGGAGACAGTCGCCCGCCAGATGCTCAAAGTACGTTGGAAACAGCCCTATCCCAACATCCCGGATACACCCCAGGTGCGCAAGCTCGCGAACATCCAGGTGCCAACGGGGTTCGTGGAGAAGGTCCTTCGTTTCCTCGCAGTCCTGGAGATCTCCTGCGATCCACCGCAGCGCGCACACATCACCGACGTCAACATCCAAAGGCTTCTGGTGCCTGCCGTCGAGCAACTGAAGCTGGCGCACGTCGACCTTGAAGGCACCTACCGGGCCGTCGTGGATCGGATCGAGCGTGCCAACCGTGATGAGAGCGACCGCAGCCAACTGGCCGTTTACATCGCCGACCCGAGCCGTGTCCGTCACAGCACGAGAATGCAGCAGCGCATCGGCCGGCGCAGAATCACCCGCGAAATCGTTCGCCAGGCGATCGCGTACACGACGGTTCAGCTGCCCACGTTCCCACGAGGCCAGGCACCCGTGGTGGCGCCGGGAGGGGTAAAGCTCGGCCGCAAGCTGCGCCGGGGCCTGGTGCCCTCCGACGAGGCGGCGTTCGCCGAACGGCTCCGCTCCGCGTGGTACACGACCTGGTCCGAGCGCCGTTCCGGTCTAGCCGGGGATGAAACCGACCTTATGAACCTGTCGATGGACGTTCTGGAGATGGCCTTTGAGTGCCGACGCCATGCGCGCGCTCAGCTGGCCGAGGGCAGCGAGTTCGGCAACAAGATGAACGACCTGCTGGCCGTGAAGCTGAAGGTCGAAGCTCTGCCGTCGCCGCCGCCGATTCTGCTCAGCAACTTGCATCTGCGGGGTCTGGCCTACCAGTTGTGCGACGAGTGCCTCTTCTTCTTCTCCGAAAATTTCGACACGGATGAGGAAGCCTCATGACCCCCAGCGCCGACTTCGAGACCGCCGTAGCGCGCATGCGGACTCAGCGGCGACGGGCAGAGCAGCGTGAGGTCCATTACCACGAGGCGCGCATCCTCCTGCTCATCTCGCAGTTCACCACCGCCAAAGGAGGGCTCGACGGGCTGACCAAGCTCGCCAAACTCGACTTCCTGCTGCGCTATCCAGCAATGCTGGAACGTCTCCTGCCCGGTGGCGAGGCGTCGTGGCCGGTAGGAACCGCCCCCACACCACCCGAGCGCCTCGCGGTCGAAAGCCGTATGACCCGCTACAAGTACGGGCCCTGGGACCAGCGCTACTACAGCGTCCTTGGCTCACTCGCCGCACGTGGTCTGATCGTCTACAGCAACAGCGCGAGAGCGGAATTCCGTGCCACGCCGCAGGGCGTCTCCGCCGCGGCCTCTCTTGCCGCAACGCCGGAATGGGCCGTTGTCGCCAGCCGCATCAAGCTGCTCAAGCGGCATTTCAACAAGTCAGGATCGGCCTTGAAGAACCTCATCTACGACCGTCTGCCCGACGCCGTCGACCGGCCCTGGCGGACGGAGATCTGACATGGCCGTCCACCTGCGCATCGTCGCTTTGACCGTTACGACCGCCGAGGCGGAACAGACCTACCGCTTCGACCGTCCGGCCACCGTGATCACCGGACCCATCGGCACTGGCAAGTCCAGTCTGCTGATGCTCTTCAAGCACGCCCTCGGTGGCAGCGCCATGCTCACCCCGGCGGTCCGCGACCACGTCCTGTCGGTCCAGGCCGAGGTTGTGGCCGGCGACGAACGTGTCGTCCTCAGGCGGACCATTGAGGGAGACACAGCCGACACTGTGGATCTCCTCGATCCACACTCCCTCGCTCTGGAACGCACCCTGCCCCTGCGCGCCTCGGAAGGCGCCACCACGCTCTCCGACCACCTCCTGGACGCGCTCGGCTTCCCGCGGGAACAGATTGCCGCACGGCGAGAAGGAGCAGCGCGGCCGCAGAACCTCACCTTCAACGACCTGTACGCCTACGTCTACCTCCAGGCACGCGAGATCGACCGCCAGGTCGTCGGTCACCTGGACAGCTGGTTTGAGACCAAGCGCAGAGAGCTTTTCCGCCTGATGTTCGGGCTCACCGACAGTGCGCTCATGGAGCTCAAGCGCACCAGGAACCAGCTCTTGGACACACTGAAGGCCAGAACCGCCGAGCACGACAACGTCAGCTCCTTCCTGGCAGCCTCCGACCCCCGCAGCGACGACGAACTGCGGGCCGAACTCGCTCAGCTGCGCGACACCCTGGAGCGGGCGTCGTCCGCCCTTGCCAGCCTCCGCACCGAACTTGAGGATCAGACCGCCGCCGACACCGCGCTGCGTGACGAGCTGCAGAACGCCATCCGCGCCGCTCGGCAGACCGAAGAAGAAGTGTCCGCAGCCGCCGACCTCGTGGAGGCGCGGCATGCCGTCGTCGCCCAGGTACAGCTCGACCTCTCCCGGCTCGCACGGTCGGTCACGGCCATCGACCAGCTCTCCCCCTTCGAGTTCGTCGTCTGCCCGCGGTGCATGCAGTCGCTGGCGGCCCGGATCGTCGAGGACGGTCACTGCCTCGTCTGTCTCCAGCCCGACCCAGTCGAGGCCGATATCGACCCGGCGGCCATCGAGGAGACACGCACGGCCCTGCAGCAGCAGCTTGAGGACGCACGGCGCATCCAACAGTCGGACGAAGTTCACTTGCAGACCGTCCAGGAGCGGTCGCAGCAACTCAGCTTCGCCGTCACGAGCTTGCGCCGGGAGCTCGACGCCCAGACCCGTGATGCGGTCGCCCCGCGTTTCGATGCCATCGCCGAGGCCAGCTCCCGCGTCGCCTCGCTCAAGGCCAGCATTGATGCCATTACCCAACTGCGCGAGTCCTGGGCACGGGTGCGCACCATCGACGCGGACATTCGCTCACTCAAGGCCAACCGCCGGCAGGTCAACAAGGACATCAAGGAGAAGTCCGAGCAGCTCAAGGCCAGCCAGACTCTGGTCGGTGACCTCAGCACTGAGTTCAGCCGACTGCTTACCAGCTGGAACCTGCCCTGGGTCGACACGGCGGTCATCGACCGCGACACCTACCTGCCGGTGATCAACGGACGGCCCTTTGAGTCCTTGCAAGCCTCCGGCGGGGGCATCGCTACCTCTGTCAACCTCGCTTACAGCCTCGCACTCCTTGCTTTTGGACTCGACCACCCGGACGTCCTCGTTCCGTCGCTCCTCGTGATCGATTCACCGCGCAAGGCCTTCGGTAACAACGCCTCCGACCGCCAACGCGCAGCCGAGATCTACAGCCGCTTCAGAACTCTGGCTGACGCGTACGGCGAACGCCTGCAACTGATCATTGCCGACAACGACCCCCCGCCCATCACGAGCGACTCCTTCGGGAAGGTGGAGTTCGATTACGAGAACCCTATGGTGCCCGGCGTGGATCACCCCGGCCCTGACCAGGTCACTCGTATAGAGAGCCAAGAAGAGGGTTCGTGATTGATCCCGATGCCTTGGCCGAAGCTCCCGAAGTCCAGCGCTCTGGGGGCAACCGCGACGATGATTGAGGGTTTTCAGAGTGGCCCTCGGACGGGTGACGGCGGGATCGTGAGCAACGGACAGGGTCCCCGTGCCGTTGAGAGAGGTGTCTAGGTCTCAACTCTCCAGCTCAGGAACCCTGTTGGTCCCGTATCCTGCCGCACTCGACCTGCCGCACGCACTCGTGGAGTGGGTGACGATGCTGATCGTCACCCGTGAGGGTGACCGGCGCTGCAAACTCCGGCCGTCCGAGCGTGCGGTGATCGCTCTGGCATACCTGCGCCGGCACGACCCGCTGGCTCAGCTCGCCGCAGGTTTCCGTATCTCCGTCGGCACCGCCCACGCGTACGTCACCACCGTCGTCGAGCACCTGGCCGACATGGCGCCGGGCCTGCTGAAGGTCCTGCGTGAGGCAGACCCCGACTACGTTCTCGTGGACGGCACGCTCGCCGAGTGCGACCGGGTCGGCGACGGGCGCGCGGACTATTCGACGAAGCACAAGCGGCACGGTGTGAACGTGCAGGTCATCACGGACCCGGACGGTCGCACGCTGTGGCTCTCACCCGCCCTGCCCGGCCGCACGCACGACCTGACCGCCGCCCGCACCCACAAGATCATCAGGATCTGCGAGCGACAAGGCGTCCCCGTCCTCGCCGACATGGCCTACATCGGCGCGGGCGAGTGGGTCACCACCCCCAAACGCCGACCGCCCCAAGGTGAACTCACCACGACCGAGCGGACGGTCAACCGGGCGCTGTCCGCCGCTCGCGTACCCGTCGAACGAGGAATCGCCCGCCTCAAATCTTGGCGAATCTTCCGCAGAGCCCGATGCAGCCCAAACCGCATGACGTCAATCGCCAAGGCCGTCCTCACCCTGGAGCGGCACCGCTGAAAACACTCATTGGCCGGATTGGGAGACGCTCCACTACGTGGCTTCCCATGTCTACGAACGGTTGGCCGGCCGCGATGACGACTGTGGTGATGCGTTCTATGACGCAGTCGAGGCGGAAGCAGGCGATGGAGTGCCGAGCCGCGAGGTGAGCGGTGGGACGTGGACCGCTCGGACGGCAGCGAAGATCCTGCCGAGGATGTCGATAATGTTCCCGCTGCGGCCCATCGCGGAGAAGCGATCAGTCCAGAGTTGAGGGCAGAGGCAGTTCACCGTGCGTGTGCTGGGGAACGCTTCAAGATCCTTCGGATGAGCAGGGGAGGGAACTGGTCGTGCGGGTGGGCGGTTACGAGCCCGTCGAGGCTGGCCTCATGGTGGCGGACGGCCTCGTCGACCCGTTGGGCAAGCCGCACGATCTCTTCTTGGAGCCATGGGATGGCGGTTGTCCTCAGCTTCCGCTCTGCGGGTAGTCGCCTGTCGAACTCTCGGCGGAAGCACTGAACCTCTCCCTGGCTTCCGAGGGCTTGATTTCGCCAGTAGAAGGAAGCGAAGAGAGCGGCGACCTGGACGACGTCGGGGAAGTCGGCGGCCTCGGCGTATGGGTATGGCCGGTGCCGACTGGTCTCGTCCGGATGGATCAAGCGGAGTCTGCGCTCCGTGCGGTCTGCTGCGTAGCCGTGTCTGGTCAGGTCGCGCCAGAACTTGGAGCATTCTTCGTAGGCGGGCAGGATCCTGCGGTATCTGCTGTGACGGCAGAGCCGGTGGAGGCGCCGTTGAGCTTCAACGATCTCGGGCGCTTGCGCAACGCTGCACTGACCGGTTGAAGGGATCTCGACGCTTCGCTCAAAGTACGAGTCGTAGGCGGTGCCACTGCCTGTCCACCGAACGGTGCTTGACGCAGAGCTGGTTGAGGTCTCGGAGCCCCCAGATCTCGATCCGCCAGCTGGTCTTTCCAGTATGTGCGGCCGCGCAGAAGTCGCAGGCCCAGGTCCGGTTGATCAACGGGTAGCCCGGATGGTGCCATGCCGTGGCGGTGGTCAGCTCGGGCAGTGCCTTCCTCAGGGATTTCGGTGTCTGACCGCTGCGAACGGCGAGGAGATCCAGCTTGTCCAGGGGCCTCTCCGCCGAGTAGAAGCGGCGGAGCACGTGCTTCGGGGGAACCCCGTTGAGCAGCGCGAGCCGCGTGGCATAGGACCGAACAGTCTCATTCGGAAAGGGCGGGGAGGTCAGAGGCAGAGGCCGTGCCCGCCCGGCCGGGGCCTTGACCCCGATCATGCGGATGTCCGGTAGGCGCTCTCGCTGGCGTGATCCACGTGGATGGCGTGCAGTTGTCGCCGGGTGATGCTTTCGCTGCCGTCCAGGATCGCGGAGATGGCTGCGGCACGGACAAGATGGGAGAGGCTGCCGATCATGCCGCCGGTCCGCTGGTAGAGGTATTTGTGCAACTTGGTCAATGTGTTGGGGGCGTGCCTGTGCAGGCGAAGGGTGCCCTCCATGGTCGCGACCAGCCCTTCCCATTCGCGGCCCAGGGGAAAGGGGCCGGTGTGCAGGAGGGTGCAGCGACCTGCGATCTGGCCGCCGCGGATGCCGGTGAACAGTCCGGAGTGTTCGACGTCGATGCCGGCGTAGATGAACGTGGCCGGCAGGTGCTCGGTGAAGTACTTCAGGTGGTCGGAGAGCTCCTCTCCGGCGATCGTGCCCAAGTTCATGAGGTGGATTTCGTCGACCAGCACCAGGTCCGTGCGGGCCTCTGTCAGCACCTGACAGACGGAATGCGTGATGTCGGCTGTGTTGTGGCGAGGGGTGATGGTCGGGATGTTGAGGAAGCGTGCAAACTCCAAGGCGAGCTTCCGGGGTGATCCTTTCGGCGGTGCGGTGACATAGACCACCGGGATGCGTTGGCCTTCGCCGGATCTCTGCCGAACACGCAGTTCATGAAGGCGCCCGAGCTGCCGGAGTGCAGTGGTCTTGCCCGTGGTGCGGTCGCCAGAGATGATCAGGCCGCGGCGAGCTCCGTGCTCGCGTCGGTTGAGCAGGGTCAGAAGGCGTCCCTGATGAGCGACTTCCTTCACTGTGGACGTGCGTACCACTTGGAGTTCTGAGTGGTAGTCGATGCGAGCTTCGTCGTAGTCGGTGCGTTCCTCGTCGCTCATCGACTCCCATCGAGGGCGGGGAAGCAGGTCGAAGGGGTGCGGGTCCTTCTCCACGAACCGCCGCCAGCCAGTGAGAGTGGTGGGCGGCTCCACACGTTCGTCTTTGTCGGCCCCAGAGCGATCATTTCCGGAGGGGCTCACCACCATCTTTTCGCCTCCTCACGAGCGTCGAAGATCCCCAGCGGCACCACTTTCGCCAACTCCTCGTCCTCATCGGTGGCATCGGAGACCTGAGCTGGTTCGGCCGGAAGCGCTTGCGAGGCGGCGGGCGTCTCGGGACGAGGCCAGGCCGACTGGCTGGTGGCACGGGTGCGGCCGACGACCTTGCGGTCACGCCGCTCGGCCGCTCGGCCCGAGCTCTTCCGCCGCCGGACAGGGCGTTCCTCGGGACCGTCAGCGGCCCGGTCAAGCAGCTCGACCGCAGCCTCAGCGACCGCTTCCTCGTCCGGCTTGCGCTGTTCACGTTCGGCCAGCACCTGACGGGCCCGGTCGAAGACCAGTTCACCCATGGGGACGGGCGAAGTGCGTAGATGGCGCCAGGTCGCGGTGATCCAGCCCATGCCACGGTGGTTGCGTACCCAGACGCAGGAGATGTCATAAGGGTCGTAGTGGACCTCCCAGAGCCTCCCGTCCGGACCCGCCCCGGAGGGCTGGCGCCGAAAGGGGACAAGGTCGCGGGAATCGTAAGTACGGTTGTTGATCCGCACCCCTCCGGGACCGATGACCCTCCATTCGCGGGGCATGAGCTGGATGTACTCCTCCGGGCTCAGCGCGACCGACACGTATCCGGCCGCCGCCACCAGCGCGGCGTACTTCTCGTTCGGACTCAACGGGTGATCCGGCATCAACGGGTCTCGCAGCCCGCCGTGCGGCCTGACCTGCCATGTCGAAACGACCCATTCCTGGAGCAGTTCCTGGAGCTCGTGGATGGACCAAACCGCTTGTGCGGACGGATCCCTGCCTCGCATCTCGGCACTCCGGCCTGTGTAGCCGGGCAGATCCTGGGCGAACATCGTTGCCACGGAGCCCAAGGTTCTTTCAATATGCGGCTTGTCGGTCGGGGTGTCCGGATGCGCGGGCTGGAACGAGATCCCCAAGTGGCGGCAGGCATTACGGAAGTTGTCCGAGACGAACGCCTTCCCGCGGTCGCTGACCACCATCTCCGGGACGATCACCGGCTTCGCGGCGGCCTTGGCCATCCGTTCGTCCAGCGTCAGCAGCGAGGCATAGGGCAGCACCGACCGGGACATGCGCAACGCGTCCGACCAGCCCGGCCGCACCACCTCGGGCGTCATCGCCCGCGCCAGCAGCAGGGCGGCGTCCACCGCCTTCGTCGAGGGCCGCAACACCACCGCGGCCAGCGTCCTCGTCGCCAGATCGACCAGTCCGGTCAGCTCGCAGCGGTCCACTGTCCCGTCGTCGTGGACGACCATTACGTCCAGTGGCGTGGAGTCGATCTCCATCACTTCACCTGGTCGTGCTGTCGTCAGCTGCCCAAACATCCGCTTCGGCTGTTTGCCCAGCGAGCGGCGGGTGCGGGCCGAGCCCAACAGATGTTGCCCGGTCGAGACTGCCTCCAACAGGCGGTAGAACGTCGCCCTGGAGGGCATCGAAACCGCTCCCTTGCCGTGCTCAGTAGCCAGCAGGCGTTCGACTTTGCGCCGCAGCACCTGTGCGGACACGGTCGGCTCGTCGGTCCGGCTGCTGACGATCTTCTCGATGGCCTCGACCACCCGCGGATCGGCCCGGCTCGTGCCGGTGGCGGGCTTGCGCTGCCGACCGTCCACTAAACCCGCCACCCCTTCGCGCTCGAAGCGAGAGCGCATCCGGCGCAGCGTGCTCAGCCCCACCTCCTCGCCTACTTCGCGTAGTTCGGCGAGCTTGGCCAGCTCCCGCTGCCGCAACGAGTTCACGGCCGGGTCGTACTCGGCCTTCACATGGGTGCGCGCATCGACGTCTGGACGGCCCGTAAGCAGTTCGGTCAGGTGCCTTCGCCACCACTCGGCCCGCTCTGCGGCGTCTTCGGACAGTCCCTCCAGGACCCCTGCATCGGGCAACGACGGGCGACTCGGCGCGCTGCTGAGTACGGTGAATCCCTCAGAGGCCAGCAAGTTCCCCAGCAGCACCACACTGGCGGCCAGGGCGTCATCCACCAGCCGCACCGAAGTGCCGTGCAAGGCAGCCACGGTGTGTTCGCGCCCGTCGTAGCGAACCCGATCACCCAGCGACAGCAACTGCGGACGCGCCGGCATCCCCGCCCACCTCCTTCGCCACCGCAGGAACGAGGTGCACGCGCGTGGCCCCCGCCAGCAACTCGCCCCCCAAGTCAGCGGCCAACACACGGCGCCACAACAGGTGGAAGAGCACCGGCAGCGTGGCGATCGGATCCCCGACTTCCCGGGCCCCCGCAAGCAGTCCCTGCGGCTCTGAGAACACCGCTTGCAGGGCATCGGCGACCGGCTCGCGCTGCACCCGCGGGTGCCTGTAGCCCGATAGCCAGCGCAGATTCGCCGCCAGCACGGGATCGAGCATCCCGACTCGCTCGAAGCCCCAGCCAACCCGTGCGCAGGCCGCGGCCGTGGCCGCGAACTTCTTCGCGTCGTCCGGCTCGATCCGATCGTCCGGACGTACGTCCAGCACCACAGCGGTGCCGTCCCGACGGCGTACGAAGTAGTCCGGCGTATGGCGGGTCCGCCGGGTCCGGTCGCTGTACCGCCACGACAGCCGGAACGGCTGCGAGGCCACCGCCACCACATCCGGATCGGCGTCCAGCCTCATCAGGTGCCCGAGCTCCACCCACGACTCATAGCCCACCAGGTCACCACCTGTAGCAGCCCAGTACCAGCCCGGGAAGTTCCGCTGCCCCCGGTACGAAGGGAACCCGCGTACCTGCGCGGCTGCCTCGAAACGGGTCGGCCACATCACCTCAAGCGGCCCGCCGTGCGGTTCGCCGCGGGCGTCTACGTACTCCAGCCAGAAGTCTTCCTCAGCCATCAGCCACCCCGTTCGGCACCCGCCCGATACGAAGACCGTAGGGACCCCGGTGCGGCAGTGGGTCAAGAAGAGCGAGACAGATCGACAGATGGTCACGGTTGACTGAGACGAGCGACCAGATGGTTCAGATCGACCGAGACTGGCTCATCTTCAGCGGGACACGTCAAACTGTCCCGCCGAGTCGCAGTGGCGCGGCGCACTTTTGCAAGCAGGCGCTTGCAAAAGTTAGCGGGGGTGCGGCACAGTAGAGGCATGGCATCGCTCAACGTCGGCAGTCTTGGTGAGTACCTGCGTGAACAGCGGCGCACCGCGCAGCTGTCCCTCAGGCAGCTTGCCGATGCCGCCGGGGTGTCCAATCCGTATCTGAGCCAGATCGAGCGCGGGCTGCGCAAGCCGAGCGCGGAGGTGTTGCAGCAGGTCGCCAAGGCGCTGCGGATCTCCGCCGAGACGTTGTATGTGCGGGCCGGGATCCTGGACGCCGAGCGTGACCGGGACGAGATCGAGACGCGTGCCGTCATCCTCGCCGATCCCACGCTCAGCGAACGGCAGAAGCAGGTGCTGCTGCAGATCTACGAGTCCTTCCGCAAGGAGAACGGGTTCGAGATCGCCGACCCGGGCAGCGCCCCAGCCGCGACGGACGTTCCTGTGCCGGACGTTCCGGGCGGTGCTCGCAGAGCAACAGGTACGGACATAGGCACCGGCAGCGACGCCGACCCGCCGCAGACGGCCAGTTGACGCAACGGACGCACCGGACGCATCCGATGCGCCCGCCTAGACCGGCCCGCCGCACGCGGCACCCCAGAACGCCCAGCTCGCAAACCCTCAGCTCGAAGCAACCCGGGAGGACCATCACCATGGCCATCACCGAAGACCTGCGTAAGACCCTCAGCGACCCCACCCCCCTCTACTTCGCCGCCGGCACCGCCGACCTCGCCCTTCAGCAGGCCAAGAAGGTTCCCGGCCTGGTCGAGCAGCTGCGTGCCGAGGCGCCGGCCCGGATCGAGGCCGTACGCGGCACCGACCCGAAGGTGGTCCAGGAGAAGGCCGCCGCCCGCGCCAAGGAGGCGCAGGAGAAGGCCGCCGCGCGTGCCAAGGAAGCACAGGAGACTCTCCAGGCCAAGGTCGGCGAGTTCATCAGCACGCTGGACGGCGACTTCAAGAAGCTCGGCTCCACCATCGACGCCGACCTCAAGAAGCTCGGCGAGAGCGCCCAGGACCTCGCCCTGCGCGGTGTCGGCGTCGCCGCCGAGTACGCCGTGAAGGCGCGCGAGACGTACGAGAAGGTCGCCGAGCACGGCGAGCAGGCCGTGAAGACCTGGCGTGGCGAGGCGGCCGAGGAGATCGAGGAACTGGCCATCGCCGTCGAGCCGAACGCCGAGCCCGCCGAGGCCAAGCTGGTCGAGGTCAAGGCGACCGAGAAGACGGTGCCCGCCCCGGCCGAGGCGAAGTCCGCGCCCGCGCCGGCCGACAAGCCCGTCGCCAAGAAGGCCCCGGTCCGCAAGCCGGTCGCCAAGAAGACGACTCCGCCCGCCAACTGACGCCCTCTCCTGCCCGAGGGCGGGAGATTCCGGTCCGCACCGCTACGCGGTACCACCTCGGGTTCCTGTTTCACTGGCCCTTGCCGGTCTCCGGGGAGCTCGGTCTGACAGGGGCCTCCACAGGCGTCACTTCCCGCCCGTCCGGCGGTAGATCCGACAACTTCGTCGTCGGATGAGGCGATCTCAGCCATGCCGCTGCGGCTCTCCGGGCCGCAATGGACAGGAAGCCCTGCACCTCCACCCTGGAGGATGGAGTACTGAGCAAGTGTTCGGTAGCACGTAGGCGGAGCCGTACGGGTGAAACAGGAAGTATGAGGACGGGCCGGGCACTCCATGAGTGCCCGGCCCGTTCTCGAAGTGTCCGGTTCACCGTTGCGGGTACGGTGGCCGCGTAGGGACCGACCGAATCTGGTGGTGGACGTAGTGCTGATGCAGGGCTTCGACGGGTTCATGTGGCTGCTGAGCACGGCCTTTACCCTTTTCAGCGGCTTCGCGTTCTTCGACGCCGCCGCGCGCCGTGACGACGCCTACCGTGCGGCGGACAAGCAGAGCAAGCCCTTCTGGCTGATCATCCTCGGGATCGCCTTCGTGGTGAGCCTGATCTTCGGGATCCTGTCGTTCCTGCCGATCGCCGGTCTCATCGCGACGATCGTGTACATGGTCGACGTACGACCGGCACTGCGCGGCCTCCCGGGCGGTGGCCGCAGCCGCAGAGGCGGCGGCTCCAGCAGCGACGGTCCGTACGGGCCCTACAACGGCGGTCGCTGACCCCCCCTGGCCTGCTGCCCCCCTGGCCTGCTGCCTCCCGGCCTGCTGCCCCCGGCCTGTTGACCCCCTACTGCCGCCTGCCAGGCCCTACGCCCCGCGCTCAAGGAGCAGTACCGCCAAGTCGTCCGTCAGCTCTCCGCCGTTCAGCGCGCGTACCTCCCGCACGGCCGCCCGCAGCAGCTTCTCGCCGCGCAGGCCCTGCGCCAGCTGGCGGCGGATCAACGCCACCATGCCGTCCTGGCCGAGCCGTTCCCGGCCCTCGCCGATATGGCCCTCGATCATGCCGTCCGTGTAGAGCATCAGCGCCCACTCGGCACCCAGCTGCACCTGCGTACGAGGCCAGCGGGCCCCCGCCAACAGTCCCAGCGCCGGGCCGTTGTTGTCGTACGGCAGCAGCTCCGCCGCGACCGGGGAGTCGGCGAGCCCGGCGAGCCCGGAATGCGTCGCGGACGCCGGGCGGACCAGCAGGGGAGCCGGGTGGCCGGCCAGACACAGGCCCGCGCTGCGGCCGTCCGGCGCGATGTCGACCGTGCAGACCGTCGCGAAGATCTCGTCGTTCTCACGTTCGTGTTCGAGCACCTGCTGGAGCGTGCCCAGCAACGCGTCGCCGCACAGGCCCGCCAGGGTCAGCGCGCGCCACGCGATGCGCAGCTCCACGCCGAGCGCCGCCTCGTCCGGGCCGTGCCCGCACACGTCGCCGATCATCGCGTGGACGGTGCCGTCGGGCGTACGGACCGTGTCGTAGAAGTCGCCGCCGAGCAGCGCGCGGGAGCGGCCGGGGCGGTAGCGGGCGGCGAAGCGCAGCGAGGAGCCGTCGAGGAGCGGGGTGGGGAGCAGACCGCGTTCCAGGCGGGCGTTCTCCTGGGCCCGCAGCCGGGACTCGGTGAGCCGGCGTTCGGCCCGGTCGGAACGCTTCCGCTCCACCGCGTAGCGGATCGCGCGGCTCAGCAGCCGGCCGTCCAGCTCGTCGCGGAAGAGGTAGTCCTGGGCGCCGACGCGCACCGCTTCCGAGCCGCGTACGGCGTCGCCGGAGGCGGTGAGCGCGAGGACGGCGTGCCGGGGCGCGAGCCGCAGTACGTGCTTGAGCACCGCCAGCTCGTCGTCGTTCCCGTCCTCGCTGTGGTGGGGCACGGGCAGCGCGAGGTCGAGCAGGATGCAGTGGACGTCGTCGGTGAGCAGCCGCGCGGCCTCGGTGAGGTTGCGGGCCGTACGGATACGGATCGGCTTGCCCGCGGCGTCGAGCAGTTCGGGCACGACGGGGGCGCCGCCGGGGTCGTCCTGGATGAGCAGCAGGGTCAGGTGGGTGCCGGGGGCGGTCACGGAGGCGTTGACGGCGGCGACGTCGCCGGTCGTCGTCTGCTTGCGCGGAGCCGCGTCACCGGCGGTGCCGGCGGAGGTCCCTTGGGGCATGGCAGGGCTCGGCGCCTGACCGTTTTCCACGGCCGGGATCGCTCTCTGCCGCGGTATGGGTGCGGGCATCGTCCTGGGTTCCTTCCCTCCCCCCGAGGGCACGATGGGCGAGGGTCTCGATCCACCGACCGGGACCATAGCGGTTGCCAGGCCCGCAGCGGAATGGTCAGCGGTGTGTTCAGAGGGTGGCGGCGGCGTCATATGCCGTGTTCCGCCGCGCACTTGGACACGGGGTGGCCCGTCCAGGGATGACCAATGTCACTCCGCCCGAGGGTCGGAGGGGGCCGTGGGTGCGGTGGGTCACGTGGGGCCGGTCACGCGCGGGGCGGAATGTTCCGTACGGCGTGAAAAGCGTCGTATGCGGCGAGATCCATGTGCCCGGCCCGGGCGACTTTCTCGAGGCCGGCCCAGGCGAGTTTCTCCGGGCCGGCCGAGGCGAGTTTCTCCAGGCCCCGCCCGCGGTTCACGTCGCAGGTTTCATCACCGGGTTCACGCGCCCGGCCGGACCACCCCGAGTATCGGCATCGACCCCGCTCCCGTGGTCGTCACCGTCCGCCCGGGACGCGGGGCGTGCACGATCGTGCCGTCGCCCACGTACATCGCGATGTGGCTCGCGTCGTCGAAGTAGACGATCAGGTCGCCGGGACGCATGTCCTTGACGTCGACGTGCGGAAGCCCCGCCCACTGCTCCTGCGAGGTGCGCGGGATGTGGACGCCGGCCGCCGCCCAGGCCGCCTGTGTCATGCCCGAGCAGTCGAAGGTGTCGGGGCCCTCGGCGCCCCACTCGTACGCCTTGCCCATCTGTGCCGTCGCGAACGCCACGGCCTTCTTGCCCTGCTCTGTCGCCCTGGCGTCGAGGTCGTCGAGGATTCCGGAGCTGAGCCAGGACGTCTGCGCCCTGGCGGCGGCCTCGCGTTCCAGCTCCGCGAGGCGTGCCTTCTCCTTCTTCTCCAGCCGTGACTCCAGCTTCTCGGCCGCCGCGACCTGCTGCCTGATCTTCGTCTGTGCGGCGGCCTTGGCCTTCCGGCTCGTCTCCAGCCTTGTCCACTGGGCCGAGGCGTCCCGCGCGTACAGCTCCAAGTCCTGCTGGGTGCGCGTCATTTCGGCGAGCAGGCCCTCGGTCGCCTTCTGCCCCTGCCGGATCCGGCCGACCCCCTCGAGCCACGCCTGCGGATCGTCACTGAGCCACAGCCGCGCCTCCGGCGGCAGGCCTCCTGAGCGGTACTGGGCGCGGGCCGCGGCACCCGCGCGGTCCTTCAATTCGGCGAGCCGCTGCTGCCCCTTGACGATCTCCCGGGCCAACTCGACGATCTGCGCGGACTGCTGCTCGCTCTGCTCCTCCGCCGCGTTGTACGCGTCCGTGGCGACCGCCGCGTCGTGGTAGAGCGCCTCCAGCTTCTCCCGTACGGCTTCCAGGTCCTTGTTGGGCGGCAGCGTCACGGGCGGCGGGGGTACGGGTGTCTGCGTCGGGCGTACGGGTGTCGGCATCGGGGGTACGGGTGTCGGCGCGGGGCTCGCGAACGCGGTGCCCGCGCCGCCGAGGACGGTGATCGCGCAGACCAGCCCCACGGCCGCCGCGACCAGACTCCGCTTGCCGGCTCCCATGGCCGTACCCCCGTACCTTCTCGCCCACCTGATTAACCGTCAGTAACTTGTGGCGCCCTGGGGGATCGTGGCATGTGACCGCCGAAAGCAACAGGCATCCCGCGCATTCCCTGCCCTTTAGAGCGCCCCGCATGTCTGACGAACGGCGCCCGAAGATCGTTGCCCGTGAGCGGCGGGCAATTCGGTGAACGGCGTGCGGCACCCGGAACAGCGAGCCCGCCGCGGCTCAACGCCGAGGCGCCAACGCCCCCCACGCCACGGTCACTTCACCCTGCCGCCACCGTGCCGCCCCGTCCGTCACCGGCCAGTCCGCCGTCAGGTCCCGCACCGCCCGGATCCAGCGCTGGCGTGCCCCGTAGGAGGCGTAGGGCGCTGCGGCCGCCCAGGCGCGGTCGAAGTCGCGCAGGAACGCGTGCACCGGTTCGCCGGGAACGTTCCGGTGGATGAGGGCCTTCGGGAGGCGCTCGGCGAGGTCGGAGGGGCGGTCCAGGGAGCCGAGCCGGGCCGCGAAGGTGACGGTGCGCGGCCCCTCGGGCCCGAGGGCGACCCACACGTGCCGGCGCCCGATCTCGTCGCACGTCCCCTCGACGAGCAGCCCGCCCCCGTGGACGTCCGTGGCCGGCGCGAGCCGCTTGCACAGGCGCGCCCAGACCCCGGCGACCTCGGCCTCCCCGTACTGGCGCAGCACGTTCGCCGCGCGGATGAGCGCCGGCCGTTCCGGCACCGGGATCTCGAACCCGCCGTGCCGGAAGACGAGGCCCTCGCGCTCGTACGGTGTCGCCGCCGCGACCCGGGCCGGTTCGATCTCGACGCCCACCACGCGCGCGCGTGGCGCCACGGTACGCAGCCGTGCGAGCAGCTCGACGGCCGTCCAGGGGGCGGCGCCGTAGCCGAGGTCGACCGCGACGGGGGAGTGGGCGCGGCGCAGGGCGGCGCCGTGCGTGGCCGCGATCCAGCGGTCCATACGGCGCAGCCGATTGGGATTGGTCGTCCCGCGCGTCACCGTTCCTACGGGCGTCACCGTTCCCACGGGTCGGGCCGATGCGCGGGGAGTCATGGGTATGAGAGTAAGGGGCGATGTGCTATCGAACGGTTGATCGGAAATCGGTAATGATTGCGCAAAGAGGAAATGGGCCGCTTCCCCCTGGCGTTGACCCTTCGGAGCTGTGCGAAGAGCGGCAGCGCAACGGAACGAGTCGGGCCGAGAAGGAGGAACGCCGCGTGAGCCAGTACATGGGCAGCCAGTACATCGGCAGCCAGTACATCGGTCTGCTGGGCCGTCGCCGTAAACCGCGCCGGGTGGCCATGCTCTCCGTGCACACCTCCCCGCTCCACCAGCCGGGCACGGGCGACGCCGGCGGCATGAACGTCTACATCGTCGAGCTCGCGCAGCGCCTCGCCGCGATCAACATCGAGGTCGAGATCTTCACCCGGGCCACCACCGCCGCCCTCCCCCCGACGGTCGAACTGGCCCCCGGCGTCCTCGTGCGCCACATCGACGCGGGCCCCTACGAGGGCCTCCCCAAGGAGGACCTGCCGGCCCAGCTGTGCGCCTTCACGCACGGCGTCATGCAGGCCTGGGCCGGCCACCGCCCCGGCCACTACGACCTCGTGCACTCGCACTACTGGCTCTCCGGCCACGTCGGCTGGCTCGCCGCCGAACGCTGGGGCGCCCCCCTGGTGCACGCCATGCACACCATGGCCAAGGTCAAGAACGCCGCCCTGGCCGCCGGCGACAGCCCCGAACCCGCCGCCCGCGTGATCGGCGAGATGCAGGTCGTGGCCGCCGCCGACCGCCTCATCGCCAACACCGCCGAAGAGGCCGACGAGCTCGTACGCCACTACGACGCCGACCCCGGCAAGGTCGCCGTGGTCCACCCGGGCGTCAACCTCGAGCGCTTCTCCCCGGCCGACGGCCGCGCCGCCGCCCGCGCCCGCCTCGGCCTCCCACAGGACGCCCTGATCCCCCTCTTCGCGGGCCGCATCCAGCCCCTGAAGGCCCCCGACGTGCTGCTCCGCGCCGTCGCCGTCCTCCTGGACGAGCGCCCCGAGCTGCGCGCGGGCATCGTCGTCCCGATAGTCGGCGGCCCCAGCGGCAGCGGCCTGGCCAAGCCGGAGGGCCTGCAGAAGCTCGCCGCCCGCCTGGGCATCGCGGACGTCGTACGGTTCCGCCCGCCTGTCGGCCAGGAGCAGCTCGCGGACTGGTTCCGGGCGGCCTCCGTCCTGGTCATGCCGTCCTACAGCGAATCGTTCGGCCTGGTCGCCATAGAGGCGCAGGCGGCGGGCACGCCGGTGCTGGCGGCGGCGGTGGGCGGCCTCCCGGTGGCCGTCGACGACGGACGTACGGGATTCCTCGTACAGGGCCACGATCCGGCCGCCTACGCGCGCGTGCTGCGCGATTTCGCCGACAACGAGCACCTGACCGCCGACATGGGCGAGGCGGCGGCCCGGCACGCCCAGCGCTTCGGCTGGGACGCCTCGGCCGCCGCCACCGGCGACGTCTACGCGGCCGCGATGCAGGCCCACAGGCGTCGCGTACGCTCGCTGCATGGCTGATGCGGCGTCGATCATCGAGCAGGTCCTCACCGAGGCCGACCTGGACTGGGAGAGCCCGAACCCCGGCAACTACGTCGTCAAACTGCCGGGCACCCGCAAGCTCTCGACGACGGTCTCGCTCCTCGTCGGCAAGCACTCGCTCTCCCTCAACGCGTTCGTGATCCGCCACCCCGACGAGAACGAGGCGGGCGTCCACCGCTGGCTCCTGGAACGCAACCTCAAGCTGTACGGCGTGAGTTACGCGGTCGACCGCCTCGGCGACGTCTACGTCACGGCCAAGCTCCCCCTCTCGGCGATCACCCCCGACGACATCGACCGCCTCCTCGGCTCGGTCCTCGAGGCGGCCGACGGCGCCTTCAACACCCTTCTGGAGCTGGGTTTCGCGTCGGCGATCCGCAAGGAGTACGCCTGGCGGGTGTCCCGGGGCGAGTCCACCCGCAACCTGGACGCGTTCGCCCACCTGACCCAGCGCCCTAAGGCCTGAATTCCCGGCCGAGCCGGTACCGGCCGGGCGGCACACCCACCAACCTCTTGAAATGCCGAGTGAGATGGGCCTGGTCATAGAACCCGGTGGCCGCGGCGACCGCCCCCGGAGACTGCCCGGCAAGGAGCAACCGCCGGGCGAGCTCGACACGACGGGCCGTCAGATACTGATGCGGCGCCATCCCGAAGGCCGCGCTGAACGCCCGTACGAGATGCGCGGGATGAGCGTGCACAAGCCCCGCGGCCTCGCCGAGCGCGATCCCCTCGACGAGCCGAGCGTCGAGAAGCTCGCGCAACTGCCGGGCGAGCGGCGGATCAACACGAGTGGGACGGGGTACGTCCGTCGCCCGCAACCGCGTACGCAGCCGCTCCGCGACAAGCGCCAGCCGACTCGCGGCCTCCAACTCCTCCCCGGACCGCGTGAGCGCCCCGTGCAACTGCCCGACGCGCAGCCGCAGCAGGGGATCACGCAGATCGGGCCGGTCGACGGCGGCCCCGATCAACTCGTCGCCGAGATGGGTGGAGTCGAGATACAGCACCCGCTTACGAAACCCGCCCGGAGTCGCGGGCGACCCGTTGTGCGGCACATGCGGCGGCAACAGGGTCACCGTGTCGTGCGGGGTGCCCCGCTCGTGCCGGTCGAGGTCGTACCGTACGGCGCCGTCGTCGACGATGAGCAGCGTCCAGGAGTCGTGTACGTGCATCGGGTAGGCGTACTCGACGAAGTGGGCGTGAAATACCTCGAGGACACCCGGGACCGGGGGGCGCCAGGCGGAGACGGTGCGCTGCGGGGGTGCGGCGGCCACGCAAAGAACGTACAAGACGCCAGGGTGCGCGGGTCGGCAGTCTCACAGCATGAACACGGAGAGCCCTACGGGTACCGCCCCCATCCGCTTCGACACGAAGATCGCCGTGGTCCTGCGCGAGGACCTGGAACCCTGGCAGCGCCTGAACGTGACGGCGTTCCTGGTCAGCGGCCTGGGGACGACGGTCCCCGAGGTGATCGGTGAGCCGTACGAGGACGCGGACGGCACCCCGTACCTCCCGATGTTCCGCCAGCCGGTCCTCGTCTTCGAGGCGACGAAGGACACCCTGAAGGCGGCACACAGCAGGGCGGTGTCCCGTTCCCTGCCGTGCTCCGTCTTCACGTCCGACCTGTTCGCCACGGGCAACGACCGCGACAACCGGGCGGCGGTACGGGCCGTGGGGGCGGGGGAGCTGGATGTGGTGGGGGTGGCGGTGTACGGGGCGAAGAACCCGGTGGACAGGGTGATCAAGGGGTCGCGGATGCACCCGTGACGGCTTCGGCGGCGAGGACCGCGTCCACCGGGGAGGCGTCCGTGGCCGGTTCCTCGTCCGGCACCCGCCCCATCAGCGCCCAGTACCCCACCCCCGCCACCGTCCCGATGACCGCGCACAGCGCCCACAGCCACTCCGCGCCGAAGTGGTCGATGACGAACCCGGACATCAGCGGAGCGACCAGCCCGGCCACCGACCAGGACATCGTGTACATGCCCTGATAGCGACCGCGCCCGTGCACCGGCGACAGCCGCACGACCAGCCCTGTCTGCGTGGGCGCGTTGACGATCTCGGCCAGCGTCCACACGCACACCGTGAGGACGAAGACGCCGACCGACCCGGCGAAGGCGGTGAGCCCGAAGCCGTACCCGGCGAGGAGGGACGAGAGGGCGAGCAGCCGGCGGGGGTCCCGGTGCTCGATGAACCGGGTGACCGGGATCTGCAACGCGACGATCAGTACGCCGTTGACGGCGATGACCATCCCGAAGTCCGCCGGGGTGAACCCGGCCGCGCCCATCGCGATCGGCAGTCCGAGCGCGCCCTGCTGGAAGATGAGCGCGACGAGGAAGCACAGCCCGACGACGCCCATGAAGCGCCCGTCGCGCAGCACGGTCCCGAGCCCGACGGAGGCCTCCGCCCGCTCCTCCTTCGTGGTGTGCGCCGGCCGTGACTCGGGCAGCTTGACGAAGACGACGACCGCGCAGGCCAGCGTCATACCGGCCTCGACGAGGAACCCGGCGGCGTAACTGACCTCGGCGATGAAACCAGCGCCGGCGGCGGAGACGGCGAACCCGAGGTTGATCGCCCAGTAGTTCAGGGAGAACGCGCGGACGCGGTCCTCGGGCCGCACGATGTCCGCGATCATCGCCTGTACGGCCGGCCGCGAGGCGTTGCTCGCCATGCCGACGAGGAAGGCGACGGCCGGGATGGCCACCGGGTCGTGCACGAAGCCGAGCAGCGCCACGGAGAAGGCGGTGGACGACTGCGCGATGAGGAGAGTGGGGCGCCGCCCGAGCCGGTCGGTCATGACACCGCCGCCGATCGACGACACGACCCCGCCGAGCCCGTGCAGCGCGACGACGAGACCGGCGTACGAGGCGGAGTAGCCGCGGTCGAGGGTCAGGTAGATCGCCATGAACGTGGCGACGAAGGCCCCGAGCCGGTTGACGAGGGTGCTGGTCCACAGCCACCAGAACTCGCGGGGCAGCCCGGAGACGGATTCGCGGGCAGCGCGTTTCAGGGCGGCTGGTGACACAGGTATCCCCCACGGACGTAAGCAGCTCGGACGGTGATGACACCTTACGAGCGGGGCGCGCGAGGGGGCCACTCAATTAGCAGATCCCGTCAACCGTCGCTCTCTACCTCGCCTATGCGTCCGATGGCCGGGCGGCTGAGCGACCGATCCGGACGTTCTATTACGCTCGGGGCATGGCCGACGCACCGTACAAGCTGATCCTCCTCCGCCACGGCGAGAGCGAATGGAACGCGAAGAACCTGTTCACCGGCTGGGTGGACGTCAACCTCAACGAGAAGGGCGAGAAGGAGGCGGTCCGCGGCGGTGAGCTGCTCAAGGACGCCGGCCTGCTCCCCGACGTGGTCCACACGTCCCTCCAGAAGCGCGCGATCCGCACGGCCCAGCTCGCGCTGGAGTCCGCGGACCGCCACTGGATCCCCGTCCACCGCAGCTGGCGCCTGAACGAGCGCCACTACGGCGCCCTCCAGGGCAAGGACAAGGCCCAGACGCTGGCCGAGTTCGGCGAGGAGCAGTTCATGCTCTGGCGCCGCTCGTACGACACCCCGCCCCCGCCCCTCGAGGACGGCACGGAGTTCTCCCAGTCGGCGGACCCCCGTTACGCGACGATCCCCCCGGAGCTGCGCCCCCGCACGGAGTGCCTGAAGGACGTCGTCGTCCGCATGCTTCCGTACTGGTACGACGGCATCGTCCCCGACCTCCTCGCCGGCCGCACGGTCCTGGTAGCGGCCCACGGCAACAGCCTCCGAGGCCTGGTCAAGCACCTGGACGGCATCTCCGACGAGGCGATCTCCGGCCTGAACATCCCGACGGGCATCCCCCTGTCCTACGAACTGGACGCCGACTTCAAGCCGCTGAAGCCAGGCGGCACCTACCTCGACCCGGACGCGGCTGCGGCGGCGATCGAGGCGGTCAAGAACCAGGGCAAGAAGAAGTAATTTTTGTGATCACGCCTCCCACCTGCGCAAACGGCGCGGGTGGGAGGCATTTTCATGCGCTGGACCTCTCTGGAACCTCAGCCCCTCGGGTCGTGGGGCCTGAGTGCCTCGCCCAGAGCCTTCCGGGCACGGTCCCGGCTGCTCGGTATGAGGTGCGCGTCACCTTTAGTGTCAGGCAGACGACACGGCGCGCAAGCCCGGCGCCTCCGCCTGGCCCTCCGCCGCACCGATCGGTGGGCACCGCTTACCGGTGCCCACCGGTCAGGAGGGCCAGAGCCTCGGCCCCACCTCGCCGGTGGCCAGATCCAGCCGGGTCCCCACAGGCCAGTCCGTCCGGAAGGCCCTGCTGTCCATCCCGCCTCCGAGCAGCACGACCTGCTGGGCGCGGACCCCACCGCGCGCGTCCAGCACCGACCGCTCCGCGGAAGTCGCCTCCAGCCTGATCGCGTCCACCAGCGCGAACAGCACCGCCCGGTGCGACTTTTGGTACCGCTCGCACAGCGGCAGGTAGTTGTTGCCATGGTGCGCGGCCACCGCCTCGTGCGACGCACTCAGCGCCGCGATGCCTCCGCCGACCGGCAGCGCCGCCAAGACCATCTGCCCAGTCCGCGCCGCTGCGGACCTCCCGTCTTCGACTGCGGGTTCTGCGGGTTCAACCGCGCCGTCGACGGTGCCACTGCCGGTCGCATCGATCGTCGCGGTCGGAAATCGTAGCCCGTGGCTCCGGTCCGCCGGGCCGGCTGCGGCCCGGGTCAGGCCGCCTCGACCGACTCCGGGCCGACCGAACCCATCTCGGTCGGCAGGGACTGCTCGCACCAGATCGTCTTGCCCGTCGACGTCTGCCGGGTCCCCCATCGCTGCGTCAGCTGTGCGACGAGCAACAGACCTCGGCCCCCCTCGTCGAACACCCGCGCCCGCCGCATGTGCGGCGCGGTACTGCTCGCGTCCGAGACCTCGCAGGTCAGCACGTCGTCGTGGATCAGCCGCAGCTGGATCGGGGGCTCGCCGTACCGGATGGCGTTGGTCACCAGCTCGCTGACCACCAGTTCGGTCACGAACGCGGCCTCCTCCAGACCCCAGGACACCATCCTGCGCACGCTCTCCGAACGCACCCGCGACACAGCCGCCGCGTCTGCCATCACATCCCAGGCCGCGACCCGCTGCCGGTCCAGCGCCCGAGTCCGTACCAGCAACAACGCCGCGTCATCGGCGGGTCCGTCCGGCAGCGCCGTCCTCACCACGTGGTCGCACAGGTCCCCCAGCGAGTCGGCGGGCACGGTCAGTGCCGTCAGCAGCACCTTCAGGCCCGCGTCCAGGTCGCGCTGCCGGGACTCGACCAGGCCGTCGGTGTACAGCGCCAGGAGACTCCCCGGCGGCAGTGTCATCTCCACCGACTCGAACGGCACACCACCCAGGCCGAGCGGCGGCCCGGCCGGGACATCCAGGAACCCGGCCGCACCGTCCGGTGCCACCAGAACGGGTGCCGGATGACCGGCCCGGGCCAGCGAACACCGCCGTGACACCGGGTCGTACACCGCGTACAGACACGTCGCACCGATGTCCGCCGCAGGATCGTCGTCCCGGTCATCCCCCGACTCCGCGGACAGCTGGATCACCAGGTCGTCCAGTCGGGTCAGCAATTCGTCCGGGGTCGGATCGATGTCCGCGAGCGTACGGACGGCTGTCCGCAGCCGCCCCATCGCCGCCGCCGCGTGGATCCCGTGTCCCACCACGTCCCCGACCACCAGGGCCACCCGCTCACCCGACAGCCGGATCACGTCGTACCAGTCGCCCCCCACCCCGATGCTCGGTGACGCGGGCAGATAGCACGAGGCCACCTGCACCGCCGACTGGTGCGGCAGCCGCTGCGGAAGCAGGCTTCGCTGCAGCGCGAGTGCCGCCGTGCGCTCCCGGGTGAACCGTCGCGCGTTGTCCAGACACACCGCCGCCCGGGCCACCAGATCCTCGGCCAGGGCGAGGTCGTCGGGGTCGAAAGGCTCGGGGGTCTCGAGGGTGCGGCAGAACATCACCACACCCAGCGTCGTCCCCCGGGCCCTGACCGGCACCAGAAGCCACGAGTGCCCGCCGAGGCGGGCCACATTCGCCCGGCGGGCCGGGCTCTCGGCTATCCACGCCTGGATCACCGGGTCCTCCGTCCGGTACATCGTCGAGCGTCCGCTGGCCAGGCACAGCGCCGCGGGCGAGTTGGCGAGATAGACGTCGAAGTCGCCGGCGGTGGTCTGCGCCTCCAGGACACCCTCGAACAGGTTCAGCTCCGCGATCCGGCGCAGCCGGACGGCCCCGGCGATGGGCCCGGGGGCGGGCTCGTCGCCCCTGAGCAGGACCTCCAGCAGGTCGACGCGGGCGAAGTCGGCGAACCGGGGCACCACCACCTCGGTCAGCTCCTGGCCGGTCCGGGTGACATCCAGGGTGCTGCCGACGCGGACGCTCGCGTCGTTCAGCAGGGCCAGCCGCTCGCGGTCGCGGCTGGCCCGGGTCACGTCCGTCACGGTGGTGCAGACGCCGAGTGCCTGGCCCCGCGCGTCCCGCAGCGGCGTCGCGGAGACGCCGAAGACCCGGGACGGGGACACCGCCGAAACGCGGCCCTTGATCTCGGCGACCTGCTCCTCGCCCGTCAGCAGGGCCCGCCGTATCCGCTCCTCCCACTCCGCCGCGTCCGGGCCGACCAGGACGTCGGTGACGCGCCGCCCGCGCCGTTCCTCGTCGGAGAGTCCGCTGAGGCGGCGCATCCGGTCGCTCTGCCACACGCAGCGCAGGTCGGTGTCGTAGACGGTGAGGGCCATCGGCGAGGCTTCGAGGATCCACGTGGTCAACGCCTCTCGTTCCCTCAGCGCGAACCCGGTCGGCTGCGGGCCGACCACCAGGATCGAACCGGGCCCCGTCTCGCTCTCGGCCACGCCGTCGGCCAGTGGGTAGCTGGAGACCGGCAGCGTCAGCAGGCTGCCGTCCTTGTGCCGCACCGGGAGCGCCCTGTGGCGTTCCTCGGAGCCCTCGGAGCCCTCGGAGCCCTCGGAGCCCTCCAGCCCGAGCAGCTCCGCGGCCGGCTGCCCCACGGCCTCCCCGGCCGTGTGACCCAGCAGGCGTTCCGCCCCCGGGCTCCACCCGGTGATCAGACCGCGCCGGTCGGTCACGACCAGTCCGAGGACGCCCGACGTGTCCATAACGTCCAGAGTGGTGCCCGTGATGCCCATAAGCAACCCGTCCGGTCACTGCTCGCCGACGGAGGCCTGGCCTCGGGGCCCCGACCGCCGCGGGCTGTTGTCGAGCCCCGCGCAGGCGGCCAGCGCCCGGCCGATCACGCGGCCCGGCTCGGTGAGGAGCCGGTCGTAGGTGACGGACAGGACCAGGCGCAGCGTCTGCTCGGCGTCGAGAGTGAACCAGGAGCCGACGGTTCGCAGCCCGTGCGGGGTGAGCCGCCACAGTTTGTCGGCGTCCTTGACCACCGCGTCGTCGGCGTTGAGGGCATGCCGCCGGGTGTCGTGGCCGTCGACGATCTCCATGATCCGCGCGGTGACGTCCTGCGGGTACCCGAGGTCGCTGAGGATGCGGTGGGCGATGACGGCGCCCTCGGTCTCGTGTCTGCGGACGGTCTCGGGGTCGTGGGAGCCGGGGGCGAGGGCGGGCAGGATGCGCGCCGGGTCGACGCACTTCCAGCCGGTGTCGTGCAGCAGGACCGCCGGGAGCACGATGCCGGCGCGGGCCTGCGGCATCGCGGTCAGCAGCGCGCGGGCGAGGCCGTGGGCGTGGAGCGAGTGCGCGTCGTTGTCCCGTACGTCGAGATACGGCAGGGCCCTGTCCCAGATCTCCTGTTCGGCCCCGGTCAGGCGGACCAGGGCGGGCACCTCGTCCGCCGGGGGAATCAGCGACGGGGCGAGCGCAATGGCGGGAAGCGGTGTGGGGGGCATGCCGTCTCCTTTCGGCGCGAGTCGGCGTGAGCACGCTCAGTCGAGGAGGGTGACGGTGCCGGCCGTGCCGTCCACGCGGATCCGCTGCCCCGTCCTGATACGGGTGGACGCCGATCCGGTCCCCGTCACAGCGGGCAGGGCGTACTCGCGGCAGACGATGGCGGCGTGCGACATCACCCCGCCTATGTCGGTCACCGTGGCCCGTACCCGGCCGAACACCGGGGCCCAGCTGGGCGCGGTGACCGGCGCGACGAGGATCTCCCCCTCCTGTACGAGGTCCAGCTCCGCGGGGCCGCGGACGATGCGGGCCGGGCCTTCCGCGCGTCCGGGTGAGGCGGCCATGCCGACCAGGTCGCCCATGGTGTCGACGTCGGCCAGCCAGGACCGGACGCGTTCGCTGGTGATGCCCCACAGCATGATGCTGAACGGTTCCGTGACGGCCGTCGGCGGCCGGTTCAGCGCCGGTTCCGGGCGCTGGGACGCGAGGGCGCGTACGATCCGCCGCCGCCGTTCCACCTCGGGCGGCCAGTGGTCGGGGCCGATGGGCGCGCTGCCCCGCGCCCAGCCGGACGCGAAGTCGAACAGGGCGCCGCGGGCCTCGTCGCGGGTGAGGTACAGCATGTCGTTCTCGCGGGGCCAGAAGCCCGCCCGGTGCAGGAGCGCTGACAGCTGGCGGGTCTTGCGCCAGAAGACGCCCATGGACCAGTGCTCGATGTAGAAGTTGTGGTTCTCCAGATACGGATACACCTGCCGGGCGAGCCGTAGCTTGGCCTCGAAGTCCGTGCGCTGCGCGGCATCGAGCAGGGCGGCGTACTCGCCGGTGACCCGGTCCCGTTCGGCGACCAGTTCACTCACGCGCCGGTCGATGTACTCGCCCCGGCGCAGCCGCAGGACGTAGTCGCGGATGTAGCCCAGGGGCAGCGCGGGTTCGTCCCGCCAGTACCGGTCGTCGGCGTAGAAGCCGTTGCCGGAGGTGAAGTTGAACCACGGGTCGCGGGCCGTCTCCCAGGCGTCCAGCCAGTCCCGGCCCCTCGGCGCCGACGCGACGGTGGCGAGGGTGTGCTGTCCGGGGCCGGGGACGGTCAGCACGTGGTCCAGGCCCAGTTCGACGGCGAGCTTCGCCAGTCGCTTCAACTCGTCGTCCGGACGGAACAGTTCCAGGTCCACGCCCTGGACCATGATCGTGACGGCCTGGTCGGGGATACCGGGGAACCACTGTCCGCACGCCCGGAAGAGGTCCAGGTAGGCCGCGTAGCCGATGTTGAGGAACTCGAAGTGGTACTGCCAGGCCCGGTGGCACAGCGCCAGCAGCCTGTCGTATCCGCCGAGCAGGGCGTCGGCCGCGTCCAGCCCGACGCCGCGCTCGACCTCCTCGTACGGCTGGACGTCGGGCAGTTCGGTGAACCGGAGCGCCTCCAGCTCCACGATCGTGGCGAGGACCTTGCGTTTCCAGTTGTCCAGCAGCGCGTCCCAGTGCTCGAAGTAGTACCCGGCGCGCCGGAGGAACTCCGGCACCCTCGCCGCCGCCTCGTCCGGCTCCACCGTGACCGGGTTCTGGTAGACGTAGCCCTGGTGGATGCGGCATTCCACGCCGTTGGCGGGCGGCACGAGGAAGTACCGGGTGTTGAACTGACCCAGGCACTTCGTCGCCAGTTCGGGGCCGATCGTCTCGAACGGTTTGAGCACCGAGGGCCAGTGCTGGCTGTCGCAGAACCAGAACTTCGCCTCCTCGACGGCCCGCCGCTCGGGCTGGAAGAGCACGTTGTACGGGTACAGGCTCCGCCAGTCCTCGGCTCCTTCGGGCGCGGGCTGCTCGTAGGGGCTGGGGAAGCTCGTGCGCTGTCCGGACGAGGTGCGGCGCTCCTGGGTCGCCATACGAGGTCCCTTCGTCGGGTCCGTGGTGACTGGTGACCGGTGACCGGGGCTGGGGCTCGGACCGCTCAGCTCGGGAGGGTCCCGAGTCCGAGCATGGTGTCGGCGATGCTGGAGACGCCCGCCCCGGGCACCACCGCGGCTTTCGCCCGTGGTCGGCGACTCCAGAACGTCTCGGGCCGTGTCTGGAGCAGCAGTACGCGGGGGCCGCCGTCCGGGAGCTGGGGCGCGTCACGGGCGATGACCCACTCGATGTCCTGCGGACAGCCGTAGTGCCGCTCGACTCTCTTGGCCAGCTCGGCGACGGCGGTGACCTCGGCGGGCCCCAGGCATGCCCTCCTGCGGCGGCCATCCTCGACCGCACGCCGGAGGAGACCGTGCCCGTTCGGAGCGACGACCAGCTCGTGGTGCTGCGGCGACAGAGTCGTCTTCACGGGAAGGAGCAGCACCTTGTCCACGACGTAGTTGTCGGGGGTCACCTCGCCGGACACCAGCGGTTCGCCGAGTCCCCAGGCGGCGTCGATGACGATCTTCGACGGGTCGCCGTCGGCCGGGTTCACGGTCAGGGCCACACCAGCCGTGCGGGCGTCGACCATTCTCTGCACGCCGACCGCCATTCTCAGCCCCCGCTCGGGCACACCCCCCGCGGCGCGGTAGGTGATCGCCCGCGCCGTCCACAGGCTCGCCCAGCAGCGGCGTACGGCGTCGACAACGGCGTCGGCCCCGAGGACCCCCAGGTACGTGTCGTACTGCCCGGCGAAGCTGATGGTCGGCAGGTCCTCCGTCTCGGCGCTCGACCGTACGGCCACCTGGACGTCCCCGGCCGCCCCGAGGACCCGGTAGGCCGCGGCGACGGCCCTCGCGACCGGGGGCGGCACGGGCCGGTCGGTGACAAGTCCGCGGACCTCGGCGGCCCGCCTCTCGGTGTCGGCCGGGTCGGAGCGGTCGAGCCCGGCGAGGACGGAACGGATCTCCGCGCGAAGGCCGCCGCCGTCGAGCGCGGCGGCGAAGGCATCGGTGGTCACCGCGAACCCGGGCGGCACCCGTATCCCGCGGCCGGTCATCGTCAGCAGACCGACGCATTTACCCCCGACCCGGGCGGTGGACGGTTCGGCACCGGAATCGAAGGAGACGGTGAACTGGTCGGTCATGGAAGGGCTCCCCGCACTGGCACGGCTGCACGGCATTCCCTCCACCAAGCTTACGGTGCCCTGTGTGACGACGGCGGACGGCGACCCGGCAGGCGTCATGCCAGGTCAGCGGCGCGGGCGGTGTCCCGGCGGTGGCCGACGGGCCGCGGACCTGGCGGTGGCCGACGGGCGCACGGCCGCGGTCGTCGGGGGCCCACGCCTATGCCCTGCACCGAGGCGGCAGCGCGCTGCGTCGACCGCGAGGCGGGCCCGCTCTGCGAGTAGCGCTACCGCGACGACGGGCCGGGATGGTGGTCACCCGACCCGCTCGGTACCCTCGCCCGCCCTCCCCTGTGCCGGCGCGGCAAGACCCGGGGCAAGAAGAAGTAAGCGAACCCCATCGAGCCCCCGACCTGCGAGTTCCTCGCGGGGGAGGGGGCTTTTTGGCGACGCTGGGCCCTCTCTGGGCGTCCTTCGGCCTTTCGGCACGCGCGATGCTCTGGGACCGGATGAGTACGTGGAGCCGCGGCCTGACCAGTGAGAATGAGCCACATGGACATCGTCGTCGAGATCCACGTGCCCCTTCGGGAAGTCCCGGGCACTCCGGAAGGTTCGTATCCCTTCCCCTGGATCGATCAGGTCGAGGACTTCCTCGCTCAGCAGGGGGACGCGGAGGTGTGGGACGACGGGGAGGAGTACGGCGAGACGTACGTCTTCTTCGTCACCGGTGCCCCCGAAGACGATCTCCTGGCCGTCGCGTCTCGCGTGGCGGGACTTGCGGGCATCCCACGTGGTGTGTTCGCGGTGGTCACGGACGATGAGGCGGAGGAGATCGGCGTCGGGCGGCGGGTGGAGTTGCCGCGCGGCTAGTGCGGCTCGTCGGCCGTACGCCACGGCGTTCAAGCCCCAGGCTCGCACCCTTCCCCAGCCCCGGCCAGGTGCCGAAACGCCTCCGTCGTCCGGGGGTGGGCGATTTCGTCCAGGACGTGGCGCCAGTCGGGGTCGGCGACCGTGGGGTGGGCCCGGTCCCAGGCCGTGAGCAGGGGGGCGAGGTCGGTCTCGCGGGGGGCCTCGGCCGGGGGTTCCGGCGGGGTGCCGGTCTTTGAAGGCAGCGTTGGCTTCATGGGAGTTTCCCTTCCGGGGCGGACCGTGAGCCGTCGGTCCGGTGGGCGGTCCGCCCGCGGAGTCACCCGGTGCTCACACCGTCAGCGGCACCGGATGGATCTCGTTCGCAAGGTGCCCGGAGCGCTCGTGGATGCGTTGGACCGCTTCCGCCGAGGGGGCTTCCGAGAGGCAGTAGACCGTGCCGGACTCGGGGTCCGCCCAGGCCTTCTCGAAGTGGACTCCCTCGTCCTTCTCGATGTCGAGGTCGGCCTGGTGGGCCTCGCGCAGCTGGTCGGCGGTGATGCCCTCCATGCCGTGGTGGACGTCCATGAACTGGGGCATGGCGTCGCACCTCCTATCCCTGATCTGGTTGAGATGGTTGATCCGGTTGAGATGGTTGAGCTGATTGATCTCGGTGACCGGGTGGCTCTTCCTGCTTCGTGCCGCTTTCCTGTACTTCTCCTTCATCTTCTGCCCGTACGGTCGGCCCGGCGACCCCGACCGCAGCTCCCTGCCGCGCCCCCGCCCCCGCCAGCAGCCCCTCGATCGTCCCCCGCAGCGCCTCGTCGTCCAGTACGGCGCGATAGTCCCCGTACGGAGACAGCCGCCGTTCCCTCGCCCGGATCGTGCGCAGGTCCGCCTCGATCTCCGTCGTGATCCTGCCGATGCGGCTCAGCGCGTCCAGCGCGATGCGGAGCGCCCCGTAGCTGTCATCGCCTTCGGCGACCGCCGCGATGGGGCGGCCCAGTACCGGCAGCGTCGGTGCCGGGTCGCCGGTGACCGACCACAGGGCCGTCGCCGACGCCAGCCGGAGCCACCAGTGCTCGGTGTTGTCCATGAGGTCGCGGATCCGGGGCGCGTACGCGCAGGCGGCGGGGCCGAAGTCCGCCACGTAGCCAAGCAGGCCGCCGTAGTGAGGCTCCTCGGCGTTCAGCAGCGCCTCGCCGAGCAGCCGCAGTGTCCGCTCGCCGCCCCCTTCCGGGTCGCCGCCGATGCGCCACACCGCCCACGCGACCTTCCAGCGGTTGCCCTCCCAGTCGAGGACCGCGCAGTCGCGCAGCGCCGGTACGGCCGTCACCGCTCCCTCACCCATGGCCGCCAGCACGTCGGCCGCGGCCAGAGAGAGGCAAGTGCCGGCCAGCAACGGCAGTACGTCCGGCAGGGCAGGCAGCGCCGCCGGGCCCCAGGCCTCCAGCACCCCACGAAACTCTCCGGCGAGGGACGCGCCCACGTCACCGTTGCGCATGTCGTGCCGCAGCGCCGCCCGCAACGACGGCAGCAGCGCCGGCGCGTGTGCCCGCAGCGGGATCAGGACATCGGAGATCTCCGGGCGGCGCGGGTCGCCCAGGACGTAGCCGCGGGCGTACTGGTCGCGGTACGGCTCGTACAGGCTCTCCACCAGCCCCGGCAGCGCCCGTACGTCGCCGATCCGGGCCAGCGCCCAGCGGGCGTGCTCCCCGATCGTGCCCTCCAGCAGCTCGTCCTCGCCGGTGTCGTCGAGGAGGGCGGCGAGCTCGTCGGCGTACGGCGCCGACCGGGTACCGAGCACCGCGAGCAGATGGGCCGCCCGCACCCGTACCGTCGGGTCCCGGTCGGCGAGCCGGGCGGCGGCCAGGGGTACGAGAGAGGGCGCCGCGGACCGGCGCTCCACCAGCAGCCGCCACGCCTGGTCCAGGACGCACCGGCGCGGTACGGAATCCTCCGCACCCCCACTCCGGTCGGCCAGGCGGAGGACGAAGCGCGTGGCCGTCGCCGGGTCGTCCGTCTGCTCCAGGAGCAGATGGAGCGAGTGATCGACGGAGGCCTCGAAGGCGTACGCCGTGTCCTCGCCGGGTTCGGTGCCCCGTACCGCGATCGCCGGACGGTGGGCCGGGTCCGCCAGGACGTCCGCCATCAGGTCCACGTGCCGGGCGGGGGCCGCCGGGTCGATCGCCGCCCAGGCCTGCACGGCCGCCAGGCGCAGCACCGGGTCGTCGTCGAGCAGGAGGCTGTTCAGTAGCGCGACGGCCTCCGGCTCCCACGCCGTTTCGGCCGCGGCGGCCGTGAGGGTCGGGAGCAGCCGGTGCCGTACGGTCGCGTCCTCCTCCGCCCGCCAGCGTTCGAGGAGCTTCGCGGGCGTCGGAGTCAGGCCCAGCGCCGCGTACCGTACGGCTCTGTCGGGGTCGGCAAGCAGTGCCTCCGCCTCCGCGCGGTGGTGCTCCCAGGCCGTCGGCCAGCCGGGGTCCACCGCCTCCGGCGGCACGGTCCGTGCCTGCTGGGCCAGCGTGCCGATCAGGTCCACGAGGTACACCCGCGTCCCGCCGGGAGCTGCGGCGAGCCGCAGCAGGTCGGGGAGCGCGGCGGTCGCCGCGGCGGTCAGGTGCTGCCGGCCCGCGCCGCAGTGGTCGTGGAGAGTGGAGCAGTCCTCGTCCGACAGTTCCGTGCCCTGGCGCCGGAGGAGCGACTCGCCGGTCGTCATGCCGCCGTCTACTTGAGACCGATCTCCGCACAGGCCGCCGCGTACTCCGCCGTGCAGATGTCCTGGACCGTGTACACGCCGTCCTGGATCACGGTGTCCTTGATGTTGTCCTTCGTGAGGGCCACCACCGGTACCAGCTGCGACGGGATCTTCTTCGTCGTGGGGCTGTCGACGCTGTCGCGGGTCAGCGCGTCGAACTCGATCGAGCGGGCCTGGACCTTGGCCACCGCGATGGACGCGGCGTCGTTGGCCTCCAGGATGAACGACTTGTAGACGCTCATGTACTGCTCGCCGGAGACGATCCGCTGCACCGCCGCGAGGTCCGCGTCCTGCCCGGTGACCGGCGGGATCTTGGAGGCGCCCGCCTCCTTCAGCGCGTCGATGGCCGCGCCGGCCATGCCGTCGTTCGCCGAGTAGACGGCGGCGATGTTGCTCAGCCCGACGGTCTTGATCGCCGTCTCCATGTTGGCCTTGGCGACCTCGGGCAGCCAGTCCTTGGTGTTGTACGAAGCGGCGATCTGGACCTTGCCCTTGAGCTCGTCCATCGCGCCGGTCTCGAACCGCGCGGTGTTCGGGTCCGTGAGCGAGCCGTTGATCATGACGATCTTGCTGCTGGCGGCCTTGCCGCCGAGGGCCTCGACGATCGAGCGGCCCTGTACCTCGCCGACGAGCTCGTTGTCGTGGGAGACGTACGCGTCGATCGGGCCCTGCGCGAGCCGGTCGTACGCGATGACCGGTATGTCGGCGTCCTTGGCCTTCTCGATCGCCGGCACGATGCCCTTGGCGTCGATCGCGTCCACCACGATGACGTCCACCTTCTCGGCGATCATCTCCTCGAGCTGCTTGGTCTGCTTGCTCTCGTTCGCCTCGGCGTTGGCGTAGAGGACCTTGCCCTTGCCGTTGGTGAGGGTGAGGACCTGCTTCTTGAAGAGCGGGTAGTCGAACTTCTCGAAGCGCTTCGTCTTCTTGTCGGGCAGGAGGAGCCCCACCGTGATGTTGTCGCCCTTCTTGGGCGCCGCGGAGTCGCTGCTTCCGCCGGCGCCGTCCATGACACCGCACGCGGCGAGCGAGAAGGCCGAGGCAGCCGCCGTCGCCGCGATGGCGGTACGGCGTACGGCGGTCCGACGGGGGATACGAGCGTTCACGGCAGGTGCCTTCCAGGCGGGTAACAGCATGACGAACCCAGATACAGAACAGTTAGGGAAGCCAACGCGGCGGCAGCACGTGACGTCAAGAAGTGCTGGTTAACGAGATGGCAACAGCGTGACTGTTGTGCATGGGCAATGTCTGAGCGTCAACTGCTCTGAAGTGTATGCCCGTTCAATAATGATCGAAGGCGTCCGGCACCCTCCTGAACAGGGACGAACGGGCCTCGCCGCGCACAAACCTCACACAAGAGGACCCCGCCTCCGCAATGGAGGCAGGGTCCTTGGTCGTTGCCGTAGCCAATCCTGTAACTGTTCGCCGTTTCCGGTGACGCTCCGTCAGCCACACTGACAGGGGTTGCCCGACTGGCAGCCGCACCCGCAGCCGGAGCCACAACCGCAGGCGCCGAACAGGGGAAGGGCCTTGATGTCGGCGGGGTGTTGGGTGTCGCGTTCCCGCGTCGGGTCGGGCGTGCTGGGGGTCTCGGCCATCGGGCCCTCCTGGAGAGCTGGTCCTGGAGACGGATGCCTGCTCGTTGTCTGGTGCCTTCTCCCCATTGCATGCCCGTCCCGCCGGGCGCATCAACGGCGCACAGAGGCTCGCGCACACCTCGGGGGCGTGCGGCAGAACCCGCACGCCCCTCAGGGGAGTTACGCCCCCTCGACCCCCGTGGGGGGCTGAACGTCCGCCTGCAGCTCGTCCGCGTGCTCTCCGGTCACCAGGAACACGACACGCTTGGCGACGGCCACCGCGTGATCCGCGAAGCGCTCGTAGTAACGGCCCAGCAGCGTGACGTCGACCGCCGTCTCGATGCCGTGCTTCCAGCGCTCGTCGATCAGGTGCCGGAAGAGCGTGCGGTGCAGGAGGTCCATCTCGTCGTCGTCCGTCTCCAGCTGCATCGCCAGGTCGACGTCCTTGGTGATGATGACCTCGGCCGCCTTCGCCATCAGGCGCTGCGCGAGCTGGCCCATCTCCAGGATCGTGGCGTGCAGGTCGCGCGGGACCGCGCGGTCCGGGAAGCGCAGCCGGGCCAGCTTGGCGACGTGCTGGGCGAGGTCGCCGGAGCGCTCGAGGTCGGCGCTCATCCGCAGCGACGTGACGACGATCCGCAGATCGGTCGCCACCGGCTGCTGGCGGGCCAGCAGCGCTATGGCGCGGCCTTCCAGGTCGTGCTGGAGCTCGTCGACCTTGGCGTCGGCCTCGATGACGCTCTCGGCCAGCTTCAGATCGGCGTCGAGGATCGCCGTCGTGGCACGCCCGATCGCCGACCCGACAAGTCGGGCCATCTCGACCAGACTATCGCCGATCGAGTCAAGTTCCTCGTGGTACGCGTCACGCATCAGGTGTCCCTCTCTTGACGTCCGTTCGGGGGCGAACAGCGGGCCCCGTGACCCCCACGCTCCCACGTTCGGCCCCGGACGCGTCGTTTTCCGCCCCGACAAATGAATCAATACTGGCTCCAAGGTGAACTCTGGGCGACGAGTGTCGGAGGTCGCACGTTGATGGCTGTGGCCAGGTCGTATCCCATGCCTAACCTGAACGCATGGACGTGAACGCGGCAGTCGCCGCAGCGGCAGCGATCGCCGGGGTGCTCACCGGTGTCATCGCCATGCTGGCGTTCCGCTGGAGCGAGCGCGACCAGAAGCGCCCCACCCGTAGCTCCCTGCACACCGACCCCGTGCTGCCGCCCGGCGTCGACACGGTGCTGTCCGTGCTGCGGTCCTCGGCCGTCGTACTCGACGAGGCGGACGCCGTCGTCAAGGCCAGCTCGGCGGCGTACGCACTCGGACTGGTCCGTGGCGGAAAGCTTTCGGTGGAGCCGATGCTCCAGATGGCTCGCGACACCCGGCGCGACGGCGAGATACGGCAGGTCGAGCTGGACCTCCCCAGACGCGGCACCGGCCGCGGCGAGGGCCTCGCGGTCTCCGCGCGCGTCGCCCCGCTGGGCTCGCGGCTCGTGCTCCTCCTCGTCGAGGACCTCACCGAGGCCCGGCGCATCGAGGCCGTACGCCGCGACTTCGTCGCCAACGTCAGCCACGAGCTCAAGACCCCCACCGGCGCGCTCTCCCTCCTCTCCGAGGCCGTCATGGGCGCCTCGGACGACCCGGAGGCCGTCGAGCGCTTCGCGGGCCGGATGCAGATCGAGGCGACCCGCCTCACCAGCCTCGTCCAGGAACTCATCGACCTCTCCCGGGTGCAGAACGACGACCCGCTGGAGGACGCCGAGCCGGTCCGCGTCGACGAACTCGTCGCCGAGGCCGTCGACCGCTGCCGCCACCAGGCCGGCACCAAGCACATCACCATGGCCGCCGGAGGCACCGCCGACCTGCGCGTCTGGGGCAACCGCGGCCAGCTCGCCGCCGCCCTCGGCAACCTCGTCGAGAACGCCGTCAACTACTCGCCCGCCGCCACCCGCGTCGGCATAGCGGCCCGCCGGGTGAACTCGCCGGGCGGGGACCTGATCGAGGTCGCCGTGACCGACCAGGGCATAGGCATCTCCGACAAGGACAAGGAGCGCATCTTCGAGCGCTTCTACCGCGTCGACCCGGCCCGCTCCCGCGCCACCGGCGGTACGGGCCTGGGGCTCGCGATCGTCAAGCACGTGGCCGCCTCGCACGGCGGGGAGGTCACGGTGTGGAGCTCCGAGGGCCAGGGCTCCACGTTCACCCTGCGGCTGCCGGAGGCGGGCACCGGCCGCCGAGCCCGTGCGAACCGGCCGCACGTGTACGACCATGACTCCCACCCCGAGTCACTCCCAGACTCCGACCCCGAAGCCGGGGACGGACCGTCCGACCCCGGCGAAGTGGCCGACCGGACCACCGGTACATCCCCTTACGATCCGCTTCACGCCCCGGAGGTCCATCCGTGACCCGAGTGCTCGTCGTCGAGGATGAGGAATCCTTCTCCGACGCCCTTTCGTACATGCTCCGCAAGGAGGGCTTCGAGGTCGCCATCGCGGCCACCGGCCCCGACGGCCTCGACGAGTTCGAGCGCAACGGCGCCGACCTCGTCCTGCTCGACCTGATGCTGCCGGGCCTGCCCGGCACCGAGGTCTGCCGTCAGCTGCGCGTCAAGTCCAACGTCCCGGTGATCATGGTCACCGCCAAGGACAGCGAGATCGACAAGGTCGTCGGCCTGGAGATAGGGGCCGACGACTACGTCACCAAGCCCTTCTCCTCCCGCGAACTGGTCGCCCGCATCCGCGCCGTCCTGCGCCGCCGCGGCGAGCCCGAGGAGGTCACCCCGGCCGCGCTGGAGGCCGGCCCGGTCCGTATGGACGTCGACCGCCACGTGGTCACCGTCGCCGGCGACAAGGTCGACCTCCCGCTCAAGGAGTTCGACCTGCTGGAGATGCTGCTGCGCAACGCCGGCCGCGTGCTGACCCGTATGCAGCTCATCGACCGGGTCTGGGGCGCCGACTACGTCGGTGACACCAAGACCCTCGACGTCCACGTCAAGCGCCTGCGCGCCAAGATCGAGCCGGACCCGGGCGCGCCGAGATACCTGGTCACCGTCCGCGGCCTCGGCTACAAGTTCGAGCCGTAAACCGACCCGCACACGCGCGCGTACGCCGAAGGGCGGCACCTCCTGAAGAGGTGCCGCCCTTCGGCGTACGCGATTACTGAGTACGGGGTTACTGACCGGCCGTCGCCGAGGTGCTCGGCGTGGCGCCGGCGGCGGGCGTACCGGCCGCACCGGACGGGCTCGGCGAACCGGACGCGGCAGGCGCGCCGGAGGCGGGCGCGGACGGCGAGGGGGTGGTGGCCGGCGTCTCCGCACCCTCGGTCGGGCCCCACGAGGAGTAGAAGCTCTCCGCCGGGACGACGAACGCGCGCAGGCTCACGTCACCGGTCTTGCTGAAGGTGAAGGTGACCTTCTGCGCGTTGCCGTCCTTGACCGCCTCGCTGCTGCTGGGCACCACGGCGGAGGCGTTGCCCGCGCCGCCGAGGATGAGCGAGCCGCCGGCCGGGACGCTCAGGTCCTTGCCCTTGGCAGGCTTCAGCTCGGCGGTCTTGCCGGTGCCGGGGATGGTGATCGACTCAAGCGTCTGGGCGGTGGTGCCGGTGTTGAACACGGCCGCCGACACGGTGGCCGGGCCGGTCGACTCCCGCGCCGGCTGGGTGATCACGACGACGTTCTGCAGCTTGATGTCGCCGACGGTCGTGGCCGCGTTGTCCGGCTTGATCTCCAGCGTCTGGGCATCGTTTCCGGCCGCGCACCCGGCGAGCGTGGCGACCGAGAACGCGAGGGCGGATGCGGCGAGGGCGCCGCGTCGAAGGCTGCTGCTCACGGCGGCGGCAACTCCTTGGAACGCACGGGCAGCTCCCGATAAAGCCGCCCTAAGTGACTGTCAGCGGCCTCAGGTTACCGAGCCGTTCCCGCGCCGCCGCACCCGACCCGCCTCTACGGGCGACCGGGGCGCCCCGGTCGTCGCTCTGACCCCTTCCGGGGCACGGCGGTCCGGCATTCACATAAGTGCCGCCGACAAACAGAAGACCCCGTCCGGAAAATCTCCAGTGAAGGAAGGAGCGAAGGAACGGGTGAAGGAACCAGGGATGGAAGCTGTGAAGGAATGGACGGCATCGGGAAATTGATCATCCATGGCTCATCCACTCGATCGCCGACCCCCTTGATCAATTCCGGATTCGCCTCCCACCCGCCTCCGCTCATCGAACGGAGTAACGGAAGTAGCACACTTGGAAGCGGACATAAGCGGATGTTTGGTCGCCCGTCGGAGCCTCCGCGCGCGCGTGGCGCCTGGGTTTCGCTCCGTTCGGAGAGCCGCTCCGACCTGCGAATACCCCCCTCCCGTTCGTCTCCCGGGCGCTTCCGAAGCACGTTCCTGTTGCAGTTGTCAAGCCCCGAGATATGCCCTGACCTGCGAAAACGCCATTCAGAAGCTGCCGTTTCCGTGTTACCCTGGATAGCCACGGAAGGGGTACCTGTCACATGACGTTCAAGGTTGGCGACACCGTGGTCTATCCCCATCACGGGGCCGCGCTGATCGAGGCCATCGAAACTCGCCAGATCAAAGGCGTGGACAAGACCTACTTGGTGCTGAAGGTCGCCCAGGGTGACCTGACTGTACGTGTACCAGCGGACAATGCGGAGTTCGTCGGCGTACGTGATGTGGTCGGTCAGGAAGGGCTGGACCGGGTCTTCGAGGTCCTGCGCGCTCCGTATGCCGAGGAGCCCACGAACTGGTCGCGTCGTTACAAGGCAAATCTGGAGAAGCTCGCCTCCGGCGATGTCATCAAGGTCGCGGAAGTCGTGCGTGACCTGTGGCGTCGTGAGCGTGAGCGCGGACTGTCCGCCGGTGAGAAGCGCATGCTCGCCAAGGCTCGCCAGATCCTGGTGAGCGAGCTCGCGCTCGCGGAGAACACGAACGAGGACAAGGCCGAGGCTCTGCTCGACGAGGTACTCGCGTCCTGAATCGGGCTGAACACGGGCTCTGAAAAGGGCCCGCTCACTCAGCCTCAGCTCAGCAGCACAATGCTCAGCGCAGCACAGTGCTCAGCAGTACAAAGAAATGCCGCGGTGCCCGATGACGTATCCAATGTCGCCGGGCGCTGCGGCATGTTCGTGCCCGGATGTCCTGTCACGCATCCGGGGCACCACTGGCGCCATCAGCGAATTCCCTACCGGCAGTGGATTCTCCGCGGTAGCGGTGTCTCCGCGGTCTGCCAGTAGCACTGAAGTACTGACTGATACTTGGTGCGCCGGGCCCGGAGCCGACTCGACCGGAAGTCACGGAAGGGTCCGATCGAGGCTCGCGCCCGGCACTCCTCCAGGCCATACCCACGAGGGCTCGGCACACAAACCTGACAGGAACCGATGTCTGACGAATCGCGCCCCACACCGCCCGGGGCACGCACGGCCGCCGTGATTCCGGCCGCCGGCCGGGGCGTCCGCCTCGGCCCGGGTGCCCCCAAAGCGCTTCGCACGCTGAACGGCACGCCCATGCTCGTCCACGCGGTACGCGCGATGGCCGCGTCCCGCGCCGTCTCCCTCGTCGTCGTCGTGGCCCCGCCGGACGGCGCCGCCGAGGTCAGGACCCTGCTCGACGCCCACGCGCTGCCCGAGCGCACGGACTTCGTCGTCGTCCCCGGGGGCGAATCCCGCCAGGAGTCGGTGAAGCTCGGCCTCGACGCGCTGCCACCCGGCATCGACATCGTCCTCGTGCACGACGCCGCCCGCCCCCTCGTACCGGTGGACACCGTCGACGCCGTCATCGAGGCCGTACGGGACGGCGCCCAGGCCGTGGTTCCCGCGCTGCCGCTCGCCGACACCGTCAAGGAGGTCGAACCGGCCACCACGCCCGGGGAACCGGAACCGGTACTGGCGACGCCGGAGCGGGCGAGGCTCCGCGCGGTCCAGACACCGCAGGGTTTCGCCGTCGACACGCTGCTGCGGGCCCACAAGACGGTGACCGAGAATGTCACCGACGACGCGAGCATGGTCGAACAGCTGGGCCTGCCGGTCGTGGTCGTGCCCGGACACGAGGAGGCGTTCAAGGTGACCAGGCCGCTGGACCTGGTGCTCGCCGAAGCGGTACTCGCCCGCAGGAGGCTGAACCATGGCTTCTGAGCCCACCGCACCGGGGCCGGTGCTGCCCCAGGTCGGCATCGGTACCGACATCCACGCTTTCGAAGAGGGCCGGGAACTGTGGTGCGCCGGCCTGAAGTGGGAGGGCGAGGGAACAGGTCTCGCCGGTCACTCCGACGCGGACGTCGTCGCCCACGCCGCGTGCAACGCGCTGTTCTCGGCGGCCGGCCTCGGCGACCTGGGCCAGCACTTCGGCACCGGTCGCCCGGAGTGGTCCGGGGCGTCCGGGGTGACGCTGCTGACGGAGGCGGCGCGGATCGTGCGGGCGGCGGGATTCACCATCGGCAACGTCGCCGTACAGGTGGTGGGACCGCGGCCGAAGATCGGGAAGCGGCGCGAGGAAGCGCAGAAGGTGCTGTCGGAGGCGGTCGGGGCGCCGGTGTCGGTGTCCGGCGCGACGACGGACGGGCTCGGGTTTCCGGGGCGGGAGGAAGGGCTGATGGCGGTGGCCACGGCACTGGTCGCCCGTACCGGCTGAGTGCCGAGAGGCAGGGAGGCCCCGCTCCTGGACGGCAATGTCACGAATATGTGGCCCTTGTGCACGAGGGTCGCAGGGCACCAGGTGTGGGCCACTACCCTGGACCCGTGACCATTCGCCTGTACGACACCAGCGCCCGGCAGATCCGTGACTTCGTCCCGCTCACACCGGGTTGTGTCTCGATCTACCTCTGTGGTGCCACCGTGCAGGCCGCCCCGCACATCGGGCACATCCGGTCCGGGCTCAACTTCGACATCCTGCGCCGCTGGTTCACGTACCGCGGCTACGACGTCACGTTCATCCGCAACGTCACCGACATCGACGACAAGATCATCAGGAAGGCCGCCGACCAGGGCCGCCCCTGGTGGTCCATCGGTTTCGAGAACGAGCGGGCCTTCAACGACGGCTACGGCGCGCTCGGTTGCCTGCCCCCGACCTACGAGCCGCGTGCCACCGGGCACGTGACCGAGATGGTCGAGATGATGCGCGGCCTCATCGAGCGCGGGCACGCGTACGAGGCCGACGGCAACGTCTACTTCGACGTACGCTCCTTCCCCGGGTACCTCCAGCTGTCCAACCAGGAGCTCGACAACCTGCTCCAGCCCTCCGGGGACGGCGAGACCGGCAAGCGCGACCCCCGCGACTTCGCCATGTGGAAGGCCGTGAAGCCGGGCGAGCCGAGCTGGGAGACGCCCTGGGGGCGGGGCCGGCCCGGCTGGCACCTGGAGTGCTCCGCCATGGCGCACAAGTACCTGGGTTCCGCCTTCGACATCCACGGCGGCGGCCTCGACCTGATCTTCCCCCACCACGAGAACGAGATCGCCCAGGCCAAGGCCTTCGGCGACGACTTCGCCGGGTACTGGCTGCACAACGCCTGGGTCACCATGAGCGGCGAGAAGATGTCGAAGTCCCTCGGCAACTCCGTCCTCGTCAGCGAGATGGTCAAGGCCTGGCGGCCCATCGTCCTGCGCTACTACCTCGGCACCCCGCACTACCGCTCGATGATCGAGTACAGCGAAGACGCCCTGCGCGAGGCCGAGTCGGCGTTCGCCCGCATCGAAGGCTTCGTCCAGCGCGTCATCGAGAAGGCCGGGGGCGTCGTCGAGCCCTCCGCCGAGGTGCCGCCCGCCTTCGCCGAGGCCATGGACGACGACCTGGGCGTGCCGCAGGCCCTCGCCATCGTCCACACCACCGTCAGACAGGGCAACTCCGCCCTCGCCGCCGACGACAAGGAAGCCGCCGTCGCCCGCCTCGCCGAGGTGCGCGCCATGCTCGGCGTCCTCGGCCTCGACCCCCTCGACCCGCACTGGGCCGGGGACGGCGCCGACCGGGGCGAAGACCTCCACGGGGTCGTCGACAGCCTCGTACGACTCGTCCTCGACCAGCGTGAGGCCGCGCGCGGACGGAAGGACTGGGGCACCGCCGACGCCATCCGCGATCAGCTCAACCAGTCGGGCCTCGTCATCGAGGACGGTCCGCAGGGGCCGCGCTGGACCCTCGGCCCGCGCTGACCATTTCCGCACAAATACCCGCATCTCCTTGATCGATTGTGCCGCTCGGGTCTCCGGGCGGCACACTCGTAGACGTACACACGCACGCCTTCACACAGACAGGTAGGTCATGGCCGCTAACAACCGCCGCATGTCCGGCAAGAAGGGCGCGCAGGTCGGCAGTGGCGGCCAGCGGCGCCGGGGGCTCGAAGGCAAGGGCCCGACGCCGCCCGCCGAGGCGCGCAAGGGGCACAAGAAGAACCGTATTGCCGGGGCCAAGGCCAAGCAGCTCCAGCGGCGGCCCGCGCCCAAGGGGCGCGGCGGACGGACCTCGTCCGAACTCGTCGTCGGACGCAACTCGGTCGTGGAGGCGCTGCGCGAAGGCGTGCCCGCGTCCATGCTCTACGTCCAGCAGTTCATCGACAACGACGAGCGGGTACGCGAGGCGCTCCAGCTCGCCGGTGAGCGCGGCGGCATCCACCTCATGGAAGCGCCCCGTCCCGAGCTCGACCGGATGACCAACGGCCTCAACCATCAGGGCCTCGTCCTCCAGGTCCCGCCGTACGAGTACGCGCACCCCGAGGACCTCGCCAACGCCGCCTACGACAACGGCGCCGACCCCCTCATCGTCGTCCTCGACGGTGTCACCGACCCGCGCAACCTCGGCGCCGTCGTCCGCTCCGTCTCCGCCTTCGGCGGCCACGGGGTCGTCGTGCCCGAGCGGCGCGCCGCCGGTATGACCGCCGGCGCCTGGAAGACCTCCGCCGGCGCGGCCGCCCGTACGCCCGTCGCCCGCGCCACCAATCTGACGCGCACCCTGGAGGCGTACCAGAAGGCCGGCATCGTCGTCGTCGGTCTCGCCGCCGACGGGGAAGCGGAGCTCGGCGACCTGCCCGCCCTCGGCGGACCCGTCGTCATCGTCGTCGGCAGCGAGGGCAAGGGGCTGTCCCGGCTCGTCGGGGAGACCTGCGACCACCTCGTCCGGATCCCGATGCCCGGTGGAACCGAGTCCCTCAACGCCGGTGTCGCGGCCGGGATCGTGCTCTACGAAGCGGCCCGCCGCCGCGCCTGAACACGCGTGCACGCCGTCACCCGTACGGGGGATTCCCGGCGGGTGACGTGACCTTGACGCGGTCCGGACACATCCGCCAAGTCAAAGGCAGTGTCCTAACGTCACGTCACTCGGTTAGATGAGTGTGGACACCAGAACACCCCGCACACCCACGGGGGACCGCTCGTCGGGATACGACGACGCTCCCGCGCTGAGCATGGTGAAGGTGCCGAGCGATCCGGCGCAGGTCATCGTCAACCATGCGAGCTTCCGCGTGCAGTTGGGGGCCTCGACCCGGCGGGCGGCACCGTCGTCCCGCGTCGCCCGGCACCTCGGCGCCTCCCAGGACACGACGCGCGTCCCCGTCGTCGGCGCCGGCGGCGCCACGGCCGTCCGACGCCGGGCACCCGTCGTCTGGAGCGGCAGGTCGGCGCCCGACGACACCGGCGCACACCGCCTGCTCCAGGCCGTACGGGGCTCCAGCGTGCGCCACGGCGAGCAGCCGCCGGCCGGCGACGCCGGAGCGACCCAGGTCATCCCCCGCATCGGCCCTGCCGACGGTGAACTCGACTACGCCGGCAGCACCCTCGACCAGACCGTCGAGACCCCGATCGTCGGCAGCCAACGCACCCACGGCTCCGACCCCGGCCGCCTGCTCCCCCACATGCGCACCAGCGGCAGCGCATACGAGGAAGCCGGATATGGCGACTCCGGGTACGGCGACTCCAGGTACGGCCAACACGGCTACGGCGACGACGAGTTCGGCTACGAGGGCGACGAAGCCCACGAGCGGGACGCCGACGGACGGCGCACCGGCGGCAAACGCCACACCAACGACCCCGTCCGGCACGCCTATTACCCCGGCCGCCGGATGAACCTCGGCGTCGTCCTGCTCCCGCTGCGCATCTTCCTCGGCTTCATCTCCATCTACGCCGGCATGGGCAAGCTCTGCGACCCCGTCTACTTCGACGGCGGCAAACGCGGCTCCATGGTGAAGTGGCTCAACACCCTGCACCCCTGGGAAGTCGCCGAACCACTGCGGCAGTTCGCCCTCCAGCACCCCGTAGGCTCCGGACTCGTCATCGCCTTCCTCCAGGTCATCGTGGGAGTCCTCACGGTCCTGGGCCTGTGGCAGCGGGTCGCCGCGGTCGGCGGCGCCCTGCTCTCCGCCGCGCTGCTCCTCACCGTCAGCTGGAAGAGCGTCCCCGTCTACGACGCCCCCGACATCATCTACCTGGCGGCCTGGTCGCCGCTGATCATCGCCGGCGCCCCCGTCTACTCCATCGACGGCCGCCTCGCCGGCAGCGCCTGGCGCCGGCTCGGACCCCGTACGGACATCTGGGAGCTGCGCGCCTACGTCCTGCGCCGCGGCGCCCTCGTCACGGCCGTCGTCATCGGGCTCACGCTCCTCATCGGCTCGCTCCTCGGCGGCGCCGTCCGTGACGCCGACCGCGTGGTCGTCCCCGGCCCCGGAGAGGCCCCGCGCAACGAACTCCCCGGCTCCCCGCTCCCCGAGCAGTCCCGCGAACACCGCGCCTCCAAGAGTCCCTCGGCGGCCACCAAGTCACCGACGCAGAGCGCCACTTCGGCCTCTCCCGCGACCGGCGGCGCCACCACCCCCGAGGAGGCCCGCGAGAGCGGCAGCGTCACCGGAAGCCGGCCCAGCCAGACCCAGCGCAGCGCCGGCCAGGCCCCGCCGCAGCAGACCACCCCGGTCCAGCAGGCACCCAGCACCACCACCGCCGGACCGTCCTCCTCGGGCGGCAGCACGGGCACCCCCGGCGGCACCGACGGAGGCTCCACGGGCGGCAGCACCAGCGGTACCGGCGACGGCAGCACCGGCGGCTCCTCCACGGGCCAGCCGGGACTGGTCGGCGGCCTCCTGGGCTAGCGGCAGGCAGTTACGTGAACGGGGTCCCGCGCTGTGACAGCGCGGGACCCCGTTTCCTTCACGTACGGACAAAAGCTTTCGACGTACGCCGCCTCAACGGCCCAGCGCCGCAAGCTCCTTCGCGGCCTCGGTGAGGTCCTTCGCGGTGTCGATGGCACGCCAGTAGGCACCGTGCGGGATCGGGAAGCCGGCCAGCCGCAGTTCGCGGGCCAGATGAGGGAACGTCGTACGTTCGTGGTCGCCCCGCTCCGGGAGGAGGGCGGCGAACTCGGAGGAGAAGACGTACACGCCCGCGTTGATCTCGAAGGGCGACGGAGGGGACTCTATGAAGTCCGTGATGTGACCGAACCCGTCCGTCTGCACGGCGCCCCACGGCAGCCGCGGACGGGCCAGGGCGAGGGTCGCCACGGCGTCCCGCTCGGTGTGGAAGTCGGCCATGTCACGCAGCGAGAAACGGGTCCAGATGTCCCCGTTGGTGGCGTACCAGGGCTGGTCAGGGGCGGGAAGATGTGCGGCGGCGTACCTCAGGCCGCCGCCACGGCCGAGAGGTTCGGTCTCGACGACCGTCGACACGTTCAGTGGCAGGTCGGCGGTCGCGAGCCACTTCTGCAGCACCTCGGCGAGGTGTCCACAGCTGACGACGACGTCCGTCACGCCCTCTTCGGCGAGCCAGACAAGCTGATGGCCGATGATCGGCGTCCCCGTGCCGGGGATCTCGACCATCGGCTTCGGCCGGTCGTCGGTGTAGGGGCGCAGCCGGGAGCCCTGGCCGCCGGCGAGGACCACGGCCTGAGTGGGACGCGAAGTGGCGTTCGGATCGGTCATGTTCGAACTGTACGGGGCGCTCCGCGGGTTTTGGGGGGTGAGGTGAGGGCTTGGGGGTGAGGTGAGGGT
>NZ_LGDW01000457.1 GCF_001280005.1 Streptomyces sp. NRRL WC-3618 | reverse complement strand
CTCCAGAGCTGGGCGACGAGCCAGCTGGTGTCGTCGGTCCAGAAGGCGGCGCTGTCCCAGGGGTTGGAGCCGCCGTTGGAGGCGGCGTAGAGGGTGTAGCTGTAGTGGCGCAGGTACTTGTCGGGGTAGTTGAGGGACTGGAAGGAGTAGCCCTGGCCGTTCTGCCCGGTCTTCGGGCAGAACGTGGCGTCCTGGGCGAACAGGGAGCTGTTGTCGTTGGCGTTCAGGTAGAGCTGGAAGCCCGCGTGCCGCAGGTACTGCCCGGAGTTGTTGGCGGACTCGAAGGAGAGGCAGGTGCTGTTGGCCAGGCCGGCCCGGACGATCCAGGTGGCGTCGGCCTTGACGGTGGCGGGGCCGGAGGAGTCGACGGGGGAGACGACGACCTTGGTGTCGGCGTCGTCGTGGCGGATGTAGTCGCCGGTGCAGCAGGAGGTCGTGGCCTGCAGCGAGATCCGCGAGCCCGGGGGATGGGGGTGGTGGCGGTGGTGGTGTAGCCGCCGGCGGCGAGCAGGCCGATGTTCGTGGTCGCGTTGTCCGAGGCGCGTCGCACCTGGTACAGAGTGCCGTTGTACGCCGCGTACAGCGCGCGGGTGGTCGAGTGCGCGGCCACGCAGGGGGTGCCGCCCGCGGCGTAGATGTCACACGCCTGCTGGGTGGCCGCCTGCGAGGTGGTGGCGGTGCCGACCAGTGCGCCGGCGGCAAGGGCGAGAGTCGCCCCCGTCGCCATCAGGGTGCGCCGAGCGTGGCGCATCCATCCCGAAATGATCACGTGCGATCTCCTTGGTCCGTCTGTGAGCGGCACCGACGGTGAATTGTTAGCGCTAACAACTCGTCCCTACGGAATTGCCCGCCCAACTGGCCACCGTCTGCGTGCTGCAGTTCCCGCTGGGCCCGTCGGACCGGTAGGCCGCGGCAGCGGTCCTGGCCTTTTTGGTCATGGGGGGATTGGTCGCGTTCGCGCGAAGAGTCCCGGTGGACAGCCGGTGGACGGCTGTGCGTGACACTCCATCAGGGGCTGTTGCTGACCCTGGCCGACGTGTGGATCCGCCCTTCTTCCAATGATTTGTGCGGCGGTCGATCGGACTGTCGGGTGCCGACAGGACTCGTGTGCTGCTCGGGTGCTCGGCATCGGATCGCGAGGGCCTCGAACTCGGCGTTCATCGCGCAGTCGGCGCGCCGACTGGTCGCGCGAGCGGAGGAGCTTCAGTGAAAAGGAGGTCAGTTGGTCCAACTGCGGGGCCCGTTCCAGTTCCAGCCGGGCAGCGCTTCCAGCGCCTTGGTCCGTTCTAGGGAAATTCGCCCTCGCCGGTAGTTGTTCTGGTGGGTCCCGACCCAGTTGCCGAGGCGCAGTCCGGTGGCGGTGATGAAGGTGCGGGAGGTCGGGCGTGCGCGTGCGGTGCGGTGCGGTGCAGGCATGCAGGGCTTGGAGCCCGCGTTCCCACCGCACTGATGGGCAGCCCCTCGGGGTGCCCTTCGCGGAGATGGCTCCTCGACTGCGAGTTGAGCACGTTCAATATCCACTGGGCTGGGGAAGTGCCCAATCAGGCCCCTGGCCTGCGCGGATGCCATTCCCGGCGGGCGCACCCGCGACCAGCAACTTCAGGATGAAGCGATCCCGGTCTTCACGGCAGGCTCCTTCCAGCATGACCCACCCGGAGGTCACCTCACTCCGCCGGCCTCGCCGCAGCAACTGTCGTACTTCTTGACAGTGCATGGATGGTACGGAAGTGTCTTCGTGCCGAAGCTTCTCGGATATATCCCGCCATGGGCATGATCCCGGCGTCATGAAATGTTAGCGCTAACAATGAATAGATCTTGCTCAATGCGGAGCTGGGAGATCACATGAACGTGCGCGTATGGGCATGCCGTTGGGCCGGTGCGAAGCGCCGGGCACCAGCTCCGCCCCTCGGCGTGGCAGGGTCGCGCACGCCGGATGCGGTCACCGTCCGTCGGCCGACCCGTGGACCGGGCCGCACGCGGTTGGCCCGTCTGGGGGCCGCTGCCACGTTGCTCCTTGGTGTACTGGCAGGCAACGCGGCAACGAGCGGTCCGGCACAGGCTGCTGTCCAGACGGTCGCGTCGATCAGTACGCCGCCGATGGGTTGGGCGTCGTGGAACAGCTTCGCCGCGCAGATCAACTACAACGTCATCAAGTCGCAGACCGACGCCATAGTTGCTTCGGGGATGAAGGACGCCGGCTACAAGTACATCAACATCGACGAGGGCTGGTGGCAGGGAACCCGCGACTCCTCCGGCAACATCACGGTGGATCCCGCCGAGTGGCCCGGCGGGATGAAGGCCATCGCCGACTACATCCACAGCAAAGGCCTCAAAGCCGGGATCTACACCGACGCCGGCCGCGACGGCTGCGGCTACTACTATCCCACCGGCCGTCCGGCGGCGCCGGGCAGCGGCAGCGAGGGCCACTACGATCAGGACTTCCTCCAGTTCTCCCAGTGGGGCTTCGACTACGTCAAGGTCGACTGGTGCGGCGGCAACGCCGAGGGGCTGAACGCACAGAGCACCTACCAGGCAATCAGCGACTCGATCAGTCGCGCCACCGCGACAACCGGCCGATCGATGGTGCTGTCGGTGTGCGAGTGGGGCAGCCAGAGCCCGTGGAACTGGGCACCGGGCATGTCCAACCTGTGGCGCACCAGTGGCGACATCATCTTCTTCGGCGAAAACGCGTCGATGACCCGTGTGCTGTCCAATTTCGATGCGGCACAGCATCCGAGCGCCCAGAGCCCGGGCCACTACAACGATCCGGACATGCTGGTCGTGGGAATGGCCGGGTTCACCGCGGCACAGAACCGCACCCACCTGAGCCTGTGGGCCGTCTCCGGCGCCCCGCTGTTGGCGGGCAACAACCTGGCCACGATGAACAGCGACACGCGCAGTGTGCTGACCAACCCGGAAGTGATCGCTGTCGACCAGGACGCCCGCGGCCAGCAGGGCGTGAAAGTCTCCGAGGACCAAAGCGGGCTGCAGGTCTACAGCAAGACCCTGTCCGGCAGCGGCCGACGTGCGGTGGTCCTGCTCAACCGCACCGGCTCGGCGGCCACGATCACTGCCAACTGGACCAACCTCGGCCTGACCGGCGCAGCTTCGGTACGCGACCTGTGGGCCGCCACCGACCGGGGCACCTTCACCGGCAGCTACGCAACCAGCGTCCCGGCGGGCCAGGCCGTCCTGCTCACCGTGACCGGCACCGACGCCAGTACGGCCGGCGCGAAGCAGATCGTCGGCGGCCAGTCCGGCCGCTGCGCGGACATCAACAACTCCTCAACCACCAACGGCACCCAGGCGCAGCTGTGGGACTGCAACGGGCAGGCCAACCAGCAATGGACGTACACCGCGAGCAAGCAGCTGATGATCTACGGCAACAAGTGCCTGGACGCCTACAACAACGGCACCACCAACGGCACGGCGGCCGTGGTCTGGGACTGCAACGGCCAGACCAACCAGCAATGGAACGTGAACGCCGACGGCACGATCAGCGGCGTCCAGTCCGGAATGTGCCTGGACGCCTACAACAACGGCACCACCAACGGCACGAAGCTTGCGCTGTGGGCCTGCCATGGCGGCAGCAATCAGCAGTGGGCCATGCGGTAGGCGGCGGGCGGCGGGGACGCGCCGTGCCGCAACCGGTCCATGTCATCGATGCTGTCGGCGCCCGCGACCATGCCGCTCACCAGCGACATCAGTTTCGCCGCCGGGAAGGCGCCGGTGCCGTCCTTCGAGACCGGCAGCCGTACCAACTCGTCGGTCAGCGCGGGCAGGCCGCGCCGCTCGGCCAGCCGCACCACCGGCTCCAGCCCGCCGTACGCGACCACGTTCGGATCGTCGAACGCGGATGAGACCGCCGCCGCAACATGGGAAGACCGCATGTCGGAAGTGCCTTGCCGATCGTGCCTGATGTGGTCCTGGAGAAACCCCATCATCGCAGTTCACAAGGCACTTCCTCGTTTCCGGAAGAACTATCCACAGGCATCAAGCCGGTGGATCCGGGCTCAGGAGTGCTGTGCGCCCGGCATCGTCTCCCAGAACGCGCACTGGTGTTCCGTCGAGTACCGGTCGTCGTCGATCAGGGCACTCCTGCCCCCCGCCCGCAGCGACAGCATCAGGCCGTTGCCGCTGTGATAGCCGGGCCAACTCGTCTGCCGGGCGACGGCAGGCCGGCCGGTCTTCGTGAACGCGCCCCAGTACCGTGTCATCTCGCGGGCGAGCCGGCGCTCGTCGGCGTTGAACAGCGGGGCGATGGGTGTGCCGTTGTTGAAGCTGGGCCAGATGTAGGCGAGTTCCGCGGCGTGGCCGGCCCCCCATACGTAGCCGGGGATCTGCGTCAGGCCAGGGCCGGTCCGGTGGTCGAACTCGTACGCATAGGTGGGGGTGTACCGCGCGAAGGTCCGGGCGAGCGAGCGGAGTCCGCACCCGCCGATCCCCGAGATCATCCCCGAGTCGGTCATGATCCCGCCGATGAGGTACGCCGCGGTGTACCGGTCGGACGTATCGGGCCAGGGGTAACGGGCGAGGACCTCGTCGGCCCGGGCGCCGGCGATGCCCTGGACGAAGGCGAGGTAGACCTCCTTGCCCGCGCCTATGTAGCCCGCGGCGAAGGTGCGGCCCTCGTCACGGGTGGCGCCGACGACCACGGGCACGCGGGCGAACCCCCCGCTGGCCAGCGCCTCGCCCACTCGGGTCGGGAACGTCGGAGTCCCGTCCACGAAGCCGGCCGAGAAGGTCCGGCTCGCGTCGAGGAGCGTACCCACCGGAGCCGACCGCAGACAGTCGAGGACGGCCGGCTGAGCCGTGCCGTCACAGCCCGCCTGCCGGGCAAACGCCGTCCCCGCGGCCTCCGCCGGGGCCTGCGGCCCGCTGGGACAGGAGCCGCTCTGGATCATGGCGCGGGTGAACAGCCCGCGCGAGCCCGGCGACACCAGATGACCGCAGATGGACCAGCCGCCCGCGGACTCGCCGTCGATGGTGACCTTACCGGGGTTACCGCCGAAGGCGGCGATGTTGCGCTGCACCCAGCGCAGCGCGGCCTGCTGGTCCATGAACCCGTAGTTGCCGGACTCGCCGCCCTCCTCGGTGAGGGCGGGCAGGCCGAGGAAGCCGAAGGCGCCGAGTCGGTAGTTGAGCGAGACGCCGATGACACCCGTTTCCTTGACGAGCTTCGACTCGTCGTTCTGCGAGCCGCTGCCGTTGGTCAGGCCACCGCCGTGAATGAAGACGTGCACCGGAAGGCGGGCGCCGCCCCGTACGCCCGACGGCCGCCACACGTTGACGTCGAGGCAGTCCTCCGTCTCGCTGCGTGGTCCGTTGCCGCTGGGCAGTACGGGACAGGGATTGCCGAAACCGGCCGCCTCCCGGACGCCGGTCCACCGCGCTGCGGGCCTCGGCGGCTTCCAGCGCAGGGAGCCGGTGGGCGCCGCCGCGTAGGGGATGCCGAGGAACCTCTCGACGCCCTTCGAGGTGGCGCCGCGCACAGCGCCCTTGTCGGTGGGCACCACGGTCGGCGCACTCGCGGAAGCCGTCGCGGGCAGCAGCCCGACGACGGCGAGGGACATGACCAACGCGCCGCCCAGGACAGTACGGATTCTGCTGGCAGTCATGGATGAGAACCTCTCTGGCCGGGTGCCGGCCGCGGCGGCGCGGCCGGCACCCTTGGTGGTGGGGGGAGGGAGCCGGGCCTGGACGGGCCCGGCATCAGACGCGGCTCGGCACCCGGTTGACGGTGCGAGCCGTGCGGTCAGTGCGCGACGTCGACCCCGCCGTGCAGGGGGAGCGTCCGCGACGAGGAGCCGACCCACACCTCCCGGTGCCCGGTGCCGAGCACCCAGGCGTGGGAGGACGTGTTCCAGTACTTCAACTGCTGGGCGTCGACCCGGATGCGTACGGTCTTCGACTCACCGGCGCGCAGATGCACCTTCTCGTAGCCGCCGAGCGAGCGCACCGCCTGCGGCGCGGTGGTCTTCGGGCTCGCACCGACGTAGACCTGGGCGACCTCGTCGCCGTCACGGGTGCCGGTGTTCTTCAGGGTGAACGAGACGGTCACCCCGCCGTGACTCTGCCGTACCGCGAGGTCCCGGTAGGCGAAGGAGGTGTACGACAGGCCGTGGCCGAAGGGGAACAGCGGGGCGGCCTTCTCCTTGTCGTACCAGCGGTAGCCCACGTAGACGCCCTCGGAGTAGTTCTCCTGGTTGTCCACTCCCGGGTACCTGAGCGGGTCGCCGGCGACCGGTGTGGCGGACTCGCTCGCGGGGAAGGTCTGGGTGGTCTTGCCCGACGGGTTCACGTCGCCGTAGAGCAGCCGGGCGGTGGCCTCGGCCCCGTTTTCCCCGGGGTAGTACGTGTCGAGCACCGCCTTGACCTTGGGCAGCCATGGCATGGTGACCGACGATCCTGTGTTGAGGACGACGATCGTGTTCGGGTTGGCGTCGGCGACGGCGGAGATGAGCCCGTTCTGGTCGGCCGGCAGGGAGAGGTTCTTCCGGTCGAAGCCCTCGGTACCGTCGTCGTAGGCGAAGACGATGGGGGTCTTCACCTGACGGGCCAGGGCCACGGCCTGCTCCCGGGCGGCCCGCGCGGCCTGCGGGGTGACCCAGTTCAGCCGGATCTTGGTCGGTGCGCCCTGGATCGCGGAGGCGCCGGCCGCGATGCCGTGCGTTCCCGCCGTCAGGTGCACGTTGGCGGTGCTGGAACCCAGGAAGCCGGTGATGACGCTCTTGCCGTCGATCTTCAGCGTGCCGTACGCCGCGGGAAGGTCGTAGACGAAGGAGTAGTCGCCGTCGGCCGGCACGGTGAGGGTGCCGCTGTAGTTGAAGGAGGCGGCCGGTGTGACGGGGATCGTGCCGTCCGAGCCGACCGCCAGGGCGGGGTTGAGGGCCGTCGCGGGAATGGGGGCGCCGGTGTTGTCGCCTCCGGCGGCGTAGCGCACCCTGGCATTCCGGCCGGCCCGCCGCGTGATGGTGGCCAGCGGCGAGGACGCGGAGTCCGGTACGACGTAGGAACTGCCGCCGCCGGTGACCTTCGGCGTCTTCGCCGTCGGACCGATGAGTCCGATGCTGGTGTCCTTGCCGGTCAGCGGAAGCGCCCTGCCGGTGTTCTTCAGCAGGACGGAGCCGGACTCGGCCACCTTCTGCGCGATCTGGGCGCCGCCCTTCGGGTCGCGTGCGGGCCGTCGGCCCACAGCGCCGTCGAGGAGACCGAATTTCTTCATCTGGCCCAGGATGCGGGCGACCGCGTCGTTCAGCTCCGAGACCGGAATGGTGCCGTTCGTGATCGCGGTCTTCAGTCCGTCGCCCAGAAAGACGCCGCTCGGCATCTCCTGGTCGAGGCCGTTCACGATGTCGCTCGTCGCGTGGGTCGCACCCCAGTCCGACATGACCCAGCCCTTAAAGCCCCACTGCTCTTTGAGGATCGAGTCGAGCAGTTCGTCGCTGCCGCAGCCGTGCTCGCCGTTCACCGAGTTGTACGAGCACATCACCGCACCGGCGCCGGCCTTGACGGCGGCCTCGAAGGCGGGCAGCTCGATCTGACGCAGGGTCTGTTCGTCGACGTTGACGTTCACCCCCATGCGGTTGTCTTCCTGGTTGTTCTCCGCGTAGTGCTTGACTGTGGCGATCAGGCCCTGGCTCTGCACGCCCGCGATCTCGCCGGACACCATGCGGGAGCTGAGCAGCGGGTCCTCGCTGAAGGTCTCGAAGTTCCGCCCCGCGTACGGCACCCGGATGATGTTCGTCATCGGGGAGAGCAGCACGTCCTGGCCGAGCGCACGGCCGTCGCGTCCGATGACCTGGCCGAACGTACGGGCCAGTCGGTCGTCGAAGGACGAGGCGAGCGCGACCGGCGCCGGCATCGCGGTGGCGTGCGCGTTGACCCGGACGCCCGCCGGTCCGTCGGTGAGCCGCAGTTCGGGGATGCCGAGGCGGGGAACCCCGGGGATGTATCCGGCCTGGCCGAGTTTGCGGGGATCGGTGCCTCCATGGACGAAGGACAACTTCTCGTCCAGCGACATCCTCGCGATGAGGGCGGCGACGCGGGGAGACACGGTGCCGGTGCCCCGGGCGTCACCCGCGCCCGAGGCGCCGGGGGCCACGGCCGTGCCTGCGGCAAGGAGCATCGCGCTCGCTCCCGCGATCAGGCCGGTGCGGCGCAACCGGCCTTTCCTGCGACGTCGTACCGATGTCCGAGTGAACTCCATGCGGGCTCCTCTTCAACGAATGCTCGACGATTCATATGCACTCGCCCGGATCGTCCGCGAAGCCGCCGATGAGCGCCCCCAGCACCGGAAGCAGGATCAGCGCGACCAGTACCGAGGCCCTTTTGGTCATGGTGACCAGCAGGAGGACGGCGATCGTGGCGAAGCCCAGAGCTGCCAGCATGGCGCCGCTGCTTTCTCGGAGACTGGCCCTCGACGGCGGGGCGGAGTCGGGCGAGGGCAAGCCGAGGTGTTACGCGAGAGTCTCGAAGCACCACCGGATCGGTGTCCAGCATCAAACCGAGATCTATTCATGTGATGAACGCATCAATCGACGCGGGCGAGCCCTGCACTCGTCGGCCGTGGAGGCCACCGCCTTGCGACACCTGACGGCGTACACGGCCGTCGCCCTGGCCGCGAGCTTCACCACGGCCCCGCGGAGATGCACGTCTCCCGGTCCTCGCTCAGCCGCGCCGTCGCAGACGCCTCCAGCAGACGCCTGTTCATCACCGCCGGCACCGTCGAGTACCACCTGCGCAAGGTGTTCCAGAAGCTCGGAATCACCTCCCGACGCCAGCTCTCCCTGCCCCTGTAACAGGCGATCCCCGCGTGATCCGGCCCCCCGGAAAGGGCACCGCGCGTGCGCCCCACGAGCAGGTCCCCCACGGCGGTCACTTGACCCGTTCCGGGAGCCGGACCCCGTTGCTCCTGCCGGCAAGGTAGGCGAGTGGATGTGCTCCAAGGAAGTTGTGGCGCCCCACGCACACCGAGCCGGGCGAACCGGCCCCCGAGGCCGATCCGCCCGGCTCGTGCCGGGGAGTGTGAGTCAGCGCAGGGCTGCCTCCGCGAGAAGCTCCAGCTGGCCTGGGTCCGCCGTGCACGGGAAGATCAGCAGTTCGTCGCAGCCCGACTCCGCGTAGGCCGAGACAGTGTCCCGCAGACTCTCCGCACCGATGATGACGGCCTTGGCCGCCATCTCGGCCTTGGGGCCGATGAACGCGTAGTACGCCCGCAGATAACGCTCGGCCACCGCACGGGAGTCGGGGCCCAGGCACGCGTACGTCAGAGCGACCAGCCTGGGCTTCTCCGCGCGTCCCTCCGTCCGCCAGGCCTGGCGGGCCCGGTCGGCCAGTTCCGCGTACCCGGTGGCCGAACTGCCGCCCGCGATCCAGCCGTCCGCGTGCCGGGCGGCCCTGGCCATCGCGGCCGGCGTGTGTCCGCCCACGATCAGCTCGGGAGCGTTGCCGTCCGGGAACGACGGACCGATGCCGGGCACCGGCCCCTTGCCCGCCCAGATGGCCTTCATCTCGGTGACCATGTCGTCCAGCCGGCGGCCGCGGTCCCGGTAACGTGCCCCGGTGGCCTGGAAGTCGTCCTCCCTGCCACCGGCCGCCACTCCCAGCGTCAGCCGCCCGTCGGACAGGGCGTGGACGGTCGCCGCCTGCTTGGCGAGGACCGCCGTGCCCGGCCGGTACGCGGCGATCAGGATGCTGGAGACCAGCCGGATCCGCTCGGTCACCGCGGCGGCGGCGGCGAGCGAGGTCAGCGACTCGTAGTTGTCGTACACCAGCCGGTCCAGCACACCCAGGCTGGCGAAGCCGTGGTCCTCGGCCTGTCTGGCCCAGGTGGTGAGCCGGTTCCCGTCGATGTCCGGGACCGTGGTGGGCAGCCCCACTCCTATCTCCATGGCGGGCTCCCTTCCCTCAGGCGGGCTTACGGGCGACGAGCAGCGTGTTGCCGAGCAGCAGCGGATGGCGGGTGACCTCGGTGAACCCGGCCACACGCATCCACTGTTCGCAGTCGCCGGGGTGATAGCCCGCCCCGGCCGGAGTCATCACCAGCATGTGCAGGCTGGACACCAGCGCGGGCAGGTGGGGTTCGTCGCCCGGCATCGGGTCGTACACCAGCAGCGCGCCACCCGGGCTGACCGCCTCGAACGCCTTCGCCACCAGCTGCTTGCGTTCGTCGACCGAGAAGTCGGCGAGCACATGACCGATGACGAGCACGTCGGCGGCGGGCAGCGGGTCGGCGAAGAAGTCGCCGCCGGCGAACTCCAGCCTGCCGTCCACCCCGAGGGACTTGGCGTGCTCCGCGCACGGTTCGGCGTTCTGGGGACGGTCGAAGACCTGGGCGGTCAGCTCGGGCCTCGCCTGGAGGACGAGCCCGGCGAGGTTGCCGCGCGCACCGCCGATGTCGGCCAGGGTGCGGAACTCGCCGAAGTCGACCGCCTCCAGCAGCTGCGGGACCAGCGGCGAGCTGAGGGCGTCCTGCATGGTGAGGAACGCCTGCCGCGCCCGAGGATCGTTCAGCATCTCCTCGAAGTCGCCCTCGGCCTGGGGCTTGCCGGTGCGCAGCGCCTCGGTGAGCCGTCCCCAGGCGGGGTAGAGCACGTAGTTGGCCCCGTCGAGGAACCCGCCCCGGTAGTTCTCGCCGCGCACCAGGCACGCTTGGGCCAGTGCGCTGTTGTAGTAGCGTCCCTCCTTCTTCTCCAGCAGCCCGAGGGCCACCAGGGCGTCGAAGAAGTCGGTGGCCGAGCGCGCGTGCAGGCCGGTTGCGGCCCGCAGTTCCTCCGTCTCCGCGCTCCCTTCGGCGCTGGCGGCCAGGGCGGTGAACACCCCGACCTCGACGGCGCTGAGCAGCAGCTTGGAGACCGTGAAGCTGTGGCCCAGGCCGCTGATCTTGGTGATGTCCTCAGGGGAGACCACTGTGGACTGACTCGCCTGGCTCGACTGACTCGTCATCAGGCGGTCCCTCCTTCCGCTCGCCGCAGGCCCAGGCTGGGCCCGAAGGACAGGTACAGGCCGCCCACGGCGTTGTCCGGGTTCATCGGAGCCTGCTTCTGCTCGTGGACCTTGTTGAGGTTGGCCAGGGGGTTGGGGTCACCGCTCTCCGCGCCGTTGAGGTGGGCGTGGACGCTGGCGTACACGTCCTGCGCGTCGTCCATGTCGGCGATGCCGGTGACGATGCGGTTGAACGCCTCCTGGAGGTCGAGGCTCTCGCGCTGGCCCTGCGTGAGCCGCTGGGCGTTGTAGAAGTGGTGCTCCTTGCCGCGGTAGCTCTCGTAGAACACGGACACCAGCACCAGCAGCCGCTCGTACGCGTGCCGGTAGACGGTCTGGTAGAACTCCCAGGCCTCGTCCTCCGCGACGTCTCCGCGCAGCACGCTGGACAGGGCGGCGGCGCTCAGCATCCCGCTGTACGTGGCCAGATGGACGCCGGTGGACAGCAGCGGGTCCAGGAAGCAGGCCGCGTCGCCGCTGAGCAGATAGCCGGGTCCGCAGAAGCTCTCGGCGGTGTACGAGTAGTCCTGTTCCACCTTCATTCCGGCGACCTGCTCGGCGCCTTCCACCAGTGCCGCCACCCTCGGGCACTCGGTGAGGACCTGGTCGTAGACCTGCTGGATGCCGCCCATGGCGCGCTTCTTCTCGTTGAAGATGTCGCGTCCGGTGACCAGTCCGACGCTGGTGGTCCCGTCGTGCAGCGGGATGACCCAGAACCAGCCGTCGGGGGCGGAGGCCACCGTGATGGCGCCGTCCGGGCCCCGGTCGAGCCGCTTGACGCCCTTCCAGTAGGTCCAGGCGGCCACGTTCTGGAACACCTCGTGGTACTTCCGGCTCTTCTGCTGGCGGGCGGCGATCAGTCCGGCGCGGCCGGAGCAGTCGATCACGTAGTCGAAGCCGATGCGGCCGGAGCGGCCCGGGTCCTTGCTGTCGACCCAGCTGGCGGCCACCGGCCGGCCGTTCTCGAAGTGGACCTCCTTGACGGTGGTCTCCTCCACCACCGTCACGCCCAGCTCGGCCGCGTGCCGCAGCAGGATCTCGTCGAACTCCGAGCGCACCACCTGCCAGGCGTTGGTGCCGTCCGCGCCGAGGCCGCTGAAGTTGACCTCCCACTCTTCCGGGCCCCAGAAGAAGTAGGCACCGCCCTTCGGCTGGAAGCCGTGGCGGTTCACCTTGTCCCACACACCGAGGTATTCGAGGATCGGCCGGCAGGAGGGCAGGATCGACTCGCCGATGTGGTAGCGCGGGAACCTGTCCCGTTCCAGCAGCGTGACTTCGAATCCCTCCTTGGCCAGCAGTCCGGCCGCCGTGGAGCCGGCGGGACCTCCCCCGATGACAAGGATCTGGGTGGAGTCGCGCATGAGCTCTCCAATCTCTGCGTCACCGGGACGCGGTAGCAGGGTGGGGTGCCGTGCACACCGTCGCGCCGCCCGCTGGAAGAGAGGTGGAGATGAGCTCGATGAGCCGCTCGAGCGATACGCGAGTTCGATTGGGTTGGTTGCTGGCTCAATGAGCTTCGCTCATGACAAGCAAAAGGAGTCACCCGATGAGGACGTCGTTGAACGCTCGAAGATGGGCTGCGGGGACCGCCGCGTCCACGCTGCTGATGGTCGGCCTGGGCAGCGTCTCGAACGCCGCCGAAGCCAAGAACGACAAGGCCGACACGGTCGCGGCGGCAGCCCGTTACGGGCAGCCGAACCTCTACACCGGCGACGTCGACAAAATGCTCGACTTCTACAGCAAGGCCCTGGGCTTCACGGTGGACTTCCGGTTCCCCGCGGAGGGGCCCGGGATGTTCGGCACCGTGAGCAAGGAAGGCACGTACTACATCACCTTCAGCTCGTACGACACGATCCAGACGTACACGGGTCTGCGGCACGTCGGTAAGTCCACGAACAAGCAGTCGGACGTCGCGGTGCTCGTCAGCAACGTCGACCAGGCCTTCGCCAAGGCCAAGAAGGCCGGCGCCAAGGTGCTCATGGCCCCCAAGGACCAGCCGTGGGGCGAGCGTCAGGCCTACGTCGCGGACCCCGAGGGCAACTACGTGCAGATCTCCACGCACACCGATCACTGAACAGGAGCACAAGGAGCACAACGGCAAAAAAACGGGAGCCGGCAGGGCGTGTGCCCTGCCGGCTCCACCGGCCGCCGTCCGTCACCGGGCGGCGGCCACCGTCTTCTCGGTCACCTTCTCGTCCCAGGCCACCCGGTACGAGTAGACCGGAACGGTCGCCTTGACACCGAGCTTCAGGAAGAACGGCAGGACCAGGTCCCGCACCGAGCGCTGGAAGCCGTTGGGGGCCGCCTTCTGGTTGCCGGTCCTGCGGCCTTCCTTGATGATCTTCTCCACCCGCTCCTGACGGAGGGACTGGAAGGCCGCGAAGGCCTGCTGCGGGGTGGGAAGGTCGCGCAGGCACTTGGCCAGGACGATCGCGTCCTCCATGGCCATGGACGCGCCCTGCCCCACGTGCGGCGAGGTGGCGTGAGCGGCGTCGCCGACGAGGCAGACCCGGCCCCGGTGCCACAGCGGCAACGTGAGCATGTCGTAGATGGGGTAGCCGATGATGCCGCTCGGCGTGGAGTCGATGATGGCCGAGACGGGGTAGTGGTCCTTGTTGTGGCGCTCCAGCAGCCGGGCCTTCCACTCCTCGTGGGGGGTCCGCTCCGTCTCGCCCCGCGCGGGCTCCTCGGCCTGGTGGTAGTTCTCGAACCAGTAGATCTCGTCGCCCGGAGTGGTCTGGTAGCCGAAGAACCCCTTGTAGCAGAACGACATCCGCATCACACCGTCGGCCGGCGCGGCGTCCTTGGAGCGGGTGTAGCCGGCCGTGCCGATCACACCGGTGTACTCGGGGTGAGGGGCGTCGGGCATCACGGTGTAGCGGGTCTTCGAGTGGATGCCGTCGCAGCCGATGAGGATGTCCGCCTCGGCGGTGGTGCCGTCGGAGAAGTGCACCCGGACGCCGTCGGCGGTCTCCTCGACACTCTCGAAGAACTTGCCGAACTCCAGCCGGACACCGCGCTTCACAGCGGCATCGCGCAGGGCCTTGTTGAGCAGGCCGCGCTTCAGCAGCACGGTCTCGGCCGGGTTCTCGCCGAGCTTCTTGCCGTGGTGGTTGAGGAAGGCGGTGCTGGTGGTCTGGCTGCCGACCTGTTCGACGTCCTCGCGGATGCCCAGGGTCTCCAGTACGGCCACTCCGTTGGGGGCCAGGTTCAGAAAGGCGCCGACCTCGTCGCGGGGTTCCTCTTTCCCCTCGTAGATGACCGCCTCGATGCCCGCCTTCTGCAGGAACAGGGCCAAGACCGGCCCGGCGATGCCGCAGCCGATCAGGACCGCACTCCTTGTCCGGGTCGTCTCCAGGTCACGCATCAGTCCACCTCGTCGTCTTGGATCGGCCCGTGGGCCGGCAGCATTCCTGATCGGATACGGCTTGCTTCTGCCCGAAGGCCAATTCCTTGGCGCTCAAGGCACTCCCTTATCTTGAGGGTCGAGATACTTGATTGTCAAGTGAATCCGAGAGCGCCATACCCGTGGGCCGGGTACGGCGCTCGACGTCACCACTCCCCGTCCGCCAAGGGGTGTCAGTGGTGTGCGCCGTCGACCGTCCGCGGGGCGCTGTTCTCCGTCCCCGGCTTCACCACGGTGAACTGCCCCATCATTCCCAGGTCTTCGTGACGGAGGATGTGGCAGTGATACATGTACGGGATCTTGGAATCGGTGTGGGTCGGCAGCGCGACCGCCAGTCGCACGGTGCCGCCCGACGGCACGCGCACGGTGTCCTTGGGCCCGCGCTGCCAGGCTTCGGGTTTCTTCCCCGCGTACTCGAGGACGTTGAAGGTGAGGCCGTGGACATGGAAGTTGTGCACCACCTCGGCGTCGCCGGTCACCTCCCAGATCTCGACCTTCCCGGCCGGAACCACCTCGTCGATGCGGCTCATGTCCATGCTCTTGCCGTTGATCTGATAGTTGTTGAACTCGAAGGTGCGGGTGTGAGCCTTCTCGGGGACGCTGATCGCGGCGGGCGCCCCGCGCAGGGTGTCGGGCAGTGGCCGGGACTCGGTGAGCCGCTCCCGTGCCCGTACCTCGATCATGTCGAAGGTGTCGTCCCCGCCGCCCAGCCGGTCCGTCGGGAACGCCAGGCCGAGCTCGGGCTCGAAACTGCGCAGTACGACCCGGTCCTTGGGCTTGAAGGCCACCACGATCTCGGCGCGTTCGCCCGGCGTGAGCTGTATCCGGCGTAGCGGCAGGGGCCGTTCCAGCAGCCCGTTGTCCTGGGCGACCAGGTGGAACTCGCGGCTGTCGGTGAACCCCAGGTTGTAGGTCCTGGCGCCGGAGGCGTTCATCAGCCTGAACCGCACCCGGGTGGTGGAGATCTGGACGTGCGGGTCGTAGGTGCCGTTCACCAGGATCGTGTCACCGAGCACACCGGGGCTGCCCACCCCCGCCAGGCTCTCCATGAACGAGGCCCCGCGCAGATCGATGGAGCCGTCGTCGTTGAACTGCCGGTCCTGAAGGATCAGTGGAATGTCGTCCACACCATAGGAGTTGGGCAGACCCGACCGGTCCGCCTCGTCGTCCTCGAGGATGAAGAGGCCGGCCACGCCCCGGGACACATGGTCGGCCGTGCTCTCGTGCGGGTGCGGGTGGTACCAGAGGGTCGCGGCGGGCTGGCTGATCTCCCACTCGGGGTTCCAGTCGGCGCCGGGCTGCACCATCTGGTGCGGTCCGCCGTCCATCTCGGGGGGCAGGTGCATGCCGTGCCAGTGCAGGGTGGTCGCCTCCGGGAGGCGGTTGGTGAGCGACACCGCCACCTTCTGCCCCCGGCGGGCCCGTAACGTGGGCCCCAGATATGCGCCGTTGATCCCCCAGGTCGGGGTCTCCTTGCCGGGCAGCAGACGGCTTTGCCCGGTCTGCGCGGTCAGCTTGAACACGCGGCGTCCGGAGCCGTCGTCCTGCCCCTCCATCAGCGGAGGGATCCGCACCTTGTTGGCGAAGGAGAGCTCGCCGACGTTGCTGAGTTTGCGTCCCTTGTACACCCTGGCGAAGTTGACCGCGTAGGCCCCGCCGCCCACCAGGCCGATGCCCACCAGGCCGGCCGTGGCCAGCAGGATCCTGCGTCCGATCGTCCGGGGACGCTTCGGCGGCTTCGCCCGGCCGGGCCCGGCCGCTCCGCTGAGTGTCACCGAGGATTCGCTTTCGTCACTTCCCCGGTGGTCGTCGGTCATGGAATCGTGGCTACCGGTCATTGGCCAATCATGGGGCCGCCCACTGGAATTACGCCCGAGTATCGGTCGACTCCGGCTCGAGCGGGACTCGAGCGACGCTCAAGGCGCACCCTCCGCTTCCGATCACTTGAGCGATCCTCCAGCCGCGCCCCGCATCCTCACACGTGTCCTTCCCCCATGACCCCATGCCCCATGCCCCCCGCGTCCCTCTGGCCTGGTCGCCTGGCGGCCTGGTGGCCGCCACCGGATCAGGAGTCGACGTGCCCCCTTCCCGTACCGCACTGGTGACCGGCGCGAACCGGGGCCTCGGCCTAGCGGTCGCCGCCGAACTGCATGCCCGGGGACACCGGGTCGTGCTGGCCGCACGTGACGAGCGCGCGGCGGCCGACGCGGCCGGCGGGCTGGGCGCCGACGTCGTTCCTCTCGCTCTCGACGTCACCGACCAGGCGTCGGTGGACGAGGCGGTCAAGCGCGCCGGGACCGTGGACGTCCTCGTCAACAACGCCGGTGTGCAGCTGGACTGGGGAATGTCCCCCTCCGAAGTCGATCTGGACCAGGTGCGCCACACCCTCGAGGTGAACCTGCTGGGCGCCTGGCGGATGGCCCAGGCCTTCCTGCCGGGCATGGTGGACCGCGGTTGGGGCAGAGTGGTCAACGTCTCCAGTGGCGCCGCGTCCTTCACGTACGGCCCCGCCGCGCAGTGCCCCGCCTACTCCGCGTCCAAGACGGCGCTGAACGCGCTGACCGTGATGCTGGCGAAGGAGACGGACGGCAGCGGGGTCCTGGTGAACTCCATCAACCCGGGGATGGTCAGAACCCGGATGCGCCCGGACGCCGAACAGACCCCGCAGGAAGCCGCGCGGCACATCGCCGACGCCGCCCTGCTGCCTGCGGACGGGCCGTCGGGGGTCTTCCTGCGCGGGAACGGCACCATTCCCTGGTGAAACCCCTGCCACGGGGCTGGGAACGTGCGTTCTAGCGCCGCTGTATCCGCGCACTAGCGTCTGCTGAGTTGATGACTCCCCATCTCTTCCGACAAGGGGATCGCGTCCATCATGTCTACTCGTCCACCTCGGGCCGCCTCCGCGGCCCGGTCCGACCAGGCCGGGGTCTTCTCCCGCATCGCGGGGTTCGCCAACCGACACCGATGGACCGCGCTGATCCTTTGGCTCGTCGTGCTCGTCGGCGTCTGGGCAGGCGCCTCGCAGGCGGGCGACCGCTACCGGGACGACTACTCGCTGCCGGGGACCGAGACCCAGAACGCCCTCGAAATCCTCAAGGAACACGGCGCGGGCAACGCCTGGAACACCGTCAGCATCGTGCTCCACGACAAGGACGGCCTGCGCACCCCCGGCACCGAGAGCGCGGTCGCGGGGATGCTGAAGAAGGTCTCCGGACTGTCCGGCGTCGTCCGGGTGCAGAGCCCGTATAAGGACCGGTCGGCGATCTCGGCCGACGGCACCGTCGGTTACGCCACCGTGGAGCTGGACCGGCCCGCCGAGAACGTACCCCTCACGCAGAGCAAGCCGATCCTCGACACCGCGCGGGAGATCCAGAAGGACGGCCTCCAGGTGGAGTTGGGCGGGGAGGCCGCGCGGAAACTGGGCAAGAACCAGGGCAGCGGGGCGGAGGGCGCCGGGGTCTTCGCGGCGCTGGCGATCCTGCTGTTCATGTTCGGCACGGTGATCGCCGCGAGCCTGCCGGTCATCACCGCCGTGTTCGCGGTCGGCGCCACGCTGGGCATCATCGTGCTCGCCTCGCACAAGTTCATCATCGCCAGCTACTCGCCGTATGTCATGGCCCTGGTCGGTCTGGGCGTGGGCATCGACTACGCGCTGCTGATCTTCGCCCGCTACCGGGCCGAGCTGGTCAAGGACATCGCCCCGGACGAAGCGGAGCGCAGGGCGCTGGAGGGCGCCGGGCGGACCGTCCTGTTCGCCGGCTGCACGGTGATCATCGCGCTGCTCGGCCTGGTCGCCCTCGGCCTCGGCTCACTGCGGGGCATGGCGCTCGCGGTCGCGCTGACCGTGCTGCTCACCATGGTGGCCTCGCTGACTCTGCTGCCCTCACTGCTCGCGATCTTCGGCAAGCGCTTCGCCCGGCAGTTCACAGCGCGGGCCCGCAAGCGAGCCGCCAAGGGCCGCCCCGAGGAGGGCACCCGGTGGCGGGCCTGGGGTGAGGCCGTCCAGCGGCGGCCGTGGACGGCTCTGCTGCTGCCCCTGGTGGCGCTGGGTGCGCTCGCCGTCCCCGCGGCGGACCTGCGGCTCGGCCTCGCGGACGCCGGCAACGACCCGGACGGCACCACCAGCCGGGTCGCGTACGACCTGCTCGCGAAGGGGTTCGGCCCCGGGTTCAACGGTCCGCTGGTGATCGTCACCGAGGGCGACGACGCGGTGCGGGCCGCCGGCGCCGCCGCGGGCACGCTCAAGAACACCCCGGGCATCGCCCTGGTCAACGGTCCGATCCCGACCGAGGACGGCAAGGCCGCGATGCTCCTCGCCGTACCGAAGACCGCGCCGCAGGACACCGCGACGACGGACCTCGTGCACCGGCTGCGCGACGACGTGCTGCCCGGGCTGGCGAAGCAGACAAAGGCCGAGTACCTGGTCGGCGGGGCGACGGCGGCCGTCATCGACTTCTCCGAGACCATCGGGGGGAAGCTGCCGCTGTTCGTGACGATCGTGATCGGCCTCTCGATCGTCCTGCTGACGATGGTGTTCCGTTCGGTGCTGATCCCGCTCAAGGCCGCCCTGCTCAACCTGGTGAGCGTCGGCGCCGCCCTCGGTGCGGTCTCCCTCGTCTTCCAGCACGGCTGGCTGGGCGCCGATCCCGGTCCCATCGAGGCGTTCATCCCGACCATGATCTTCGCGATCGTCTTCGGGCTCTCCATGGACTACGAGATCTTCCTCGTCTCCCGGATGCGCGAGGAGTGGCTGCGCTCGAAGGACGCGGCCAAGGCGGTCCGGGAGGGCCTCGCGCACACCGGTGCCGTGGTCACCGCGGCGGGCGCCGTGATGATCGTGGTGTTCGGCGCGTTCATGCTCAGCCCGGACCGGATGCTGCGGCAGTTCGGTTTCGGACTCGCGGTGGCGATCTTCGTCGACGCCGTCCTCATCCGCTGTCTGATCGTGCCGGCGGCCATGCGGCTGATGGGCAAGAAAGCCTGGTGGCTGCCGCAGGCACTGGGCAGGGTCCTGCCGGAAGTGCGGGTGGAGAAACACTGAGCCGCGTCCCCCCGGCGGTACGACCGCCGGCCGGACGCCAGGCCGCTGGGTACCGCCGTCCCCTTCCATGACGGGCGGTACCCGGCGGCCACACCAGTCGGATACGTCAGTGGGGCGTCCGGACCTCCGGCCGCCCCACTGACGTATCTGACGTATCCGACGTATCTGACGTACGACGCGCGACGACGGTTACGCCCTGACGCCGTGCTCCGAACCGGCCACGTCGGCCACTCCCTGGGCCGCCGCGCCCCGCAGCAGACACACGGTCTGACTGAGCCTCATCTCTCCGCCGCGCCGGTAGGGGGCCAGGCGCCGCCGGTTCTCGACGTGCTCCTCGCTGTGCTCGAAGCGGTGGAAGCTGGGCGCGTCGACCCAGTCGGTGACGACGTGGTAGACGTCCTCCTCGTCCGCCGACCGGGCCAGCGACTGCCAGAGGTTGCCCGGCTGGGCGGCGATGCCCCGGCCCACCTCCTGCCACACCTTCTCGAACTCGGCTCCCTGACCAGGGGCTATTTCCATGCGCAGCATCACACGGAAGGGAAGGGGATCCGGCATCTGACTGGCCTCCTGCGCGGGACGGGGTCGACTCGGCCGCCCAGTGTCCGTGACCGACCTCAACGGCCGCTCGAGGAGGCGCCTTTGAGCGGTCCTCGACCAGCCTCCGACACGGCGGCGGGAGCCTTGCTCCCTCCCAGTGACCCGTTGGAGGAGCCATGACCGCGCCGGCCGAGTCCCCCGCCAAGCCGCCAGGTGCGTCCGGACACACCGGCCGACGAGGACCCCTGGGCTGGCCCCGCTGGTTCACCACCCTGTTCGGCACCGACATCTGGGAGCGGTTCAGCTTCTACGGGATGACCGCGATCCTCGTCCTCTACGCGACGGAGCCGACCGCCGACGGCGGCCTCGGGATGACCAACGAGGACGCCACCCTCCTCTTCGGCCTCTACATGGCCTCGGTGTTCCTGTCCTCCGTGCCCGGCGGCTGGATCGGCGACCGGCTGCTCGGTTCCGTGCGCGCGGTCAAGTACGGGTGCTGCCTGATCGGACTCGGCCATGTGTCGCTGGCCCTGCCCGGGCACGTGTTCTTCTATCCGGGGCTGCTGCTGATCGCCGGTGGCACCGGGCTGCTCAAGCCGAACATGGCCCATCTGCTGAGCGCCTTCTACGCTCCCCGGGACCGGGCCGGCCGGGACGCCGGGTTCGCCATCTTCTATATGAGCGTCCAGGTCAGCGCGCTGGCGGCGCCCGTCGTGGTCGGGGCGGTCGGCGAGACCGTCAACTGGCATCTGGGCTTCGGGATCGCCGCCGTCGGCATGGCCGCCGGGCTGTTGCAGTACGTACGTGGCTCGCACCACTTCGGCGACACCGGCCGGACACCCGAGCGCGCCGCCACCCCCGCCCAGCGGACCCGGGTGCTGCGGACCGGCGGTCTCACGCTCGCCGTGGTCGTCATCGTCTACGGCACGGACGCGGCCCTCGGGTCCTTCAAGATCGCTCATGTCATGGCGCTGATCGGGCTGTTGACCGTCGTCGTACCGGTGGTCTTCTTCTGGCGGCTGATCCGCAATCCGCTGCTGACCCCGCTGGAGCGGGTCCGGGTGAAGACCTACATCTGGCTGTTCCTCGCCTCGGCCCTGTTCTGGGCGATGTTCCTCCAGGGCGGCTCCGTCTTCGCCATCTTCGCCAAGGAGTCCACAGACCGCTCGGTGCTCGGTTTCACCGTGCCCACCAGTTGGTTCCAGTCCGCGACCCCGCTGTTCGTCCTGCTCACCGCCCCGCTGTTCGCCTCGCTGTGGAAGCGCGCGGGGGACCGGATCGGTACGGCCGTCAAGTTCGCGATCGGCATGGGGTGCACGTCGGTGGCCTTCGCGGTGATGGCACTGGCGGCGTGGCGGACCGGGTCGGCACCGGGCGGTCTGGTGTCACCGTGGTGGCTGGTGGTCGCGTTCCTGATGCTGGCCGCCGGGGAGGTGGCCTTCGCCCCGGTCGGGATGAGCGCGACCACCGCGGTGGCCCCGGCGACCTTCGTCAGCCAGATGGTGGGCCTGTTCTGGCTGGCCGGAGCGCTCGGCGGCGGACTGGGCGGCAACGCCCTGAAGGTGTCGGGCGACGAGTCCCCGTCGGCCTCCTACTTCCTCGCGCTGAGCCTGGTTCTGCTGGCGGCGGGGGTGGCGCTGGTGCTGGCCCGCGGGCCGCTGGGCCGGCGGCTGGGGGTGTGAGCCACGCCCACGCCTGGCCGTGGCGTCGTCCTTGTCCCAGATCTGTCCCTGGAGGTGTTCGCCTTGACAGTTTCCACAGCACCGGTCGTCGTCCCGGCGCCGGAGCGCGAACGGGTCGTACGGCAGGCCCGTGAAGCGCACGAGGTACCGGCGGCCCGCGTGTCCCGGGCCCAGGAGCCCGCGAGCGGCCCGCAGTCGGTCCTGCTGGCCGGCGAGGACGAGGACGCCTGCCGCAGGGAGCCGCACATCTGGCGGGGCATCGACTGACGGTCGCCGCGATACGCCGGGGCAGCCTCAGCCGTCCTGCCGCGTCTGTTCGTCGCCCGCACGGGCCTTGGCCCGCTGCTCGTTGGCGTAGTTGAGATAGTTGTAGACCGTGAAACGGCTGACCCCGAGGGCGCTCGCCACTGTCTCGACCCCGTGCCGCACGGAGAAGGCGCCGCGCGCCTCGAGTGTCCGTACGGTCTCCTGTTTGGCCTTGCGGTCCAGCTCGGCCAGCGGCTTGCCGTGCCCGCGCTCGAGGGCGGCCAGGATGTGGTCGAGCGAGTCGGCGAGCTGGGGCAGGCGTACGGCGATCACATCGGCGCCCTCCCAGGCGAGCACGACGTCGTCGGGGCCGGCCTGACCGGGCGGGACCAGTTCGCCGCCCATGGCGTCGACCAGCGGTTTCACGGCCGCGACGAAGTCCGCCCCGCCGGTGCCGGTCACCGGCCGCCCGCCCCGTCGATCACGTTGACCTGGAGCGAGATCCGGGTGGCGCCGGCCTCCAGGGTCCTGCGCAGCAGCGCGTCGAGCGCGGTGAGCACGGCGTCGGCGCGCCCCTCGGCGGTGTTGCCGAACGGACCGACGTCCACCGCGTCCAGCTCGGCCGCCTCGATGACCTCACGGGCGACCAGCGCGTGGGCGGGCGCCTCGTCGAGATCGAAGGGCTCGGTCGTGAACTCCACTCGCAGTCGCACTGTGGCCCCCAAGGCATCGCTCTGACCTGTGTGTTCCCTCAGCCCTCTGACCGAGAGGACACATCCGGGGCACATTCCCCCGCTCCGACACGACCTTAACGGACTCCCCTGCGGCAATCAGCAGAGAGGCGCAGGCATGCCGCAGGGCATGGGGCCCGGTGCCCGGTGCCCGGTGCCCTTGGGGAGCTTGACCTTGGGACCTCTTCGGCTTCGGAGGACACACGTGAGCGGCTCGCCGTGGCCCCTTGGGGTCGACTCGACGGGCCGCTGGGCGTGCCGTCCCGGCGGGACGGGCTGGGTGCGCCAGCATTGCCGGACAGGCCGCCGGGCGTGCCCGATGCCGCCCAATCCGCTGTCGTCCGCTCGCGGACCGGAGTGCCCGCGGGTCACGACCCGTGTCGCGGCCCATCCCTGAAGACCCGGAGTTCCCACTGATGGTGACCGTGTTTCGCATCGTCGCGCCCCCCACCGGTATCGAAATCACGGGCGACGGAAGCAGTCCCACCGACGAGGAGATGGCACAGGAGAAGGAAGCCCGGCAGGCCTTCCTGGACGCCGTTTCGCCCTACCTCGCTGCTCTGCCGGCGCGGCCGCCCCACCGTTCGGGCAACGTCTCGGACGTGGAACTGCTCGGCGGGGACGTGTGGTCCCAGCTGAACCAGTACCTCCTGCTGGTCAATGTCGACATCGGCGACCCGCGGATCGACTTCGACTCCTTCATGCCGCCCGGCACCACCGTCACCCGCGTGGCCGGCGACCTCGTCCCGCTGTCCCAGTGGCCGGACGGCGACCTGACCTGACCGGCACGCCAGCCCGCCCCGCCCTGTGCCCGAGGCTGGGCCCGGGGCCGGGCAGGCCGCCAACTGATCGCCCGACTGCAGGAGTTCACCACCGGCCGCTGACGCGAACAGGGGGCGCATGTGCCTCACTTGTTGGCCCTGCGCAAGCCGGTGCATCCGGGCGTGAGGCAAGTGACAGGGTGCCAGGCCTGGGGCCACAGCTGCTGGGAGTTGCTGTTGGGCTCCCGAAGTAGTGACGTGGAGTGATGAACCATCAGTGATGTGTTGAACTCGTGAAGAACCCTGTCGGGGAACCTGCCCGAGTGCCTCAACTCCGCTTGACCTGGGGCTGGTTGCGCGCTGATGCTTGTCTTGCTTCACCGGCTCCTCCCCTTCGACTCCGTCGCTCTCCGTGCGCGGGGTGCGGCGGACGTCCTGATGGACAGGGCGGCAGGAGGAGAAGGAGGAAGCAGTGGTGAGGTCCGACGTGGGCAAGCCGCGCAGGCGATGGACCGGCCCTGAGAAGTGGTCGGTGATGCTGGCTGCGGTCGGCGTCCTCGTGGCGATCATCGCCGCCGTGGGGCAGTTCGCCCAGTAGGGCGTCCACGCATGAGACGGTCGCGGCCGGGGCTGACACGCACAGAGCCCGGTCTGATAGAAGGCGACCGGGCTCGTGGAACTGCGCGGAGGGCCTGGCTCTGGCAGGAGTCGGGCCCTTCGATGATGCTGCTACCTAACAGATTGTGTACCTAGCGACCCCGTTCCGACAAGAAAAACATCACCCGGCCGAGTGGCCCCACGGGTTCAGTTGAGGCCGAGCGTGGCGAGTGCGGTGGTCCAGTCGGTGACGATCGCCTGCTGCGCCTGCGCGAGGGTGACCTTGCCGGCGCAGACCGCGGTGTGCAGCTTCGTCTCCACCGGGTCCTTCGCGTTGTTGACGCCGCTGCCTTTCTTGTGGCCCGGGTCGGCCGGCTCCACCCACAGGTTGCGGTAGTCGTTGGGGTCGCCGCCCAGTTGCAGGCTGATCAAGTGGTCGTACTCGGCATCGCGCATGCTCCCGGTGAAGCCGTAGGAGGTGGCGTTGAGCTTTTTCTCCTTGCCGGTTATGTATGTGGAGGGCCGCACACCGGAGGTGTAGCCGCCCTTGCGGCATATCGTCGACTTCAGGTTCGCCTGCTTGACGGCCGGGGAGATCGCGCCCGGCGTGCACTGGGGGTCCTCCAACGGCTCCCCCTTCTTCTCGTACCGGTAGTGACAGCTGCCCGCCGCGGGCTGCCGCTGCACCGTGTACTTCTTCTGCGGACCGGCCCCCACCGCGATGGGCCGGGCCCCGCCCGGGGCACCCGACTCGGCGGCGCCGGACGACGACGGGTCCGACGTGCCCAGCGGGACGGACGAACAGCCCGCCAGGAACAGGCAGGACAACAGCGCGGGCGAAGCGACGTGCCGTGTGAAGCGCATGACGACCCCTCACGGGTGGGCGATAACTGAGCAGATGCTGCCCTACCGGGAAATCCGCACACCGGGCGGGGTACCCCGGGCCGGAGCATCCACGCCATCCGGCGGGGCGCACTGCGGGCGTGCCAGGCCGTCCACGGCCAGGATGTCGCGGGGCCGCTCTCGTGCTGCCGGGTAGCGCGGGGCACGGTCCTCGAACAGGCGGCGGGCTGCTGGGTCACGCCGAGGCGCGTTCCTCCGCGGCCGCCGCGAGCGGCTCCGCCCGCAGGACGTCGGCCTCCCCTCGGGACCGAGGCGCCGCACACCAGGTCTTCGCCGCGAGGAAGTGGCGGTCCTCGCGCACATCTCCACGGAGTACTACATCCGCCTCGAGCAGGGCAGGGCGCCACGCCCCTCGGGCGCCGTCCTGGCCGCGGTCGCGGGAGCGCTGCGGTTCACCGACGCGGAGTCCGACCATCTCCACGTCCTCGCGGGCACCGCGCCGAACCGCATCGGACTGCACCGGCGCGATGTCCGCCCCAGCATCCTCGCGCTCCTGGAGCGGCTGCCGCAGACCGCCGGCTTCGTGATGTCCGCCGTATGCGAGGTCCTGGCCTGGAACGACCTCGCGGTCGCGCTCATGGAGGACTTCCCCCCCCCAGGCGGCCGCCGGCTTCCGGGGCCTGGCCCACCGACCTGTGCGCATTCTTCCGTCGGGCCGTGTCCCAGCCGCTCGGACACGCCCCTGACGGACTCCCTCGCGGCGCACAGCGGCGATGCGCGTCCGCCCCGCTGAACCCCGCACGCCGAACCGCCAACTCCCTTACGGCCGCAGCGAGTTCACCTTCCGCACCGGGTCGGGGACGGCATCCCGCGCACCCGCACCGCGCCGTCGCCGGGCGAGCGACACGGCCAGTGCCGTCAGCGCGGCGAGCGTCGCGGCACAGGCCGCCAGAGCGGGCAGCGGGGACACGGCTCCGCCCGCCTGCCGTACGTAGGCGAGGACGGCCGAGTCGACGTGCGTGCCCACGAGATGGGCGGCGGCGAGTGTGCCCGGCACGACCACGGCCACGGCGGCCACCGCCGGCGACCGGCCCCACCACAGGGCGCCGCCGGCCAGCAGGCACAGCACGGAGACGCCGAGCGAGGCGGCCAGCCCGTGCCTGGGCGTGTCGACCCAGTCCAGCGGGAAGTGGGCGGCGCCGCAGAGCAGGACGAGGACGGCGACGGCACGGCAGAGCCACAGGAGGTCGCCGTTCCCCGGCCTCCTCACGGCTACCGGCTTCGCGCCCCGGGCTGCTGCGCCCACGGCCGCGAGGCTCTCGTCCTTGACCTTGACCTCGTCGAAGCCACCGATCAGCTGCACGAGGTCCTCGACGGGTCTGCTGGTCGCGGCCGCGTGTACCGCCTGGGCCTCGGCGTGCGCGGCGCGCGGGGCCGCGTGCAGGAGTGCGACGAGGCGGCCGACCTCGGCCACCGGCCGCTGTTCGGCGGCTGTCCGGATCGCCTCGTCCATCCGGTCGACCCCGTGGTCCGGCGGACCCAGGATTTCCACGAGGCGCGAGACGTCCTCCACGGAGCGCGCCACCGCCGCGACCCGCAGGACCGATGCCGCGGTCGGCAGACCGTCGGGCGACTGCTCCAGGAGGGTGACCAGCTCGACGACATCGTCCAGGGGTCTGGCGACGACCACGGTTCGCACCAGCTCGTCCGCACGTATTCGGGTCACGGGACCGTGTTCGTCTGCTCCTAGGTTCTCCGGGCAGACGGGGAATGGCTCGACGGCCATGTTTGCCTCTCGACTTCAGTGCACTGACGCACGGAAAAGGTGCGCCCCGCTCATATGAACGTCAACCCTGTCTAACCGCCCCCTGACCGCCCCGCCACTCGGGGGAGCTACCTTGACAAGCTCCGACACCCAACGGCCTGAACTTCTACGCCGGACAGCTGCCGGGCCCGGACCGGGGCGCCCTGTCGGTGCCCGGCGAGGAGTCCGAACGGTTCCGCGCCAACATCGAGGTGGCCGCGGGTCTGGCCGAGTCGCTGGGCTGCGGCGCGCTGAACGCGCTGTACGGCAACCGCTTCGACGGCGTGGAAGCGGCGGAGCAGGACGTGCCGGCGCTGGAGAACCTGGTGTCGGCGGCGCGCGCCGCGGACCGTATCGGGGCGGTCCTTCTCGTCGAGGCGCTGAACAAGGTGGAGTCGCCCCGGCATCCGCTGGTGAGCGCCCCGGCCTCGGCGCCCCCGGCACCGGCACGCTCACCCTCGCGGCCCACCTCGACCAGCTGCGCGAGGCCGGTTACGACGGCTGGGTGGGCCTGGAGTACAAGCCGGGCGGCCGGCCGAGCGCCGAGGCGTTCGACTGGCTGCCGCGCGAAGCGCGCCGAACCCCCTGACCGCCCGGAAACCTCAAATCCAGCTCTGAACTCTGCTCCGGGGGCTTCAACTACCCCTGGAGTGGGGCACATTGTGGTCAGCACGGGGGAACAAGGGGAACAACGCACGGGGGAACAACGGGGGAAACAAAGAGGGGGTGCCCACGGGCACCCCCTTCTTCCATTCCCTCAGCGCCCCCAGCTCGAAAAGTGGGGTCGGAAAGGCCGTCAAGAGACGGACAAGCGGGGGTCCGGTGGAGCACGATGGGCTCTGACCCCGACGTCACTTAGTGGAGTGACCCATGGCCGACAGCATGCCGGTGCGATGCCCGGCCTGCCTGCGCGAGCATCTGTACGCGGCGCCCTCCTATCCGTGCGCGTGCGGTGCGCCGGTCAGCCCGTCCCTCGACGAACGGGCGACCGCGACAGCCGTCACCCACCGGGTCTGGGACGAGCAGTGGCTCACCGTGCGCTGCGCGGCCTGCGAACGGCAGGACCAGTGGCCGTACCCCGAACTGGGCTGCCCCTGCGGCACGGTCCTGCGCATCCCGGTGACCCGGTCCGCTCCGGACGCCCGGCCGGCGGAGACACAGCCCCCGCCCGGCACCACGAAACTCCCCGGCGCCCTCCGCACCCCGCGCTCCGCCGCCCGCGCCCGGCGCGCCTTCCAGCCCGTCACCATCCGCACCGCACGGGACGCCGTCACCGCCGCCGCCCTCTATCTGCGCTGGCTCGGCTACCAGGACATCCGCCGCGCGGACCAGCGGCCCCCGTCCGGCGTCGGGCTCGCCGCCCGCGGGGTCCTCGCACAGGTCGACCCGACGGTGAACCCGGCGTCACTGCGGGACATCGAGTGCCTGTGGCTGACGGCCATGACGGAGTCCTCGGCCTGCGTCTACTTCTCCCTCGCCGGATTCGAGAACGAGGCCCGCGCCCGCGCCGACGACCTCGGCATCCCCCTGTTCGTCCTCGACCTCACCGGCACCCCACAACCGGTGAACACCCCGGCCGACGACCTCGACGCCACAGGCGTCTGAGACCGTCAACAGCCTTGCGGGCAGCGCCCCTCAGGGGCGCGGGGAACTGCGCGACCGGCCACGGCGGCGCCGCAGCGAACCGACCCACCCGCACTGCCCCTCCGGCGGAGGCCTAGCACGGCCTCGATCGCCGGCCCCGCGTCCGCATGCGCGGGCCCTGACCGGCGGACGTCACCCCGTTCACTCCCCGGCGTACGTCTCCCGCAGCTCCACCTTGCGTACCTTGCCCGACACCGTCATCGGGAAGGCGTCCAGCAGGCGTAGCCGGGTCGGGATCTTGTAGTGGGCCAACCGGTCCTCGCAGAAGGCCCGTAGCTCGGCGAGGGTGAGTGGTTCGGTCTCCTCGCGCGGGATGACGCAGGCGAGAACCTCCTCGCCGTACCGCTCGTGCGGTACCCCGACCACCTGGACGTCGGCGATCTTCGGATGGCCGTACAGGAACTCCTCGATCTCGCGCGGGTAGATGTTCTCGCCACCCCGGATGATCATGTCCTTGATGCGGCCGACGATCTCGACGTAGCCGTCCTCGCGCATCGTCGCGAGGTCGCCGGTGTGCATCCAGCGGGCGGCGTCGACCGACTCGGCCGTCTTCTCGGGCTGTTGCCAGTAGCCGAGCATCACGCTGTAGCCGCGCGTGCACAACTCCCCCGTGCTGCCCCGGGGTTGGGTCACTCCGGTCGCCGGGTCGACGACCTTGACCTCGATGTGCGGCAGGACCCTGCCAACCGTGCCGGTGCGGTGTTCGAGGTCGTCGTCCCGGCGGGTCTGCAGGGAGACCGGGGAGGTCTCCGTCATGCCGTAGCAGATGGACACCTCGGCCATGTGCATCTCGGCGACCACCCGTTTCATCACCTCGACGGGGCAGGGCGAGCCCGCCATGATGCCGGTGCGCAGGGACGACAGGTCGTACGTCGCGAAGTCGGGGAGGTTCAGCTCCGCGATGAACATGGTCGGTACGCCGTACAGCGAGGTGCAGCGCTCCTGGGCCACCGCCCGCAGAGTCGCCGCCGGTTCGAAGGACGGGGCCGGGATCACGACGCACGCGCCGTGCGAGGTGGCCGCCAGGTTGCCCATCACCATGCCGAAGCAGTGGTAGAAGGGCACTGGGACACATACTCGGTCCTGTTCCGTGTAGGCGAGCAACTCACCCACGAAATAACCGTTGTTGAGAATGTTGTGGTGGGAGAGCGTGGCGCCCTTCGGGAAGCCCGTCGTGCCCGAGGTGTACTGGATGTTGATCGGGTCGTCACAGGACAGTTCCTCGAACGAGGCGCCCGGGGTGCCCCGTTCGAGCAGCGCCGCCCAGCTCGGATCGCCGAAGTGGACGACCTCGCGCAACTCCGGGCAGTTGCCCCGCACTTGTCCGACCATGGCGCGGTAGTCGCTGGTCTTGTGAGCGACGGAGGCGAAGAGCAGACGGACGCCGGCCTGCTTGAGGACGTACTCGACCTCGTGCGTGCGGTACGCCGGGTTGATGTTCACCATGATCGCGCCGATGCGCGCGGTGGCGTACTGGACGAGCACCCACTCGGGGCAGTTGACCGCCCAGATCCCCACCCGGTCCCCCTTGGCGACCCCGGAGGCGACCATCGCGTACGCCAACTCGTCGATGTCGGCGGCGAGTTGTGCGTAGGTCCAGCGACGTCCCGACGGTACGTCGACGAGCGCCTCGCGGTCCGGCCAGGCGGCGACCGTCCGGTCGAGGTTGGCGCCGATGGTGTCGCCGAGCAGCGGGGTCGTACCGGTTCCGTGGCTGTACGAGGTCACCGGAAGTCCTCCTCGCGGTACTCGTCCGCCGAGCCCGCCGCCGTCGCCTCGCGCAGTTCGATGCGGCGGATCTTGCCGGACACCGTCTTGGGGAGGTCGGCGAACTCCAGGCGGCGCAGGCGCTTGTAGGGGGCGAGGACCTCGCGGCTGTGCTCGAACAGCACCTTCGCGGTGTCGGGTCCCGGCTCCCAGCCCGCCGCGAGCACGATGTACGCCTTCGGTACGGCGAGGCGCAGTGCGTCCGGCGCGGGGACGACGGCGGCCTCCGCGACCGCCTCGTGTTCGAGCAGCGCGCTCTCCAGCTCGAAGGGGGAGATCTTGTAGTCGGACGCCTTGAAGACGTCGTCGGCCCGGCCGACGTAGGTGATGTAGCCGTCCGTGTCGCGCGAGCCGATGTCCCCGGTGCGGTAGAAACCGCCGGCCATCGCCTCCGCCGTGCGGTCGGCGTCGCCGTGGTAGCCGGTCATCACGCCGACCGGGTGGGTGGAGAGGTCGAGCGCGATCTCGCCCTCGGTCGCGCCCGGTTCGCCCGAGACGGGGTCGAGGAGGACGACCTGGTAGCCGGGGCTCGGGCGGCCCATGGAGCCCGTCTTCAGCGGCTGGCCGGGGCTGTTGGAGACCTGCACGGCGGTCTCCGTCTGGCCGAAGCCGTCCCGGATCGTGACACCCCAGAAGCGGCGCACCTGTTCGATGACCTCGGGGTTGAGCGGCTCCCCGGCGGCCACGACCTCGCGCGGCGGGGTGCGCAGCTGGGTCAGGTCGGCCTGGATGAGCAGGCGCCAGACGGTCGGCGGGGCGCAGAAGGAGGTGACGCCCGCGCGGTCCATCTCCGCCATCAGCCGGCCGGCGTCGAAGCGCGTGTAGTTGTGGATGAAGACGGTCGCCTCCGCGTTCCAGGGCGCGAAGAGGTTGGACCAGGCGTGCTTGGCCCAGCCGGGCGAGGAGATGTTCAGGTGCACGTCGCCGGGCTTGAGGCCGATCCAGTACATGGTCGCCAGGTGCCCGATGGGGTACGAGGCGTGCGTGTGTTCGACGAGTTTGGGGCGGGCGGTCGTGCCCGACGTGAAGTAGAGCATCAGGGGGTCGTCGGCGTGGGTGGGGCCGTCCGGGGTGAACTGCGCGGGCGCGTCGTAGGCGTCCTCGTACGGCCGCCAGCCCTCGGGGGCGCCGCCCACCGCGATCCGGGTGTAGGGGCCGGGCACCTCGTCGAACTTGCCTGTGTCCTCGGCGCGGACCAGGACGTGGGCGATCCGGCCGCGCTCCACCCGGTCGCGCAGGTCGGCGGGGCCGAGCAGCGGGGTGGCGGGGATGACGACGGCGCCGATCTTCATGGCGGCGAGGGCCGTCTCCCACAGTTCGACCTGGTTGCCGAGCATGACGAGGACGCGGTCCTCCTGGCGGATCCCGAGCCCGCGCAGCCAGTTGGCGACCCGGTCGGAGCGGGCCGACATCTCGGCGAAGGACACCCTCGCCTCGGAGCCGTCCTCCTCGACGATGTGCAGGGCCGTGCGGTCGTTCCCCTCCGCGATGACGTCGAACCAGTCCAGGGCCCAGTTGAAGCGCTCGGGGCGGGGCCAGCGGAAACCCTCGTACGCGGTGGCGTAGTCCTCGCGATGGGTCAGCAGGAAGTCCCGCGCCTCGCGGAAGTGCTCGGTCACCGTCGTCATCAGTCCTCCTCGGTCCCGGACCATTGCCGGGCGACACTCTGACATCGTGTAATCCGTGATGCGGGTCTCACTACCCCCGAACGGGGGTGAGTGCGACGTACGACGGCGAACACACCGCGAACGCACCACGAGCGGGCCGCGACGAAGGAGGGACGAGGTGGCAGCAGACACGGCCGAGGCGGCTGAGGTGCGGCGGGCGCTCGTCCGGCTGCGGCGGGCGACGGGGCTGCCGGTCGCCTTCGGCGGGCTGGTGGAACCCGGGCACCGGCACATGCGCATCAGCGAACTGAGCGGCACAGCCACCCAGGCGCTGCGCGCGCTCGCGGTGACCGCGGGTAACGGCCTGGGCGGCAAGACGGTGGCCCTGGCCCGCCCGTGCGCGGTGACGGACTACTCCGTCTCCCGGCAGATCACCCACGAGTACGACATCCCGGTCGCCGCCGAGGGCCTGCGCTCGGTGGTGGCGGTCCCGGTCGTCGTACGGCGCCGGGTGCGCGGTGTTCTGTACGGCGCCCTGCGCACGGCCCAGCCGCTCGGTGACCGGCTGATCGGCGCGGCGGTCGAGGCGGCCCGGGACGTGGAGCAGGCGCTGGTCGTGCGGGACCACGCGCGGGAGCTGCTGGCGGCGGCGCGGCCGGAGCCCGCCCACGCTGTACGGCCAGGTGACGGGGCGTGGGAGCAGGTGCGGGAGGCGCACGCGGCGCTGCGCGCGCTGGCGCCGCGGATCGCCGACCCGGCGCTGCGGGGCGCGCTGCTGGACGCGTGCGGTCTGCTGGCCGCCGGGCGGCCCGTGGACGGGGTCGAGCTCGCGCCCCGGGAGCTGGACGTCCTGGCGTGTGTCGCCTCGGGGGCGTCCAACGCGGTCGCCGCGGAGCGGCTGGGGCTGCGTCCGGAGACGGTGAAGGGCTATCTGCGCTCGGCGATGCGCAGGCTGGGCGCCCACTCGCGCGGGGAGGCGGTGGTGGCGGCGCGGCGGGCTGGGCTGCTGCCGTGAGAGCCCCCGCGCACAGGGCTGTGGCGTCACGCTCCGCACACGTATACGGTGCATTCATTCACTGATGCCTTGAATTTCCCCATGCCGCTACCGTCCTGTTATTCGGCTCTCCGCGTCACCGGCCGGAAATTCAATGATCTGTTGCCTAATATTGGGCCCCACACGACACAGGAGGGGAGCGGTGACCGTGCGACGGGACTTCCAGGAGTCTGGCCGAGGCCGCTCTGACCTGCTCATAGGTCGGGAGGACGCACTCGCGGCAGCGCGCGAGCAGCTCTCGCGCGGCGGCAGCGTGCTGCTGCACGGACCGGCCGGAATAGGAAAGTCGACCGTCCTGCGGACATTGGCCGCGGAATACGGCGAATCGGCACGGACCGTGTTGCGCTGCTCCGCCACCGAGTCCGAATCCCATCTCCCCTTCCTCGCGCTGGCCGACCTCCTGGGGCTCGCCCTCGACGAGGTGTCCGGCCAGTTGCCCGTAGCGCAGCGTGTCGCCCTGGAGGCGGCGCTCACCGGCCGGGGCGAGTCCACCCTCCAGCGCGACGGCCTCGCACTGCGGCTGGCCGTGCTGTCCGCACTGCGCGCGCTGGCCGCCAAGGGCCCCGTCCTCGTGGTCGCCGACGACCTCCAGTGGCTGGACAGCGCGAGCACCGAACTCCTCGGTTTCGCCGCCCGCCGCCTCGGCGACGACCCCGTCCGGATGGTGTTCGCGGGACGGACAGTGGACGGACAGGAGTACGACCGCTATCTACGCGCGTCCACACCGGACACCCTGGCCGTTCGGGTCAACCCGCTGACCCGCTCCCAGGTGGAGACCCTCCTGGAGCACCGGGGCTACGCCCTCCCGCGTTCGACGGTGCGCGAGATCCACCGCACCAGCGCCGGCAACCCGCTCTACGCCCTCGAACTGGGCCGGGCCCTGGCCGAGAACCCCACTCCCCCGCGCCCGGGCGAGCCGCTGCCCGTGCCGACCTCGCTGCGCGCCCTGGTCCTCAGCCGCCTGGAGATGCTGTCCGACGACGCCCGTCGCACCCTCCTCGTGGTGAGCGCCGGCGCCCGCCCCACGCTGGCCCTGCTGCACGCGGCGGGCCGGAAGAACGCCGAGGCCGAGACAGCCCAGGCCGCCGCCCTCGGCCTGCTGGCCACGGAACCCGAGGGCCCGGCCGTACGGTTCGCTCATCCCCTCGTCTCGGCGGCGCTGTACGCGGAGGCGAGCGCCCAGGAACGCCGGGCCGCGCACGCCGCGCTGTCCACGGCCGCGTCCGACCCCATAGAGCGGGCCCGGCACCTCGCCCTGGCCACCGACGGCACGGATCCGCAGGTGGCCGCCCGCCTCGCCGAGGCCGCCGCGCTGGCCCGGGACCGCGGAGCACCGACGGTGGCCTCCTCGCTCGGGCTGCTCGCCGCCCGGTACACCCCGGCCGACGGCGTGCCCAACCCCGACGAGCACCGGTTGCGGGCCGCCGAGGACGCGATCACCGCCGGTGAGCTGGATCTCGCCCGGGACATCGCCCGCCAGGTGCTCGCCCGGAGCACGGTTCCCGCGCAGCGGGTGCGGGCCTGGATCATCGTGATCGACACCGCGGGCCACGCCATGACGGAGGTCGACGCCGTCTTCCCGCAGGCGCTGGCCGACGCGGGCGACGACCCACGGCTGCTCGCCCTGATCCACTACCAACTGGCCTGGCGGGCGCTCCTCGTGGAGGGCAACTTCGCCGAGTGCCGCGAGGAGGCGGCGCGCGCGGCTGAACTCGCCGAGCGGGGCGGCGACCGGTACACGGAGCTGATGTCGCTCTCCTTCCAGGCCCAGACCGAGACCCTGATGGGCCACCCGGACGCGCCCGCGACGATCAAGCGCGCGCTGAGGGAGCCCCAGGACCCGCAGGTGACCGTCCATCACAACGGCATCGGTACGGCCCGGTTCCGCTGGCTGATCATGAGCGACCAGCTGCCGGAGGCACGGGCCACCATCACCACGCTGCTGCGCGAGGTGCGCCGGCGCGGATCGGTCGAGAGCGAGGTGCACTTCCTGCGCGGCCTGGCCGAGACCGAACTGCGCTGCGGGCACTGCGGCCGGGCGCTCGACCTGGCCCGGGAGAGCCTGCGGCTGGCCCGGGACACCGGTATCGGCGAGGTCGCCTCCGCGATGCTCGCCGCGCTGGCCGAGGCGTCCGGCGGCGACGTGGACCGGGCGCTGGCGCTGGCCCGGGAGTCGGTCGAGCACGCCGAGGAGAACGGCGACCTGATCTATCTGTCCCGGGCCCAGGCGGCCCTGGGATACGCCCGGCTGGTGGCCGGGGACGCGCCGGGCGCCGTGCAGTCGCTGCGCCGGGCACGGGAGTTGGAGCACGATCTCGGCGTCGACGACCCGGCCCGCGGACGCTGGCAGGGCGACCTCGCGGAGGCCCTGGTCCGCGTGGGCGAGCTGGACGAGGCGCAGGAGGTCATCGACGTCTCCCGCGCGCACGCGCTGCGGCTGGGGCGCGAGAGCGTGCTCGCGGTGCTCGACCGGGCGGAGGCTCTGGTACGCGCCGCGCGCGGCGAACACGAGGCGGCTCTCGCCCAGTTGACGTCCGCGCAGGACCGGCTGGCCAAACTCGGCTACGGACTCGAGGAGGCGCGCGCCGCCCTCGCCCTGGCCGAGCTGCGCACCGGCCCGCCGGTGCCGGGTGCCACGCCCGCCCCCACGTCGTACGACGAGGCGGCGCGTCTGTTCAGACGTTCCCGCGCGCTGCCCTGGCTGCGCCGGGTGGACGCGGCCACGGTGCCGAATCCCGCGCCGCAGCCTCTGTTCGTACAGCGGCCGCAGGCGCTCGCCGCGCTCGACGGGCTCGCCGCGATGGAACGTCAGGTCGCGGCGCTCGTCATGGAGGGCGCGACCAACCGCGAGATCGCCGGACGCCTGTTCATCAGCGTCAAGACGGTCGAGGCGACGCTCACCCGGGTGTACCGGAAGCTGGGGATCCGGTCGCGAGTCGACATCGTCCGGCTGGCGGCGGGACGCCACACCGGCTGACGCCCGCGTACCCCTGCCGCCCGCGTATACGCCGTAACGCGTAGCCGCCGTACGGCTGTGCGCCTGCGCGGAATCCGTCTTCGGGCTCTCACCGTATCGTGCCGTCGACCCCGTACGACCGAGGGTTTTCCCTCCCCAACTCCCCTAGGGGGTTCCCTCATTGGGAGGCCTCTTAACTGGCTCCTACCTTATGGATATGCCGCTCGCCGGGCAGACGGAGCAGCTCCAAGGCCCCGTGCAGAACCCCCCACACCCGAGCGACCCCCCACCGGCATCCCCACAAGAGGAGAACCCATGTTCGGGCTCACCCGCGCCAAGAAGGCCGCCGCCGTCCTGGTGGCCACCGCTGCCGCCGCGTCGACCGCGCTGATCGCCGCCCCCTCGGCGGTCGCCGCACCCCAGCCCATCGTGGGCGGTACGACGACCACCGCGGCGACGTACCCGTTCGTCATGCAGATCACGGACGCCTCGCAGAACCAGTTCTGCGGTGGCACCCTCGTCTCGGCCACCAAGGTCGTGACCGCGGCCCACTGCATGGTCGACGAGACGACGAGCAGTGTCAGAGTCGTCGGCGGCCGTACCTTCCTCAACGGCACCAACGGCACGGTCAGCCGGGTCACCAAGATCTGGATCCACCCGGACTACACCGGCGCCGAACAGGGCGACGACCTGGCCGTACTGACCCTCGCGACCTCGATGCCGTACACCACGGCGCCGTTCGTCACCTCGTCCCAGACCGGCGTGTACGCGGCCGGCACCACCGCCCGCGTCATCGGCTGGGGCGACACCTCCTCGGGCGGCAGCGCCTCCAACCAGCTGCGCACGGCGACCCTCCCGACGGTCTCCGACGCCAGCTGCACCCGCTCTTACGGCTCCCGCTACATCAAGAGCGACATGGTCTGCGCCGGATTCACCTCCGGTGGCGTTGACTCCTGCCAGGGCGACAGCGGCGGCCCGCTGATCATCGGCGGCGTCCTGGCAGGAATAGTTTCCTGGGGCGATGGCTGCGCTGCGGCCGGCTTCCCCGGGCTCTACACCCGGCTGACCACCTACTCCAACCTGGTGGCGACGCAGGTCGCGTCGTAATCACCAGAGGTACAGCCACCACAGTCTCCCGAGTACCCCTCGGGTGAATGCCAGGGGGCGTTGCGGACCGGCCACGAGCGGTCCGCAGCGCCCTCTATCCATGTTCTGGTACGACCCTCCCGAGCCGGATGTCGTACGCCGCCGGCCCGTGCAGCACCGCGAGCATCCGTTCCCCCTCCTCGGTCACCGCCGCCCACTGGTCCTTGGTGAACTCGCCGAACGGCTCGACGGTGAGCGTGCGGTCCTCGAGACGCCAGAGGCCGGCCAGGAAGCCGTCGACGAGCAGGGCGCGGTGCGCCTGGTTGCCCGTCCAGGTACGGCCCTTGAGGTCGGCGGGGACGACCCGGGTGCGGTCGGCGTGGGAGAGGAGCAGGTTGTCGAACTCGGGCAGGAACCGCGGCGGCGCCGGGGTGTCCGGGTCGGGGCGGGGCGCGTCGGGGAGGTCGAAGAGCTCGGTGCCGCGCTCGTCCCGGAAGGTGAGCAGGCGAGGGCGGAGACGTTCGAAGGCGTCGCGCAGCCGGGTCAGACCGGCCCAGGTCTGCATGTCCTTCACGGAGGCCGGGCCGAAGGCAGCCAGGTAGCGCAGGACGGTCGGCTCCAGCAGCGAGGCCGGGTCCGGTGCGGTCGCCCGGCCCAGCCAGTGCTCGGCGGTGGTGAGGGCGACCTGCCCGCTGCGGCCCCACAGCCCGCGCGGGGTGACCTGGACCAGCGGGAGAAGGCAGCGGGCGGCGACCGACAGGGACTGCGGGTCGGCGTGCGGCCACTCGACGAGCAGCGCCTCGCGCAATTGCTTCATGGTGCGCGGCTCGGTCTCGACGAGGTCGCGGGCGAGGGCGGCCAGCCGGTCGAGGTCGACGCCCACAAGTCCCTTGCGGAAGTTGGTGAGTTCGCGGTCCATGGCGGGCTGGACGAGCGGTCGCAGGGTGCGGCAGTCGGCGGCGGTGTGGGTGTGGATGGTCGAGCGCATGGTGACGATGCGTACGGCCTCCCGGTCGGCCATCAGCCGGGACAGTTCCTCGGGCACGAAGCCGTCGAGGCGGGCGGCGAGGGCGTAGTACGGGGGCTTCACGTTCTGCGCCTGGAGGCCGAGGAGGTGCGCGAGGGCGTCCTTGGCGGACATCGGCGACCGAGTGAGCAGCAGTTGCCGGGCGAGGGTGGCCCGGTTGAGGGCGCGGGGGCCGAGGACGGGGGCGGGTGAACCGGCCGGGGGTGCGGTGGTCGAGGTCGTCTTCGCCGTGTTCTGCATGCTCCGCACGCTAGCCCTCCTTGCGGACAGGTTCGGTCCGCAAGGCCCGCCGGATCCGAGGATCAGCCGGTTGCCGCTGCCGACACCGACCTGAGCCAATCGTGGAAAACTGGGTAGGAGGCTTGTCCGGAACGGACGAGAAGCGGAGGGCCGAGTGGACTGGGGACGGTTCGCACAGCAGCTGGCGTCGATGGCGCGGGATCTTCTGGCACAGGATTCGGTCGATGCCACGCTCCAGCGGATCACGGCATCAGCCACCGAACTGGTGGAGGGCTGCGACGCGGCCGGCATCCTGGTGCTGCAGGGCAGCCAGGTGAAGACGCTCGCCCCGACCGAGCCGCTGGTCGTAGACAGTGACCGGCTGCAGGAGCGGCTGCGTGAGGGGCCGTGCTTCGACGTGGCGCACACCTCCGGGGGAGAGCGGGTCCTGCGTATCGCCGACCTCACCGGGGAGCACTCGCGCTGGCCCGCCTACGCACCGCGCGCCCATGAGCTCGGAGTGGGCAGCACGATGGGTTTCCTGCTGTTCACGGAGGACGAGGACCTCGGCGCGCTGAACCTCTACTCCCGCAGACCCGGCGCGTTCACCGAGGCCAGCGAGCGGGCCGGGTGGCTGCTGGCCTCCCACGCGGCGGTCGCCTTCGCGAGCGCCCGCACTCACGCCCAGATGGAACGGGCCGTCGCCACCCGCCATTCCATCGGCGAGGCCATGGGCATCCTCATGGGCCGCCATCGCGTGACCGAGGAGCAGGCGTTCGACGTGCTGCGCCGCTACTCGCAGCAGAACAACGTCAAACTCCGTGAGGTCGCCCGCAAGGTCTGCGAACAGGGCGGCCTGCCCTGACCCGGGGGAGGCGGCTCCCCCGGCACACTGTCCGAACCAGAGGAACCTGAGCAGGCTCAGCCCCATGGGACGCCGAACCCGACCTACGGACCAAGTCCCCCCTCCCGTCCCTTCCACACCCGGATTTCCGATCGGACGGCGGGGAGGAACCGGGGTCGCCCGCCGCGCGGCGCCGGTGGAGGCGTCTCAGGCCGGGGTGAAGGCGACCTCGAGGCGGGTGAGGCCACGGAAATTGAGGCTGCGCTGCCACTGCGGGGGCTCTGTGTCGGCGAGCCGCAGGCCGGGAAGGCGGCTGAGGAGCGCCTCCAGGACGATCTCGCCCTCCAGCCGGGCGAGCGCCGCGCCGAGGCAGAAGTGCGGACCGTGTCCGAACGCCATGTGGCGTCCGCCGGAGTTCGACCGTTCGAAGTCCAGCACGTGGGGGTCGGGGAAGACGGCCGGATCCCGGTTGGCGGCGCCGCCCACCAGGAGCACCGTCTGCCCCTCGGCGATCTCGCGGCCCGCCAGGTCCAGATCGTGCCGCGCCCGGCGCAGCATCAGCTGTACGGGCGCGTCGTAGCGCAGGAGTTCCTCGACCGCCGCGGGCATCAGGTCGGGCCTGTCGCGCAGTTGGCCGGCCGCGTCCGGGTTCCGGAGCAGGGCGAGGGTGGCGTTGCCGATGAAGTGGGTGGTGGTCTCATGGCCCGCGATCAGCAACAGGGCGCAGTTGGCGAGGAGTTCGTCGAGATCCTGGTCACTGTCACTGTCGCCGGCCTGGTCGGTGACCGTCGCGCGCAGTGTGCCGGGGGTCGGCGGGGTGCCCTGGCGGGTGAGGAGCTCGCGGAGGTACGCGAGCATCTCCGCCATGCTCTGTGAGGCCTCGCGGTTGCGGTCCGCGTCGAGCCGGGAGTTGCCGATGGCCTCGGCGACCGGCTCGGACCAGGCGGCGACCGCGGCACGGTCCGCCTCCGGTACGTCGAGGAGGTCGCAGATGATGGTGAGCGGGAGAGGACGGGCGAGGTCCGCGACGATGTCCATCCGGCCGGTCGGCGCCGCCCGGGTGATGATCCGGTCGACGGCTTCGACGATCCGGGCGCGCAGCGTGGCCACCGCGCGCGGAGCGAACGCCCTGCTGATCAGGGCCCGCAGACGCGGGTGGTCGGGGACGTCGTTGTAGAGCATCTGCCGGCTCAGGACCCGGGCCAGCGGCCGCAGCTCCTCCGGTACGGCCTCGATGTCGGGGTAACGCACCGAGGACAGCCCGGGGGCGCCCGCCGCGCTGCTGACCACCGCGTGTCCGGTCGCGATCCAGGCGCCCGTGCGACGGTCCCAGAAGAGGTCGTCGGCGCTGCGCAGTTCTTCGTAGAACTCGTAGAGCCGCTCTTGGACTTGGGGCCGAAAGGCTGACAGAAGCGATGAGGGGGTGCGCATCGGACCATTCTTTCAGCGCTGTCGGCTCGTGGAAGCCGATCCGATGTCGACAACCCGTGCCCAGCCGGGCGGCGAGTCCGGCGTGTGGTCGCCGTCCTCGTCCCACGTGTGCTGCCGGGGAAACAGGCCCACCACCGTCCGGCACGGTGGCCTGGTGTCGGGCCAGGGTGTCTGGCCGTCGGTCAGGACCACGACGACGTCGGGGCGCGGGAGCGCCCGCAGTGCCCTGGTAAATCCGGTGCGCAGGTCCGTACCGCCGCCGCCCATCAGGGGAATGCCCTCGGCCTGGCACAGCGGGTGCACGACCTGGGCCGACGCGTCGCACGGCAGTACGGTGACCAGGTCGCGTCGGCCGCCCACCGCGCGGGAGATCGCCGTGACCTCGAGGAGCGCGCTGCCCAGTTCGGCGTCGCTGACCGACCCGGAGGTGTCGATGATCACGGAGACCCGGGGTGGTCTGCGCCGCAGGCTCGGCAGTACGACGCCGGGCAGCCCCGCCGAGCGGCGCGACGGCCGGCCGTAGGTGTAGTCCTCGCCCGCGCCGCTGCCGGAGGCCGCCGAGCGGACCGCCGCTCCCAGCAACTCCCGCCAGGGCAGCGGCGGGTGGAACGCCTCCTCCGCCCATCGCCGCCACCCCTTCGGGGCGTGCCCGGGGCGGCCGTTGATGCCCTGCGCCACCCGGAACCGGACGGCCTCGCGTTCCTGCTCGGTGAGTCCGTGCGCGCCGTCCGGCCCCAGGTCCCATTCCCGTGCCAGCCCGTCGGCGCCGCTGCCGCAGTCCAGCCAGGCCAGGCTCAGCGTGTTCGGCCCGAGCCGGAAGCGGCTCAGGTACTCCTCCATGAGCTCCCCCTCCGGCAGCCCCAGCGATTCCGGCTCGACGGCGCCCTCGGGTCGGACGAGCCCGTCGCCGAAGACGTCGTCGTTGATCTCGCAGTCCGCAGCGATGTTCATCCGCAGCCGTTCCCCGGGGCCGGTCAGCCCGTGCTCCCGGGCGTAACGGTCGCTGCGCCCGTGGTGGTCACGGAGCAGATGTGACACCTCGTGCACCCACACCCCGGCCAGCTCCTCGACCGGGGTCCGGTCCACGAACGCCGGTGAGGCATAGCACCGCCAGTGCCGGTCGACGGCCATCGTCGGGACGTGCCGTGACTCGACGGGGTGCAGGGCGAACAGCGCCGTGGCCAGGTAGGGCCGGGTCCGGACGGCGTGCAGCCGGGCGGCGAAGAGTTTGCCGAGGTCCAGCGTCCCCGGCGCGCCGGCGTTCACCGGCCGCCCATCGTTGCGACTCCGGCGCCGGTCCGGGCCGCGACTCGGTCCGCCGCCCGGTCCGCCCGCCGGGACAGGGACACCACTCCGGCGAGTTTCTCGATCGCCGCCGGAACGTCCCAGTCCTCCTGCCGCAGCGAGGCCAGGGTGGTAGCGGGGACGACCACCAGGTCCGGAGCCCCGGTCTCCAACGCGCGGACCAGCAGCGCCCACGCCGCGTCCCAGCGAGCCTTCTCCGGGCGCCCCCGCACCGCCGCCACCACACCGTCCAGCACGGCCTGGCGCAGGTCGCCCCGGTCGGGCAGGACGGCGCTCGCCGGGTCGGCGAGCAGCGTCTCGGGGTCCGGGAGGTCCATCCGGTCCAGGCTCGCCAGCAGCTCCAGCCCAGGACCGTCCCCGACCGCGCCCCTGACCAGCAGCGAGAGGACCTCCCGGGAGGATCCGGCGGCGGTAGCGAAGGCGATCAGGCTCAGGGTCATGTCCCAGCTCCGGGGTGACGGCCAGGCGCCGCCCCGCCGCGTCTCACTGCCGGGCAGTTGGTGCACGAGCTTGGGACGGGTGGCGAGGAACCCGCACACCGCGCGGCGGGCGAAGTCCACGGCGTCCGGCAGCTTTTCGGGCGCGAGCCGCGGCAGGGTGGCCCGGGGCCAGGTCCCGCCGAGGCCGCGTACGACCACCTCGTGGTCGTGGGTCCACTGGAGATGGACGAACCGGTTGGCCAGCGGCGGGCTCAGCTCCCAGCCGTCGGCGGCCGAGGACCGGGGGTTCGCGGCAGCCACGATCCTTACGCCGGGCGGCAGTTGGAGGGCGCCGATCCGCCGCTCCAGCACCAGACGGAGCAGGGCGGCCTGAACGGCCGGCGGCGCGGTGGACAGCTCGTCGAGGAACAGCAGCCCCCGGCCCGCCCGGACGAGTCGTACCGCCCAGTCCGGCGGGGCCATCGGGACGCCGTGCGTCGCGGGATCGTCCCCGACGACGGGCAGCCCGGAGAAGTCGGACGGCTCGTGGACACTCGCGATCACGGTGGTGAGGGGGAGGTCCAGCGCGGCGGCCAGCTGTGTCAGGGCCGCGGTCTTGCCGATCCCCGGCTCACCCCACAGGAGGACGGGCAGGTCGGCGGCCACGGCCAGGGTCAGGGCCTCCAGTCGGGTGTCGGGGCGGGGTTCGGTGGTGGTGTCGCGCAGGAGGGTCGACAACTGGGCGGCGATGTCGAGTTGGGGGGTGTGGGCCGGGGCCTCGGGGACGGCGGAGCGAATGTCTGCGGGCATGTCTGATCACCTCTGGGTTCGTCGTGAGTGGGTGCGGGGCCGGCCGTCCCGGAGTCAGCGGAAGGTCGCCCGGCTCGATCGGGTACGGGGGCCGTCCGGGCGGCCCCGGTCAGCGGTGGGCCCGGGTCCGATCAGGCCCGACCTGAACAGTCCGTAGGTGATCCGCCGCTCGGCGGCACGCTCCAGTTCGTCGCGCAGAGCGCCGCCGCGCAACACCGCGTCGGGGCCCAGCAGGCCTTCCACGACGGCCAGCGCACCGGCGATGTCTCCGTGGTCCAGGCGTTCACGGACGCCGGTGAGGCAGTCCGGGTGGCGGTGGGCCTCGTCGATGGCCCGCAGGCAGGGCAGTGGCGTTCCGGTCAGCGCGACCAGGAGTTCCTCCCTGCGGATCTCGGCCGGGTCGTGGTCCAGCGGGGCGAGCACCCCGTCGACCAGGCCGATCCGGTGCCGGGCGCCCCGGCACTCCACGAGGCGCGGCTCACCCGGCCGGCCGGGGTTGCGGGACGGAGGGGCGGGCGGACGGTCCGGTACGAGTGCCTCGGCGACCAGCGGATGCAGCCGGTCCGCCTCGATCGCGCCGGTGCGGAGCAGTTCCCGGTCGGGCGGCACCCAGGTCGCCGCGTCGGGCAGGACCGGCAGCGCGGCGGTGGCGCCGTCCGGGGGAGTCTCCGTGATCCGCAGCGTGGGCCCACCGCTGTCGGACGCCGCGACCAGGTCCAGGAGCAGGCGGCGCCGGGCCCCGAGCCGCACGGTGACGGTGCCGGTCCCGGTGTGCCGCCCGTCGGCCCGGAGCAGCAGCGACGCCTCGGCCGCCCACCGGTCCACGGCACAGCGCCGCCCCTGCGGCACCAGCACCGGAGGGTCGTCGTCGCCGAGTGGCCGGTCGGCCCCGGACCGCATCCGCAGCTCTCCGGCTCTGCGCGCGTCCCACAGGTGGCGATGCAGGTCGAGGCGGAACCGCCTACTGGGGTGGGGGTGCGGATGGCGGCGGGTGCCCGCGTCCGTGTGGGTGGCTGTCCACAGGGTGAGGCTGATCCGCTGGCCGGCGTCCGCCCAGGCCGGCGGGGTCCGGGCCACGAGGTGTACCGGGTGTGCGCCGGCCCGATCGCTGATGCCGTACCGGGCCAGACCGATCGTCAGGCCCGGGCGCAGCAGCCCGTCGGGGGCGATCCTCGGCAGGTGCCAGCGCAGCAGGTCGGGCGCCAAGTGGCGGAGATCGGCGCGGAGTCGGGCCGCGAGTTCGTGACCCTGGGTACGGGCCACGGATCGCAGGTTCAGATCGGCATCGACGCCAGCGGCGGCACACGCGCCCGCCCAGTCCCCGGCCAGCCGGCGAGCCGTCGCGGTCTCGATCATGGACGGTGGCACGGCGAACTCTCGTACGCGCGGCCAGAAAGAGAGGTGGGTGTCCCCGTACGCGTTCTGAGTGAGCATCAGCACTCACCTTGCGCGGACGGGACCCCCATTCTGTGAACAGAGTGAGTGGTCATCGTGCGCGACGGTACCGACCCCCGGGCACGGTGCGCCACCGCTTTTCCCGGCACCGGTCCGAAAATCCGCTGATTCCTCCGAACGGGCCGATTCGATCTTCTTCACCGTTCCCATACATAGCTCGATGAGGTGTTCGCTCCACGAGACGAGGACACAGTGTTTCGAGCAGAACCAGGCGCCACCGCCTCGCGCCGGCGCGTGCACGACGCTCCACCCGGCCGGCGCAGACGTCTGGCCGGTCTGACGGGACTGAGTCTGGCGCTCGTCGCGACCGGTTCGCCCGCCCTCGCGGCCACCGGGCTGGGCCCGCTCGCGGTGACCACGCGGGCCGCCGCTCCCGGTGACGGCACCGTGACCGTACGGGTCGTCACCGAGGTGGACGCGGACGGCGCCTACGACAGCGTGCTGGAGCCGGGCCTCTCCGGCGTCAGGGTCAGCCTGACGGACGACGCCGGCGCCGTCCGGGACCTGACGACCGGGGCCGACGGCACGGTCACCTTCGCCGCCACGTCCGAGCTCACCGGCGGGAAGTACCGCGTCCAGGTCACCAACCCGGACCCCGGCAACCTCTCCCCCGCCGTCGCGGGCCTGGGCACCGGCGCCGACGTCATGCGCGGCAACATCGGCTTCGTCGACGTGTCCGGCGGTACGAACGTCACCTACACCACCGGTTTCTGGGAGCCCGGCGTCTACTGCCAGGAGAACCCCGACCTCGTCAGCTGCAACCTCACGAAGGGCGACGCCCCGGGCACGTACAAGGGTCTCGTCTCCTTCAACGGGGGCTTCACCGGTGACACTCGGGACGGGGGTGTCACCCAGCTGACCGACAACACGAAGCAGCAGGCCGTGTTCGGTATCGGCGTGGACCGCACCGGCAACACGTACATGGGCACGCTCGTCAAGCGGCACACGGCCTACGGGCCGGCGGGCAACACCAACACGATCTACCGCCAGTTCGGCACCAACGCGACCGTCGATGCCTTCGTCACACTGCCCGGCACGCTCACCCCGCACGAGACAGCCGACAACTGGCTGCACGACAACGCCGTCTACGGCAGGGTCGGCCGCGAGGGCATCGGTGACGTCGACGTGTCGGGTGACGGCAGGACGCTGTACGCGGTCGACATCAGCGACTCCAAGCTGTACGGCGTGGCCATCGTGGGCTCCGGCGAGACGGCCAGATCCGGCACGCGGACGGCGTACGACATTCCGCGGCCGAGGGCCTGCGTCGGCGAGTGGCACCCGTACGGCCTCGGTGTGCGCGGCAAGCGCGTGCTGGTGGGCGGGGTGTGCGGCGCCGAGTCGACCGTGACCACGGACGTCCCCTGGGGCGACCCGACGCAACTCAGCGCGCACGTCTACGAGTTCGAGAACGGTGCGTTCCGCGAGATCTTCACGCACGCGCTGAACCATCCGCGCGGGTGCGCCTACCGGTTCCTCCCGTTGGACCCGAACAACACCGGCTACCGCTGTACCAAGCCGTCCACGGTCGGCCAGGTGATGAGCGGCGAATGGGAGGCCTGGAACCAGCGGGTGCCGGGCAGCGAGGGGCACTCCTTCATCTCCGCCCCGCAGCCGATGCTGTCCAACATCGAGATCGCCGACAACGGTGACCTGGTGCTCGGCTACCGCGACCGCTTCGGCGACATGACGGGTACGGCCACGTACGCCCACAACGCCACGGCGGGTCCGCTGGTCACCGGCATCGCCGCCGGTGACGTCCTGCGCGCCTGCAAGTCGGGGACGACGTACACGCTGGAGAACAACGGCTCCTGCGGCTCGCTGCACGGCAATCTGCCGGGCAACGGCGAGGGCCCGGGCGGCGGCGAGTTCTACCAGGACTCCACGGTCCTCGGGGACGCGATCCACGACCAGGTCGGCGAGGGCGCCACGGCACTCCAGCCGTACCGCGACAAGCTGTGGGGGACGGTCTACGACCCGTTGGGCGCCTACCAGCAGGGCGTCCGCAGCGGGAACGCGAACAACGGCGCGGTCCGGGGCAACCTGCTCATCCAGCCGACCTCGAACAACAACCCCGCCCTGCTCCAGAACCTCTTCGGCAAGGCCAACGGTCTTGCCGATCTAGAACTCGTGTGCGACCAGGCGCCCGTCCAGATCGGCAACCGGGTCTGGTACGACGGAAACGGCAACGGCATCCAGGACCCGTCCGAGCCGCCCGTCCCGGGCGTCGTCGTCACGCTGACCCCGCCGACCGGCCCGGCACTGACCGCCACGACCGACGCGAACGGCGAGTACTACCTCGGTACGAAGGACGGCCTGACGCCGAACACGGCGTACGCCACCACCTTCGACTACACCGGCATCGACCCGTCGAAGCTGCCCGGCTCCCCGACCATGGCGGGGCTGAAGTGGACCCAGCCGCGCGCTCGACTCGAACGTCGACTCGGCCGGCCGGGCCCGGGTGGCCGTCGGCGACCCCGGCGACGTCAACCACACGATCGACGCCGGTCTGGTCGGTCCGGTCAACAGGCTGGGCGACCGCGTCTGGTACGACGCGAACGGCAACGGCACCCAGGACCCGGGCGAGCCCGGCGCGAAGGACGTCCAGGTCGAGCTGATCGACCCCGCCACGGGTGACGTGCTCAGGACGACCAAAACGGACACGGACGGGCACTATCTCTTCGCGAACCTGCCCGACGGGCGCTACAAGGTCTGCTTCCGCGGCCCGCGCGGCTACCTCTGGACCCGGCAGGACGCGGGCGCGAGCGGTGACGACTCCGTCGTCGACCGGACCAGCGGCTGCTCCCCGGTGGTCACCCTCGGCCCGGGCAACCGGACCGACCTCACCCTCGACGCGGGCCTGGTCAGGGAGTTGACGCTGACGGTCGTCAAGACCGACCGCAAGACCGGCAAGCCGCTGCGCGGCGCGGTCTTCCAGCTGTGGCTCGACAGCAACGGCGAGGCCGGCCTCCAGCGCCAGGGCGCGGGCAAGGACCGTATGGTCGGCGACTGTGTCACCGGCGGGACGGGCATGTGCTCCTTCGACGACAACCGGATCGGCGCGTACTACCTCGTCGAGAAGGACGTCCCCGAGGGCTACGTACTGCCCGACAACCCGGTCTTCGGCCCGTACGGGCTGACCCTGGCGAACGGTACGGGCGCCCAGGGGCTGATCGTGAGGATCGCCAACAGTCGCGGTGAGCCGTGCACGGGCAAGAAGTGCTGACGCCCTGCCCAGTGGGGTGAGCGCCGCACACCCGGGAGGGTGACGTGACGCGGGGGGGGCCGTTTCCGGGTGTCGACGGGTACGGGGCCCGCCCGCATGTAGAGACGTCCCATGCGACGCATCAGGATCGGCACAACCGAGAAGACGCGAACGGTGCGGCGGGTCTGGTGGGCGACAGCGGGCGCCCTCACCGCACTCGTCTGCGGCGGCCTCCTCCTCACCGGCGGCGGCGAAGCTTCCGCCCCCCGGCCCCTCTCCGCCGACGAGGCCCAACGCATGGCCCTGGCCCGCTTCCGCACCTACCGGATCAGCCCCTCGGAGATCACCCTCCACGCGGCGTCCGGCGACGGCACGGCCGTGGTACGCGCCGTCGTCGACCACCGCAAGCACCGGGCGGTCGGATGGTACGAGGTGACGGGCAGCGGACGCCCCGACGGCGGCCTGCTCGCCTGGGACCAGAGCGGGCTGGCGGTGGCCGACGCGGCCCCCACCGCTCCCGCCAAGGACGCGCTGCGCGCGGCGGCGCGGATCAAGGCGACCGAGTGGACGCGCCGCGAGTTCGGCGCCGCGCCACTGGACACCGCCCTGCGCCTCGCCCTGTCGCTGGGCGCCGATCGCCCCGACAACGCGCAACTGCTGGCGCAGGCCGGGCCGTTGCGGCTGCGCGACGAGCGTGTGGACGGACGCCGGTACGACGTCTTCTCGGGGCCGCGGCCCCGGCCGAACGGGTCCGCGTCCCCGGACGGCCCCCGGGGAGAGCGCTCTCCGCTGTCGTACTGGATCGACGAGGAGGGGGGTATGCGGCGCGTGCGGGTGGATCTCGGCGGGGGCCGGAGGATCACTATGGATCTGGGTGGGGTTCGGGTTCGGGGGGTCAGTGG
>NZ_LGDW01000456.1 GCF_001280005.1 Streptomyces sp. NRRL WC-3618 | reverse complement strand
GCCCCACGGCTACTCCCCGTACAACCGCCCCACCCCCGTCAACGGCGTCGCCATCGCCTCCCTCGTCCTCGGCATCCTCTGCTTCGTGCCCGCCCTCGGACTCATTCTCGGCATCGTCGCGCTCGTGCAGATCCGGAAGAGGGGTGAGCGCGGAAAGGGCATGGCCGTCACCGGGGCCGTACTGTCGACCGTCGGACTCGCCCTGTGGGCCCTCCTGCTCGGCACCGGCGGCCTGACCGACGCCTGGGACGGCATCAAGGACGCCGCCAACGACAACAACCGCACCTTCTCCCTCGCCAAGGGCGACTGCTTCGACGCCCCGGACGGCTCCCTCGAAGGCCTCGCCTACGACGTCGACACCGTGCCCTGCTCCGGTGCGCACGACGGCGAGGTCTTCGCGAGCTTCCGGCTGCCGGCCGGCTCCTTCCCCGGCGACGACCGTGTCACCGACCTCGCCGACGAAAGGTGCTACGCCCTCGAGGACCGCTACGCGATGGACGCCTGGGCCATACCCGACGACGTCGACGTCTACTACCTCACCCCGACCAGCCAGAGCTGGCGCCTCGGCGACCGCGAGGTCACCTGTGTGCTCGGCAACGTCGACCCGGACGCCGGCCTCACCGGTTCGCTGCGGGCGGACGAGACCACGCTCGACGCCGACCAGTTGGCGTACCTGAAGGCGGCCCACGTGCTCAACGCGGCGATGGACTCGGCGCCCGACGAGGAGTACGTCGAGGACGACCTGCCCGGGCACAAGAAGTGGGCGCAGCGGGTGACGGCCGCGCTCGACGAGCAGGCCCGCCTGCTCACCGAACACCGGTTCGCCGCGGCTTCCGCGTCCAGCGTCGCCGCCCTTGTGAAAGACCTGCGCAACGCGCGCGTGGAGTGGGCGAAGGCGGCTGGGGCCCCCGACGCCGACACCTTCTACGACCACTACGACAGCGGCGAGAAGCTGCTCGACGTAGGCCGCACGGTCACCGCGCGCAAAGCTCTGGGGCTGGCGACGACCCCTCCCTCGAACGAGCAGGGGGACGGCACCGACGAAGGCGACAGCGGAGCCAGCGGAGACACCGGGAGCGCGAGCCGTGACGTGTGACGTGTGACGTGCCGTGAGTGTGATGGACGCCGGAACGGGGAGAACCTGGCTGCGTCCTGCCCTCGTCATGCCGTCCGGAGACGCGACGTAGACGCAAGTCATCACATCGAGTGGTTCTCTGGCCTTTGCTTGCGTGTCACAACCCATGGTTGCCACGCTGTCGCTGTCTGTACAACCTGATGGGAGCGGCCCGTGACATTCGGTGAGCAGCCGGCCTACCTGCGTGTCGCAGGTGATCTACGAAACAAGATCGTCGACGGTTCGCTCCCACCACACACCCGCCTTCCCTCCCAGGCCAGGATCAGGGAGGAGTACGGCGTCTCGGACACGGTCGCGCTGGAGGCGCGCAAGGTACTCATGGCCGAGGGTCTGGTCGAGGGCCGCTCCGGCTCGGGCACGTACGTGCGTGAGCGGCCCGTGCCGCGCCGTATCGCCCGCTCCGGCTTCCGTCCGGACGGCGGCGCGACGCCGTTCCGCCAGGAGCAGTCCGACGCGGAGGCGCGCGGCACCTGGGAGTCCAGCAGCGCGCAGACCGGAGCGAGCGCCGCCATCGCGGAGCGACTCTGCCTCCGGCCCGCCGACCGCGTGATGTGCACGAAGTACGTCTTCCGGGACGCCGGCGAGGTGATGATGCTGTCCACGTCCTGGGAGCCCCTGGCCGTCACGGGGCGTACGCCGGTGATGCTGCCCGAGGAGGGGCCGCTCGGCGGGATGGGGGTCGTCGAGCGCATGGCGGCCATCGACGTGATCGTGGACAACGTCACGGAGGAGGTCGGCGCCCGCCCCGGCCTGGCCGAGGAACTCCAGGCGCTGGGCGGAGTCCCCGGGCATGTGGTGCTCGTGGTGCAGCGCACGTACTACGCCTCGGGCTGCCCGGTCGAGACGGCCGACGTCGTGATCCCCGCGGACCGCTACCAGGTGGCCTACCACCTGCCGGTGAAGTAACTCCCGAAACAGCCCGTCAGACAGCCCGTCAGGCAGCCCGTCGGGCAACCCGTCCGGCAACCCCTCAGCCGACGTCGGCGCGCAGCACGCTGTAGCGCACGACGTCGCGCCACTCCCCGTCCCGGAACACCGTGCTGCGCAGCACGCCCTCACGCGCGAAGCCGGACTTCTCCAGTGCGCGCTGCTCGGCGATGTTCTCCGTCTCGGTGTCCGCCTCGATCCTCACCACCGGCGTGTGTGCGAACAGGTAGCGCACCAGCGCCCGTTGGGCCTGGGTCCCCGCACCGCGTCCGCGCCTCTCGGGCAGCAGCTGGGCTCCGATGTTCCAGTGGAACGAGTTCCGCGAGACCACGACCTTCCGCCACGCCACGAAGCCGAGCCGGTCGGCGCCGGTGACCACCATCAACTGGCCCCCGCCCTCGCCCAGCAGACCGTCCTCTGCCCAGCGGCGCCGCCAGCGCCCCGGATCCGACCAGCCCAGCCACTGGAAGGGCCCGGCAGCCTCGGGTTCGGTCAGGAACCGCTCGAGCACCGACAGGTCGTCCTCCGTCACCGGCCGGAGCGCCACGAGATCATCGCTCATCCCGGTCACCCTAGGCCCGCTCGAACGCATCCGCCCTCACCCCCCCCATCAGCCCGAGCCGACCCAACGCGATGCACCGCGATCCACCGCGATCCACCGCGATTGAATCCGGCCGGATTCAGACCGATCCGCCCCGATGCGGCCCGATCCCGCCGGATCCCGTGAACTACCCAACGCGCCGGGGCGGTTGACTTCCCGAACGCTCCCCTCTTCACCCCTGCCCCGCCAATCGCCGCCGCCGCCCGGCGGTTGGATTCTGGCCGTTCTCGCAGGTCGCTCCCAGGAGCGCGGCGTGCCGCTGACCGGACACGCCGTCCTCTTTCGACGGCGCGTTCGATGTTGTGCGCCCCCTCGTTCCTGGCCGGTTGGCGTACCTCTTTGTGAAAAGCCGTGTTCGCTGCGTAAAGGTTAGGCGTAGGGTCGGGCATATGCGGATTGCGGTTTCCTTGATGAGCGGGGCGCGGCGCAAGCCCGGGGCGGGAAGGGGAGGGGCTCCATGAGCGACGGGACGATCACTCTTCCCTGGCTCGTCATACGGCAGGACGACAACGGCAATCGCTACCGCGTGGGCCGGTACGCGACCCGTGCGGAGGCCCAGAAGATCGCCGACGGTCTCGAGGACCGTGCCCACAAGCAGCTCTACTGGGTCGAGCGCATCGGGCAGAACGGAACCCGGTGATCCGGCTCCCGTAGGCTCCGGCCCATGACGGAACGGACGGACCCGACGGCCTCTACGGACCCGACGGCCCCTACGGGTGCGATGGACCCTTCGGGCGCGACGGACCCGACAGTGGAGCCGGGGCACGCGGCCGAGGCGCGGATCATCGCCGACCGGCGACTGGTCGTGGCGGCCGCCCTGCTGCGCGACGGACACCTTCTCGCCGCCCGCCGCAGCGCGCCCCCCGAGCTGGCCGGACGCTGGGAACTGCCCGGCGGCAAGGTCGAACCGGGTGAGGCGCCCGAGGACGCCCTCGTGCGTGAGCTCCGCGAGGAACTGGGCGTCGACGCGGAACCCGTCGCGCGCATCCCGGGGGAGTGGCCGCTGAAGGCGCCGTACGTCCTGTGGGTCTGGACCGTGCGCCTCCCGGACGGCTCCGCCGAGCCGAAGCCCCTCCAGGACCACGACGAGTTGCGCTGGCTGACCCCCGAAGAGATCTGGGACGTCGACTGGCTGGATCAGGACGTACCGGCGGTGCGGGAAGTGGTCGCCCGGCTGGGGTGACGCGCGGGCGGATGAGCGGGCCGACAGGCGGGACCGTGAGGCGTGTGAGGTCCCTGGGGCGCCCGATGCGCGCGCCTCGTACGCCGTTCGTGCCACAGCGCGCCTTTGGGGGTGGTAATGAGCGGCGAATGCCGGGTATGTGCCCATTAACCCCATGAAACGGGACATGGGTGGGTTGCTGGCCTGGGAAGTGATCGGCGTGATCGACACCGAAGGCGACTGTGCCGAGTGGAGCTTTCCGGCAGAGCCCGGAGCGGTCCGCAGGGCTCGCACGGTTGTGCGCGGTCAACTGTGCAGCTGGGGGCTCGACGCCCTGGGTGACGTCACCGCGCTGCTGGTGAGCGAGCTGGTGACCAACTCGCTCAGGCATGCCACCGGGCCCATCGGTGTTCGGCTCGTGCGGCCCGCCGGTATCGCCGCCACGCTCCTGGTCGAGGTCTCCGACCCCCTCCCCGACCTGCCCCGCGAGCGCGCCGCCCGCTTCGACGAGGAGGGCGGCCGAGGGCTCCAGTTGGTCGCCCACTCGTCCAGCCGCTGGGGCACCCGCCCTGCCGACGCGGGCAAAACGGTCTGGTTCGAGCTGTCGGTGCCGGGGTGAGCGGGGCGGGATGGGGAATCCGGAGCGCGGGGGCGTACCGACGGTGACCGAGCGTGTACCGGGGTGAACGGCGGCTGTACGCCCGCCCCCGCTCTGTCGACCATGTGGTTCAGGCCACTGGCAGTTGTCGACAAGAGGGGTTCGACTGGTGGTCCCCTGGTTAGAAGACTGGGAGTGTTGTCGCGGGCCGGTCCGAAAAGCATCGGGATCGTCCTGTGATCGTGAACACCGTGTTGTGGGGCGCCGTAGTGCTGGATACTGCGGGCAGCCGCCCCCGGTGACCGGTGCCGGACGCGGTGAGCTGGAGGGGACGGTTCGCGTGAGCGAGATACCAGCGAAGGCCACGGAGTCCAAGGACCCGTCGGGCGGCGCGAGGGCGAGGGCCACGGGTGATGCCGCGGGCGGTGGGCCACGCCCTGCGGCGGACGCGGGGGGCCTCGCCGACGGTGACGCGATACGCGATGCGACACGTGAAACCACGCGTGACACCATGGGCGATCCGGTGCGCGATACGACACGTGACACCGTGCAGGACGACGCGCGTGACGTGACAGGTGACCCCATGTGGCAGAGCAGCCCACCCGGCTCGATCTACGACTACATCAAGGTGGCGTCGTTCTCCATCGGCCCCGACGGCCTCGTCGACCAGTGGAGCCTGCGCGCCGAGAAGATCTTCGGCATCCCCGCCGCGCGGGCCGTCGGCATGGACCCCATCGAGGCGTTCGTCGACCCCGATCTGCGGGAGCGCGGTCAGCGCAAGATGGCGGAGATCCTCGACGGGCGGGAGTGGACCGGCGTCGTGCCGTTCCGGATCCGTGAACCCGCCCTCGGAGAGGGCGGTATGCGGGAGGGGCTCGCCGAGGTCTATGTGATGCCGACGCGGACGGAGGAGGGCGAGAAGGCCGCCGTGTGCATCGTCGTCGATGTCCGGACGCTGCGTCAGATCGAGACGGACCTCGCCGCTTCGCAGGCCATTTTCGGCCAATCTCCGTTCGGCTTCCTGCTGATCGACACCGACCTCCGGGTCCGGCGCGCCAACGAGCGCTTCGCCTCCATCTACGGCGGCACGGTCGACGAGCACCGGGGTCGCGGTGTGTACGACTACCTGCACTCTCCCGAGGCGGAGCGGGTCTCGGCGACGCTGCGCCGGGTGCTGGAGACCGGCGACTCGATCACGGACATGCACATCACCGGCCTCGTGCCCGGCTCCGACGAGCGCCGGCACTGGTCGATCAACCTGTACCGCGTGCACAGCGGCACCGGCCGCCCCATCGGGGTCGCCTGGCTGGGACTCGACATCACCGCCCGCCGTGCCGCCGCCCGCGAGGCCGCCGCCGCACGGCGCAATCTCGCCCTTCTGAACGAGGCCGGCTCCCGCATCGGGAACTCCCTGGACCTGGAAACGACTGCGCGCGAACTCCTCGACGTCGTCGTCCCCGGCTTCTGCGACCTCGCGACCGTAGACCTGTACCAGGGGCTGCTGGCCGGCGACGAGACCCCGCCCGGCCTCGCCGACGGCAGCGCCGAACTGCGCCGCGTCGCCTTCGCCAGCGCCGTCTCCGACGCGCCCTTCGCCGGCGGCCAGGCACCCGTGTCCCTCGGCGCCGTGCACCACTTCCCGTTCAACTCGCCCTGCGCGGACGCCCTGCGCACCGCCCGCCCCCAGTTCGTCCCGGCCGAGGACAACGGCATCATCCAGTCCACGCTGGCCGTCCCGATGGTCGCCCACGACACGGTGGTGGGCCTCGCGCAGTTCTCCCGTACGAAGGGCAGCGAGCCGTTCGGGGAGCGGGACCGGGCGCTGGCCTGGGAGTTGGCCGCGCGGACCGCGGTCTGTATCGACAACGCCCGGCTGTACCGGCGTGAGCACGAGCGGGCTCTGATCCTCCAGCGCTCCCTGCTGCCCCCGGGCGACCCGGAGGCCTCCGGCCTCGACATCGCCTGCCGTTACCTGCCCGGCAACGCGGCCACCGAGGTCGGCGGCGACTGGTTCGACGTCATCGAACTCCCCGGCAACCGCACCGCGTTGGTCGTCGGCGACGTGATGGGACGGGGGCTGCGCGCCGCCGTCGCCATGGGTGAACTCCGTACCGCCGTGCGCACCCTGGCGCTCCTCGACCTCGAACCGGCGGAGGTCCTCTCGGCGTTGGACGAGATCGCGCGCGGCCTCGGCACCCCCGGCGGCGTCCAGCAGGCCACCCGCGCCGCCCGCCAGCCCCGCGACGCCGACCTCTCCGAGGTGTACCTCGCGACCTGCATCTACGCGGTGTACGACTCGGTGACCCGCAGGTGCACCTTCGCCAACGCCGGCCATCTGCCGCCCGTGCTCGTCGAACCGGGCGAGGACGCGCTGATGCTCGACGTGCCGCCGGGCATGCCGCTCGGCGTCGGCGGCGAGCCGTTCGAGGAGGTGGAGGTCGAACTACCCGAAGGTTCGCTGTTGGCGCTCTACACGGATGGACTGGTCGAATCCCGCGACCATCCCCTCGACGAGGGTCTGCAAGCGTTCGTCGGCGCCCTCCGCGACCCCTCCCAGCAGTTGGAGGACGTCTGCGACCACGTCCTCAGCACCCTCGACACCCACCACGGCGAGGACGACATCGCCCTGCTGATGGCACGTGTCCAGGGGCTGCCCGCCGATTCCGTCGGCGACTGGACGCTGCCGCGCGAACCGCGCAGTGTGGGCCGCGCCCGCGAGTACACCCGCACCCAGCTCACCGCCTGGGGCCTCGAAGCCCTCATCGACACCACGGAGCTGCTGGTCAGCGAGCTCGTCACCAACGCCCTGCGCTACGGCGAGGGCGAGATCAGACTCCGTCTCCTCCTCGACCGCATGCTGGTGTGCGAGGTGTGGGACGCCGGCCTGGTCCAGCCGCGCCGCCGCCGCGCCCGTGACACCGACGAGGGCGGACGCGGCCTCCAACTGGTCGGCCTGCTCAGCGCGGCCTGGGGCTCCCGCCGGACCCCGCGCGGCAAGACGGTCTGGTTCGAGCTCCCCCTGCCGGACGCGGGAAGGGTCCTCGCGGACCCGGCGGAGGCACTGCTGAGCCTGTTCTGACCCCCTGGAGCGACGCCGGACGCGCACTCCCACGGGAATCCCGCGCTCATACGGAATTCCCGGCGAGTTCTTACGAAGCGACACCCCGCCGCGCCCGCGTGGCGGGCCCGCCGAACGAACCCGGCGCACCGCCGGTCAGCGCGTCCACCCCCGCGTCCGGCGGATCGCCGAGCAGGATGCCGCCGAGGACCGCCCCGGCGACGCCGTTCGCGTGTTCGGGCCGCCCGCCGTACGGATTGCCGTGCGCGCGCACGTCCCGCTCGGCCAGTTGGCGGGCCTGCCGGGCCAAGGCGTCGGCCTCCACAGGGTCCCGGTCGAGCAGCCGGCGCGCCTCGGCCAGCCGGGTCCTGGCCTCGGCGCCCACGGCGCCCCGGTGCGTGCCGACGAAGCCGTCCGCGGCGTCGGTGGCCTCGCGCGCGACGAGCCGGAGGGCGCCGGGCACCGTCCCGAGGGGCGCGGACACGACAGCGACCCGGCGCAGGGCCTCCAGGGGGTCGTACGGCCCGGCGGCGGCCTCTTCCCGTACGGCGGCCAGCGTGGCCGTGGCGCGGCTGACATGCCCCTCCAGCGCACCGACGGGCACCCCCTGCTCCGTACCCGCGGCCAACCGCTCCCGTGCCTCCACGACCGCCGCCTCCGCCTCGTCCAGCGCCTCCGGAACCGCCCGCGCGGCGGCGGCCAGTGCGGACGCCAGGCGGTCGACGCCGTCCACGAACATCTCCGCCTGGGTGATCGCGCCCTCGGCGGAGCGCAGTTGCAGCACAGCCCGGTCCGGGGCGCCCAGGTCGACGGACTGGCGGGCCCGGTTGAGCCCGGCCGTGGCGAACACCAGCCGGTCCTTGGCCTGTTCGACCTGGCCGGAGGCGAGGAGCGACGCGCTCGGCCCGTACCGCTCGCGCAGGTCGGCGAGGGTGGCCTCCGCCGCACTCGTACGGGCGGTCAGCTCGCGGAAACGTACCTCGGCGTGCCGGAGCGCACCGCTCATGTCCCGTTCCAGAGCGCGCAGTTGGTCGAAGCCGGCGGCCTCCGCGTCCAGTCGCCGGCCCGCGTCCACACAGCGGGCGACGATCTCGTCGAGGGTGTCCCGGGAGGCCTCCGCCGGGTTGTCGTCGTAGGTCTGGCGCAGTTGGAAGGCGGCCGACAGCTCGGCCGCGGCGTACCGCACGGCCTGAGCGAAGGGGGCGACCGCGTCGGCCCCGAACAACCCCTCCACGAAGCCGAGTTCCTCCCGGCTGGTGCGCAGGCAGTCGTCGGCGGCGACCAGGGACCTGCGCGCCTGGCGGTCGAGTTCGGGGGTGGTGGCCCGAGCGACGAGAACCAGGCCGGCGGGAGCCGCCTGGGCCTTGGTACGGCGTCTGCGGCGGGCGTAGCTGTACGCGGCCACCGCTGTCGCCGCGCCCGCCGCCACCAGGGGCAGGACCAGATCGCCGGTGGACGTCTTCTCCTCCGCGGCGGCGACGGCCCCGGCGTCGGAGGCGGCCGGTGCGCTGCCGACCGCCGAGACGTGGACCTCGTGTCCCTCGTCGGCCGCCGTCGCCGCGGGCAGCACCAGCCACAGCACGCCGATCACCCCGCCCAGCGCGGTGTGCGCCACGCGCACGGGTATGTGGGAGGCGGCTTGCCGCGGCCGGCCCCGGGTAAGGGAGGGCGTCACATTTGCGAGCGTATGGGGATGATCGCGGTCCCGCGACCGGGGTGGGGCAGGCGTGGCGAGAGAGGACGAGCGAGTAAGGTCCCCACAGACGTGTTCGAAGGGGGCGGGTATGCACTGGTACCTGTTGGGGACGGCCGCACTGGTGATGAGCGGCATGGTGGTGATCGGTGCGGTGGCGGTCACCACCGGCTGGCTGCTGCCGTGGCTGCGGCTCCGTACGACGCGCCCCGAGCTGTGGGGCTACGGAGCGATGTGCGGAGGCATGGGCCTGCTCCTGTTCATGTCATGGGGGGCGCTGGACGCGTTCGGCGACACCCCGGTCCTCCACAGGGCCACGGGAATCACCGGAATGCTGATGTTGGCGGCGGGCTCCGTACTCCAGATGCGTTCCTCACGCCCACGCGTCGACACGTGACCGGAACGACCCGCGGGGAACTCACCGCCGCCGACCTCGCGCTCCTCGGCCGCGCCACCGCCGTCATGCGCGAGATCGCCGAGCACAGCCTCGAACAGGTCATGAGCTCTCTGAACGCCTCCTGATCTTCGAGCCCAGCCACACCAGCGGGTCGTACTTGCGGTCGACTGCCCGTTCCTTCAAGGGGATCAGCGCGTTGTCCGTGATGCGGATGCCCTCCGGGCACACCTCCGTGCAGCACTTGGTGATGTTGCAGTAGCCGAGACCGTGCTCCTCCTGGGCGGTGCGTTTGCGGTCCAGGCCCGATTCCGCCGCCGCGTCCAGCGGGTGCATGTCGAGTTCCGCGACGCGCATCAGGAAGCGCGGGCCGGCGAACGCGGGCTTGTTCTCCTCGTGGTCGCGGACCACATGGCAGGTGTCCTGGCACAGGAAGCACTCGATGCACTTGCGGAACTCCTGCGACCGGTCCACGTCCTCCTGCATCATCCGGTACTCACCGGGGGCCACGCCCTCCGGCGGCACGAAGGCCGGCACCTCGCGGGCCTTGGCGTAGTTGAACCCGACGTCGGTGACGAGATCCCGGACCACGGGGAAGGCCCGCAGGGGAGTCACGGTGATCGTCTCCTCGCGGGTGAACACCGACATCCGGGTCATGCACAGCAGCCGGGGACGCCCGTTGACCTCCGCCGAGCACGAACCGCACTTGCCCGCCTTGCAGTTCCAGCGGACCGCGAGGTCGGGGGCCTGGGTCGCCTGGAGCCGGTGGATGATGTCGAGGACGACCTCGCCGTCGTTCACCTCGACGGCGAAGTCCTTCAGCCCGCCGCCCTTCACATCACCGCGCCACACCCGGAAACGGGCCTCGTAGCTGCTGCTCACGCTGCTGCTCACTCGTACAGCTCCTCGTCGGTGAGGTACTTGACCAGCTCCTCTTTCTCGAAGAGGGCGAGCAGGTCGGGGCGGACGGGGTCGGTGGTCTCGCGGGTGAGGTCGATCAGCCCGCTCGCCGGGTCGGTCGCCGCGGGCCCGCCCGCGGGATCGGAGAGTCGGCACAGCAGGTTCACGTTGCGCCACCTGCGGTCCATCACCGGATGGTCCTCACGGGTGTGGCCACCGCGCGACTCGGTGCGCTCCAGCGCCGCCAGCGCCACGCATTCGCTGACCATCAGCATGTTCCGCAGGTCCAGGGCGAGATGCCAGCCCGGGTTGAACTGGCGGTGCCCCTCGACGCCGGCGCGCTGGGCCCGTACCCGCAGCTCGGCCAGTTTCTCCAGCGCCTGTTCCATCTCGGCCTCGCGGCGGATGATGCCGACCAGGTCGTTCATGGTCTGCTGGAGCTCCTGGTGCAGGGTGTACGGGTTCTCCGCCGGCCGGCTGTGCGCACCGCCCGGAGTCGGTTCCTCCGCCGAGAAGGGGCGCAGCGCCTCCGCCGCGGCCGCGTCGATCTGGTCGTCGTCCACGGGGATGCGGGCGGCGGCCGAGTTCGCGTACTCGGCGGCGTGCAGGCCCGCACGGCGGCCGAACACCAGCAGGTCGGAGAGGGAGTTGCCGCCGAGGCGGTTGGAGCCGTGCATCCCGCCCGCGACCTCACCGGCGGCGAACAGACCGGGTACCCCGCGTGCGGCGGCGGTGTCGGAGTCGACCGCGACACCGCCCATCACGTAGTGGCAGGTGGGCCCGACCTCCATCGCCTCGGCGGTGATGTCGACGTCCGCCAGCTCCTTGAACTGGTGGTACATCGACGGCAGCCGGCGCCGGATCACCTCCGCCGGCATCCGCGTCGAGACGTCCAGGAAGACACCGCCGTGCGGGGAGCCGCGGCCCGCCTTGACCTCGGAGTTGATGGCGCGGGCCACCTCGTCGCGGGGGAGCAGTTCGGGGGGCCGGCGGTTGTTGTCCGGGTCCTCGTACCAGCGGTCGCCCTCGGCCTCCGACTGGGCGTACTTCTCCTTGAAGACGTCCGGGATGTAGTCGAACATGAACCGCTTGCCCTCGGAGTTGCGCAGCACCCCGCCGTCGCCGCGCACCGACTCCGTGACGAGGATGCCCTTCACGGACGGCGGCCAGACCATGCCCGTCGGATGGAACTGCACGAACTCCATGTTGAGCAGCGGCGCCCCGGCGAGCAGCGCCAGCGCGTGGCCGTCGCCGGTGTACTCCCACGAGTTCGACGTCACCTTGAAGGACTTGCCGATACCGCCGGTCGCGATGACGACGGACGGGGCTTCGAGGACGAAGAAACGGCCCGTCTCCCGCTCGTACGCGAAGACACCGGAGACGACGTCACCCGCGGCGGAGCCGCTGTCGGGCACAGTCTTGAGGACGCGGGTGACCGTGCACTCCTGGAAGACCTTCAGCCGGGACTCGTAGTCGCCGGTCTCCTTCTTGTCCTGCTGCTGGAGGGAGACGATCTTCTGCTGGAGGGTGCGGATGAGCTCGAGTCCGGTGCGGTCGCCGACATGGGCGAGACGCGGGTACTCGTGGCCGCCGAAGTTGCGCTGCGAGATCCGGCCGTCGAGGGTGCGGTCGAAGAGGGCGCCCCAGGTCTCCAGTTCCCAGACCCGGTCGGGGGCCTCCTGCGCGTGCAGCTCCGCCATCCGCCACTGGTTGAGGAACTTGCCGCCGCGCATGGTGTCGCGGAAGTGGACCTGCCAGTTGTCGTTCGAGTTGGCGTTGCCCATGCTGGCCGCGATGCCTCCCTCGGCCATCACCGTGTGCGCCTTGCCGAACAGCGACTTGCAGATCACCGCCGTACGGGCGCCACGCTCGCGTGCCTCGATGGCGGCGCGCAGTCCGGCGCCACCGGCGCCGACCACGACAACGTCCCACTCCTGGCGGTCGACCACGGACATCAGAAGCTGTTCCCTTTTCTCTAGAAGATGGTCGGATCATCGAAAGCGCCGGAGGCGACCAGGTACACGTAGAAGTCGGCGAGGGCCACGCTCACCAGGGACGCCCAGGCGAGCAGCATGTGGCGTGCGTTGAGTTTCCCGACCCACTGCCAGGCGCGGTACCGCACGGGGTGCTTGGAGAAGTGCTTCAGCTTGCCGCCGACGATGTGCCGGCAGGAGTGGCAGGAGAGCGTGTACGCCCAGATCAGCGTGATGTTGAGCAGGAAGACGAGGGTGCCGAGGCCCATGTGGCCCCACGCGTAGTGCTCGTCGCGGAAGGACAGGGCGGTGTCGTAGGTGAGGATGCCGGCGACCACGAGGGCCGCGTAGAAGAAGTAGCGGTGCAGGTTCTGCAGGACGAGGGGGAAGCGGGTCTCGCCGGTGTACTTCTTGTGCGGCTCGGCCACCGCGCAGGCGGGCGGGGACGCCCAGAAGCCGCGGTAGTACGCCTTGCGGTAGTAGTAGCAGGTCAGACGGAAGCCCAGCGGGAAGATCAGGATGATGATCGCCGGGGAGATGCCCCACCAGCTGCCGAACAGGTCGGCGTTGGGGCCGTGCCGCATGGGGGCGCAGTTGTCCGCCAGACAGGGTGAGTAGAACGGCGAGACGTACGGGGCCGCGTAGTAGTCGGCGTTCGCGAAGGCCCGCCAGGTCGAGTACACGATGAAGGCCAGCAGACCGGCGGCGGTGGCGGCGGGCGCCAGCCACCAGCGGTCGGTCCGCAGATGCGGGGCGTCGATGGCGGCGCGCGTACGGGTCCGTACGCCGCCGCTCTTCGGATGGGGGGCCGTGTCCGGTGGTTCGGTGCCAGTGGCCAAGGGAGAGCTCCGGTCGGATTCTCAGGGGGCGTGCCGGTCGCGGGCGCCGAGTCCTTCGTCGTCCGAGTCCGTCCACAGGGTGTTGTCGTACGGGGTGTCGGAGATGGACACGAGGTCCGGGCGTCGGGGTTCCGCGAGCCCCGGGGCGGCCTCGCGGAGCAGCGCGAGGCTTTCGCGCAGGTGGTTGGCGTCGCTGCGCAGGCGGCGCAGTTCCAGGCTGCCCTTGCCGATCTGCTGTTCCAGGCGGCCTGTGGCGCGCAGCAGGTCGTCGAGGCTGCGCTGGATGGATGTCAGTTCGTCGTTCACGGACATGACGTGACCTCACTTCCGTAGGCCGGAGCCCTGGGCGGCAACGTTCATGCGCCTGCGAGTGTTGCGCGTCACACCTCTCGGTGGGAAGGGATGTGCACCGATTGGCCGAGGCGCGTCGGTGCGTTCCGTGGTGCGCTGCGCCGCACGGGTGGGCTTCCCGGCCGTTGCCGCCGTGTCGCCGTCTGTTGCCGAACCCTTTCCTCTTCAGTGGCCGAATACATGCGATCAACTCTATATCCCACCAAAAGTGATCATAACGCTCGCGGCTCCCGGAGGTAAGCAGAGATGTCCCACCACGGCGTCGGACTGCGCGCGGTCATGCGCTCGGTCGCCTTCCTCACCGCCGGCGTACTCGCCGTGCCCCTGCTCACCGCGTGCGGTGGCGACCAGGACGAAGAGAGCAAACCGCTCGCCGGGCAGGACATCGCCCCCGCCGGCCGCGCCCGGCTCGCCGACGGCGGCACCCTGCGCTGGGCGGTGGACTCCGTACCGGAGACGCTCAACACCTTCCAGGCGGACGCCGACGCGACGACCACCCGCGTCGCGCAGGCCGTGCTGCCGTCGATGTACCGGCTCGACGCGAACGGGCGGGCCAAGCGCAACGCGGACTTCCTGGAGTCCGCGAAGGTCGTCGACACCGAGCCCAAGCAGGTCGTCCTCTACAAGCTGCACCAGCAGGCCGTCTGGAGCGACGGCCGGGAGATCGGCGCCGCCGACTTCGCCGCCCAGTGGCGTGCCCTGTCCGGCAAGGACTCGGCGTACTGGACCGCCCGCAACGCCGGGTACGACCGCATCGAGAAGGTGCAGCGCGGCGCGAACGACCTCGAGGTCAAGGTCACCTTCAGCCGGCCCTACGCCGACTGGAAGTCGCTGTTCTCGCCCCTGTACCCCAAGGAGGTCATGGGCACCCCGGACTCCTTCAACGACGGCGCGCGGCGCAAGCTCAAGGTCACTGCGGGGGCCTTCAACCTCAAGAAGGTCGCCAAGGCGGACGGCGACGTCGTCCTCGTCCGCAACCCGCGCTGGTGGGGGCACCCCGCCCGGCTCGACAAGATCGTGCTGCACGCCGTACCGCGCGACAAGCGCACCGAGGCGCTCGCCGCCGGGAAGGTGGACGTCGCCGAGATCGACCCCGCCGAGGCCGAACGCATCGTTCTCGCCTCGCGCGGCAAGCCCACCCCCCTCCAGGGCCCCGGCGCCCGACGCGAGCAGCCCCACGCGGCCACCCGATACGCCGCGCAACAGCAGTCGCTCAGCGCGTTCGAGGTGCGCAAGTCGCTGGAACCCGCCTACACCCAGCTCGCCCTGAACGGCGTCGACGGCCCCCTCGCCGACGAGCGCGTCCGCCGGGCCGTCGCCCGTGCGCTGGACCGCAAGGCGATCGCCCGTCTCGTGCTCAAGCCCCTGGGGCTGCCCGCCGTACCCGTCGGCAGTCATCTCGCGCTCTCCGGGCAGGCCGCCTACGCCGACAACAGCGGCGCGCTCGGCGGCAAGGACACCCACGAGGCCGAGGCGCTCCTCGCCGACGCCGGCTGGGTGCACGGCGGCCCGCTCGGGAAGCCCAAGAAGAAGGAGGGTGAGAAGGTCGCCGGGGGAGAGGGCAAGAAGGCCGACGGCCAGTCCGCCTCACCGAAGGCCTCTTCGAAGGCGTCTCCGAAGACCTCCACGACGGCATCCCCGAAGGCCTCCACGAAGGCGGGTAAGAGCAGCGGGACCAGCGGCGAGGACGACGGGACCTATGTCGTCGGCGACGACGACAAGCCGTACGGCGAGCCCGTCCGGGAGGACCACCAGGACCCCCGGGATTCTCAGGTCGGGCGCGCGAGGACGAGTGTCGCCCGGGTCGGCGAGCACCCGGAGCGGGGCGGTGTGCCCGGGGGTGCCTACGCGCCGAAGGGCACCCCCGCTGCCGCCGGGGCCGCAGTCGGGGCGCTCGCCAAGGACGGCAAGCCGCTGACCCTGCGGTTCGTGCTGCCGTCGGGGCCGGGCTCCGCCACGCTGCGGGCCGTGGGTGAGCGGATCGCGCGGATGCTGGACCAGGTCGGTATCCGTACCGCCGTCACGAAGGTGTCCGACGACAGCTACTTCAAGGACCACATCGCCAACGGGGAGTACGACCTGGCCCTGTACTCATGGCCCGCGTCCGCCTTCCCCGCCACCGACGCCCGGCCCATCTACGCCAAGCCGGTGCCCGCCGCCGACGGTTCGCTCAACGTCGAGCAGAACTACACCCGCGTCGGCACCGACCAGGTGGACCAGCTGTTCGACCAGGCCATCGCCACCCTGGACGAGGGCCGGTCGGCCAAGCTGGTGCGCAAGGCCGACGCCCGGATCTGGGCGGCCGGCGGGTCCATTCCCCTCTTCCAACGCCCCCAGCTCACGGCCGTGCGCAAGAACGTCGCCAACGTGGGTGCCTTCGGCTTCCAGACACCCCACTACGAGGACATGGGGTTCCTGAAGAAGAGCGCGACCCCGGGCAGCAAGCCGTCGCCCCGACCGTGACGGTCGCCTCACCCGTACGGCCCGGCGAGCCCCTACCGCGCCGGGCCCGTACGATGGGGTAAGGCCGTGGCATGTTCAGCCCGGCAGGGTCCGCGTAACACAGATGTACGCGCAGGCCATCCACTCAAGCCGGGAGTACGCCGCAATATGGCCACGCGCCACGACATCCGCAACGTCGCCATCGTCGCCCACGTCGACCATGGCAAGACCACCCTGGTCGACGCCATGCTGAAGCAGGCCGGTGCCTTCGCCGCGCACGCCGCCGAGTCGCTCGACGACCGCATGATGGACTCGAACGACCTGGAGCGTGAGAAGGGCATCACGATCCTGGCCAAGAACACGGCCGTCAAGTACCACCCGAAGGATGGCGGCGACGTCATCACCATCAACATCATCGACACCCCGGGCCACGCCGACTTCGGTGGCGAGGTCGAGCGCGGTCTGTCGATGGTGGACGCCGTCGTTCTGCTCGTCGACGCCTCCGAAGGGCCGTTGCCGCAGACCCGGTTCGTGCTGCGCAAGGCGCTCCAGCAGCGTCTGCCGGTGATCCTGTGCATCAACAAGACCGACCGCCCGGACTCCCGGATCGACGAGGTCGTCAACGAGACGTACGACCTCTTCCTGGACCTGGACGCGGACGAGGAGCAGATCGAGTTCCCCATCGTCTACGCGTGTGCGCGTGACGGTGTCGCCTCGCTGACCAAGCCGGAGAACGGCACGGTCCCGGCCGACAGCGAGAACCTGGAGCCGTTCTTCTCCACGATCCTGTCGCACGTCCCGGCCCCGTCGTACGACGAGGAGGCCCCGCTCCAGGCGCACGTCACCAACCTGGACGCCGACAACTTCCTCGGCCGTATCGCGCTGCTCCGCGTCGAGCAGGGCGAGCTGCGCAAGGGCCAGACCGTCACCTGGATCAAGCGTGACGGCACGATGTCCAACGTGCGCATCACCGAGCTCCTGATGACCGAGGCGCTCACCCGCAAGCCCGCCGAGAAGGCCGGCCCCGGTGACATCTGTGCCGTCGCCGGTATCCCGGACATCATGATCGGTGAGACCCTCGCCGACACCGAGAACCCGATCGCGCTGCCGCTCATCACGGTGGACGAGCCGGCGATCTCCATGACCATCGGTACGAACACCTCGCCGATGGTCGGCCGCGGCGCGTCCGGCAAGGGCGCGGACAACAAGGCCGCCGTCAAGGACCGCAAGGTGACGGCCCGTCAGGTCAAGGACCGTCTCGACCGCGAGCTGATCGGTAACGTCTCGCTGCGTGTCCTCGACACCGAGCGTCCCGACGCCTGGGAGGTCCAGGGCCGTGGTGAGCTGGCGCTCGCCATCCTGGTCGAGCAGATGCGCCGTGAGGGCTTCGAGCTGACCATCGGCAAGCCGCAGGTCGTCACCCAGGTGATCGACGGCAAGGTCCACGAGCCCGTCGAGCGCATGACGATCGACGTGCCCGAGGAGCACATGGGCGCGGTCACGCAGCTCATGGGTGTCCGCAAGGGCCGGATGGACAACATGTCGAACCACGGCTCCGGCTGGGTCCGGCTGGAGTTCGTCGTCCCCTCCCGCGGCCTCATCGGCTTCCGTACCGAGTTCCTCACCGGTACGCGCGGCACGGGCATCGCCCACTCCATCCACGAGGGCCACGAGCCGTGGTTCGGCGTTCTGACGACCCGTAACAACGGTTCGCTGGTCGCCGACCGCTCGGGCGCCGTCACCGCCTTCGCGATGACGAACCTCCAGGAGCGCGGTGTGCTGTTCACCGACCCCGGCACCGAGGTGTACGAGGGCATGATCGTCGGCGAGAACTCGCGCTCCGACGACATGGACGTGAACATCACCAAGGAGAAGAAGCTCACCAACATGCGCTCGGCGTCCGCCGACTCGTTCGAGGCGATCGTCCCGCCGCGCAAGCTCTCCCTGGAGCAGTCCCTGGAGTTCTGCCGCGACGACGAGTGCGTCGAGGTGACTCCGGAGGCCGTTCGCATCCGCAAGGTCGTGCTGGACCAGAAGGAGCGCGGTCGCACCGCGAGCCGCGCCAAGCACAACTGATCGTGCGCTGATCCTCGCGTCACGAGGACCCGGCCCCCGTCTGTGGGGCGCCGGGCCCTCGGCGTGTCCGTGATGTCAGGCCGCAAGCGGGTTCGTCCCGCTTCTCACGACACTGTCCGTGCGCTGTGCCAGGCTGTTCGGATACCGGTGAACCAACGATCAAGTTTCGGACATGTAAACAGAAACTGAACCGCATATGTCCGTTTAGTCGACATGCTGTCCGGCGTGTCAAGCGCGCGCAGGTGTCAGTCTTTGCAATTTTTGCTCAAAATATAGACGGTAGGGAGATCCCTATGCCTTCCGGCCTTGACGCGCGTTGACTTACTTGGCGAAAGTTCCCCCAAACCACAGAACCCGCCGGTATCTGTGCTGCGCTCGACTCTCCAACCCCCCGGGGGAAGAAACACATGACCAGTCCAGCCAAGGCTGAAGGCGCCGGGCCCTCGATCGCCTTGGACCCCGAGCTCGATACGACCACCGAGCCCGTCAAGGGCCCGAAGAAGCTTGAGGGTCGTTCCCCCGGGCAGTTGATGTGGCAGCGCTTCAAGCGTGACCGTACCGGTGTGATCTGTGCCGTGGTAGTCATTTTCTACTTCGTCATCTCCCTCGCGGCACCGCTGCTCACCAAGCTCAGCGGCACCAACCCGTACACGCTGTACGGCCAGGACCCGACGTACGCGGACACTCCCGTCCTCGACGACTTCGGCCTGCCGCTCGGCTACTTCGGCGGTGTCTCGGGCACGCACTGGTTCGGCGTGGAGCCGCAGTACGGCCGCGACCTGTTCGCCATGCTGATGTACGGCATGCGTACCTCGCTGTTCATGGCGGTGGCCGTGACCGTCCTGGTGGTGGCCACCGGTGTTCTCATCGGTCTGATCGGCGGTTACGCCGGCGGTCGTACCGACTACTGGATCGGTCGGGTCACCGACTTCTTCCTGTCCTTCCCCTCACAGCTGTTCTTCATCGCGTTCATGCCGGTGGTGACCGCGTTCTTCGTCGACCCCCGGGAATCGACCCCCACCTATTTCCGGGCGCTGGCGATCCTCATCGTGCTGTGGGTACTGGGCTGGATGGGCATGGCGCGCCTCGTGCGCTCCACCGTGCTGTCCCTGCGCGAGCGTGAGTTCGTCGAGGCCGCGAAGGTCTCGGGCGCGTCACCGTGGCGAATCGTCCGCAAGGAGATCCTGCCCAACGTGGTCTCACCGATCCTGGTGCAGTTCACGTACCAGCTCCCCAGCACCATTCTCACCATCGCGTTCCTCTCGTTCGCCGGTGTCGGGTTCGTCGAGCCGACCCCGGACTGGGGGCGGCTGTTCGCCGCCGCCTCCGGCTACGCCAAGCAGGATCCGGCGTTCATGTTCTTCCCGGGCACAGCCCTGGTGATCTTCGTCCTGTGCTTCAACCTCCTCGGAGACTCCGTTCGGGACGCGTTCGACCCCAAGTCCGGACGCTGACGTCCATTGGTGGGGGGTGACTGCCGCCCCCGCGTCGGCCTACCAGCCGCGTCAGGCAGTACTCATGGATAACAACCGACAGGTAGGTGCTTCAGCCTCATGAAGTCGTTCAACTCCCGCAGAGCGCGGGCCATCATGGTCGTCGTCGCGACCGGCTCCCTCGTGCTCACCGGCTGCTCCGAGAACAAGGGCGGCAGCACTGGCAAGGACTCCAAGAAGGACCAGGCGGAGGCCTCCCAGCAGTCGAAGGCGGTCGTCTACGCTGACGCCGCCGCGTCGACCGGCCCGGCCGCGGAGGTTCCCGGCGCGAAGCCCGGTGGCACCGTCGAGGTCTACCAGGAGGCGGGCCTCTCGCACCTGGACCCGGGTCAGATCTACGTCTCCGACGGTGGCCAGGTCGCTAACCTGCTCTTCCGCGGCCTGACCAACTTCTCTGAGGACGGCAAGGGCGGCACCTCGGTCGTCGGCGACCTCGCGACCGACTCGGGCAAGTCCTCGGACGGCGGCAAGACCTGGACGTACACGCTGAAGGACGGCGTGAAGGACCAGAACGGCAACGTGATCACGTCCGCCGACATCCGTCACACCATCGAGCGCCAGTACGCGGCGTTCATCTTCGACGGCCCGACCTACCTGCAGACCTGGCTGAGCGGCCCGAAGTACCGCGACGCGCTGAAGGACGGCGGCTTCGGCTCCAAGCACCTGCCGGCCAACGTCCTGGACACCCCGGACCCCAAGACCGTCGTCTTCCACTTCGACGTGCCGCGTCCGGACCTTCCGCAGACGCTCGCGATGCCGGGTTACTCCGTCGTGCCGGCGAAGACCGACACGAAGGCGAAGTACGACAAGGCCCCGGTCTCGACCGGCCCGTACAAGATCGCCGAGTACAAGGCCGGCAAGGCCATGAAGCTCGTCAAGAACACGAACTGGGACCCGAAGACCGACTCGGTGCGCCACCAGTACGTCGACGGCTGGAACTTCGACTTCGGTGTCACCGAGTCGACCCAGACGAGCCGTCTGATCGCCGACCAGGGCGCGACCAAGAACGCGATCCAGCTCACCGGCTCCGTCGAGGCCACCCAGGTCCAGGACGTCGTCGGCAACGCCGCCGTCAACAAGCGCACGATCAAGGGCTACCAGCCCTACGTCATGTCGCTGAACTTCAACCTGGACCGCGTCAAGAACAAGGCGGTCCGCGAGGCCGTCGCCTACGGCATCAACTCGAAGTCGCTCATCGCCGGTGAGGGTGGTGTGTACGGCGGTGACGTCGCCCCGAACCTCTTCGCCCCGACGCTGCCGGGCTACGAGCCCACGTACGACCCGTACGGCCGTCTGAAGATGCCGCAGGGCAACATCGCGAAGGCCAAGGAGCTCCTCAAGGACGTTCCGGCCGCCGAGAAGAAGCTCGTCTTCGCGTACTCCAACAGCGAGGCCGGCCAGAAGCGCAAGGTCGCGATCGAGGACGCGCTGAGCAAGATCGGCATCACCGTCGTGGCCAAGGAGGTCGACTCCGCGAGCTACTACGAGCAGATCGGCAAGCTCAAGAACCCGTACGACATCTACATCTCGGGCTGGGGCCAGGACTGGCCGTCGGCGGCCACGGTCGTCACCCCGATCTACGACGGTGACCAGGTCGCCGACGGTGCGCCGAACTACTCGCACATCAACGACCCCGAGGTCCAGAAGCTCATCAAGAAGGCTCTGACCCAGGAGCCGACCGAGGCCGCCGCGACCTGGCGGGATGCGCACCACTACATCCTGGAGAAGGTCCTCCCGGCCGCCCCGCTCTGGTACACCAAGCAGCTCCAGCTCTACGGTTCGAACATCGGCGGTGCCCGCTACAGCACCGAGTCGAGCTACATCGACGTCACCCGACTGTTCCTGAAGTCGTAACTCTGTACGGCTGACCGCGGGGGTGCGCACCAGGCGGAGCGCACCCCCGCGGTTCCGTGAACCACGCCCCACACCGTCTCCACCGTCTCCGCAGAGAGCAGCCCTCCCGCCATGTTTCAGTTCATCCTCCGGCGCACGGTCGGTGCCGTCGTCACCCTGTTCCTGATCGGTGCGGCCACCTTCTTCCTGTTCGTCGCCGCGCCCTCCGACTACGCCTCGCTGGCCTGTGGCAAGGACTGTTCGCCCACGAGACTCGAGGAGATCCGTACGGCGCTCGGCCTCAACCTGCCGATCGCGCAGCAGTTCTGGGACTTCATGTCCGGCATCGTGATGGGCCGTGACTTCCCCACCGGTCACTGCTCCGCCCCGTGCCTCGGGCAGTCGTTCTACTCGGGCGACATGGTCTGGGACACGATCATGGACCGTTTCCCGCTGACCCTGTCGCTGACGGTCGGCTCGCTGGTCATCTTCCTGTTCGTGGGCCTCGGTACCGGGCTGCTCGCCGCCTACAAGCGCGGCACCCTGACCGACAAGATCGCCGCCGGTTCGTCCATGGTGCTCAGCTCGTTCCAGATCTACTTCCTCGGCCCGATCGCGCTGACGGTCCTCGTCTACCAGACGGGCTGGATGGAAGACCCCAAGTACGTGCCGTTCACCCAGGACCCGGTCGGCTGGCTCGTCGGACTGTCCATCCCGATGGTCATCCTGGCCACCATCTTCACCGCGCAGTACACGCGTATGGCACGTGCCTCGATGATCGAGCAGCTCGCCGAGGAACACGTCCGCACCGCGCGTGCCAAGGGCATGTCACAGAGGTACGTCTTCTTCCGCTACGCCTGGCGCGGTTCGCTGATTCCGATCGTCACCGTGCTCGGCATCGACATCAGTGCCCTGCTCGGCGGCGGTGTCGTCACCGAACTGACCTTCTCCCTCCAGGGAATCGGCCGTCTCGCCGTGGACGGGGCGGTCACCAAGGACCTCCCGCTGACGATGGGCATCATGCTGTTCGGGGCCTTCTTCATCCTGATCCTGAACATTCTTACCGACATCGTGTACGCCTATATCGACCCGCGCGTCCGGCTCTCCTAGGAAGAACGAACCACCGTGACCACACTGACCAAGCCCGAGGGCGCACCGGCCCCGACCGGTCCGGACAGCTTCCTCTCGGTCCGCGATCTCAAGGTGCAGTTCTCCACCGAGGACGGCATCGTCAAGGCGGTCGACGGGCTCTCCTTCGACGTCGAGCGCGGCAAGACCCTCGGCATCGTGGGCGAGTCCGGATCGGGCAAGTCCGTCACGAACCTGACGATCCTCGGTCTGCACAACCCGGCGAGCACCACCGTCGACGGCGAGATCGTCCTCGACGGCAAGGAGCTCGTCACCGCCACGGAGAAGGAGCTCGAGCAGCTCCGCGGCAACAAGATGGCGATGATCTTCCAGGACCCGCTGACCGCGCTCTCCCCGTACTACACGGTGGGCCGCCAGCTGTCCGAGCCCTACATGAAGCACACCGGGGCCTCCAAGAAAGAGGCCAGGGACCGGGCCGTGCAGATGCTGGAGAAGGTCGGCATCCCGCAGCCCAAGACGCGCTTCGACGACTATCCCCACCAGTTCTCCGGCGGTATGCGCCAGCGCGCGATGATCGCCATGGCGCTGATGTGCGACCCCGACCTGCTGATCGCCGACGAGCCCACCACCGCGCTGGATGTGACGGTGCAGGCCCAGATCCTGGACCTGCTCAAGGACCTCCAGCAGGAGTTCGGCTCCGCGATCATCTTCATCACGCACGACCTCGGCGTCATCTCGAACATGGCCGACGACCTGCTGGTGATGTACGCGGGCCGGGCCGTGGAGCGCGGCACCGTGAAGGAAGTCCTCCGCACGCCGCAGCACCCGTACGCCTGGGGCCTCCTCAGCTCCATGCCGCGCCTGGACGGTGACATCGACGAGGCGCTGACGCCGATCCCCGGCTCGCCGCCCTCGCTGCTCAACCCGCCCACGGGCTGCGCTTTCCACCCGCGCTGCGCCTTCACCGGCGAGGTGTCGGGCAGCCTGTGCACCGACGCACGGCCGTCGTTGGCGGACGGGCGCGCCTCCGCGTGCCACCTGTCGGCGGAGCAGAAGCAGACCATCTTCATCGACAAGATCCAGCCCCGGCTGCGCTAGGGAGCACCGAGACATGAGCGAGAACCTCACCCTCCCCACACAGCAGGATTCCACCGGTACGTCGACCGAGGAACTGCTCCGGATCGAGGGCCTCAAGAAGCACTTCCCGATCTACGGCGGCTTCCCGATCAAGCGGAAGGTCGGCGCCGTACAGGCGGTCGACGGCATCGATCTGACCATCGGTGTCGCCGAGAGCGTCGGCATGGTCGGCGAGTCCGGCTGCGGCAAGTCGACCGCGGGCCGGCTCATCACCCGCCTCCTGGAGCCGACCGGCGGCAAGATCACGTACTCCGGGCAGGACATCACGCACGCCTCGCGCAAGCAGCTGGCGCCGGTCCGCTCCGAGATCCAGATGATCTTCCAGGACCCGTACAGCTCCCTGAACCCGCGCCAGACCGTCGGCACGATCATCAAGTCGCCGATGGAGGTCAACGGGATCGATCCGGCGGGCGGCCGGGAGAAGAAGGTACGGGAGCTGCTGGAGCTGGTCGGGCTCAACCCCGAGCACTACAACCGCTTCCCGCACGAGTTCTCCGGCGGCCAGCGTCAGCGCATCGGGGTGGCCCGCGCGCTCGCCCTGAAGCCGAAGCTGATCGTGGCGGACGAGCCGGTCTCCGCGCTGGACGTCTCCATCCAGGCCCAGGTGGTGAACCTCCTCAAGAAGGTCCAGGAGGAGATGGGCATCGCGTTCCTGTTCATCGCCCACGACCTGGCCATCGTGCGGCACTTCTCGCAGCGGGTCGCGGTGATGTACCTCGGCAAGATCGTCGAGGTCGGCGACCGGGACTCGATCTACAACCGCCCGCGTCACCCGTACACCCACGCCCTGCTGTCCGCCGTCCCCGAGGTGGCGATGGACGACGAGTCGGAGTCCCGCGAGCGCATCCGTCTCGCCGGTGACGTCCCCTCGCCGATCCACCCGCCGTCCGGCTGCCGTTTCCGTACGCGCTGCTGGAAGGCACAGGACAAGTGCGCGAGCGAGGAGCCCCCGCTGCTCCAGATCTCCGGCAACCGTGAGAACCACCTGACGGCCTGCCACTTCCCGGAGGACCCGACGACGGAGGCCCGCGACCAGGACGTGATACTGGACCCGGCGCTGAAGGCGCTGGAGGCGGACGCCACGGAGGGCTGAGCCCGGAACACGCGTGACATGGGCCGGGGGTGAGGAGCATCAGCTCCTCACCCCCGGCCTCTTTTATTCGTTCGACAGGCGGATGCCGGGTCAGGGACCCTCACAGCTGCTGTCCCTCACATGGTCTGGAGGCCTCGTTGTCCTTCTCCACAATCCACAGCATCACCTTCGACTGCACCGGCGATCCCTACGATCTCGGGCTGTTCTGGAGCGAGTTGCTCGGCCGGCCGCTGGCCGACGACGACAAGCCGGGCGACCCGGAGGCGTTGATCCAGGATCCGGACGGCGGGCCGAGGTTGCTCTTCGTCCGGGTGCCAGAGGGCAAGACGGCCAAGAACCGCGTTCACCTCGACCTGCGCCCGCACGGACGCACCCGCGACGAGGAGGTCGAGCGCGTGGTCTCCCTCGGCGCCCGGCTCGTCGCGGACCACCGCAGGCCCGACGGCACCGGCTGGCTCCTGATGGCCGACCCGGAGGGCAACGAGTTCTGCGTGGAGCGCGGGGACCTGGGCTGACCGCCGGCGGCCTTCAGCTCGGGTCGTTCCCGGCCTTCCCGTAACGGCGAAACGCGTGTGTCTCCACCGTCCAGGGACCGACCGGCACCGAGTCGCCGAAGATGTAGGGGTCCTTTTGCTGGTAACGGCCCTTGCACGGATCGGAGTGCACCTCGATGGTGCCCGTGCGGGGATCGACGATCAGGTAGTGGGCGATGCCCATGGCCGGGTACTCGGTGAGCTTCTCGCCGTAGTCGTTGTTGGGGTTGGACGGCGAGACGATCTCGATGACCGCCAGCACCTGGGTCGCGTCGACGGCGAGTCCCTCCTCGTCGAGGATGTCCTCGGGGATGACGACGGCATCCGGGCGGCGCATGCGGCTTATCGCCGGGTGCTCGATCTCGGGGCCGTTCGCGCAGATGTAGCCAGGGTGTGTGTCCGGCAGTTGGGCGTCGAGCTGGGTGCGGATGCGCCGGACCGTACCCGCGTGACGCTTCGACGGGCTGAGCATGGCCAGGAAGGGGCCCGAAGGGCCGATCTCGACCTTCCAGGCCCCTTCGAGCGAGTCGGCGAAGGCCGTGAGCTTCTCGGCGATCGTGCGCATCTTCGCGTAGTCCATGCCCGGAGGGTAGCGATCAGCCAGGTCGTGTCACCTCGTGTCCGCACCCACATAGTCCAGGTAGTACTGCCCGCGCTGCGCCCGCGTCAGATGGCAGGCCGCGCCATGGGCGGCCGTACGGGGGAGGGTGGGGCGGCGGGTTGCGCAGTGGCCCTCCGGGGTTTGTTCCGTGAAGGCGCAGCGTGGTTCGAAGCGGCAGCCCGGGAGGGGGTCAAGGAGTGACGGGGGTGTGCCGGGGATCGGGGAGAGGGGGATCTCCACCGGGGCGCGCAGGGTGGGCATCGCGCCCAACAGGCCCCAGGTGTACGGGTGTTCAGGCGACCGCAGGACCTCGTCGCGGGTGCCGCGCTCCACCGCCCGGCCCGCGTACATCACCAGGATGTCGTCCGCCATACGGGAGATGACGCCCAAGTCGTGCGTGATGAAGACGATCGACGTGCCGCACTCCTGCTGGAGGTCCTTCAGGAGGTCCATGATCTGGGCCTGCACCGTGACGTCCAGGGCTGTCGTCGGTTCGTCGGCGATGAGGAGTTCCGGGTCGCAGACCAACGCCATGGCGATCATCACCCGTTGGCGCATACCGCCCGAGAACTGGTGCGGGTAGTCGTCGGCCCGGAGCGCCGGCTGCGGGATGCCCACGCGCCTGAGCATCTCCACCGCACGGGCCCTGGACTCCCTCCGGGACGCGCCCGTGTGCTTGGCGTACGTCTCCGCGATCTGGCGGCCCACCGTGTGGTACGGCGACAGGGACGCCAGCGCGTCCTGGAAGATCATCGCCATCCTGTTGCCGCGCAGCCGCTCCAGCTCGCGTTCCCGCGCCGTCAGCAACTCCTTGCCGTCCAGGACGATTTCCCCGGCCAGCGTGGTGCGCCCGCGGTCGTGCAGGCCCAGGATCGCCAGGTTCGTCACCGACTTGCCGGAGCCGGACTCGCCGACGATGCCCAGGGTCCGGCCGCGCCCCACGTCGAAGGACAGGCCGTCCACCGCTCTCACCACGCCGTCGTCGGTGGCGAAGTGCACCTTCAGGTCCCGTACGGAGAGGAAGGGGAGGAAGGGGGCAGTGGTGCTCGGCTCAGGCGGCTCTGCCAATGAGGTCACCGGGTTTTCCTACGCCAGCCTGATCCGCGGGTCAATCAGCGCGTACACCGCGTCCACCACGATGTTCGCCACGACGATCGCCGCCGCGGCCACCAGGACCACCCCCAGCAGCAGCGGCAGGTCGTTGTCCCGTACCGCCTTGATGGACAGGGCGCCGATGCCGTGCAGGCCGAAGGTCTCCTCCGTGATGATCGCGCCGCCGAGCAGATAGCCGATGTCGAGGCCCAGGATCGTGACGATCGGGCCCATCGCGCCCCGCCAGGCGAACCGGAAGAACACCGTGCGCCGGGACAGGCCCTTGGCGCGGGCCGTACGGACGTAGTCCTCGGCGAGGGTCTCCACGAGCTGGGAGCGGGTCATCCGGGTGTAGTTGGCGGTGAAGATGATCGCGAGGACGAACCAGGGCAGCAGCAGGCCCTTGAACCAGGCCACCGGGTCCTGGCTGAAGCCGACGCTGTCCTGGGGGCGGGGGAGGATGCCCCACTGGTCGGAGAGGTAGTACATGGCCACCACACCGACGATGTAGATCTGCAGGGACGACCCGATCAGCGAGACCGACGACGCGATCTTGTCCAGGGCCCGGCCCTGCTTCACCGCCGCCAGCATGCCCGTACCGACACCGAGCACCACGAACACCACCGTGCTGCCCAGCGTGAGGGACAGGGTGGTGGGGAAGCGGTTGGTGATCAGGCCGAGGACCGGCTCGTGGTTGGTGAAGGAGTAGCCGAGGCAGGGCGCCGCGCAGTGGCCGAGGCCGGCGTAGTCGCGGCCCGCGAACACCCCCGCCAGCCAGTGCCAGTACTGCACCGGCAGCGGGTCGTCGATGCCCAGGTTGCGCCGGACGAGCGCGAGCGTCTCCGGGGTGCAGAGCTTGCCGCAGGCGCTGCGGGCCGGGTCGCGCGGGGCGACGTAGAAGAGGACGAACGTGATGGCGCTGATGACGAGGAGGATCATCAGCGCGCTGAGCGTCCGGCGGAGGATGAAGCGGAACATGGCGATCGGATTCCCTGGCGGAACCCCCGGCACCGGTCCGTGGTGGGCTGGACCGGCGCCGGGGGTGGTCGGGTGGGCGGACTGGGGCGCCCCGCTGGGGGCGCCCCCTCAGGGGCGCGGGGAACTGCGCGACCAGCCCCCACGGGCCGCAGCAAAGAACCGCCTACGCCTTGGCGTACAGCTTGTAGAGAACGAACGACGAGTTCAGGGGGTCGTACTCGGTCCCACCGACCTTGCTGCCGTACAGATAGAAGCGCCGCTGATACGTCTCGGGAATGATCGGCGCCTCCTTCTCCATGAGCTCCTTGTCCAGGGCCGCCCACGCCGCGTTCGCCCGCGTCGGGTCGGTGAGGGCGGCGGCCTTGTCGATCGCGGCGTCGACCCAGCTCGCCTTCAGCTGCGAGACGTTGTTGGAGCCGTTGGCGATCGTCCGGCCGTCGAAGAGGGGCTGGAGCATGGTGTAGCCGGTGGGCCAGTCGGGGGACCAGCCGAACCACATCACGTCGAAGGAGTTGTCGATCTGCTGGACCTGGTCGTAGTAGCTGGTCGACTCCACCGGCTTGATCACCGGGTCGAAGCCCGCCTCCTTGAGGGCGCCCGCGATGACGACCTTCGTCTTCTCGTAGGCGTCGTTGCCACCCTGCGGGTACGTGTAGACGATCTTCTGGCCGAGCTTGCCGGCCTCCTTCAGCAGCGCCTTGGCCTTCGCCGTGTCGCCCTGCGGCTTCGTCAGCTTGCCGTAGATGTCGAACTTCACCCGGCCCGCCATGTCCGGGCCGAGGACCGTGGTCGCGTAGTCACCGGCGGAAGGGCCGCCGTAGATGGTCCGGATCTGCTGCAACGGCCAGGCGTAGTTGAGCGCCTGACGGACCCTCACATCGGTGATCCGCCGACAGTTGATGGCGTAGTAGTACAGGCCGGTCAGCAGTCCGTCGATGGTCCGGCTCTTCAGCGCGGGCGTCGACAGCACCTTCTGGATACGCTCCGCCGGCACCCCGCTGTACGCCATCACCGCGTACTGGTCGGTCCCCGAGTCCGCGATCAGCCGGTCGGTGCTCTGCAGCGCCTCGGGGCCGAACTCGAAGGTGAACGTGTCCGGGTACGCGTTGCGGATCGGGTCGGTCGCCGGGTCCCAGTGGGGGTTGCGGACCATCGTCAGCGACTTGTCGACGGAGTGCGCCTTGAGCCGGTACGGGCCGCAGGAGAACGGGTCCTTGTCGTACTTCTCCTTGGTGTCGTGCTTGGCGGACACCGCTCCGTACGACTGCATCGCCAGAGTCCAGTTGAGGTCCGGGCGGGCCGTCTTGAGGTGGAAGGTGATCGTCTTCTTCGCGGCGTCCGTGACGACCGAGTCGAGGTGCTTGCCGTCGTACGGGCCCTTGTAGACCGAGCGGAAGTCGTTGGTGCCGGTCAGCGCGGCCTGGAGGTAGGTGGCGCCCTCGGTGGTGAAGCCGGCGAAGCCGCGCTCGATGCCGTGCCGTACGTCCTCGACGGTCAGCTCGCTGCCGTCCTCCCACTTCAGCCCGTCCTTCAGGGTGAAGGTCCAGGTCTTGCCGCCGTCCGACATGGTGCCGGTGTCGGTGGCGAGGTCGCCGACGAGCTTCATCGCGCCGCCGTCGATCCGGTAGCCGGTCAGGCAGCGGATGTAGAGGTTGCCCAGCTCGGAGTTCCACGAGTAGTAGATGCGCTGCGGGTCGAGGTGCGAGAAGTCCTGCGGGCCGATCGGCCGGATCGTGCCGCCCTTCTTCGCCCCCGGGATCTCCGGCGCGGGCCCCGTGGAGTCCTTCGCGGTGCCGATGCTGACCGACGCGAACTTGTCGGTCCCGGCCGCGCCACCGCCCCCCGACGTACCGCCACCGCCTCCCCCACCGCTGCTGCACGCGGACAGGACCATGGAGCCGCCGGCGGCTACCGAGGTGGCGATGACGAAGTTTCTGCGGGAGAGAGACATGGGTTGCCTGCCTGAATCAGGGAGAAGGGGGGCCCGGTGGTTCCGGTGGTGGTGCGGGGGATGCGGGCGGGGGTGGCGGTGTACGACGCTGCTGTTCAGCGCCTGGTCTTCGGGTCCAGTGCGTCGCGCACGGAGTCGCCGAGGAGGTTGAAGGCGATCACGAAGACGACCATCGACAGGCCCGGGAAGAGCATGTACGTGATGTCGTTCTGGTAGACCTGCGCCCCGCGCTGGATCATCACGCCCCAGTCGGGCGTGGGGTCACTGAGCCCGACCCCGAGGAAGGCGAGCGCCGCCTCGGTGGTGACGTACATGGGCAGCGCGAGGGTCGCCTGGATGAGGATCGGGGTCCACAGGTTGGGCAGCAGCTCCTTGAAGATGATCCGGGCCGGGGAAGCACCGGTCACCCGCGCGGACTCCACGAACTCCCGCTCGCGCAGGGCGAGTACCTCACCGCGCAGCAGCCGGGCGATGGGCGCCCAGCCGAACGCGGTCATCACGGAGACGAGGCTGACGACGGTCAGCCAGGTCGGCGTGTTCTCCTCCGGCGACACGAAGACGGAGATCATCACCGGCCAGAGGGCGATGAAGAACAGGGTCGAGGGGAACGCCAGCAGGATGTCGATGACCCGGCCCACGAAGCTGTCGATCCGCCCGCCCAGATAGCCGGCGGTGAGACCGACGACGATGCCGAGCAGGGTGACCAGCACGGTCGTCACGGTGGCGATGAGCAGCGAGTTGCGGATGCCGTAGAGCAGCAGGGTCAGGACGTCCCGGCCGAGCTGCGGCTCGATCCCGAACCAGAAGTCGCCGCTGATACCGCCGTTGGGCAGGATCGGGAAACCGAACTCGTTGAGCAGGCCGGTGCCGTTCTGGCCGTACGTCGTGTACGGGTCCTTGCCGTAGAGCTTGGCGATCAGCGGGGCGGCGATGCCCGCCACGAAGAACACCACGACGACGACGGCCGAGACGACGCCGGTCCGGTCGCGTCTGAAGCGCAGCCAGGCGATCCGCCCCGGCGAGCGGCCGGTGCCGCCGCGAGCCGGCGCGGTGGGCGTCGGCGGTGCGGTACCGGGGTCGGCCGTCACCTGGGGGGCGGTGGCGGAAGGTATAGACGAGGTCACCTTGGCGACTTTTCAATGCTGCTTCAGCCGCCGTCAATGTTTTGTTGACGCCTTTGATCTGGACTTTTGCCCTTTGACCCAAGGGTGGCCCGCTACTTGGTTCAGCTTTGGACGGACGTGACCAAAAAGGGAGAGAGGGCCTGTCGGGGGCAAGGGATTCCGGAATCCGGGACGATCTTGCTGACGGGTCGAGAAAACAGTACAAACACACATGAATCGCGTTTACACGCAGGCAACTTGGCCGACCCGGTCTCGATATACGGACAGTCCACTCTGAGAAACGTACGGCCGTGCGGGTGCCGTAAACGGGCCGGGGCTCGCCATGTAGCCCCGGCCCGTTGCTGCTTTTTGCGCCTAAGCCGGCGCCGCTCTCGCGGACCTGGCCGGGCTTTCGTCGTGGTTCCTCAATTGAGGGTTGCGGTGCTCCGTGGAATGTCGCTGCTCAGCCGAGATGGAGCGCACGCCGCAGGAAGTCCACCTGGAGCAGCAGCAAATTCTCCGCGACCTGTTCCTGTGGGGTCATGTGGGTGACGCCGGACAGGGGAAGCACCTCGTGCGGGCGGCCCGCTGCCAGCAGTGCCGAGGACAGTCGCAGGGTGTGCGCCAAGACCACGTTGTCGTCGGCGGTGCCGTGCACGACCATCAGCGGTCGGTGCGGCTCGGCGGGCGACGACAGCCCGGCCTCCGTCACCAATGAGCTGTTCGCGTACGCCTCCGGTGCGGTGGCCGGGTCGCCCAGGTACCGCTCCGTGTAGTGCGTGTCGTACAGCCGCCAGTCCGTCACCGGGGCCCCCGCGATGCCCGCGTGGAAGACGTCCGGGCGCCGCAGCACCGCCAGCCCGGCGAGCCAGCCACCGTAGGACCAGCCCCGGATCGCCACCCGGGAGAGGTCGAGCGGGTGGTGTTCGGCGAGGCCGTGCAGAGCCTCGATCTGGTCGTCGAGGGAGACCGTGAAGTCCCCGTCGACCGCCTTCTCCCAGGCCGGCGAGCGTCCCGGGGTGCCCCGGCCGTCCGCGACGACCACCGCGAAACCCTGGTCGGCGAACCACTGCGAGGTCAGATGCGCGTTGTGCGCGGCGACCACGCGGGGACCGTGCGGACCGCCGTAGGGGTCCATGAGGACAGGGAGGGGAGTGACACCGTCGTAGTCGGTCGGCATAAGCAGGGCGCATGGAATTCGGCGTGCGCCCCCCTGGGTGAGGGTCATGCGCGGGGACAAACCGGGGTCTTCGGCGTACGAGGTGACGGTCGCCGCCCTCTTCCCGTCGCGCAGCACCTGCACCTGGGTCCCCGGCCGGTCCGGCACCGCCGACATGAGCACGGTCACGCCCCCGGCGCGAACTGCCGAGTGCACGCCGGGCTCTTGCGAGACGCGCTCCAGCCCGAGCTCGTTCACTCGATAGACGTGCACTTCACCGATCTCGGTGCCGTCCGCCGCCTCACCTGCCGAGGCCGACACAAGCACGTCGTCGGCAGAGACGTCCAGCACCGCCCGGACATGCAACTGGGCCCCGGTCAGTGGGCGTTCGCCGACCGCCAGTACCCTGGCGCCGCCCTCGTCGGAGATGCGCACAAGCTGTCCGGAGGGGCTCCAGCAGGGCACGCCGGGGAAAAGATCAAGCCAATGTGGATCTTCCTCCGCGTGCACCATCCGAGTCGCCCCCGTGTCCGGGTCGACGGCCAGGAAAAGCTGCCCGCGCTGGTCCCGCGACTGCACCAGAATCAGCGGCGCACCCGCCCCTGACCAGTGCACACGCGCCAGATACGGGTACCGCGCCCGATCCCAGACAACTTCGGTGCGCACGCCCTCGAGGGTGAGTACGAAGAGCCGCACCTCCGCGTTCAGGGTGCCCGCCGCCGGATACGCGACCCGCTGCGGCTCACGTTCCGGATGCGCCGGATCGGCGATCCACCAGCGGTCCACTGGCGCGTCGTCGGCCCGCGCGACCAGCAGCCGGTCGGAGTCCGGGGACCACCAGAAGCCGCGTGAACGGGACATCTCCTCGGCCGCGATGAACTCGGCCAGCCCGTACGTCACCGTCCCCGACTCGGGCTCCGCGATCGCGAGGGACTGCTCGCCGGCCAGGTCGGTGAGGCACAGGGCGCCGTCCGCGACGTACGCGACGAGCCGACCGTCGGGGGAGGGGCGCGGGTCGATGACGGGCCCCAGGGTGGCGATCTCGCGCACGGTCCCGGCCTGCAGTTCGGCCACGAAAAGCCGCCCGGACAAGGCGAAGGCGGCCAGTTCGACGGCCCAGTCGGTGGCGTAGCCGACGATCCCGGCGCTGCCCTCACGGCTGCGTTCCCGGCGCGCCCGCTCCTCGGCGGACAGCTTCTCGTCGGCCCCGCCGAGGAGCGTGAACGGGTCGGCGACGACGCTCCCCCAGCCTTCGGCCGGGGGGACCCCCATCTCGCTTCGCTCGCCGCCGTCCGGGAGGTCCAGCACCCACAGCTTGTTGGCCCGGTCGGTACCTGAGGAGGACCGCAGATAGGCGACGCGTGAACCGTCGGGCGCCACGGTGAACGCGCGGGGCGCGCCGAGCGTGAAGCGCTGGGTGCGGGCGTGCCGACGGGGGAAGGAGACAGGCTCGGTGGTCATGCCCCGACCATATTGGCCATGCGCCCCCTTGTGCGGCAGTGCGCCGACCGATGCGCGCGTGCGAATAGTTATGATCACTGGCGGCAAGTGGGTATGAACCTGCTGGCCACTGTATGGATCTACTGCCCCCATAGTCCGACTCCCCCGCGTCCCTGGGCCCCTTGGAGGTGAGCCGCCGTGGCACTTTCGATTTCGGCGGTCGTGCTGCTGGCGATCATCGTCTTCTTGTTGATCAAGAAGTCCGGGCTCAAGGGAGGACATGCGGTGGTGTGCATGCTCCTGGGGTTCTATATGGCCTCATCAACCTTCGCCCCGACGATCAAAGACCTGACGACGAGCATCGCGGGCATGATCGGCGACCTGAAGTTCTGACACCGGGTCCGCCCGGGTCCGCTGGGCAGCGCCGGTGGGTGGGCTGCCGGCGGGCTCTGGCGGGTCCGGGTGGGCTCCGGAGGGTGAGTGGCCGGAGCCGGGCTCAGCTCAGTCGGATGCGTCCCGTTTCTTCGCCGCGTCCGCGAGGTAGACACACGGCCGCCGCTCATCCCGCATCTGCTGACCCCTCGCGATGCCCTGCGCGAAGCCGCCAGGCAGATCGCGCTCGCCCGGCTTCCCGAGTTCGACCGTGACCTCGGTGAGGCCTCCGACCAGGCCATCCAGCTCGTGTCCGCCACGCCAGTGCGGCTGTTCCTGGAGAAGTGGCAACACTCGTCGCCATCGAGCGCCTCCCTCGGCAGGCCCGCATGATGAGCGAGGTCGAGCGGCCCATCGCCGATGTGAGCACTCCGGTGGCCGCCTTCCGGCAGGCCAAGGCCGCAGTCGCTCTGCGGTGAACGAACCCCGGTTGGCACACCGGGAGCCCGGGGCCGTCGCCCGTTGAACACGATCAGGAAACGGAGCGCTCCTTCAAGCTCCCCATGCGTCCTGAATTAGCCATGTTCTCAGGGAAGTTCGCTCTGGCGAAACTGGGAACCTCACCGATACCGTCGGTCGTCTTGACTGAACATCTGTCTCACGGGGAGCTCATCTTGAAGCGCCGCTCTTTGCCCGTTGCTGCCGCGCTCACCACGACCGCAGCTCTTCTGCTGACGGCCTGCGGCAGCGGGGACGAGAAGACCAGCGACAACGACAAGATTGCCGGAGCCGACGTCGGCGACACGAAGACATCAGCTTCACCGAGCCCGAGCGACACGGTCGGCCGTCCCGAGATCGCACTGCCGAGCGACCTCACCGACACGTTCGAAAGCTGGAAGACCGGAGTCACGACCGAGGACACGATTCTCGGGGACGTCGCCCAGCGGATCGACGCAACCAACTACGCCATCACGCAGGGCAATACCGATGTGCCGGCGCTCAGCTTCTACTACAGCGGTAGTGCCCTGGCCGATGCCAAGGACTGGGTCGAGTCCATCGTGAAGGACGGGTACACCATCACCGGCGAGAACCGGTACTACAACGCCAAGATCGATGTCTTCGATTCATCGTCGGCGGGTGTCGTCTACTGCGAGGACCAAGGCAAGGCGTACGCGAAGGACCGGACGTCCAAGAAGGTCTACAAGACCGAGGTGACGGACAAGTCGTACGTGCTCTACACGTCGCGCGTGGAGAAGAACAAGCAGGGCGTGTGGCAGACAACCAAGCTGACTTCGCAGAGGGGCCACAAGTCGTGCACGCCGTGACATCGCGCAGCCGATTCGCCGTGGCAGGCCTTCTTGCGGGAGCCCTCGCCGTCGCAGTGCCGGGAACAGCGGTCGCGGACTGGCCGCCGAGCAAGGGCACCCAGGGCAACACCGAGCAGACCGCAAGCTCCAACGCCGGCACGCTGGTCTCCAGGGTGACCTATTCCGGTTCCGTACGGCCGAGGGGCAGAGGCGCCGCTGCCCAACCAGTCACCGACTGGACGCCGCCCGCATGTTGGTACGAACCCCGTTCCGTCGACGAGTTCAGAACGTATGTCGAGGCGTTCTACGAGGAGACGATCAACACTCCTGGCCAAGCCAACTACGCCAAGGCTGCGGTCGGTCAGTTCCGGGACATCTACAAGGACGGCGAGTACAAGGACTACAACGAGAAGGAGGCCGACGAGGGCAACTGGTGGGTCGCTGTCCAAAACCCTGACCGTGAGGACGACCCCGCCAGCTGGGAGTGCAGCAAGGCTCCCTTCTGGGTGGAGAACAACGCCAACCCGGGTGTCCCTCAAGCAGTCACCCCCCAGGTGCTGGCCGAGGCCGCCTACAACGCGATCCAGCTCCCCGGCACCAAGGTCACCCTCGCGCCCGAGAACGTAACCAAGGTCAACCTTTCCACGTGGGCCTGGCTCGATAAGGCCACGTTCAAAGATGTTTCCGTGACGGCGGCCCTGAACGTTGCCGGCCTCAACATCCAGGCGACGGCCACCGCGAAGCCGGTGTCCCTCAAGCTGGAGCCGGGCACCCAGGACGCCGAGACGTACCCGGCCTCAGGGGAGTGCGTCATCAACGCCGACGGCTCCATCGGCGAACCCTACGCACAGGGCAAGTCCAACCTGACCCCTCCGTGCGGACTCAAGTACCTCTGCTCCTCGGGCAACGGCACGTTCAACCTCCGGGCGACCATCACCTGGGACATCGCCTGGACCGGAACCGGCGGCGCGGGCGGAGACCTGCCGGACGGCACGTTCGGCGGTCAACAGGCGATCACCGTCCAGGAAATCCAAGCCGTCAACCGCTGACCGGCGAAGATCCCGTACCCGTCCTAGCCTGCCAGCGCCCCCGCAGAGACCGGAACACGACATGAGTGACCTGCGCCTCGAAGACACGATCTTCGAGGATCTGAAGAAGACCTTCTCCACCATCAGCGATCGTATGGAGTCGGCTCGCCGCAGCCTGCGGGCCACCGATGCCTCGGTCCTCGGCGAGAGCAAACTCGTCGAGGACCTGCGGGACTTCGCCGACGACTGGGGCTATGGCATCAAGCAGCTCGGCAAGCACACCCAGGGTGCGGTCAAGATGATCGACCACATCGACGGGACGTTCAGCAAACTCGACCTGGACCTCGCCGAGTCGCTCAAGTCCGCCAGGGCGAAGAAGAAAGGCAAGTGACGTGAAGGACCGTCTTTCGTCCTTGCCGAACATCGGCCGGGACCCCACCCCCGGCAGCGTCGAGGACACCCGCGATCTGGCCAGGCAACTAGGCAAACTGGCCGGCGAGCTGGGCACGTCCCTGCGGGAGCTGGAGCAGATCGAGGCCGGGGAGTGGAAGGGCAAGACCGCGATTGCCTTCACCGAGTACATCGGCGAGGACGTCACCCCGCTCATACGCAAGAGCCACGACTCCTTCGACAAGGCCTCGCGCGCGTTGCATCGCTGGGCGGGCGAACTCCAGGACTTCCAGGAGGAGACGGCCCGGCTGGAGAGGACTGCCGGGGAGAAGATCGACGCCAAGGCGAAGGCGAAGGAAGGCACCGAGGAGTACGGCAAGGCTTCCGGTGACGTGGACGGGGTCATCAGCAAGCTCCATGACCTTGAGGACCGCTACAGTCTGGCCGCCGCGAAGATCAGCAAGGAGCTCGACAAGGCCGCCGACATCGCGCCCGACGAGCCCGGCTTTTGGGACAAGCTGACCAAGGGAGTCGCGGACGCCTGGGACGCCACCGGCGACTGGATCAAGGAACATGCCGACCAGATCAAACTGATCGGCGACTTGCTGAGCGACCTGACCGCGATCCTGGCCCTGCTGACCATCGTCACGCTGCCGTTCCCGCCCTTGTCGGCGATCTTCGCCACGGCCGCGATCGTCACCAGCGGGCTCGCGCTGGCGGCCCATGGCATTGCCAAGGCGGCCGGCGCGGATGTGAGCTGGATGCAGATCGGGCTCGACGCGGTGGGGCTGGTGCCGGGGATCGGGGCATTCAGCAAGGGAGTCAAGGTGGTTGGCGAAACCTCGGCGCTGGCCAGGACGGCTGGGCTCGCCAAAGCCGCTGCGCTCGGCGAGGGGTTTACGGCAACGAAGGCTGCCGCCTCGCGGGTGTTCCTGGCCACCGGCGATACGGCCGGGTTTGTCAAAGGCGGGGTTCCACTGTTGCCCGGCAAGGTAGTGCTCGGCGGGGTGGCTGACGACGTGTACGAGGTCGCTCATGGGACCAGCAGCGTGCTGTCACGCATGGGAGGCATAGTCAACCAGGGCTATCACGCGGGCCAGTTGGTGGGTTCCAAGGGGGCTAATCTCATTCCGGGCGTGAACATCAACCCCTTGGGAGCCGGTATCGCCATGGATGCCGGGCTCAAGATCTTCCCCAAGATCACGAGTATCCACCAGCACGTGGGAGAGGCGCTCTTCCCAGGAGACCAGTTCGAGAAGTCGGCCACTGGCAACTGAACCGACGGTGCGCAATGGCAGAGTGAACGCGCAGAGCAAAGTACCCGGATCCGCCGCCCAGGAGATGCATACGGCCATGGACATCTGGCAGCCCGAACGGGGCGAGACGCTTCTTGCCCGCGCGCTCGTCACCTTCGCCACCGGCGCCGCCCCACGCGTCAGCGGCATGCGGTGGTTCCGCGACACAGAGCGCAACGACATCCAGCACGAGCTGCCGGGCTGGCCTGAGGGGCCCGTGTACACGGCACGTTCGACGGGCGGTGTGGCCGGACGCAACACCGTCAAAGGCGCGGCCATCGCTCTGGGCCTCGGTTTCCTGGCCGCGCTCAGTTTCGGCGGAGCCAACGTCACAAGCGGCGGCGGCAACAACTACATGAAGTCCGGCTCTGCCACCCCGGACGACCGGGACAACGAGGTACTGGACTTCCCTGTCATGTGGGCCGCGCCCGGCACTATCGCCCGCACCCTGCCCTGGCAGCTGGATCCCGCACGCTCCCCCGAGAAGCACTACCGCACACATGCGATCGTCACGGACCGTCGGCTGGTTATTGTCGGCTTTCCGTACTCCAAGAAGAACGACAAGCTCATCGAGGACGTAGTCCTCTGGGAGATCCCCCTGGACAAGATCAGCCAGGTAAAGCCAAGGCGCTACAAAACCGGGACCGACGCCGAGATCGTCTTCAGTGACGGCTCGTGGTGCAGACTGCGCTCCCCCGCGCGACGGAAGTTCACCAGGTACCTCCTCCCTCATGAACTCATCCGCCTGGATGCGCTTACGCCGGAGCAACGCAGTACTGTCGAGAACTTCCTTAGAGAATCTGACGTACCGAACTCGGCGTTTCCGGTGGTGAGTCACCATCCCTGCGGTCATTACCGGATCGAAGTCGTGGTGCCGAGCAAAGTCGATTCATTTTTCGGTATTTCCGAAAACAGCATGCTCATGGATGCACAAGGGGCTGAGGTCGAGATCGCGGACTACCACCCAGACGACTTCTGAACTCCGGCTCTGCCTCTGAACCCTCCAAGGACGACCCCACCGCCATGACAGCCCCTACCGACTCGACGAGCGCGCTCCTGCCCACCCCGGCTGCTGCGGAGCCCCCGCCCCTCTCGTTCAACGTCCCGGAGGGATTCTTCGCTCTCCCTCTCGCCGCTACTCCCGAAGAGCGTGCCGAGCGCGCCCAGACCTTCGTACGAGCGCTCTACTCCGGCGGCGACGACACCATTTGGGAGCCCGCCGCCCCCTACTACGCAGCCATAGCCGAACTCATGGCCGGCACCGGAGTCTCGTACGCCGCGATGGGCCTGTTCTCCACGGCGGACGACGAAGGAGACGGAGACGAAAGCGGAGATGTTGCCAGGCACAGCCTTTCCGACGGTGCCGCCCAGTGCGCGTTCACCGTGGCTGCCATACCGACGGACCAAGCCGCTGCCGACACGGACATCGTGGCCCAGGGAATCCTCGCGACGCTCTCCAGGGATCCGTACAACGACGCTCGCTGGCTCGACCTGCCATGCGGGCCGGCGGTGTTCTGCGTAACCATGCGCAAGCTCAAGTTGTCGCCAGACGTGACGGCGAGTGGTGAGGCCACGGACCTCCTTGCCGGGCAGATCCAGGTCCATGTCCCTTTCCCCACTGGCCCGTTCACCGCGATCTTCACCCTCTACACGGCATCCACGGAGTATTGGGCCGAGTTCTGCGACATGATGGCGGCCATCCTCCAGACCGTCTCCTTTGCCGAACCGCTCGCAGGCACGGATGCTTTGCCTGTGATAGCCGGCTGAACCGCACTTCAGCCGCCGGGTTCCGCTATCGCCTGACCGTCGTGTTCACGCGGCGAGCCGGTCCGCAAGGCGTGAACTACCGGGCCTTGCGGGTCTTCCCTTTGCCCTTCTTGCGCAGCTTCCGTATTCGCTCACGCTCACGAGTCTGGCGCTTCTCGGCCCGAGCTTTCTGGATGCGATACACGCCCCATCCCAGAAGTGCTGAGGTGGCCAGGCAGGTGATGAGGGCGCTTCCCGTTCCGGGGATGTATTGGCAACCGTCCCTGTATGACGGGCAGTTCTTGCCGGGCAGGGAGGCGAGAACGTACATCAATATGGCGAATGCCGTTCCCCCGCAGACCGCCGTGCCGACCCCATGGCCTACCTGCCGCAGCCGCGACCCCCTGACGGCCAGTCCAGAGAGCCACGAGGCGCCGAGAAAGCCGAGGGCCACGACCACTCCGGCGGCAACCCCGAACGCCCATGATCCACCGGGCCAGTTGAGCGCCACCGGCGCTGTCGTCCGGGCGAACCACTTCCACAAGCTGAGCGCCATGACCACCGAACCACCGAGGGTGATCACCATCCCGGCAAGTGCGAAGCCTTCCCAAGTCCTGAAGCCTCTGTCGGGCTCACTAGCCATCATTCACGCCCAGTGCAACGTTTCGGCCATCGTGTCACCCAGTTCGGTCGAGTACGGCACGAACTCGGCCCAGGTGGCGGGGGTGAAGGCCAGACGGGGGCCTGTCTCTATGTTCTTGGAATCGCGCACGTGGATGGCGCCGGGAGTTGTGGCGACCTCGACGCAGGAGTCGCCGTCGGGGCCGCTGCTGTAGCTGCTCTTGAACCAGGCCAGTTCGGAGGCGTCCCCGGCGGAGGTCTTGCGGATCATGTTTCTCCCAGCAGTTGTTCGATGAGAGCCAGCGACTCCCTCGGTGGAAGAGCCAGTGCCCGGACTGTGCCAAATCGCAGCTCAAGGACCCTCAGCTGCTTCGGTTCGGAAATCGGGCGGCCGTTGAACGCACCGTCGGAGCGCCCGATGGCGCTGCCGTCAGCGAACTTCAGCAGCTCAATCCTGCCACCCATGCCGGGATGGGGCGCACTGTCCATCGGCATCACCTGAAGTGTGACGTTGCGCAATCGTCCCACTTCCAGCAGACGTTCGAACTGCTGTCGCCGCTCCATTGTGCCTCCGACTCGGCGTCGGAGCGTTGCCTCTTCCTGCACGAAGCTGAGTGCGGGCGCGGGGTCACGGTCGAAGATCGACTGGCGGGCCATGCGAGCCGACACGCGACGTTCCATCTCCCCTTTCGAGTACGACGGTTGCCACACGTCGAACAAGGCTCGCGCGTGCTCGGGCGTCTGCAACAGGCCGACGATGTTGATGCACTCGTACACCCCGACCTCCACCGCCTTTGCTTCCATATTCGCGATGGCCCGAACCTTCTTCGGGTACTGGACCTTCTCCAAGTCCTCGTTCATGGCGGAGATCAGCCCATCCGCCCTCAGCACCTTGTCCGCCTTCACCAGGTACTCGGGCCGAGCGATCCGCTTCCCGCCCTCGATCTTGTAAACGAGGTCCTCGCCGTACCCGAGGGCCCGGCCGAAGTCGGCGGCGCTCATCCCCACCGCCTCCCGCCGCAGTTTCAGTTGCCGCCCGACGGTCTCCACGACCGCCACACCCCACTCGTCGTCGGGATCCACCTCCCAACCCGGCTCGTCCGCCTCGCTCTTGAGCTGTCCCGCGTCACTGTCCACGCTCATGTCGCGCCCCTCCGTCGTACCGCGCTGTACTGTCCCGCCCCTACCCGTACGCCCCGTCCCGACAGCCCGGACACGATCGGACAAGCTCCGGACAGTCACCGTACGCAACGGCGGAGTCACTGCTCACGGTAGGCATGTGCGGCCACTCTGAGTGACGTGAATCAAGAAACCTCCGCCCCCGAGGCCCAACTCGAACACTTCTTCCGTAACTTCAGCGTGCGGTTGTCTCCCACGCCCCGAGGTGCCCGCCTGGCCCGGCTGCTCACCGCCGAGCAACTCCGCTCCTGGGGACTGCCGGTGGACCCGGCACGTCAGATCGTGGCCGAGTTGGCGGCCAACGCCGTCACTCACGGACGCGTCCCGGGCCGCGACTTCCGGCTCACGGTGTACGTCATCGCCGACACCCTGCGCATCGAGGTGACCGATACTTGCGGCGACCGTCCGCCCACCCCTCGTCCGCCGTCCGCCGACGCGGAGTTCGGGCGAGGCCTCGCCCTGGTGGAGGCGCTTGCCGACCGGTGGGGGTGGAGTCCGGGGTTGCGCCCACGCAAAACGGTGTGGGCCGATGTTGTACTTCCATCGGATGCACTGGTCCCGAAGAGTGAACCCCTGACATAGGACGCGCCCTGTGGCGTTTCCCGGTTCACGCTGGATCGGGAGCACCGCAGCCTGCCTGGCCGAAACCCGTACGCACTGTTGAACGCACCTGCGATGCCCCTGAAGATGGTCATGAGCGCCCTGCCCTGCCGGTCCAAGGGTGAGCGGGCCGCTGACGCGGTGCCGGCTGGTTCGGTGTCGGTGAAACGGGGGCTGAGCGGTGCTGGCGGGTAGCGACACGGCCATGAGCGGTGCCGGATGAGGAACCGCTTGCAGGTCGCGCTCCAGATCATGCTGGCACTCATCGCCTGCCTCCTGGGAATCGCTACCAACTACGCGACCAGCACCGATGAGGTTCCCTGGGCGCTGGAGGCGATTCAGCGGTTCTCCGTTCCGGCTATCGGGCTGCTGATCGTGGCGCTGGTGGTTGGGCAGGTCGTCGTCTACCGGCTGGAGAATCCCGCGCCGCCCCGGACCGAGTGGCCGCGTCAGCGGGTTCCGTACCCGGGTCTCGACGCATTCGACGAGGACGAGGCAGCCGTCTACTTCGGCCGGGAGGCGCAGGCCGCCGAGCTGGCACGAAGGCTGAACGCCACCGCGACCCGCCCCGGGGAGCGGTTCCTGGTGCTGGTCGGGGCGTCCGGGAGCGGAAAGTCCTCGCTGGTCAGGGCCGGGGTGATGCCCCGGCTTCGGGAACGCCGCTGGACCGTCGTACCGGCCTTCGCCCCCGGTCCCAACCCGCTGGGTTCCCTCGCGGGTGCGCTGGCGGCCGTCGCCGACGGGCAGGAACCGGCGAGCGCCGTACTGCGCAGGCTGCGCCAGGGGCCGGATGCGCTGCGTGCCGAGCTGTCGCGGCTGCGTGGCGGCCGGTTCCGGCGGATACTCCTCGTCGTCGACCAGTTCGAGGAAATCGTCACCCTGGCGGGCGAGCGTGAACGTGCCCAGTTCCTCGAAGCGCTGCGCATCTGCGTGGAACAGGACTCGGCGGTCCGCGTACTGGTCACTCTCCGGGTGGACCTCCTCGGTCGGCTCCTTGGCACCGGACACGCGGAACTCCTCCAACATCCCGTCGCCATCGGCACATTGGGCAGAACACAGCTCGCCGACGTCGTGGAGAGACCTGGCGCCCTCGTCGGCCTCAACTTTGAACCCGGAGTCGTCGACTCCATCGTGAGTGAGACCGGGACGGACGACGCACTACCGCTGCTCGCCTACCTCCTCCAGGAGTTGTACTTCGCCTCCGGCCCTGGCGGGACTGTCACCGAGGAGTTGTACCGGCGGCTCGGCGGAGTACCTGGCGCGCTGGCGCGCCAGGCGGACAACACCGTGACCGGGCTTGGCGCGGGCGTGGGTATCGACTCAGTCCTCCGCGTCCTGCTCAGATTCGTCACCGTCGAGGGCCAGGACGTGGCTCGCCGCCATGTGCCGCTGTCCGAACTCGATGAACGGGACCGCCATGTCGTCGATGCCTTCGTCGAGGCGCGGCTGCTGCGCACCGACGTCGCAGGCGACGGCTCCGCAACCGTTAGGGAGCCCTATGCGCAGGTGACACACGAAGCCTTGTTCCGCCAGTGGGCGCCGCTGCGGCAGGAGGTCGAGGCGCGGGCCGAACGACTTCGCGAGCGTGCCGAACTGGAGCGGTGGGCGGCCGACTGGGAGCGGGCCGGACGCAGCGACGACTATCTCCTCACCGGGGAGCGCCTCACGGTGGCCCGGCGCTGGCTCGAAGCACTGGAGGAGTCCGGGCAGGCGTCCGCGCCCACCCGCGCTCTCGTCGAGTCCTCACAGCGCCGCGACCTGACCTTCGTGAGCCGGGTCTCCGAAAGTATCGGCCGCCAGGTCCTTCTCAGCGCGGAGAGCGAGCCGGAGCGCTCCCTGCTGCTCTCGCTCGCCGCGCTCGGCGAGTGCACGCCCACGCCATCAGCCCGGCGCGGGCTGATGGCGGCGCTGGCGGCGAGTCACCTCCGCTCCCGGCTCGACGGGCACACCGACACTGTTCGGCACATCGCGTGGTCGCCCGACGGGCGCATGCTGGCCACGGCATCCAGGGACGGCACTGCCCGTGTTCACGACGCGCGGTCCGGACGCAGCTTGCTGGTGCTGCCCTGCGACCGGGTCATGGTCGAGTCCGTCACCTGGTCACCGGACTCGATGAGAGTGGCAACCGCCGGCCGTGACCGTGTCGTACGCATCTGGGACGCCACCTCGGGGGAGCCCGTTCGGCTGCTCACCGGCGCCCGAGACATCAACCGACAGGTGGCCTGGTCGCCGAACGGGCAGCATGTCGCTGCGGGCTCCAAGGACCGGATCGTACGGGTCTGGGAGGCCGATACCGGGCGGCTCGTGCAGGAGCTGAACGGGCACGGCGAGGACGTATGGGGTGTGGCCTGGTCCCCGGACGGTAACCGCCTCGCCTCCGCCGCACACGACCAGACCGCGATCGTGTGGGACCTGACGACCGGACGAGCGGCCGTCACACTCACCGGGCACTCCGACTTCGTCGAAGGCATCGCCTGGTCGCCGGACGGGCGGCAGATCGCCACCGGCTCCGGGGACCACACCGCCCGTATCTGGGACGCCGAGACCGGCGACCTGCGCCTTCTGCTGCGAGGACACACCGACTACGTGTGGAACCTGGCCTGGTCGCCGGACGGGCGGATGCTGGCCAGTGCCTCCTCCGACCGCACCGTGCGCATCGTCGGAACCGAGGACGCCAAGGTCCTGGCCGTCCTGCGCGGCCACGCCGACACTGTGTGGGGCGTCACTTGGTCACCCTGCGGGACCATGCTCGCCACCAGCTCCACCGACGGCACCGGCATGGTGTGGGATCTGCGGCCTCGTGGCGCCGAGGCCGTACTGGCCGACGGGCACCGCGACCCGGTCAACCAGGCCGCGTGGTCCGGGGACGGTGCCCGCTTCGCCACGGCCTCGGACGACGGCACCGTACGGGTGTGGGATGCGGCCACCGGTGCTCCGGCCGGACCGGTGACGGAGTTGGAGGACCGGGTCTGGGCCGTCGCCTGGGCCCCGCACGGGGAACGGCTTGCGTTCAGCACCAACGATGGCCTGTTCCGGATCACTGACGGGCGCGGCGGCACGCTGTTCGAACGACACGGTGAGGTCGTCGAGGGGTGCGCCTGGTCTCCGGACGGCGGACGGATCGCCACAGGGGGCCACGACGGTGCCGTGCGTGTCCTGTCCGCGCAGGACGGGACCGAGCTGCTGAAACTGACGGAACACCAGGACTGGGTGGGTCGGGTGGCCTGGTCGCCGAGCGGACGTCTGCTCGCCAGCTGTTCCGACGACCGTACGTGCCGACTGTGGGACATCGGGGAGGGGCAGCAGTTCACCGTTCTGCGCGGCCACGACAACTACGTTGAGGACGCGGCCTGGTCCCCGGACGAGACGAGGATCGCCACCGCTTCCGGCGACTGGACGGCCGCCGTGTGGGACGTCGTCACCGGGCGGCGTATCGAGGTGCTGAAGGGACATGAGGGACGGCTTCGTGCCGTTGCCTGGTCACCCGACGGCCGACACATCGCCACGGGGGGCGACGACCGCACCGTACGGGTCTGGTCCGCTGCCACCTTCGAGGAGATCGCTGTCGTCGGTGTGCACCAGGGCAAGGTGACCTCCGTGGCCTGGTCCCCGGACGGCACGAGGCTGCTCACGGGATCGGCCGACGGGACGGCGCGCGTGTGGCGGGCGGAGCCGGACTACGACCGGCTGGAGGCGGTCGCCCGTGGAAGGGTCTTCCGTACCCTCACCCGCGAGGAACGGCGGCATCATCTGCTGCCGCTCGACCCAGGGTGACCGGGTGATCAGTAGGACGGTTCGACCGTGCGCTCTTCGGTGCGGACAAGGTAGTCGTCCGGGTCCAGGCTCATGGCTTTGCGCTCGGGCGACGACCAGTACAGCGCGTTGCGCTCAGCGAAGGTCTCCGGGCCCTCGTACGAGATCAGCCAGAAGAACTGGTTGTGCTCCCGGTCCACCCAGGCCCCTCCGATCGTGAATCCCAACTCCAGTCGCAGCGGCACGATTTCCTTCCGCCACCGCTCCACCCACTCGTCGAGTCGGCCGTCCCGGACGGTGTACGTACGCAACTGTGTGGTCTTCGGCATGCCAGACATCGTCTCCTACCGAAAGGTGATCCCGCTCCGGATCCTGGCTGCGTGGGTTCCGGCGTGACCGGCGCTCTTTTCAAAGGAACATCTGGAGAGAAAGAAACCCAACCAAGCCCCACCCCTCCCGCCCGCTGGGACGGCCACCGCGGCCCTCGCTGCCGCCGCCGCGCAAACTCACTCGGGCGAGTGAACATCGGCAACACGGCTGGATTCGGGACTGGTTGCCTGCCCTACGCTCAGCGCAGCACCATCACCACAAACAACCGTAGACATGCGACGGCCCTCGCCGGGAAGGCAATCCCAAGGCGAGGGCCTGACCACCGAGGAAGAGGCAACTTCCTGATGGATACGAAAAACCTTAGCGTGCCCTCGCACGCCCAAGCCCGTATCGCAGGCAAGAATCACCCCCGCCAGCGCCCCAATTCCGGCGTCTCCGGCGTCATCCACGACAACACCCGCCACACCACCCGCTTCACGGTGATCGGCAACCACCTCGCCCAGCACCCCGAGCTGTCGCTGCTCGCCATCGGCCTCGCCGTGCACATCCAGTCGCTGCCCACGGGTGCCCGCGTCGACATCAAGACCCTCGCCAGGAAGTTCCCGGAGGGCCCGGACCGTATCGCCGCCGCCCTGCGCGAACTGGAAACCCACGGCTACCTGCGCCGTCCCCGCGAACGCGCCCCCAGCGGCCACATCGTCACCCGCACGGTCTCCTGCAACCAGCCCGGACGTCATGCCGAGGGCCACGCTGATCGCCGCACCGAGGGCGACGCTGATCGCCGTACCGAGCCCCAGCCCCAGCCCCAGCCCCAGCCCCAGCC
>NZ_LGDW01000455.1 GCF_001280005.1 Streptomyces sp. NRRL WC-3618 | reverse complement strand
GGGCGGCGCCACCGCCGGCGACGCGGGAAGGGGGACGACCGGCGGAACGGGCGCGACGGGCACCACCGGCGGGAGCAGTACAGGCGGCGCCGCGACTCCCACACCCACCCCCACTTCCGCCCCCGCCTCCGACCCGGCGTGCGAGTCGACAGGCGACGGCAAGTACAACTGCACGGTCTGGCGCACCGCGAAGTCGTACACCGCCTCCGGCACCGAGGTCGGCGTCCTCAACTCGGGCACCAACTACTTCTACTGCCAGCAGAACCTGGGCCGGCGCGAGACATACGGCAAGTGGACGAACGTCTGGTGGGCGAAGACCGACGACGACAGCGGCAACGCCGGTGTCTACGTCAGCGACGTCTACCTCAAGGGCGGCGACAACGACACCCCGGTGCCCGGACTCCCGGTGTGCTGAGCCCGCCGGCACGGCTCCGGACGGGACGGACGGAACTCCTCGGGTGCGGCGCCGAACAGGTTCCTCAACTGCGATGATCCGTCGAGGAGTTCGGGGAGCGGTTGCTGTTCTCCCCGCCCTCCGCGCGGATCGGCTCGACGCCCACCTCGGGGGAGGGAGCGGCCGGGCACGGTCGTACGGGCCTGTCGGCGCCGGCGCTCCCTGGCTGGCGTCGAGCCACGTGGCGAACAACTCCCGTACGTTCCCGGGGACGTTGAACCAAGGCCCGTCCAGGATCCCGGACCGTCAGTCCGCCGGCGGCAGTTCCCCCGAGCCCCGGGTGATCAGGCGGGTCGGGAGTTCGATGCGTTCCGGAGTGAGCAGAGTGCCGTCCAGCTGACGGAAGAGTCGTTCGGCGGCCGTACGGCCGAGCTGGGCCGAGTCCTGGGCGACGACGGTGACGCCCGGCTGGAGCAGATCGGCGAGTTCGAAGTCGTCGAAGCCCACGAGGGCGACCGCACGGCGATGTTCGGCGAGGACCCGGACGACCGTGACCGTCACCCGGTTGTTGCCCGCGAAGATCGCCGTGACCGGAGACGGCCCGACGAGCATCTCCTCGGCCGCGCGGCGCACCCGCTCCGGGTCGGTGACGCCGAGGGACATCCACTCGTCCTCGACCGGTATGCCGGCGTCCTCCATCGCGGCGCGGTAGCCGCGCAGCCGCTCGGCTGCGGTGTGGATGCGGGGCATGTCGCCGATGAAGCCGATCCGGCGGTGTCCGTGCGCGATCAGATGGGCCACACCGTCGCGTGCGCCGCCGAAACTGTCCGACAGGACCACATCGGCGTCGATCTGACCGGCCGGCCGGTCCACGAACACCGTGGCGACGCCCGCCTTCAACTCGGGCTCCAGATAGCGGTGGTCGTCACCGGCCGGAATGATCACCAGCCCGTCCACGCGCCGCGCGCACAGCGCCAGTACCAGCTCCTGCTCGCGGTCCGGGTCCTCGGCGCTCGACCCGTTGATCAGCAGCGCGCCGTGCGCCCGGGCGATCTCCTCGACCGCCCGGCTCAGGGGGCCGTAGAACGGGTCGGCGAGGTCCTCCAGGACGAGGCCGATGCTCGCCGTACTGCCCTTGCGCAGCACCCGTGCGCTGTCGTTGCGGCGGAATCCCAGCGCGTCGATGGCCTCCTGGACTCGGCGCTCGGTCTCCGGCGTGACCCCGGGTTCGCTGTTGACGACACGCGAGACCGTCTTCAGCCCGACCCCGGCGCGCGCGGCCACGTCCTTCATGGTCGGACGGTTGCCGTAGCGGTTCTCCGGGCGGCGGGCGGTGTCGGCCACGATGCGCTGTCCTGTCCTGTCGTCGACGGGACGACGGCGGTCCACGGCGATCCACTGGTGCCTGCGGACCATGGTGCGTCCGGGGGATGCGTCGTCCCTTGTTGTATATGAGGATGTCGGATCGAGCATAGAGCCTGGACAACGTTGTCAGGTGCAGGGGACACTGTCCCCCACCAACTCCGGCCTGCGCCCCCCACCATCAGACCGGCCCGCCCCTATTCGCCATGGTTGACAGGGAGATCCGACACTGATGCACACCGACCTCGTGGCAGCGCTCGACATCGGCGGCACCAAGATCGCCGGAGCACTGGTGGACGGCCTCGGCGGGATCCTGTTGCGCGCACAGCGCCCGACGCCCGCGCGGGAGGACGGGGAAACCGTGATGCGGGCTGTCGAGGAGGTCCTCGGGGAGCTGACCGGCTCCTCGCTGTGGAGACGTGCGAGAGCCGTCGGCATCGGCAGCGCGGGTCCGGTGGACGCCTCCGCGGGCACGGTGAGCCCGGTGAACGTGCCCGGTTGGCGCGGCTTTCCGCTCGTCGGACGGGTCCGCGCCGCGACCGGTGGCCTGCCCGCCGAACTGATCGGCGACGGCGTGGCGATCACGGCGGCCGAACACTGGCAGGGCGCCGCCCGAGGCCACGACAACGCGCTGTGCATGGTCGTCTCGACCGGGGTCGGCGGCGGCCTGGTCCTCAACGGGCGACTGCACCCCGGCCCCACCGGCAACGCGGGCCACATCGGGCACATCAGCGTCGAACTCGACGGCGACCCCTGCGCCTGCGGCTCCCGTGGCTGCGTGGAGCGCATCGCCAGCGGCCCCAACATCGCGCGCCGCGCACTGGCGAACGGCTGGCAGCCGGGCCCCGGCGGCGACACCTCGGCCGCCGCGGTCGCCGAGGCGGCGCGCTCCGGTGATCCGGTCGCTGTCGCCTCCTTCGAACGCGCGGCCCAGGCGCTCGCGGCCGGCATCGCCGCCACCGCGACCCTCGTCGAGATCGACGTCGCCGTGATCGGCGGCGGCGTGGGCAACGCCGGCGACATCCTGTTCACGCCCCTGCGCGCGGCGCTGAAGACGTACGCGACCCTGTCGTTCGTCCACCGCCTGGAGATCGTACCGGCGCAGATGGGCACGGACGCGGGCCTGGTCGGCGCGGCAGCGGCGGCGCTGACGCGTTGGGCGGACGACACGGCTGAGGCGGGTGTCTGAGGTCCCGCGGACCAGTTGCTCACCGGCCTCCTGGCAGCGGTCGCGGTGCGGGGACCCGGCCTTGCCAGGCGGCCGGGTCGCGCCGTGACACGTCGTGTTGGCTGCTGCCCCGGCTGTCGGCACGCGGTCGCTGCTGTGGTCCGTGGACGGTGTTTCAGGAGCGGGAGGCACGGGAGCCGTGAATCTGACACGACGGGCGGACGTCTGTCCGGTGTAGCAGTACGACGAAGCCGTCCCTTGGGCGTGACCCCCGCCCCGGTTCGGCAGTTGAGCCGGGCATGAAGAAGCGCAGCATGCTCGCCATCGCCTCCCTCGCCACCGGGTTCGTCGTCGCGGCGATCACCCCTTCCCACGGTCTCGGGGCCGACGCCCTCGGGGATCTGAACGTGGACGACACGCTCAGCGCCCTCGACCACACCGTCGCCAGCGACAGCATGGCCGTGGACGAGAACGCGCTGGGGGGCCCAAGCACCAACCGCTGACGAGGCGGAAGTTGTCGCAGTGGCGCCGGTGACCCGTGTGACGGGGCACCGGCGCCACTGTGTCGGCGGCCTCAACGGGATCTGGTTTCCGTGGCAGGGTGGAGCGGGCAAGCCTCAGGGGTCCAACAGAAGAGGGGGAAACGTGATCGTCTGGGTCAACGGCGCGTTCGGTGCGGGAAAGACCACCACCGCACGCGAACTGATCGAACTGATCCCGAACAGCACGCTCTTCGACCCCGAGGTCATCGGTGGGGCACTCGCGCAGCTGCTGCCGCCCAAGCGCCTCGCGGACGTCGGCGACTTGCAGGATCTGCCGATCTGGCGGCGGTTGGTCGTGGACACCGCGGCCGCCATGCTCGCGGAGCTCGGCGGCACCCTCGTGGTGCCCATGACGCTCCTCCGCCAGGAGTACCGCGACGAGATCTTCGGCGGTCTCGCCGCCCGCCGGATCACGGTCCGGCATGTGCTGCTCGCCCCGGCGGAAACGATCCTGCGTGAACGAATAGGCACCCGGGAGGTCCCACCCGACCTCCCGGACGCGGAGATACGCGTACGACAGTGGTCGTACGACCAGATCGAGCCGTACCGGGCGGCACTCGCCTCCTGGCTCACCGCCGACGCGCACCCCATCGACACCAGCGCCCTCACCCCGTACGAGACGGCCGTGCGGATCGCCGAAGCCGTCAGCACCGGGACCGCGCCCGTGTGCGACATCGTGCAGACCCCGGAACCCACCGGCGAGACCGTGGCCTCCGGGGTCCTGCTCTTCGACGAACAGGACCGGGTCCTGCTCGTCGACCCCACCTACAAGGCGGGCTGGGAGTTCCCGGGCGGAGTCGTCGAGCGGGGCGAGGCGCCGGCGCGCGCGGGCATGCGTGAGGTCGCCGAGGAGACGGGCATCCACCTCACCGACGTACCCCGGCTCCTCGTCATCGACTGGGAGCCGCCCGCACCGCCCGGCCACGGCGGGCTGCGCCTCCTCTTCGACGGGGGGCGGCTCGACCGCGCCGAGGCCGGGCAACTGCTGCTGCCCGGCCCCGAACTGCGCGAATGGCGCTTCGTCACCGAGGAGGAGGCCGCCGGCCTGCTGCCTCCCGTCCGCTACGAGCGCCTGCGCGGGGCGCTGCGGGCACGCGAGCGGGGCGCCGCGCTCTATCTGGAGGCGGGGGTGGCGGTGGGACAGGCCGAGGTGGAGTAGGGCGGGTGTCCCGGCGGGTTCAGGACGCGGCGTAGTTCCGGAGGAACAGGGCCTCTGTCACCGACAGGCGCTCCAGTTCCTCCGGGGACACGCTCTCGTTCACCGCGTGGATCTGGGCCTCCGGCTCGCTCAGGCCGATCAGCAGGATCTCGGCCCGCGGGTAGAGCGACGCGAGCGTGTTGCAGAGCGGGATCGAGCCGCCCTGGCCCGCGTACTGCATCTCCTGGCCCGGATAGGCGACCGCCATGGCCTCGGCCATCGCCGTGTACGCCGGGCTCGTGGTGTCGGCGCGGAACGGCTGGCCCTGACCGATCTGTTCCGTGCTCACCCGCGCGCCCCACGGGGTGTGCGCCGTCAGATGCGCCTCCAGGAGCTTCGTCGCCGCCGCCGCGTCCACGCCCGGCGGCACCCGCAGGCTGACCAGCGCGCGTGCGCTCGCCTGCACGGACGGGGTGGCGCCGACCACGGGCGGGCAGTCGATGCCGAGGACGGTGACCGCCGGGCGCGCCCAGATCCGGTCGGCGACCGGGCCGGAGCCGATCAGCTCCACCCCGTCGAGCACCTTGGCGTCCGCGCGGAACTGCTCCTCGTCGTAGGCGAGCCCGTCCCACGACGCGTCGTCCGTGAGCCCGTCGACCGTCGTCGAACCGTCCTCGGCGCGCAGTGAGTCGAGTACGCGGATCAGCGCGCCCAACGCGTCGGGCGCGGCCCCGCCGAACTGGCCCGAGTGGAGGTTGCCCTCGAGGGTGTCGACCTTGACGCGCAGCATGGTCATGCCGCGCAGCGTCGAGGTGACCGTCGGCAGACCGACCCGGAAGTTGCCCGTGTCGCCGATGACGATCGTGTCCGCGGCGAGCAGCTCCGGATGCGCCTCGGCGTACTGCTCCAGACCGCCGGTGCCCATTTCCTCCGAACCCTCGGCGATCACCTTGACGTTGACCGGGACGCCGCCGTTCGCCTTGAGGGCCCGCAGCGCGAGCAGGTGCATGATGAGGCCGCCCTTGCAGTCGGCGGCGCCACGCCCGTACCAGCGGCCGTCCCGCTCGGTCAGCTCGAACGGCGGGGTCACCCAGCCGGCCTCGTCGAGCGGCGGCTGCACGTCGTAGTGGGCGTAGAGGAGGACGGTCTTCGCGCCCTCGGGGCCGGGCAGGAAGCCGTACACCGACTGTGTGCCGTCGGGGGTGTCCAGCAGGGCCACGTCCTGGAAGCCGTCGGCGCGCAGCGCGTCGGCGATCCAGTTCGCGGCGGCCTCGCTCTCGCTCTTCGGGAACTGCTCGAAGTCCGCCACCGACTTGAACGCCACCAGTTCGGTGAGCTCCACCCGTGCCCTCGGTATGAGTGAGGCGACGGTCTCGGCGACCGGATTCGAGGACATGGGCACGCTCCTTGTGGGTGCGACGTTGTATGGGACAAGTCCTGTGATCCTCCCACAGCGGACTGTGGCGACGCCCGCCGTAGGATGCGGGGGAACAGGTGCGGCAGGCGGATGACCAGGAGCAGCAGACCATCGTGAGCAGCGAGAACTCTTCGGCGGACGACGTGGCGCAGGTGTGGGACGTCGTCGTGGTGGGCGCGGGACCGGCGGGCGCCTCGGCCGCCTATGCGGCGGCGGTCGCCGGCCGCAGTGTGCTGTTGCTGGAGAAGGCGGAACTGCCGCGCTACAAGACATGTGGCGGCGGGATCATCGGCCCCTCCCGGGACTCCCTGCCGCCCGGTTTCGAACTTCCCTTCCAGGACCGGGTGCACGCGGTCACGTTCTCCCACAACGGCCGCTTCACCCGCACCCGTCGCTCCAAGCAGATGCTGTTCGGCCTGATCAACCGGCCGGAGTTCGACCAGCAGCTCGTCGAGCACGCCCAGAAGGCGGGCGCCGAGCTGCGTACGGGCGTCACGGTGTCGCGGGTCGAGCAGCACGGCTCGGCGGTACCGGACCGGCGGACGGTCGCCGTGGTCATGCAGGGCGGTGAGACGGTGCTGGCCCGCGCGGTCGTGGGCGCGGACGGCAGTGCCAGCCGCATAGGAGCACACGTCGGAGTGAAACTCGACCAGGTGGATCTGGGCCTGGAGGCGGAGATCCCGGTGCCGCAGACCGTCGCCGAGGACTGGCAGGGGCGGGTGCTCATCGACTGGGGCCCGATGCCCGGCAGTTACGGCTGGGTGTTCCCCAAGGGTGACGTGCTGACGGTGGGCGTGATCTCCGCGCGCGGTGAGGGCGCGGCCACCAAGCGGTACCTCGAGGACTTCATCGCCCGGCTGGGGCTGGCCGGCTTCGAGCCGAGCATCTCCTCCGGCCATCTGACGCGCTGTCGCGCCGACGACTCGCCGCTCTCCCGTGGCCGGGTGCTGGTCTGCGGTGACGCGGCGGGCCTGCTGGAGCCGTGGACCCGCGAGGGCATCTCGTTCGCGTTGCGCTCGGGGCGGCTAGCGGGGGAGTGGGCCGTACGGATCGCGGAGGCGCACGACGCCGTGGACACGCGCCGTCAGGCCCTGAACTACGCGTTCGCGATCAAGGCGGGGCTCGGCGTCGAGATGGCCGTCGGCCGGAGCATGCTGAAGGCGTTCGAGCGGCGCCCCGGTATGTTCCATGCCGTCCTGACCGGGTTCCGCCCCGCCTGGAACGCCTTCCGGGACATCACCCGAGGCTCCACCTCACTGGGCGAGCTGGTCCGCTCCCACCCCATGGCCGGGCGCGCCCTGACCGCGCTCGACAGGCCCTGAGACGCGGCGCGGGCCCCAGGGGAGTTCACGGCTTGACGGTGATCCGGAAGACGGGGTGCTTGGGCGCGGCGGCGAGCAGTTCCGCGTCGGTCGAGTTCACGTCGACGTCGCCGAAGAAGCGACCGACCTCCCAGCCCCACTTCTTGAGGTAGGTGCGCAGCACGACCGGCTTCTCCGCGTCCGGGAGCTCGACGGCGGTGAACTCCTGTACCCGGCGGCCGACCTTGAGCCGGCCGCCGCCGGCGGCGCGCATGTTCCGCACCCATTCGGAGTGGCCGCGCGCCGAGACGAGGTACGGACCGCCCTCGTAGGGCAGCGGGTTGACGGGCACCTGGCGCCATTCGCCGCTCTTGCGGCCGAGCACGGAGAGCTCGGCGGTGCCCATGACGCTCACGCCGTGCCGGGCGAGCCAGCCGATGAATCCGTTCATGACCTTGTCGAACGCCTTGGGCTTCATGTAGTGGGCTGACGGTGACGTCATGGTGTCCTCCTGGGGTTCGGGGTTCGAGCATCGGAGAGCGCGAGGATGATGCTTGCGAGAGCACCGCTCTCGCTTGTGAAGAGTCTGCCTGAGATAGGTGCTCCAAAGCAAGAGCGCTGCTCTCTTTTTAGTTCGGCGCTCTCGTTTGTGTGCACTGATCTGAAGGCGTGGCACACTCGAACCATGAGCAGCACACAAGGAGCCCGCGCCCGCGCCCGGATCGAAGTCACCTCGTCGATCAAGGACGAGGCGCGCAGACAGCTCGCGGCGGAGGGCGCCGCCAAACTCTCACTGCGGGCCGTCGCCCGCGAGTTGGGCATGGTCTCCTCCGCGCTGTACCGCTACTTCCCCAGCCGTGACGACCTGCTGACCGCTCTCATCATCGACGCCTACGACTCGGTGGGCCAGGCCGCCGAGACCGCCCACGCCGCCGTCGCGGACACCGGTTCGCTACGGCGCTGGGTCACCGTGTGCGAGGCGGTGCGCGGCTGGGCGCTCGCCCATCCCCACGAGTACACGCTGATCCACGGCTCGCCGGTACCCGGCTACAAGGCGCCCGACACGACCGTGCCGGCCGCCGCGCGGGTCGGCCTGCTGCTGATCGGCATCGTGCGCGACGCCCACCGGCGCGTCGGCGTGGCGCGGACCCCCATCCCCGCCGAACTGCGGCCCGAGGCCGACCGGTTGGGCGCCGACCTAGCCCCCGACCTGCCGCCGGAGGTGGCGGTGGCGCTCGTCGCGGGCTGGGCCCAGATGTACGGGCTGATCGGGTTCGAGCTGTTCGGCCAGTTCAACAGGATGGTGGAGGACCGGGAGACGTTCTTCCGGTACGCCGTGACCCGGATCGCCCATGAGGTGGGGCTGGTGTTTCCGGAGAAGGAGAAGAAGTAGGAGAAGGGGTAGGAGAGGGGCGGCCCCGGCCTCGTACTCCCCGGGGAGTACGGGTGATCACCTCGCCCGGCGGACGCCGTCGCCGGGCGGTGCCGTCTAGCGTGGCGGCATGGACGAGCAGCGCGTAAGCGGGGGAGGCCCGCCTCCGTGGTGGGGACGGCGGGACGGTGTGGACCGGGGCGCCGGCCGGTGGCCCTGGCGTTCCACCGCTGTGCTGACCGTCTTCGTGCTGGCCGGCTCGCAGTTCGCCGCCGACCGACAAGGGGGTGACCGCGCCCACCTGGACCTCTTCGCGCGTCTCCTGCTCGTCGCCGGTTCGGGACTGCTGCTGTGGCGGAAGCGGTACCCGGTGCTCGTCGTCTTCGGCACCGCCACGGCCGCCATGGTCTATCTCGGCGCCGGATACCCGTACGGGCCGGTCTTCCTGACCGTGGCCCTGGGCTGCTTCAGCGCTGTCGCCGCCGGGCACCGGAAGGCGGCCTGGGCGGCCGTCGGGACGCTCTGGGCGGGGCATGTGCTGATCGGGCACTGGCTGTACCGGTGGCTGCCGCCGTCAGGGGACGAGGCCGCCTCCTGGGGGCAGGAGATCGTCGTCACCGCCTGGGTGGCGGCCATCGTGGCGGTCGCCGAACTGGTCCGGGTGCGGCGGGAGCAGTGGGACCGGGAGCGCGCCGAGCGAGCCCTGGCCGCGCGGCGGCGCGCCGACGAGGAGCGGCTGCGGATCGCGCGGGAGCTGCACGACGTACTCGCGCACAGTATTTCGGTCATCAACGTGCAGGCCGGGGTCGGACTCGCGCTGCTCGACTCCGACCCCGAGCAGGCCCGCACCGCGCTCACCACCATCAAGGCGGCCAGCAAGGAGGCGCTCGGCGAGGTGCGCCAGGTGCTCGACACGCTGCGTACGCCGGGGGACGCGCCGCGCGCTCCGGCGCCGGGTCTTGACCGGCTGCCCGAGCTGGTGGAGCAGGCGGCCGGGGCGGGTCTGAGCGTCGAGGTGCGGGGCGCGGTCCCGAAGTTGGCGCCGGGCGCCGATCTGGCGGCCTTCCGGATCGTCCAGGAGGCGCTCACCAATGTCGTACGGCACTCCGGTTCGCGCCGCGCGCGTGTGCGGGTCGATGCCGATGAAGCGGACGGCGCTCTGCGGCTGTGCGTCGACGACGACGGGCCCGCGACGGGCGCCGACGCGGGTGGCAGCGGGAACGGGCTGGCCGGGATGCGGGAGCGGGCCGCCGCCCTCGGTGGCACGATCGAGGCGGGCCCGCGCGCGGACGGCGGTTTCCGGGTGCTGGCCGTGCTGCCGCTCACAGTCAAGGAGGACCGGTGATCCGTGTACTGCTCGCCGACGACCAGTCGTTGGTCCGCGCGGGGTTCAGGGCGCTGCTCGACGCGCAGCCGGACATCGAGGTGGCCGGGGAGGCCGCCGACGGGGAGGACGCGCTGCGCCGCGTACGCGAACTGCGCCCCGATGTCGTCCTGATGGATATCCGGATGCCGGTGCTGGACGGGCTGGCCGCCACTCGCCGGATCACCGGCGACGCGGCGCTGGGCGAGGTCAGGGTGGTCATGCTGACCACGTTCGAACTCGACGAGTACGTCTTCGAGGCGATCCGCAGCGGAGCCTCCGGCTTTCTGGTGAAGGACACCGAGCCGGACGAACTCCTGCGCGCCGTAAGGGCGGTGGTCGCGGGTGACGCGCTGCTCTCACCGGGAGTCACCCGACGCCTCATCGGCGAGTTCGCCGCCCGCTCGAAGGAACCGGCCGTCGCCGACACCCTCGCCGCGCTCACCGAGCGGGAACGTGAGGTGATGGCCCTCGTCGGGATCGGCCTGTCCAACGAGGAGATCGCCCGGCGTCTGGTCGTCAGCCCGCTCACCGCGAAGACCCATGTGAGCCGCACGATGGTGAAGCTGGGCGTCCGCGACAGGGCCCAACTGGTCGTACTGGCCTACGAGTCGGGGTTGGTACGGCCGGGCTGGCTCGGCTGAGCGTCGCCCTTGCCGTCGTGCTCGCGGGTGAAGCGGCCCAGCACGCTCACCACGCGCACCGTGAACAGCACGGCGCCCAGCGTTGCCCCCGAGGCGACGAGCGTGGTCTTCGCGCCGTCCGACAGCGCGAAGACCCATGCGGGCCCGGCGACCACCCCGAAGACCAGGGCGGCCAGGAACGCGGCACTGCACAGGGCGTATCCGATCTCCACGGTGACCGCGTCCCGCCGCGCCTGGGTGTCCCGCGTGCGGCCCTGCCCTATGCGTCCCCCGTGGTCGTCCATCCGCAAAGTCAAACAGGCGGGCGCCCGGCCGGGCAAGCAACCCCGGCCGGGCACGGACGCTGACAGCCTTTTCAGTCGCGGGCCGACAACGGTTCCGTCACCGTCTCCTCCTGCCGTCCAAGGGACTTGGCGACGACGACGGACTGACGCGGACGCCGGGTGCGCAGGCCGGGGAGCGAGACGAGCAGGCCGACGAGGGCGATACCCGTCGCCACGATCAGTCCTGGCCGGTAGGCGTCGAGGACGGCCTGCGGTGAGGGACTGGCGGGGGTGCCGGCGGTGACGACCGCCGTCACGACGGCCAGGAAGATCGCGCCGCCCACCTGGACCGAGGTGTTCAACAGGCCGGAGACCATGCCCTGTTCGTGGTCGTCGACGCCGCTGGTGGCCTGGATGTTCAACGAGGGGAAGATCAGCGCGAAGGCCCCGCCGATCAGCAGCATCGACGGCAGGATGAGGGTGACGAAGCTCGGGTCGAGGCTGACGCGCAGGAACAGGGCGTACCCGGTGATCATCAGGGCGAAGCCCGCCACGATCAGCCGCTGGGTGCCGAACCGGTCGACGATCGCGCCCATCTTCGTCGCGGACAGCGCGACGACCGCACCGGCGGGAAGGAAGGCGAGCGCGGTGTGCAGCGCCGACCAGCCGAGCAGCGACTGCATGTAGATGGTCACCAGGAACTGGAACCCGACGTACGAGCCGAAGAGGGTCAGCGCGCCGAGCTGGGCGCGGATCTGGTTGCCGGAGCGCAGCACCCCGAGCCGGACGAGTGGCCCGGCGGAGCGCCGCTCGACACCGGCGAAGACGGTCAGCAGGGCGGCCACCGCGAGGAAGGACAGCAGTGTGCGGGCCGATGCCCAGCCGGCTTCCGGGGCCTGTACGACGGTGAAGACCAGCAGCAGCATCGAGGCGGTGCCGAGAATCGCGCCGGGGATGTCGTAGCCGTTGTGGTCCTTCTCGCGTTCGCTGCGCGGCAGCAGCTTCAGGCCCGCGACCAGGGCGAGGACGGCGACCGGGGCCGGCAGCAGCATCGTCAGGCGCCAACTCGCCTCAGTGAGCAGGCCGGAGAGCACCAGGCCCATCGAGAAACCGGTGGCCGCGCAGGTGGTGTAGATGGACAGGGCCCTGTTGCGCAGCGGGCCCTCCGCGAACGTCGTGGTGATGATGGACAGGCCTGCCGGGGCGGTGAAGGCGGCGCTGAGCCCCTTGACGAAGCGGCTGGCGATCAGCAGCGGGCCCGAGTCGACGAGTCCCCCGAGCAGCGAGGCGAGCGCGAAGACGCCGAGCGCCACGAGGAACACCTGGCGGCGGCCGAGGAGATCGGCGGTCCTGCTGCCGAGGAGCAGGAGTCCGCCGTATCCCAGGATGTAGCCGCTGACGATCCATTGCAGCGTCGAGGTGGAGAGGTCGAGGTCGGAACCGATGGACGGCAGTGCGACACCGACCATCGACACGTCGAGTGCGTCCAGGAACATGGCGGCGCAGAGCACCAGCAGGGTGCCCCACAGTCGGGGAGTCCAACGGCCGTCGGCCGCCGGGGTGTTGAGCGGAGAGGTCATGAGGACGACAGTACATGCACATGCATCGAATGCAAATGCATGTAATGTCGTGCAGCAAATGACCGGTTGGATTCAGACGGCGGACTTCTCCTGCCACAGGGCGGCGAGTGCGGGATCGCCGCTCACGGCGGGGAACGGCTGCCGGTTCCACAGCGCGAGATAGAGCGCGGCGGCGGGGCCGGTCACCTCGCAGTCGGCGTCCTGGCCCACCAACTCCGCCCGCGCCGTGACGCGTTCGGCAGCCGGTGGCTCCGACGTCAGGCGTACGGCCCACACCGCGTCGTCCCTGTCGGTCGCCCGGACGCGCAGCACCCGGGGCTCGTCCGTGCGGACCTGGCTCTTGGGGCGGGCGTGGAAACCGAGCAGCAGTTCGTCGATGCCGTCCGTGGCGAAGTCAGGGGCGAGCGGGGTGGACGCGGTGCCGAGGGCGGACTCCGCGTCCACCCGGTGGACGGCGGTCTCATGCGCCTGCCGCCTGGTCCAGAACGCGAGCGGCGAGGGGGCGGGCATGAATGTCCAGCACTCGACGTCGGGCGGGGCCGAGGCCAGGGTGTCGACGAGGGTGCGATGGCCCTCCCGGAACCAGGCGAGCAGCGCGCCGCCGTCGAGGTCGGGCGGACTGTCGGGGCGGTTGGGCGTCATGCGCCGCTCGGCGATGTGCGCGGCGGCCCATCGGTGCACGGTGCCCGTGTGCCGCAGCAGGTCGCCCACCTGCCAGCCCGGACAGGTCGGCACCTTGGCGTCGGTGCCGGCCCGCTCGGCGGCGGCAGCGAGCAACTGGCCCTCCGCGTCCAGGATTTCCAGGAATCGCGCGGTTTCGATCAAGGCAGGCTCCATGGGGGATTGCGGTTCGGGAGGGATGCGGTTCGGGAGTGCGGTTCGGTATCGCGGCTCGGGATTGCGGTGGTTTTTCAGCTCAGGAACGCTTCCGTGGCCGCCACGAACCGCTTCGCGTCGTCGAGCCACGGGAAGTGTCCGGCGCCCGACTGGACGATCAACTCGGCGTGCGGGAACAGTGCCGCGAGCTCTGCCGTCGCGGGGGGCGGGGAGTTGAGGTCGACCTCCCCGGCCAGGACCAGGACCGGTGAGGTGAGACGGGTGAGTGCCGCGCGGGTCGCGGGCGGGTCGAAGGCGCCTTCGACGGCGAAGACGGCCGCGGCCTCGTTGTTGCGCTGTACGGCCTCCGCGGCCCGGTGGGCGCGGGCGTTCTCGTCCCAACGGCCGTACCAGAAAGGGGCGATGGCCTGGAAGGCGTCGGCGCCCGCCCGGCCGGCGACGAGCGCCTCGAGGGCCGCGAACGCCTCCGGGAACCACGGCTCGTCCCGGCGCAGCCGTGCCGTGGCGACCCGGACGTCTCCCGTGACGGTGATGCCGAGGGCCCCCGCGCTGGGGGTGATCAGCGCGAGTCTGCCGACGCGTTCGGGGTGCCTGGCCGCGTACAGCGTGGCCAGGTTCGTGCCGGCGGAGTGGCCGAGCAGGTCCAGCCGGTCGAGGCCGAGGTGCTCACGCAGGGCCTCGACGTCGTCGACGAGGCGGTCGCAGCGGTAGGACGCGGGGTCCTCGGGTACGGCCGACCGTCCGGTGCCCCGGAGATCGAGCATGATCAGGCGGCGGTGCGCGGACAGGCCGCCCAGGTCCCCGAGGTAGACGGAGTCCTGCATCGGCCCGCCGGGCAGACAGACGAGTGGCGGTCCTTCTCCGAGTTCACGGCAGGCCAGCTTGGTTCCGTCGTACGCGGAGAAGACAGACATGGTCATGACTGTCGCAGCGGTGTTCCGGCCGGGCAACCGGGTTTCGCGCGGGGCCGGGCCGAGGAGAGGGCGCCGGCCCGTTCGGCGGCGACGGGAAACTCCCCGATGGCGCGGCGGTCGCGCGACGGCCCGCACGTCAGGGTGAAGATTCGGCCGATAACGCAGGGCGGGGTCGCCCCAGGGCCGTTTCGCCCCGTACGTTTTGTCAGCGGTCGCTTCTGCCCGACCCGCCCCACACGCCAACTCCGCGCACTGGGAGCTCCTTTGGTCACCGAAGACACCACTTCGCACACCACGGACGACGACACCGGTTTCGGCCCGCTCTCCCGGCGCAGATTCCTCCAGGCCACCGCCGGCGCCACGGCGCTCGCCACCGTCGGTGCGCCGGCCGCCTCCGCCGAGCCCCGGACAATGACCCCCCTCACCTTCACCGCCGCCACGGGCGGCTCCGCGACCCTCGCCCCCTCCGGTGACCGGCTGGTCGCGGAGATCCAGAACGTGCTGTGGTCCGTGCCGCGCGGCGGAGGCACCGCCGTCGCGCTGACCTCACCCGGTCTCGAACCCACCCGCCCCCAGTTCTCGCCCGACGGCAGCCGTCTCGTCGTGTGCGCCTACCGTGGCGGCGGCTTCCACCTCTGGACGCTCCGTCCCGACGGCACCGGGCTCCGGCAGCTCACCGACGGCCCCTGGGACGACCGGGGCCCCGCCTGGTCACCGGACGGCACCCGGATCGCGTTCGCCTCCGAGCGCGGGGGAGACACCGTGACCGGCGCCCCCTACCGCGTCTGGGTGGTGGACGTGCGCACCGGCGAGCTGACCCGGCTCACCGGGCGCCCCGGCCAGCCGGGTCCCGGGCAGGACACCGCCTGGGAGGACTTCGACCCGACCTGGACACCCGACGGCGAGCGGGTGCTGTTCGTGCGCGCGACGGTTCCCGCTCCGGGCACCCTCCGTGCGGCCACCGTCGCGTCGGTGGCCGCCGACGGCTCGGGCGCCGTCACCACGGAGCGCACCGACGACTCCGGCGCCCAGCTCATGACCCCCGCGCTCTCACCCGCCGGACGTCTCGCCTACCTGCGTACCACGGGGGCGCCCGCCGCCTCCTGCACCCTCGTCGTGGACGGCACACCGGTCGCCGTCGAGGGCGACGTCCTCCCGGCGCCGCCCCGCTGGGCGGACGGTGAACGGCTGCTGCTGAACGTCGACGGCCACTTCCGCCTGGTCGACCCGGCCGCGCCGGACGACGGCGAGGAGATCCCGTTCACGGCCACGCTGCCGGTGGAGCGGCCGGCGTACCGCGCCAAGGCGTACGACTTCGCGGGCACCGGTGTCCGGCCCGTGCGCGCCCTGCACCTGCCCGCGCTCTCCCCGGACGGCCGGTCCGTCGCCTTCGCCGCCCTCAACGCGCTGTGGATCGCGGGCACGAAGGGCGGCCGTCCACCCCGTAAGGTCCTCCAAGTCCCCACGACGCGCTATGTGTTGGCGCCGACGTGGACAGCCGACGGCACGGCGCTGGTGTACGCCGACGACCGCGACGGCCTGTTCGCCGTACGGCGCCGGGACCTTCGCTCCGGCGCGGAGACCGCGCTCGCCGGGGGTGGCCGTGTCTTCCCGGCGCTCTCGCCCGACGGGACCCGGCTCGCCTGCCTCGACATGTCGGGCAACCTCGTGGTGCGCGACCTGCCCGACGGCGCCGAACGCGTGCTTGCGGCGGCGCTCGGCGCGGGGGGCCTGCCCGGCCGTCCCAGCTGGTCGCCCGACGGCCGGTACGTCGCCCTGTGCGACCGGAACCGGATCAACCAGCGCTTCCGCGAGGGCTACAACCTCATCCGGGTCGTCGACACCACCACCGGCACCGCAGCCCTGCACGCCGTCGCCCCGCACACCTCGCTCGCCGACCGCTACGACTCCGGCCCCGTCTGGTCCCCGGACGGCCGCTGGATGGCCGTCGTCGCCGAGTCCGCGCTGTGGCTCCTGCCGGTCCGCTCCGACGGCACCCCGGACGGCGAACCCCGCCGGCTCACCACCGAGGCCGCCGACCACCCGTCCTGGTCCGCCGACGCCCGCACCCTCCTCTACCTCTCGGCGGGCACCCTGCGCCTGATCGACATCGCCGACGGCAGCACCCGTACCGTCCGCGTACCGCTGGACTACCGCAGGCCCCGCCCGGCCGACACGGTCGTGCACGCGGGCCGCTTCTGGGACGGCACCGGGCCGGACGTCCGCGAGGACATCGATGTCGTGGTCCGCGACGGCCGGATCACCGAGGTCGCCCCGCACCGGCCCGGCCGCCCAGCAGTGCGCCGGGTCGACGCGAGCGACCGCACCGTGATCCCGGGCCTGTGGGACGCGCACACCCACCCCTGGCAGTCCACCTACGGCGGCCGACAGACCGCGCTGCAGGTCGCGTACGGCATCACGACGGCCGTCTCGCTCGGCGGCTTCGCCTACGAACAGGCCCGCATCCGCGAGGCGGTGGCCGCCGGCGCCCTCGCCGGACCCCGGCTGCTGTCCACCGGCGAACTGCTCGACGGGACGCGCGTCGCCTACAGCATGGCCCGCGCCCACCGCACCCCCGAGGGCCTGCGCCGCTCGCTGGCGCGTGCGAAGGCCCTGGAGTGGGACTTCGTGAAGACGTACGTACGAGCCCCCGGCTGGGTGATGAAGGAGGCCGCCGACTTCGCCCACGAGCGGCTCGGGGTGCGCAGCGGCAGCCATCTGTGCAGCCCGGGCGTCCAGCTCGGCCAGGACCTGACGACCCATCTGCAGGCCACGCAGCGACTGGAGTTCGGGCACGCGACCACGGCGACGGGGCGCGCCTACCAGGACCTGGAGGAGATCTACACCCGTACCGACTTCCATCTCGTCGCCACCCCGTTCACGGCACTTCCCCTGCTCGGCGCCGACCCCGCGCTCGCGGACGACCCGCGCGTGACCACGCTCATGCCGCCGTGGGACACCGCGCTCGTCCGGCAACAGGCGGCGGCGCCGCCCACCCATGCCCAACTGGCAACGCTGGACCGGGAGTTGGACGTCTATCGGCGGATCCTCGCGGCGGGCGGCCTGGTCGCGCTCGGCACGGACCAGCCACTCGTCCCGGTCGGGCTGCACCTCCACCTCTCCCTCCGCGCGCTGCACCGGGCCGGCCTGTCACCGGCGGAGGCTCTGCGCACCGCCACCCTGGTGCCCGCGCGGGTCTTCGGCGCCGACGCCGACCTGGGCACCCTCGAAGAGGGCAAGCTCGCCGACCTCACGATCGTGGACGGCGACCCGTTCACCGACTTCGCCACCCTGATCCGCACCGAGTCGGTCCTGCGCGGCGGCGTCCCCTACGCACAGGCCGACCTGGTGGACGCCTTCACATCCGCCACCACGCGAGGCCACGCCCCACAGCGGTCCGCGTCGCCCGTGGACTGGCTGGAGGTCAGCCGCCAGATGCGACGGGAGGGCTGCTGCTCTCCCGAGAGCGGAGGCTGACCGCACGGTCGCGCGGCTCGCGGCGGCCGTCCGTTCCACGGCTGGGTAGTCTCGGGGTATGCGCATCTCCGTTTCCTCGGACATGGACGAACCCGTGGCGCGCGCCCTCCTCGGCCAACTGCGCGACCGCGGACACGATGTGGTGACGTACGGGGCGCTGAGCCCCGGCGCCGATCCGCAGTGGGCCGCCTGCTCGGAGGCGGCGGCCCGCGAGGTCGCCGCCAAAACCGCCGACCAGGCCGTGGTGTGCTGCTGGACCGGTACGGGCGCGTCGATCGCCGCGAACAAGGTGCCCGGTGTTCGCGCGGCGCTGTGCACGGACGCCTACACGGCGGACGGAGCGCGCCGCTGGAACGACGCCAACGTGCTCGCGCTCAGCCTGCGACTGACCTCGGAGCCGCTCCTCAAGGAGATCCTCGACGCCTGGTTCGCCGCCGAGGCGAGCGAGGACCCCGAGGACCGGGAGAACGTGGCCCGCGTCGAACGGCTGGACCACGGTGGAAACGCCTTGTGAACCAAGGGAGTTGAGAGGACAACGGGGACAACGGGGGCGGCCGACCAACAGGCCCGTGGCCCGGCGGCGCACCTGAGCGCCGACCCGCCGCTCGGGCAATGACTGCTCAGACCGTGATCACCCTGATCCCGGCCTCCTCGAACCGCCCCACCGTCTCCTCGTCCGCCGCCGTGTCCGTGACCAGCGTGTCCACGGCCCCCGCCGCGCAGATCCGCGCGAACGCCCGCCGCCCCAGCTTGCTGGAGTCGGCGGCGACCACCACGCGCTCGGCGCGCTCGCACAGCAACCGGTTGATCGCGGCCTCGGCCTCGTCGTTCGCCGCAGCCCCGTGCGTGACGTCGAAGGCGACCACGCCCAGCACGGCGACGTCGACGGTGATCTGGCTCAGCACGCCGTCGGCGAGCGGCCCGACGAGCTCGTACGACTGCGGGCGCGCGACCCCGCCCGTCACCACGATCTTGAACTGGGGCCGTACGGCAAGCTCGTTGGCGATGTTCAGCGCGTTGGTGACGATCGTCAGCGCGGGCGAGTCGGCGGCCAGATCGCCGCGTACGGCCAGCGCGCGGGCCACCTCCGTCGTGGTCGTCCCGCCCGTCAGGCCCACCGCCTCGCCGGGGCAGACCAGGCCGGCGACCGCCTTCGCGATGCGCTGTTTCTCGGAGGCGCGGCGGGCGGTCTTGTAGCGCAGCGGCAGTTCGTACGACACGCCGTGCACGACCGCGCCGCCCCTGGTGCGTACGAGCATCTGCTGCTCGGCGAGCTGGTCGAAGTCCCGTCGGATCGTCGCGGCCGACACCGTCAGTTCGGCCGCCACCTCCTCGACCTCCAGCCGGCCCCGCTCGACCAGCAGCTCCAGCAGGGACTTCCAGCGGGCGTCCCGGGACATCCGGACTCTCCGTTCCTCGATCTTTCCGCGACCCTAGCGGACCGAAAGCTCACCGAGCTTGCTGCTGAATGCTTGATTCTGCTTGAAATCTGGCTATATCTTGCAAGAACGCGCACACGCTTGCTTGTGTTGGCTCTCGGGGAGGGGCAGGGCATGACCCATGTCGAGGACGAGCTGAACAGTCAGCCGGAGTGCTGGACCCGCGCCGCCATGGAGGCGGCCGGGCACGCCGACGCGCTGCCGGTGGCGGGGGAGCGGGTCGCCGTCGTGGGCTGCGGCACCTCGTACTTCATGGCACAGGCCGTCGCGGCCCTCCGGGAAGGCGCGGGCCAGGGCGAGACGGACGCCTTCGCCGCCTCCGAGTTCCCCTACGGGCGCCTGTACGACCGAGTCGTCGCCCTCACCCGGTCCGGCACCACCACAGAGGTGCTCGAACTGCTCGGGCGACTGCGGAGCGGCACGTCCACCGGTACGCGTACGCGGACGACCGCGATAACCGCCGACCCCCGAACTCCCGTGACGGAAGCCGCCGATGACCTCGTCGTTCTCGACTACGCGGACGAACGGTCCGTCGTACAGACGAGGTTCGCCACCACCGCGCTCACCCTCCTGCGCGCCCATGTCGGACGGCATGGCGAGGCCACGGTCGACGACTGTCGTACGGCTCTGGAGACTCCACTGCCCGAAGGGCTCGTCGAGTGCGCGCAGTTCACCTTCCTCGGCCGGGGCTGGACGGTGGGGCTCGCCAACGAGGCCGGTCTGAAGATGCGCGAGGCGTCCCTGTCCTGGACCGAGGCGTACCCGGCGATGGAATACCGGCACGGTCCCATCAGCGTCACCACCCACTCCACGGCGACCTGGATGTTCGGCGAGGCGCCAGAGGGGCTGGCCGAACAGGTGCGGGACACCGGCGCCCTGTGGGTGGCCGGAGACCTCGACCCGCTCGCCGAACTCGTGCGCGCACAACGCCTCGCGGTCGCGGTGGCGGCGACGCGAGGCCTCGACCCGGACCGTCCGCGTCACCTCACCCGCTCGGTGATCCTCGCCACCTGAGGCAACGTCAGAACACCTCACAACTCATCAGGACAGGTCAGGACACAGCCGCCGCACACTCGTTGACTCGCTGACCGGAATGGAGTGGCCATGCCGATCGTCCCCGCCGGTGAGCTCATCACCCGGGCCGCCGACACCCGCTCGGCCGTCGCCGCGTTCAACGTCATCACCCTGGAGCATGTCGAGGCCGTCATCGCCGGTGCGGAGAAGGTGGGTTCGCCCGTCGTCCTCCAAGTCAGCGAGAACGCCGTCAAGTTCCGCTACGGACGATTCCTGCCACTGGCCCGCGCCGCCGCCTCGGCCGCCGAACGCGCCGCCGTACCCGTCGCGTTGCACCTCGACCACGTGCGGAGCAACGACCTGCTGCGGCAGGCGCCCGGCGCCGGATTCAGCTCCGTGATGTACGACGCGGCACGGCTTCCGTATGCCGAGAACCTCGCCGCGACCCGGGCCGCCGCCGACTGGGCGCACGCCCAAGGGCTCTGGATAGAGGCGGAGTTGGGACAGGTGGGCGGCAAGGACGGCCGGGCGCCGCTGGACGCGCACGAACCCGGCGCCCGTACCGACCCCGCCGAGGCCCATACCTTCGTCGCCGACTCGGGGGTGGACGCCCTGGCTGTGGCCGTCGGCAGCTCCCACGCCATGACCACCCGTACGGCAACCCTCGACCACGACCTCCTGCAACGGCTCTCCGCCACCCTGGACGTCCCCCTCGTCCTGCACGGCTCGTCCGGCGTACCGGACGACCAGCTCATGGCCGCCGTCGCGGGAGGCATCACCAAGGTCAACGTCGGTACGGCCCTCAACATCGCCATGACCGGCGCCATCAGGGAGTTCCTCGTCGCCCACCCCGAGGCGGTCGACTCGCGCCGGTATCTGAGCGTGGGCCGGGAGGCGATGGCGCGGGCGGTGACACGGATCATCGGCGTGCTGCGCCGACAGGACCAGGCACTGGTATTTTCTCACCATGCGCGAAACGGAGCTCCACCTCGGTGAGCCGCCGCAGGTGGCGAACGTCGGCGTCGGCGTGCACGGCGTCGCGAGCCGCACCGACGTCTTCCGTCTTCCGGAGCTCTGGCAGCTGCACCTCTACCAGTACGAGGCCGAGCTCGTCGTCGACGGCACACCGCACGTCGTTCGCCCCGGCCGCGTCAGCCTCGTACCGCCCGGAGCCACGGTCCGTTTCCGCTACCAAGGCCCCTCCGAGCATCTGTACGCCCACCTGCGTATTCCCGCCGCCGGCCCGTCCCGCACGGTACCCGTAGTCCAGGACGCCGGCCCCGAACTCCCCACCCTCACCGGCCTGTTGCTCACCGCTGTCGCCTCCGTTCCACGCGCACCGGAGCGCACGAGGGCGGAGATCTGGACGGCGCTGTGGCGCATCGCCCACCTCACCCCCGACACCGAACGACCCGGCCCCGGCCCCCATCCGGCGGTCAGCGCCGCCATCGCGTACATCGAGGGCCGACTGGCCGCCCCGCTCACCGTGCCCGCCGTCGCCCAGGCGGCGGGCGTCTCGCACAACCACCTGACCAGGCTGTTCAAGGCCGCGACCGACGACACGGTGGTCGGCTACATCCGCCGCCGCAGACTCGACCGCGCCCACCACCTGCTGCGTGCCTCGACTCTCTCCATCCCCGCCGTGGCCGCCTCCGTCGGCATCCCCGACCTGCACGCCTTCAACAAGGCATGCCGACGCGAACTCGGCGCGTCACCACGCGCCCTCCGGGGAGAGTCAACCTCGCCCGCTCACTGAGGTGGTACGAATCCATCACCTCACCACCGCACTGCTTTATTGCTTCACGGCCTTCAGAACCACGAACTTCGCATCGCTCGCGACGAGTCGACTGTTGCCGAACAGCTTCCGCAGCTTGATGTGATAGCCGAGATGCCGGTTGCCGATCACCCACAGCTCGCCGCCGGGCCGCAGCGCCCGCCGCGCGCCGGTGAACATCCGCCAGGCCGTGGCGTCCGTCGTCGCCTGGTGGGTGTGGAACGGCGGATTGTTGAGTACGAGGTCGAGACTCCCGTCCGCGATCCCCGCCAGCCCGTCCCCGACCCGGAACTCGGCACGCCCGTCCGGCAGCCCGTTGGTCCGGTACGTCGCCTCCGCCGAGGCCACCGCCTGGAACGACTCGTCGACGAACAGCAGCTCGGCCTCCGGCGCCGCCAGCGCCACCGCCGTACCGACCACACCGTTCCCGCAGCCCAGGTCCACCACGCGGGCGGCGCCCGACGGCGTCGGCAGATGCTGGAGGAGGAACCGGGTGCCGATGTCGAGGCGCTCGGCACAGAAGACACCCGCGTGGTTGACGACGGTGTGTCCGGAGGCCGGGCCGATGCCCTCGGGCAGCGCGTACTCGTAAGGCCAGGGACTGGAAAGCCGCTCCGTCGACGGACTGACGGTGGAGTGGATGAGCCGGGCTTTCCGCTCCGCGAGGGAGGTCCGGGTCGGGCCGATGATCCGCTCGAACAGCTTCAGCGTCGAGGTGTGGATCTCCTTCACCATGCCGGTGCCCACGACGACCGTGCCCTCGTGCAGCGCGGGCGCCAGCCGCAGCAACTGGTCCTCAAGGAGCGCCAGGCTCTTCGGCACCCGCAGGAGCAGCACGTCGACGGACTCGGGCGGGGCATCCAGGGTGGTGAGAAGCCGTACGGAATCCTCGTCCGCACCGGCCCGCCGAAGGTTCGCCCGGGTCGCTTCCTGGGCCAGGAACGAATCGGTGATCTGTGTCGGCCGGTGCGCGGCGAGCGCCGTGGTGAGCGCGCCCCAGCGGTCACCGACGATCACAACCGTGCCCGACAGATCGGTCCCGGACTCCGCGAGATGCCCGAGAAGGTACTCGTCGGAGGCGTCCCACGCCCGCAGCCGCTCACGCGGGTCGGCGGGGAAACGGGTCAGGGTCAGCTCGGACCAGGGAGTCGTCATACGGTCGTTCATCGTGGCCCCACCCTACCGAGCCGCAGCTCACACCCCGTCGGGCAGGATGGAAACATGGACGCCGAGCTGTTTCCCAGAGCCCGTGCGGAGATCGCGCCGGGCGCGGTGCATGTGCCGGACTGGCTGGACGCGGGGCGTCAGCGCGAGCTGCTGGACGCCTGCCGGGACTGGGCGCGCCCACCCGCCGGCCTGCGTACGGTCCGGACACCCGGCGGCGGCACGATGACCGCCCGGCAGGTCTGCCTCGGCTGGCACTGGTACCCGTACGCCTACGCCCGCACGGTCGTCGACGGTGACGGCACGCCCGTGAAGCCGTTCCCCGAGTGGCTGGGCGAGCTCGGCAGACAGGCGGCCAGGGCAGCGGCGTACGACGGTGACATCGACTACGACATCGCGCTCATCAACTTCTATGCCGCCGACGCCCGCATGGGCATGCACCGCGACAGCGACGAGAAGTCGGACGCGCCCGTGGTGTCCCTGAGCCTCGGCGACACCTGCCTCTTCCGCTTCGGGAACACCACGACACGGACCCGCCCGTACACGGACGTCGAGCTGCGCAGCGGAGACCTGTTCGTGTTCGGCGGCCCGTCCCGGCTCGCCTACCACGGGGTTCCCCGGGTGTACGAGGGCACGGCGCCGCCCGAACTGGGGCTGACCGGCCGGTTGAACGTGACGCTGCGGGTCAGCGGCTTCTAGGGCCTGTTGCGAAAGTCCCCAGACCGATGGCACGGTCCCCGGCCGTACGGATCATGGGAGACTCGCATCCATGAGCGGCAAGGCTGAGGGGACGACCTCAAGGACGCGGTTGGACCGGGGGCGCGGCGCGCTCGGGCCCGCCTTGGAGCTCGTGCACACCGGCCGGGCGCCCACCCGGTCCGTGCTCACCGCCGAGCTGGGGGTCACCCGGGCGACGGCGGGCGCGGTGGCCGCCGAGCTGGAGGCGCTCGGGCTGATCACCGTGGACGCCCGGCCCGGCGCGGCGGCCGGATCGCAGGGGCGCCCCTCGCACCGGCTCGACGTCGCCGAGGACGGACCGGTCGTCCTGGCCGCCCAGGTGCACGCCGACGGGTTCCGGGCCGCGCTGGTCGGGCTCGGCGGCCGGATCGTCGCCACCGCGCCCGGCTGCGAGACCGTCGACGCCGACCCGGCGAAGGTGCTCGGCTCGGTTGTCGACGCCGGCACCGAACTGCTGCGCGGCAGCGGGCGCCGCTGCCTGGGCGCCGGTCTCGCCGTGCCGTCCGCCGTCGCCGAACCCGAGGGCCTGGCCCTGAACCCCCTGCACCTCGCCTGGCCGGCCGGCTCACCGGTACAGGAGATCTTCGCCGAGCGCGTACGGGCGGCGGGCATCACCGGACCGGCCCTCACCGGCAATGACGTCAACCTCGCCGCGCTCGCCGAACACCGGCACGGCGCCGGACGCGGCGCCCGCGACCTGCTGTGCGTGGCCACCGGGCACCGGGGTGTCGGCGGGGCGCTGGTCCTCGACGGGCGCCTGCACACGGGCAGTTCGGGTCTCGCGCTCGAAGTCGGTCACCTCACCGTCAACCCCGAGGGGCGCCTCTGCCACTGCGGCAGCCGGGGCTGTCTGGACGTCGAGGCCGACCCGCTCGCCTTCCTCATGGCGGCGGGCCGCGACCCCGGCCCCGAGGTGTCCCTGCTCCAGCAGGCCGACGACCTGATCCGCGACCAGCAGCTGGACCCGGCGGTCCGCGCGGCTGTCGAGACCCTGATCGACCGGCTGGGCCTGGGCCTGGTGGGCCTCGTGAACATCCTCAACCCCGACCGCATCATCCTCGGCGGCCTGCACCGCACGCTCCTCAACGCCGACCCGGACCGTCTGCGGGCGGTGGTCGCCGACCGCAGCCTGTGGGGCCGCAGCGGCGGTGTCCCCATCCTGGCGTGCACGCTGGACTACAACAGCCTTGTCGGAGCAGCAGAGTTGGCGTGGCAGCCGGTGCTCGACGACCCCCTGCGGGCACTGACGTAGTCCGGCACTCCCGGGAAGCAGCCGGAAGGGGCCCGCGTACTCCCGGGGAGGTACGCGCACTGCCGTCGGCCGTACGACGACCCGGACCCCCTCCCCGCGCGAACCTCGAGTCATCAACGAAAAACCCGATCCGGGAGATGACTCGACATGCAGACCCTCGCGAACTGGAACGGCGGCCCCGGGCCGTGGATCCTCTTCTTCCCCCTGATCTGGGCGGCCGTCGTCATCGGCGTCGTCACCGTCCTGCGCCGCACGGTCTGGCGCGGGCGCGGTGGCCCGTGGCGTGCCATGGACGGCCGCTACGGCGCTCAGGGCCGCCCGGTCTCGGGTGACTCGCCGATCGCCGTACTGGGCCGGCGCTTCGCCTCCGGCGAGATCGACGAGGACGAGTACTGGCGGCGCCTGTCCGTCCTGGACGAGCAGTTCGGTGCCTCGGTCGGCCGCCCGGGCAAGGGCGGTGCGCTGTGACCACCACCGCTACCAGGACCCGTACGGCGGCACAGGTTGTCGACGCGGTGAAGGTGTACGGCGGTGGCGACACCGCCGTACGGGCCCTCGACGGGGTGAGCGTCGGCTTTCCGGCCGGCCGTTTCACCGCGATCATGGGGCCCTCGGGCTCCGGCAAGTCCACCCTGATGCACTGCGCGGCAGGCCTGGACACCCTCACCTCCGGAACCGCGTTCATCGGCGACACCGACCTGAGCGCGCTCGACGACCGGCGCCTGACCCTGCTGCGCCGCGACCGGATCGGCTTCGTCTTCCAGGCGTTCAACCTGGTACCGACGCTGACCGTCGCCGAGAACATCACGCTCCCGATCGACCTGGCGGGCGCGGACGGCGACCCGGAGTGGATCGACGCGCTCGTCGACGTGGTCGGCCTGCGCGACCGGCTCCACCATCGCCCCGCCGAACTCTCCGGCGGCCAGCAGCAACGCGTCGCCGTGGCACGGGCGTTCGCCGGCCGGCCCGACGTCGTCTTCGCCGACGAGCCGACCGGCAACCTCGACTCGCGCTCCGGCGAGGAGGTCCTCGGCCTGCTCGGCCGCGCGGTGCGGCAGATGGAACGCACGGTCGTCATGGTCACCCACGACCCGGTCGCCGCCGCCCACGCCGACCAGGTCCTCTTCCTCGCCGACGGCCGCCTGGTCGACCGGATGGAGTCCCCGACCGCCGACAAGGTCCTGGACCGGCTGAAAGCCTTCGAGGTGCCGTCATGAACAGTCCCGCGCGTGCCCTCCGCCCCACCGTCCGCATCAGCCTCGCCTCGCTGCGCGCCCACAAGCGCCGCTTCGCGGGTACGTTCCTGGCGGTGTTCCTCGGCGTGGCCTTCCTGGCCGGGACCCTGGTCATGGGCGACACCCTGCGAGCCGGTTTCGACACCATGTTCGGCGACGCGACGAGCGGCACCGACGCCGTCGTCCGCAGCGCCGACGCCATCACCACCCCCGGCGAGAGCCAAGGCGTACGCCGGCCGGTCCCCACCGAACTGGTCAAGGCCGTGCAGCAGGTCCCAGGGGTCGCCGCCGCCGCGCCCAACATCCAGAGCGCCGGCCAGCTCATCGGCGCGAACGGCGACCCCGTCGGCGGTCAGGGCCCGCCCACACTCGCCGGGAACTGGATCACCGACCCGAAGCTGAACCCGTACCAACTCGCCGAAGGGCACGCCCCGTTGAAGTCCGGCGAGGTCGTCGTCAACCGGGGTACGGCCAAGAAGGGCCACCTGAGGATCGGCGACCGGACGATCCTGCGTACGCCCGACCCGGTCAAGGTGACGATCGTCGGCCTCGCGACCTTCGCCGGTGAGGACGGCATGGCGCAGGTGACGTTCACCGGAATGACCCAGGCCGACGCCGAGAAGTACCTCACCGCGAAGCCCGGCGAGGCGGCGACCATCCAGGTGCGAGCCGGCCCGGGGATCGGCCAGCGGGAACTGGTCGACCGGCTGACTCCCGCACTCCCCAAGGGAGTTGAGGCCATCACCGGCCACGAGTCCGCCGAGGAGAACACCGAGATGATCTCCAGCCGGTTCCTGACCGTCTTCACCCTTCTCCTCCTCGTCTTCTCGGGTGTGGCGATCCTGGTCGCGACCTTCTCCATCCACAACACCTTCGCGATCGTCATCGCCCAACGCACCCGGGAGAACGCCCTGTTGCGGGCCCTCGGCGCCTCCCGCCGGCAGATCGGCGCGGCCACCCTCGTGGAGGCAAGCGCGGTCGGCGTGACGGCGTCGATCGCGGGCCTCGCGGGCGGCATAGGGGTCGCCGCAGGCCTCCAGGCACTGTTCCCGACCATCGGATTCCCCTTCCCCGAGGGCGACTTGGTGATCAGCTGGCTGTCCATGCTGCTGCCGCTCGCGGTCGGCACTGTCGTCTGCCTGGGCTCCGCCCTGCTGCCCGCCGTACGCGCCGGCCGCACCGCGCCTCTGGCAGCGCTCCGCGAGACGGCAGTCGACCAGTCGGGCGCCTCATCCGTCCGGGCGGTCACCGGTGTGGGCCTCGGCGCCCTGGCGATCGCCATGACGCTGACCGGCGTACTGCTCTCACCGTCCCTGTGGCTGGCGGGACTTGGCGCCGCCCTGGCCCTCGCCACCTTCGTGGTCCTGGGCCCGGTCGCGTCGACGACGGTCGTGCACCTGCTGGGAGTCCCCCTCGACCGGCTGCGCGGAGTCACCGGCCGCCTCGCCCGGCGCAACGCCCTGCGCAGCCCGAAGCGGACCGCCGCCACCGCGAGCGCCCTGATGATCGGCGTGGCCGTCGTCTCGTTGTTCACGGTGTTCGGCGCCTCACTCAAGGCCACCATGGACCAGACCGTGTCGCGGTCCTTCGCGGGCGAAGTGGCCGTGAGCACCCCGTCGTTCGGGGCGGGCGGCAGTGGACTCAGCCCCCGCCTCGCACCCGCCATCGCCCAGCGCCCCGAGGTTGCGGACGCGGTCGGACTCGGCCGGGGAGTCGCCGAAGTCGACGGCCAGGGACGGGCGTTGACCGTCACCGACCCCGCCGGCCTCGCCCGGGTCCTCGACCTCGGCCCCATCCGCGGCTCGCTCGACGATCTCGGCACCGACGGTATCGCCGTCACCGCGGCGGAGGCCGGCCGGCAGGGCCTGAAGACCGGCGACACCACCCAACTCACCTTCACCGACGGCCATAAGAAAAACTTCACCGTCCGCGCGGTCTACGACCGGTCGGACCTCGCCGGTGAGTACGTCATCACCCGCGCCGCCTGGGCCCCGCACCGCATCCAGGACTCCGACACGTTGGTCGCCGTCTCCTTCAAGGATGGCGTCAGCACGGACGCGGGCAAGGCCGCCGTGCAGCAGGTCGCCGCACGGTACGGCGATCCCGAGGTGCAGACCCGCGACGAGTTCGCCCAGTCCTCGGCCTCAGGCATCGACATGATGCTTACCCTCGGCTATGCCCTGCTCGCCCTCGCGGTGCTCATCGCGCTGCTCGGCATCGCCAACACCCTGACTCTCGCCGTCCACGAACGCACCCGCGAACTGGGCCTGTTGAGGGCAGTGGGCCAGACCCGCGCCCAACTGCGCGCCATGGTCCGCTGGGAGTCGGTCCTCGTCGCCGCCTTCGGCACGGTGGGTGGGCTCGGCCTCGGCGGCTTCCTCGGCTGGGCGCTGGTGAAGGCCTCGGACGGCACGAGCGACAGTGACTTCGCCTTCGCGCTGCCACCCGCACAGCTCGTGATCGTGGCGCTGGTGGGCGTCGCGGCCGGCGCTCTCGCGGGCCTGCGCCCGGCCCGGCGGGCGGCACGCCTGGACGTACTGCGGGCCATCGCCACCCAGTGACGCACGGGCACGGCCGACCAGGAAGGGAGGGGGGACACCGCTGGTCACCGCCCGGTCAGCCGGCAACGGCCGACCGGGCGGGAGCGTGTTCCGGCCTGCGCCGGTGAACCCCCGGCTTGACTCCCTTGTCGTACAGCGGCTCGTCGTACCCCGCGCCGTCACACAGCTTCTCCTCGACCGGCTGGCATACGGGTGTCGCCGTCGCGAGCCTGGTCTCCGGGGCCGTCAGGACCGGCGCGACCGTCGGCAGCGTGAACCACACGACCTTCCCGGACTCGCCGTCCGGCCGCACACCCCAGCTCTCGCTCACCGCGGCGACCATCGCCAGGCCGCGTCCACAGGTGGCGCCGGGATCCGCGTTCCGCAGCTCGGGAATGCGGGGGTCGTGGTCGTGCACCGAGACCGTGAGCCGGTCGAGCAGGACCTCGATCTCCACGGTGCACAGCTTGTCGGGCTGGGCGTGCCGGTGGACGTTGGTCAGCAGTTCGGTCACACCGAGCGAAGCCCGGTCTATCAAGGGATCCAGATGCCAGTAGCGCAATTGTGCGCAGAGGATTCTGCGGACCTGGCCGATCCGCGACGGCAGGGCTTGGAGCTCCACCGCGCAGTGCCTGCTTGGGTGACTGATCACGGCTTGCGACTCCCCGAATTGAGGTCCGGAAGAAGACACGAGATCGGATCCAGCAGATTGCCTACGTGCAACGGCCGCCTGCTGTCGATGGCCGACGGGCTGGTTCGCAGCGTTATCGCCGGTAGACCCAGAGTGATGTGTGACAAGCGTGGCTCAAGGGACGGAAACCCGCAACTCGCGGCCCGGATCCGGCCGCGCCAGGGGCCCGCGCGAGATACGGCCCCACGGTCCCCGCCCTGTTCAGTGCCCGCGCCCCGCCGCCTTGCGTACGGCCTCGATGAACCGGCGTGCGGCGGGCGGACCGGGCTCGCCCGGCGCGGGGTCGTGTTCCCCGAGAGTCAACTGGTAGCGCGTGCCGTTGACATCCGCCAGGGCCCGGTCGTTGTTCGCGAACCAGGGCTTCGACGCGCGCACCGCCTGCACGGGAGCGCTGTCGATCTCGCTTCCGTAGCTGGTGAGCAGCTCCAGCCTGCCGCCGCTGATCCGGACCTGTCCGGCCCGGGTGAGGGAACGCAGCCTCTTCCCGATCCGCACGCCCGTGGCCGTGAACTCCGGCTCCGCCATGATGCTCCGCCCCCTTGTCGGCTTCCGCCGAGATGCGTGTGATCCCGCGCTGGAACATGATCCAGCGCGCGCCCCCGTGCCGTGCAGTCTGCCCGCCCCCGGCCTCGAGCACCAGTACGTCCGGCGCTCCGCGGCAACCGGTGGAAGCACTCACCGGGATGCGCCCCGGGGACCGCGAGCCCCCATCGCACTTCCCCCACCCCCTCGCCCCAGGCCCGCCTTTGGGTCTCCCAAAGGTGTGTTTATGCAGGTGAGAGGCGTGCGAAAGGTGTCTATGATCGATGTGTCCGGCTGCCCGAGAAGCCGTCGGCGAGCGCACCACAAGGAGCCTGACGTGAGCACCCTCGACCCCACCGGGACCGCCGAAACCGTCGACACGCTCGACGTCGACCGCAGCGATGCCGACTACCGCGCCTGGCTCAAAGAGGCCGTCCGCAAGGTCCAGGCCGACGCCAACCGCTCGGCCGACACCCATCTGCTGCGCTTCCCGCTGCCGGAGAATTGGGGTATCGACCTGTATCTGAAGGACGAGTCGACCCACCCCACGGGCAGCCTCAAACACCGCCTCGCCCGCTCGCTCTTCCTCTACGGACTGTGCAATGGCTGGATCCGCCCCGGCCGCCCGGTGATCGAGGCGTCCAGCGGCTCCACCGCCGTCTCGGAGGCGTACTTCGCGAAGCTGATCGGCGTGCCCTTCATCGCGGTGATGCCCCGCACGACCAGCGCCGAGAAGTGCCGACTCATCGAGTTCCACGGCGGCCGGTGCCACTTCGTGGACGACTCCCGCAAGTTGTACGAGGCCTCGGCAGCCCTCGCGGCGGAGACGGGGGGCCACTACATGGACCAGTTCACCTACGCGGAACGGGCCACGGACTGGCGCGGAAACAACAACATCGCCGAATCCATCTTCCGCCAACTGGAGCTGGAACGTTTCCCGGAGCCCGCGTGGATCGTCGCCACGGCCGGCACCGGCGGCACCTCGGCGACGCTGGCCCGCTACGTCCACTACACGCAGCGCGACACCCGTATCTGTGTCGCGGACCCGGAGAACTCCTGTTTCTTCGAGGGCTGGACCACCGGCGATCCGGACGTCACCTGCGACTGCGGCTCGCGCATCGAGGGCATCGGCCGCCCCCGTATGGAACCCAGCTTCGTCCCCGGCGCGGTGGACCGCATGATGAAGGTCCCGGACGCGGCGAGCATCGCCGCCGTAAGAGCCCTGGAACAGGCCATCGGCCGCAAGGCGGGCGCCTCCACGGGCACAGGCCTGTGGGGCGCCCTCAAGATCGTGGCGGAGATGGTGGCGCAGGACCAACAGGGCAGCGTAGTAACCCTCCTGTGCGACCCCGGCGACCGCTACCTGGACAAGTACTACTCGGACGAGTGGCTGAAAGACCAGAACCTGAACATCGCGCCGTACGGAGCGACTATCGACGGCTTCCTGAAAACAGGCATGTGGCCCAACTGACCTAAGGGGCGCGAGGAACTGCGCGACAAGCCACGAACCACCCGCACCCGCAACGCACGTACCAAGGCACCCTCTTAGGCGCCAACCTCCCCGGCGACTACAAGTCGCCGCAAATGCTCCGAAACCTCACCCCGAGCCTCAGGCGCCAACCCCGAGTCCGTCACCAACGTATCCACCTGCTCCAACGCGGCGAACGAACTGAGCCCCACCGTCCCCCACTTGGTGTGGTCGGCGACCACCACAACCCGCCGAGCCGACTGCACCAGCCGCCGATTCGTCTCCGCCTCCGCGAGGTTCGGCGTCGACAGTCCCGCCTCGACCGATATCCCGTGCACTCCGAGGAACAGCACATCGAAGTGGAGTGACGCGATCGCCCGGTCGGCCACCGGCCCCACCAGTGAGTCGGACGGCGTCCGCACCCCACCGGTCAGCACCACCGTCGCCGCCCCCTGCCGCTGCCCCGACACGCGCTGCGCGGTGTGGAAGACATCGGCGACGCGCACCGAGTTGGTCACGACGGTCAGATCCGGCACGTCCAGCAGCTGATGCGCCAGCGCGTACGTCGTCGTACCGCCCGACAGGGCGATCGCCGAGCCCGCCGAGACCAACTCCGCCGCGGCCCGCGCGATGTCCTCCTTGGCGGTCAGCTCCAGGCCGGACTTGGCCTCGAACCCCGGCTCATGAGTGCTCGCCTCGACCACCGGCACCGCACCACCGTGGACCTTCTCCAGAACGCCCTGGCGGGCCAGCGCGTCGAGGTCACGGCGAACCGTCATGTCCGACACGCCGAGCGTGCGGGTCAGTTCGTTGACGCGAACGCCCCCGCGACGCCGTACCTCGTCGAGGATGAGGGCGCGGCGTTGCTCCGCGAGGAGGTTCTGGTTGTCGTTCACGGCCGCTCCACGTCCTTCCGGGGTTCCTCCGGGCCTGCCGGTCCACTCGCCCCCACCAACTCCGACACGTCCCGCACACCCGCTGCGAACCTGCTGCGAACCCGCTCCGACAAGGACTTTCCTCCTGCTATCGGCCCGGCGGACGTCCCATACTCGCATGGGCCGGTACTCGTCGCGCCACTGCCCGTAACGACGCGAACATGCCACTCTGACAACACGGACTCCTTGCTCGTCACACGGATCGGGGAGATTCCGTGACGAGAGGTGTACGGAGTCCAGCGGGCGGAGATCATCCTGTCCCGCCCGGCAGCGATTTCGCACACGACACAGGCCGCCGGCGCGGCACGGGGGAAGCACGGACAACGGGGAAGTGCGAACAGTGGAACAAGCGCGGGAACACGTCTTGAAGACCGGGGCGAACGGCGTGGCCGAGTCGCCCGAAGAAACCTCACCCGAAGAAACCGAGCGGACCGGAGCCGAGGCGGCCACCGACATCGCTCTGGAATTACTCGTCCACGGGGTGGGCGGCGCCACACCCGAGAAGATGCTCAACGATCCGCGGACCGTCCGCATCAGCGGCGACGACACGGCCGCCGTCTTCCGGCGCGTGGACGACGTCGACGCGGAGGACCGGCCCGCCGATCCGAACGGCGCACCGGTGCGCGAGGCGTACGTCTGGTGCAACCTCACCTCCGGCAACGGCACGCGCGCCCTGTGGCTGTTGCTGCTGCCGTTCATGGTGGTCAACCTCGCCCACTGGATGCGCCCCACCGCCCGCGACCGGCAGCGCACGGTCCGTTTCTACGGCCTCCTGGTGCGTCTCGCCGGCCTGACCCTCACCGTCCTCCTGGTCGCCGCCGCCTGCGAGGTCGCCCTCGACCTCACGGCCTGGCAGTGCGCGGGCACCCGCGCGTGTGCCGACGCCCACTCGTGGCTCGGTTTCCTCTCCCCGACCGTGTCGGGCGGCGGCTGGTGGAGTGCTCCGGGCCGCCGCCTCGCCCTGGCCGCCGTGGTGCCCGCCATCCTCACCGGCCTGCTGTGGTTCCTGTCCCGCCGCACCTGGCGGGCCTACGAGTCCCAGCGGCCGATGACCCACGCCCCCGAGGCCGCCGACGACAACGTCCGCACGGCGCTCGGGCGGCCCGGGTTCTGGTACGGACGGCGACTGGTCGCCCGGCTGCGCGCCGCGCACACCGCGGCCGGCCTGCTGACGGTCGCCGCCGCCCTGGGCTCCGCCGCCGCCCGCCACGACCGTGAGCCCGGCGGTCCCGCGACCCTGGCGACCCTGGCCGGACTCCTGTACGTCGCGCTGATCGGCGGGGCCGTCGCCGTGGTGTGGGTGGTGTGCCGCAGAGGGCGCAGCGAGAGACGCATAGACCAGGCACTGGACGCCGGGCTCGTCCGCCTCCTCCCGGGCGGCGCGCTCGCCCTGCTGCTCCTGACGGCCGTGTACGCCGGCTGGTCCCGGCCCGGGTGGACATCGGCGGGGCGGCTGCCGGGCGACACGACCTTCGGCGCGCTCGCCCTCCTCCAGGGCGTCATCGTCGTCCTCCTGGCGGTCGTCGCCCACCTGCTGTACCGCGCCCACCCCGACCCGCGCGCCGCCATGCGCGGCCTCGGAGGCCCCGCCGTCGCGATGCTCGCCTGCGCGCTGGGCGGTGTGATGTCCGGCGGCGTGTCCCAGCGCGTCGCCGACTGGCTGGACGGCACCGGCGGCACCATCGACGGCCCACCCGTCCTGCTGACCTGGCAGGCATCCGTGATCCCGGCCGTCCTCCTGGTCGTCCTGGGACTGATCGGCTGGCTGGCCCGGCGCACCCTGCAACTGCGCCGAGGCGAACTGGACGCCGTGGAGCAGGACTACGACGACGGTTCCGGAGCGCCCATGGACGCCGTGCGCACCCGCCGGATCGCCAGCATGCGCGCGATGGCCGCCCTCACCGACCGGGCGCCCCGCATCGTCGGCATCACCTCCACGGTGACACTGCTCCTGGGCGCCACCGCGCTCGCCGGAGCACAGATCACGCACGACACCCCCGCAGAGGCCTCGCACTCCTCGTACGCGTTCGTCCAAGGCGCCGCCGACACCTCCCAGGCTCTCGGCTCCTGGCTGATCGGAGTCGGCTTCCTGCTGTTCGTCACCTGGGGGCGGCGCGCCTACAAGGACCCGGCGGCGCGGCGCACCATCGGGATCCTGTGGGACGTCGGCACCTTCTGGCCGCGTGCCTCCCACCCCTTCGCGCCGCCCTGCTACGCCGAGCGTGCCGTGCCCGACCTGACCTGGCGGATGGCCACCTGGACCGAGGCCACCGGCGGCCGCCTGGTCATCTCCGGCCACTCCCAGGGCAGCGTCCTCGCGGCAGCCGCCGCCTGGCAGCTGAAGCCGTCCGTGCGCGGACGCGTCGGGCTGCTGACGTACGGCTCACCGCTGGAGCGCCTGTACGGGCGCTGGTTCCCGGCCCACTTCGGCCCCGCCGCGCTCACCTCGCTGCACCACGACGTGGCCTGCTGGCGCAACCTGTACCGGCTCACCGACCCCATCGGCGGCCCCGTACACCTGCCCGGCGACTGCGGCCCCGAAGTGGACCGCGCACCGCTGAAGGACCCGCTCGCCTACGGCAGGGACAAGAAGCATCCGCTGCCCTCGCCGATCCTCGGCCACTCCGACTACCAGGCCGATCCGGCCTTCGCCGAGGAACGCGAAGAGCTGCTGGCCCGGCTGCGGCCCCGCGAGGCGGTGCCCGGGCAGCGGCCCGGGGCCGGGCCTCAGGGCAGCTCGGGCAAGTCCTCCGGGTAGAGCAGGGTCAGGTCGTCGGTGCTCGGCTCGGCGTGCTGGGCGACCCGGCCCGCGTGCCGCTCGACCATCGCCTCGAAGGTCTGCCGCGCCGTACGGCCGTTGCCGAACGTCGCCCCCTTGGGGATCGCCTCGAAGTACTTCAGCAGGGCTTCGGAGGAGCCGGGGCCGAGCCGGTACTCGTGCTCCTCCGCCTGCTGTTCCACGATCCGCAGCAGTTCCTCGGGGCCGTAGTCACCGAAGGTGATGGTCCGCGAGAAACGGGAGGCGACCCCGGGATTGACCGAAAGGAAGCGCTCCATCTCGGCCGTGTAGCCCGCGACGATCACCACCACGGCCTCACGGTGGTCCTCCATCAGCTTCACCAGCGTGTCGATGGCCTCCTTGCCGAAGTCACGGCCGGAGTCCTCCGGGGACAGGGCGTACGCCTCGTCGATGAACAGCACACCGCCGCGCGCCCGGTCGAAGGCCTCCTGGGTGCGGATCGCCGTGGAACCGATGTGCTCGCCGACCAGGTCCACCCGGGACACCTCGACGAGATGCCCCTTCTCCAGGACGCCGAGCGCCGCCAGGATCTCGCCGTAGAGCCGGGCGACCGTAGTCTTGCCGGTACCGGGGGAGCCCGTGAAGACCAGATGGCGTCGTGCGGAGGCCGCTTTGAGGCCCGCCTGCTGCCGGCGCCGGCCGACCTCGATCATGTCGGTGAGGGCCCGCACCTCGCGCTTGACGCTCTCCAGGCCCACCAGTGCGTCGAGTTCACCGAGGACGTCCTTGGGGGACCGGGCGGCCACCTCCGGCTCAGGCTCGGTGATGCGCTGGTCCGGGACCGAGCCCAGCAGCCCCGGCGACTGAGCCACCATCGTCTGTACGGCCGTCTCCGGCACCGGGGACGGCCGCAGCGCCCCGCTCTCGTCGCTGGTGCAGTCCTCGACGACCGGCCCGCCGCCGGAGGCCGTGCCGGAGCCGCCGTCGGCGAACTCGTAGCCCCCACGCGCGCATCGCTCCGTACGGCACTTCGTCAGCGTCGCTCGGCAGCCGTCTATCACATGGAAGCCGTAGCCCTCACTGCCCGTCACCCGGCACTGCAGGAAGCTGCCCCGGCCGCCCGCGGACACATAGAAACCCGCCTCGGTGGGGGAGTCGACCGTGCAGCGCTCGATGGTGGGATCGGCGCCCTTGGTGACGATCACGCCGGTCTGGGTGCCGACCACCGTGCAGCCGTTGAGCGTGCCTCCGCTGCCGTGGTCGCGGAACCAGGCGCCCGTCGCCGCGTCCCGGATCCTGCAGTCGTCGAGCTGCGCCGTCGCGCCGTCACTGACCGACACAGCCGTGTTGCGCACCTGCGAGAGGTCACTGTCGATGACGTCCGCGCGAGAGCCCCGGTCGAGTACGAACAGCGCGTCCGGCACGTCGTGCACCCGGCAGGACTCGAGAACCGCCGTGGCGCCGTCGCTGATCCACACCGCCGGGTAGTCGCCGGTGCTGTCGAAGATCTCGCACTGGTTGGCGTCCACCCGGGTGCCCGGGTCCCACACCGACAGCCCGTTGCGCCCGAACTGACGCACCGTCGTACGGGTCAGCGTGAGGACCGAGCGGGACCGCAGATCGACCGCGTTCTCCGGGATGTCGTGGATACGGCAGTCGGCGAGCGTCAGTACGGCGTCGGTGTCGAGCGTCACGCCGTCCGCGGACGTACGGTGCACATCGCAGTCGGTGAGGAAGGCGGTGGCCCGGCCGGTGACCTGGACGCCGCTGCCCTTGGCCTCGTAGACCTCGCAACCGACCGCCTCCAGCGCCGAGTTCGCGCCCGAGACCGACAGCCCGACGCCCGAGGTGTGGTGTACCCGGCAGCGCTCCAGACGCGGATGACCACCGTCGCGCACGGTCACCCCCGCCTGGCCGGCCGAGACGACCTCGCACTCCTCGAACACCCCGCCCGCGTCGTCCAGTACGGCGATGCCTGCGCCCGCGGGGTTGTCGACCGTGCAGCGCCGCACCGTCGGGCGCGCGCCGCCGCGCACCTCGATGCCGGCGGCGGACCGCGTGACGATCCGCACGTCCAGCAGTTCCGGGGTGCCCTCCTCGACGAGCACGGCGGCCGCGGTCGAGTCCTGGCCCTCCACATGCAGGTCCTGGACCACCGCGGAGGCACGCACCGTCAGGGGCACGCCGTCGACGGGCGCGATGCGCACCGAGCCGGGGGAGCCCTCCGGGCCGCGCAGCGTCACCGCCCGCTCGACGACGAGGTTCTCCCGGTAGGTGCCGGGGGCGACGGTGAGGACGTCGCCGTCCGCCGCGGCCTCCAGGGCGGCGGCGAGCGACGCGTACTCACCCGTGCGGCGCCGCCACCTCGATGTACCGGTGTGCGTCACCTGGACCGTGCCCTGTGCCATGGCGCTGCTGTGCCCCCACCTCGTGGAACGCGGGAAGTCGCGGAAGGTGCCGAACGATGTCGGCCGGTCCACCGTAGCGTGCGCGGGCACGGTGGGTTGACCAGAGCGGGAACGCGGTCAACTGCCGGTCCCCGTCCGGCCCCAGTCGGGTCCGGCCCGCTCCCAGGCCTGGTCCCAGCGGGCGTACCGGCGACGGACCATGCGCCAGACGATCAGGCGCCGGCCGCCCTCGGCGAACCCGGCCGACAGAGCGGTCGCGCCGAAACCGGCGAGAACCGCGTGCGCCGTCGCGGTGGCGGTGTCCAGCGGGCGGGCGGCTATTCGCCCCTGCCCGTCCGTCCACAGGCCGAAGTGGTCGCCGGGATGCGGGGACTTGAGGCTCGCCATGACCGTGCCGTGCTGCGACGTGCCGTCCGGTCCCGTCCAGTCGGCCTGCACGCGGCTTCTGGCCTCCCGCGCGGAGGCCGACTCGGGGTCGGGTTCCAGCGGGGAGCGGGCGAGCTTCCTGACCACGGTGGCTGTCACGAGATGGCGGGCCTCGCGCTGGTTCCGTACGGCCTGTTGCAGCGCGTCCTGGGCGGCGCCGCCGACCAGGACGCCGATGAGGGGTGCCGCGAGCAGGATCAGCAGCAGGGCCGCGAGCGCCACCCAGGCCTCCGCCAGGTCGGTCGCGCGACACAGCGGATTGTGCCGCCAGCGCCAGAGTCCGCCGATCGCCCGCACAGCCCGCACCCCCCTCCCCGGTCCGTGACAACGCTCTCACCGGCCGTCACATGGACTTCTCACCAACCCAACGGCCGGGCCACGTGCCGGTGTTCCCGCCCACGGGACCAATCGGAAGGTCACGGCCGAAGGCGCGGCCGAAGACCATGTCCGCCTATTCGAGGATCTTGAGCGGATCGCCGACGCTGATCGTGCCGGGAGTCTCGGGCACGAGGTTCTGGCCGAAGATCAACTGGTTGCCGAAGCGGCGATGACGTCCGAGCGTGCGCAGCGGTTCCTTCCCGCGTTCGGAGGTCTCCTGGTCGGTGGTGGTCACCACGCACCGCCCGCACATCTTGGCGACCCGGAAGGAGACCTCGCCGATGGCGATCCGGGACCAGCCGTCCTCGGCCCAGGCGGTCGTCCCCGAGACCACCACGTTGGGCCGGAAGCGGTTCATCGGCAGCGGGCCCTCCTGAGGGTGGTCCCCTTGCGCGATCAGTGAATTGAGGGCGTCGAGCGACGCGAGAGTGGTGATCAGCAGCGGGAACTCGTCGGCGAAGCTCACCGTCTCGCCGGGCAGCGCGAACTCCGGGTCGACCGCGCGGCGCGTGCCCGGATCGTCCATGTGCACGAGACGGACGTCCTCGCCCAGATACCCGCCGCACCAGTCGTGCGCGTCGTCACCCGCGAGCACCGCCTCCACCTTGGTGCCGAAGATGTCCACCGTCGTCGTGTCCGTCACCTCCGGGACGGGCACGGTCAGTGGCGCGCGACCGGGCGCGGACAGTCGGATCCCGCCCCCGGGCAGCAGCTCGGCGGCGGCCTGCGCGAGGCGCGGCTGCTGGCGTTGTGTGACGACCTTTCCCCCGGCGTCTGTCAGAACCCAGCGCCGGTCTCCGGCCAGCCCCCAGGGCTCCACCACGGCTTGCCGGGGCGACTGGCCCCGGAACGCCTTGACCGGATGAACATGTATCGAGTGCAGTTCCGCATTCCCCATACCGCCATCGTGCCAGCAGGCACTGACATTCCGGGAGTGGGATCAGTACCCGCGGTACTGCTGCTGCTGGTTGTTGTACGGGTCCTGGTACTGCGGCTGCGCGGGTCGCGGAGCCGCAGGACGCATCGCCTCGTAGCCGGTGGCCACCGGCGCCGGACGCTGCTGCTGCATCGGCTGGCCGCCGCCCGGGTAACCACGAGGCGGTACCTGCTGCGGGATGTACGCCGCCGGCGCCTGCTGCAGCGGCGAGGGCTGCTGCGCCTGCGGGTAGCCGTAGGAGGGGGCCTGCTGGGACGGGCCGGCCGGCAGCGCGGGGAGCGCCGAGGGCAGCGCGGGCAGGTTGCTGCCGCCTGTGTCGTACGCGGCGGGGACCCGGATCGGGGCGATCTGAGGGGTGCCCCGCTCGGCGACGAGCGAGTCGTAGATCGGAGTGTCCGGGAAGGCGGAGTAGTAGCCGCCGCCGTAGGTGGAGCGGGGGGAGGTCATGGCACATAAGTTAAGCCCACGATGAGCTGGTTGGGGAGACCGATAAGAAGGTTGTTTTCCGTGTCGGCAGTGACGTGGGACCCCCAATGTGAGCGAACATGCCAAAAAGGGGCACCTGGTCATGCCGAGATCAGGTAAAGGCCTGGTTCCGGGCGGGTTACCGACGGGTCGCCCCGCGTTCGACAGGGGAGTTCAGCAGGCGTTCACGGGCCCGGGAGATAGGTTGTGACGCGAGGCCAGCAGAGATGGGGGCAGCCATGTCAATGCCTAAGGGATCCAACGCTCCGGTGCCCACGACGGCACTCCGGGTCGAACTGGGCTGGCGCTCCGGTGCCGGAGTGCCCGACGCGGATGCCTCCGCGCTGCTGCTGGTGGCCGGAAAGGTCCGTTCGGACAGCGACTTCGTCTTCTACAACCAGCCCGTGCACGCCTCGGACGCGGTCCGGCACGAGGCCAAGCGGGACGAGGGCGGCCGGGTGACGGACACCCTTCTCGTCGACCTCGCGCGCGTGGAGCCGGCGGTCGAGACCGTCGTCCTCGCGGCCTCCGCCGACGGAGGAACGTTCGGGCAGGTCCCCGACCTGTACATCGAGGTCCGTGACGCGGTGCGGGACACGGTGGTCGCCCGCTTCGACAACGCCGGCGCAACCGTCGAAACCGCGTTCGTGCTCGGCGAGTTCTACCGTCGGCAGGGCGCCTGGAAGTTCCGGGCGGTCGGGCAGGGCTACAGCAGCGGGCTGGCCGGCCTGGCCACGGACTTCGGCATCACCGTGGACGAGCCCCAGCACACGCCCGCCCCGCAGGCCGCACCGCCCACCCCGCCGCCCGTCGCACCTCCGGCGACCGTGCCCCCGGCGCCCGCACGACCCGTGTCCGTACCCCCGCCCGCACCTCCGGCCGCTCCCGCGACGCCGGTACGCCTGACCAAGGTGACGCTCACCAAACAGGCCCCGTCCGTCTCGCTCACCAAGCAGGGCGGCACCTCGGGCGCCCTGCGCGTCAACCTCAACTGGCAGGTGCACAAGCAGTTCTCGGGGTGGGGCAGCAAACTCGGCCGCGCCGTCGCCCAGCACTCCGATCTCGACCTCGACCTGTGCGCCCTCTACGAACTCTCCGACGGCAGCAAGGGCGTCGTACAGTCCCTCGGCAACGCCTTCGGGGCGCTGCACCAGCCGCCGTACATCCACCTCGACGGCGACGACCGCACCGGGGCCGTGTCGAGCGGTGAGAACCTCACCGTCAACCTGGACCGCACGCAGGCCTTCCGGCGCATCCTCATCTTCGTGACCATCTACGCGGGGGCACGCTCCTTCGCCGACCTGCACGCCACGGTCACGCTGACCCCGGCGAACGGAGCACCGGTCGACTTCTCGCTCGACGAGTGCACGGTGCCCTCCACGGTGTGCGCGCTCGCCCTGATCACCAACACCGGCGGCGACCTGATCGTCCAGCGGGAGGCCCGCTATCTCGTGTCCGAGCGCGGGGTGAGCCCGCAGCGGACCGTCGACCGCGCCTACGGCTGGGGCATGAACTGGACCCCCGGCCGTAAGTGACGCCCGCGGATCAGCTCTCCTCGGCAGCGGTTTCCGGACGGGCGTACGTCCGCCCCTTCCAGGCGGCGCCGCGCCCCTGGTAGTGCTGCACCGCCGAATCGACCGTCATGAGGAGATAGAGGAACGCGGTGAACGGCAGCAGCGGCGCGAGCCACAGCCGCTGCCCGTAGTAGCGCAGCATCGGGGCGTACGTCCCCGCCATCACCAGCCACGCGAGGCCGCCGCACACCGCCGCCGGGGTCGTCCCGGTGGCGAGCCCGGCGAGCAGCGCGAACGGCGGCACCAGATAGACCAGGGTGAGGCCGAGCACCGTACCGAGCAGGAGGGGCGGGCTGTGGCGCAACTGCGCGTACGCGCTGCGCGAGACCATCCGCCACAGGTCGTGCAGCCGCGGGTAGGGCCGCACGCTGTCCACGCGTTCGGCGAGCCCCAGCCAGATGTGGCCACCGCCGCCCTTGACCGCCCGCGCGAGTGCCACGTCGTCGATGACGGCGTGGCGGATGGCGTCCGGGATCCGGGCCCGGTCGGCGGTCTCGGTGCGCAGCAGCACGCACCCGCCCGCGGCAGCGGCCGTCCGCGTCCCTTTCCTGCCGATCCGGCGGAAGGGATAGAGCTGTGCGAAGAAGTACACGAAGGCGGGCACGACGAGCCGCTCCCAGACGCTCTCCACCCGCAGCCGGGCCATCAGCGACACGGCGTCGTATCCGCCGCCCCGGGCGGCCGCCACCAGCTCCCGCAGGCTGTCGGGCGCGTGGGCGATGTCCGCGTCCGTCAGCAGCAGGTATTCGGGTCCACGCGCGCGTGCCAGACCGATGCCGTGGCGTACGGCCCACAGCTTGCCCGTCCAGCCCGCCGGTGGTTCGCCGGGCGAGTCCACGGTCAGTGGCAGCCCACCGTGGCGCCGCGCCAAGTCCCGGGCCAGCTCCGCGGTGCCGTCCGAGCTGCCGTCGTCGACCAGGAAGACCTCGGCCCGCCCCGGATAGTCCTGGGCGAGCAGCGACGGCAGGCTCGAGGGCAGTACGGCCGCCTCGTCGCGCGCCGGTACGACGACACAGACGGAGGGCCAGGAGTGCGGCTCCCGGTCGTAGGACGGCAGTCTGATGTCCGTACGCCAGAAGAAGCCCTGGCACAGCAGCAGCCACAGCCAGGCGGCGAGTGATCCGGCGGCGATCCACACAACGGCGCTCACCTGCCGCAGTCTGCCCCACCCCGGAGGGCCGTAGGGGGACGCCGTTTATAGTGACCGGGTGAAGATCGCGCTGATGGACTCCGGAATCGGACTTCTGCCCGCGGCCGTGGCGGTACGGCGATTGCGGCCGGACGCGGATCTCGTACTCTCCCTGGACCCCGCGGGAATGCCGTGGGGCCCGCGCACCACGCAGGATCTCACCGAGCGCGCCCTGACTGTCGCCGAGGCCGCCGCCGCGCAGCGGCCCGACGCGCTGATCGTCGGCTGCAACACCGCGACCGTGCACGCCCTGACCGCCCTGCGAGCCCGCTTCGAACCGGAGCTGCCGGTCATCGGTACGGTCCCGGCCATCAAGCCCGCCGCCGCGGGAGGTGGGCCGATCGCGATCTGGGCGACCCCCGCCACCACCGGAAGCGCCTACCAGCATGGCCTCATCCGGAACTTCGCCGAGGGCGTCGCGGTCACCGAGGTGCCCTGCTGGGGACTGGCCGAAGCCGTCGAGCACGCGGACGAGACGGCGATCGACGCCGCCGTCGCCGCCGCTGCCGCCCTCACCCCCGACGAGGTAACGACCGTCGTCCTGGGCTGCACCCATTACGAACTCGTCGCCGAGCGCATCCGCGCGGCCGTTCAGCGGCCCGGCCGCGCGCCGCTCGTCCTGCACGGCTCGGCCGGCGCGGTGGCCGCTCAGACGCTCCGCAGGATCGGCGCGCAGGCCGCACCCGAGGCCTCGCCGGAAGGCACTGTCACCGCACTGCTGAACGGCATCGTGGGTCCGCTGCCCGCGCCCGCGCTCGCCTACGCGGAAGGCCGTCTGCTGCGGGCGGCGGCTCCGGTCCGCTGACGGGCGGCCTGGAAGACGGCCGGGCGGAGTAGTCACGCTCAGCGACCCGGTGCCCGCGCAGCGGATCCTGAGTAGTCTCATCGACATGAGGGACCACCCCCACAACGGACCCGACGGGCGCGTCGGGTCCGACGAATCCGTGCCGACCGAGATCTGGACCGGGCGGGCGACCAATCGTGCCCAGTGGCTGCTGGCGCTCGGTGGCTGCGCCTTCATGGCGCTCGGTATCGAACTGGCAGTCGACTCGGCGTGGACGTCCGGCTCCGCACCGCTCGTCATGGCCGTCGTGGGCTGCATCGCGGCCGGACTGCTCGTCCTCTTCGGCACCATCGCGTTCGTGCACGTCGCCGTGAAGGTCGACAAGGACACCCTCGAGGTGCGCTGCGGCCACATCGGTCTGCCGCGCCGCCGCATTCCGCTGTCCCAGATCGTCGGCGCCGAGTTCGTGGCCAGGGTCACCCCGCGCCAGTGGGGCGGCTGGGGGTATCGCTGGCGCCCCCACCAGGGCACCGCGGTCGTCGTCCGCCGCGGTGAGGGCGTGGTGCTGAGCCTCGGGGACGGGCACACGTTCACGATCACGGTGGACAACGCGGAGGCCGCCGTACGGGTGATCAGGGCCCGGCTGCGGGGCGTGACCGGGGCCGCGCACTGACACCCGAGCCACTCTCGCGGCGACTCACCGGTGTTGCCGCTGCTCCCGCAGGCGAGGTGTCGCCGCAGCGCGTGCGGGGCGGCTACCGCCAGGCTCAGCCCGGCCAGCGCCGCCGTACAGGGGGCGGCGACGGGCAGTAGCGCTCTGCAGAACCGTCCGGCGCGTAGCCGGCGGCCACCGTGCGCACCGACAGGAGCACGCCCTCGGGGCGGCCGCCTTGTCTGGCGGCCGTGATCAGCGACCAGGTGGCGCAGGCGCCCAGCACGACGACGCCCGCCGCGTCCAAAACGTTTCGTCTCTCGCTGGCCGACGGCGCGTCCGTCGCCGACGTCATCCCCGTGGATCCCGACCCGTCGCCCACCGACCTGTGACGGGCCTCCGACCGCGCGGGGCGGTGTGGACGAGTCGCGCAGAAACGGTGCCGCGGACGGGGTGAGCGAGCCCACAGGTGTGGGACGGACCGTGCTGTCGGCGTCCGCCGCAGGCGCCGTACACTCCCGGAGTGACCGCCACCGCTCCTTCCACAGCCGAGCCGGACCAGCTCGAACCGCAGCTCGCGCCCGCTTCACGCCGCGCGCCGCTGCTGCGCCTCTGGCCGGCCGCCGTCGCCGCGCTCGCCGGAGTGCTCCTGTACGTCAGCTTCCCGCCGCGCACCCTGTCGTGGCTCGCGCTGCTCGCCTTCGCGCTCCTCGGCTGGGTGCTGCGCGGCCGGTCCTGGAAGGCGGCACTCGGTCTCGGCTATCTGTTCGGCCTCGGTTTTCTGCTGCCGCTGCTCGTGTGGACCGGGGTGGAGGTCGGCTCCGGGCCCTGGCTGGCGCTGGTCGCCGTCGAGGCGGTCTTCGTCGCGCTGGTCGGCGTGGGCATCACCGCCGTGTCGAAGCTGCCCGGGTGGCCGCTGTGGGCGGCGGCCGTGTGGATCGCGGGCGAGGCGGCACGCGCGCGTGTGCCCTTCCGCGGCTTCCCCTGGGGCAAGATCGCCTTCGGCCAGGCGGACGGCGTCTTCCTGCCGCTCGCCGCGCTGGGCGGCACTCCGGTACTCGGCTTCGGGGTCGTCCTGTGCGGCTTCGGCCTGTACGAGGCTGTCCGGCAGGTGCTCGAATGGCGCCGTACCGGCGCCGTACCCCGCGCTGCGGCGGTCGTCGCCGCGCTGAGCGTGGCCGTACCCGTGGTGGGCGCCCTGGCCGCGCGGACGCTCGTGAGCGACAAGGCCGAGGACGGCACCGCGACCGTCGCCCTCATCCAGGGCAACGTGCCCCGCGCGGGCCTCGACTTCAACGCCCAGCGGCGGGCCGTGCTCGACTACCACGCGCGTGAGACCCAGCGCCTGGCCGCCCAGGTCAAGGCCGGCAAGATGCCACAGCCAGACTTCGTGCTGTGGCCGGAGAACTCCTCCGACGTCGACCCGTTCGAATACCCCGACGCCGCCGCCGTCATCGAGGGCGCGGCCAAGGCGATCGGTGTGCCCATCTCGGTCGGCGGGGTGGTCCACCGGGACGGCAGGCTCTACAACGAGCAGATCCTGTGGGACCCGGCGAAGGGCCCGACCGAGACGTACGACAAGCGGCAGGTCCAGCCCTTCGGTGAGTACCTTCCGCTGCGCTCGGTGCTCGCACACATCAACAAGAACTGGACCACCATGGTCCGCCAGGACTTCAGCCGGGGCAGCAAGCCGGGAGTATTCACCATGGACGGCGCCAAGGTCGGCCTCGCCACCTGCTACGAGGCCGCCTTCGACTGGGCCGTACGTGACACCGTCACCCACGGTGCCCAGATGATCTCCGTGCCGAGCAACAACGCCACCTTCGACCGCAGCGAGATGACCTACCAGCAGCTCGCGATGTCCCGTATCCGCGCGGTCGAGCACAGCCGGACCGTCACGGTGCCGGTGACCAGCGGCGTCAGCGCGATCATCATGCCGGACGGGAGGATCACCCAGAAGACCCGGATGTTCGTGGCTGACTCCCTCGTCCAGAAGGTGCCGCTGCGTTCCTCGAAGACGCCCGCCACCGAGCTCGGCATCCTGCCCGAGATGCTCCTCGTCCTGGTCGCCGCCGGCGGTCTCGGCTGGGCGATCGGCGCCGGGATGCGCGGGCGGCGCGCCGGTGGCGTGTAGCCGTACGCCGGACGCACGCCCCCGTGATCAACAAGGGTGACAGGACCGGCCCGTTAGTGTCGGGGCATGGCTACTCCTGACTTCATCAGCGCTCTGCGTGCCTCCGCCGGCCGCCAGTTGCTCTGGCTTCCCGGTGTCACCGCCCTCGTCTTCGACGACGAGGGCAGAGTGCTTCTGGGCCGGCGCACCGACACCCGCAAGTGGTCGGTGGTCGGCGGCATCCCGGACCCGGGCGAGCAGCCGGCCGCGTGCGCGGTGCGGGAGGTCTACGAGGAGACGGCGGTCCAGTGCGTGCCCGAACGGGTCGTGCTCGTCCAGGCCCTGGACCCGGTGACGTACGAGAACGGTGACGTCTGCCAGTACATGGACATCACCTTCCGCTGCCGGGCCGTCGGCGGGGAGGCCCGGGTCAACGACGACGAGTCCCTGGACGTCGGCTGGTTCGAGGTGGACGCGCTGCCGGAACTGAACGAGTTCGCGCTGTTCCGCATCAAGCAGGCGATGTCCGAGGCCGAGTCGCCCACCTGGTTCGACACCACGGGTCTCGCCAGTTTCGAGTGAGCCGGACGGAGACAGCACGGTGAACGGCCCGCCGGACATTCCGGCGGGCCGTCCCGCACTCAGGGTTCCTGGGCATGCTGTTGGCCGCGGGCCGGCGCGGACGCGTCCGCATGTCAGTCGCGGCCCGTGCCCCGGTACAGGTCCAGCTCGCCGTCGAGTTCCACGGCCAGGACGGTCGCGTACTCGTCGAGGTCGGCCGCCCCGGGCGCGTCGATCCAGGTCACGCCCGGCACCTCGTCCAGGCCGCCGGTGACGTGGTGGCCCAGCTCGGTGCCCGTGCCCACGACCGAGACGCGTCGTACCGCGTTGCGCAGGCCCCGGATCGACACGGCCTCGCGGGGCGCGTCGAAGCAGGTCAGGTACAGGGTGCGCCGGTCGGCGGAGAGCGTGCTCGGCCCGTAGTGGTGCCCGGCGGGCAGCCCCGCGACCGTGCCGTACACGGCGCCGGCGTGCTTGATGACCCAGGCGCCGAGCCCCTCCAGGCGCTCGACCTGCTCCGCGGGAATCGTGCCGTCCTCCATGGGGCCGACGTCGAGCAGCAGGTTGCCGCCCATGCCGATGGTCTCCGTGAAGTAACGCACCAGCTGACGGACCGACTTGAAGTGGCGGTCCTCGGCCCGGAAGCCCCACGAGTCGTTGATCGTGAGGCACAGCTCCCACGGGCCGTACGGGGCGATCAGCGGAACGCCCTGCTCAGGGGTGGCGTAGTCGCCATAACTGAGCATGCGGGCGTTGAGGATGGTGTCCGGGTTGCCCGCGAGGATCAGCTCGGACAGCTCCCGCATCCGCCACTGCTCCTCGGTGCGCTCCCACTCACCGTCGAACCAGAGGATGTCGGGGTGGAAGCGCTCGACCAACTCGCTCACCTGGCCGTCGCGGTAGGCGAGATAGCGTGCCCACACCTCGGGGTCCTGCTCGCCGGGGCGGGCGTGGGAGTAGTCGTTGGGCTCGACGACGAACGGGCCGGGATGGCGCTCGCTCGGGTAGTCGGGGTGGTTCCAGTCGGAGTGCGAGTAGTAGAGGCCGACCTTCAGGTTCTGTTCGCGCAGGGCGTCGACGAAGCCGGTGACCAGGTCGCGGCCGGCCGGGGTGTCGCGGACCACGTCCAGATTGCGGTGGTCGGTGTTCCACAGGGCCACGCCGTCGTGGTGCCTGGCAGTGAGGACGGCGTACTGGGCGCCGACGCGGGCGAACAGTTCCGCCCAGGCCTGCGGGTCGTAGCGCGAGGCGGTGAAACCGTCGAGCTGTTTCATGTACTCCTCGTGCGTGGACTCGCCTGTGTAGAACGACCACGACTCGGCCAAGCCGTCCACGGCGTAGATGCCGTAGTGGATGAAGATGCCCAGCTTGGCGTCGGGGAACCAGGGTTGCATCGGCATGGGCTCACGCTAAGCACGGGCCTTGGACGCGCGCGTGGGCGCGGGTCACCACTACTGGTCCGTTTTCACCAGAGGACCGTGAAGGACCGGACGGTCACCGTGAGCGCCGCCGTCACTTCGGGCATCGTCGTCCCGGGCCAGGCATGGCCGCGCCCCGGCCGGGTATGCGCCTTGGCACCATGCCCGGGGCCGACCGTGTCCCGGGCGGCCCGTACGACCGCTGCTACCAGGGGACCCGCCATGGAGACACCCGCACGCCAGCACACCGCCACACCGGCCCGACGGGCGCTCGACGCCCTGGCCGACAACACTCAGGATCCGGCCGCGTTGGACATCCTCGCCATGAGCGATGTGCTGGTCCCCGTACCGGACGACGTCAGTGACGTGGACGCCGGTGATCCCACGACGGTGGCGCTGCCCGTCATCGAGGAGCCGGACGGGCGGGAGGCCGTGCCCGTGTTCACATCGGAGCCCGAACTGGCCGAACTGCTGCCGTCCGTCTCCCGCTACCGTCTGATACCGCTGGGCGCACTCGCCGACCAGTGGCCCACCGGCGACCTCTCGCTCACCATCGACGCGGCCTCACCGCACGGGATGACGGTCACCTCGGAGGGCGTACGCACCCTGCTGGCCAGGCCGTTCCAGTACTGAGCCCGCCACCAAGCCCCGGCCAACGGCCGAGCGTCCCGCAGACGGCGCACCGGCAAACCTGACAGCGGAGCGGCTACTCGCCCAACGTCCGCGCGAGGGCGGCGCGTTGAAGGGGCAGAACCTCGGCGTGCAGCTCCCGGCCCCGCGCCGTCAGAGCGACCCGCACCCCCCGCCGGTCCTCCACACACATGCTGCGCTCCACCAGCCCGTCCTTCTCCAGCCGGCCGATGAGCCGCGACAGCGCACTCTGGCTGAGATGGACCCGGCCGGCGATGTCCTGCACCCGGCACTGATCGGCCTGGCCGCAGTCGTCCGTCGCGGCGACCGCATCGGAGACGAGGACGTCGAGGACCTCGAAGTCACTGGCGCCCAGGCCGTGCGGATGGAGCGCGCGGTCGATCTCGCACATCGTGCGCGCATGAGCCGCCAGGATGTCCCGCCACTGGTCCGCCAGCTCTGTACCGGGCTTGTTCGCTGCCATGCACCCCATGTTAATGCGTATGCATGAAAACCGACGGGATCGGGGCGGGGGCGCTCCCCGCGATGACGTGGTTCAGCCACCGCTGAGCCCGAAGCGACACATGCCCTGCCGCCCGTGGGGGAGCGGCCGGGCCCCTGTGCGCCGGGATGCAAGGGCTTGCTCGATCGCGCGTACGCGGCAGTAGGGGGTCGACCTCGGCCAAGAGGTGCGAAGCCCCGGACGCGGCGGCCTCAACTGCGGGACATTGGGGAACACGGCACGCGGGAGCCGGGACGAGGAGGCGCGATGCTGAAGAGGCCCGTAGGCGGGCAACGCCTGGAGATCCTGGAGTGGCTGAAGGACCCGGCCGCGCACTTCCCGCGCCAACGGCACGGCGATCCGGTCGAGGACGGCGTCACGGCGGCGGCCGTCGCCGCGAAACTGGGCGTTCGCCGCTCCGTCGCCCACACCCACCTGGGTCTGCTCGCGGGCATCGGCATGGTCCGGACGAAGAGGATCGGCTGGCGCACGTTCTACCGCCCCGACGAGGTTCGTATCGCCGAGGTGGCTCGCATGTTCGAGAAGGGGTGGTGATCGGCGAGGGCGCCCGCAGGCGACCGGGTGGGCCGGGTGGGTGGAGCATGCCGCAGGGCGGCGGGGGCCGGTCGCGCCCCCCCGGCGCCCGTTTCGGGCGCTCTGTCGCCCACCTGACCCGGGTGCGGCCCCCACGCCCCCGGCGTTAACCTGTTGACCGGCCGCGATCTCCGCTCGCGGCGCGGCGGTGGGGCCCGCCGTACCCGAACCGCGGCAAGGGCGCCGCCAACGGTCCCTACTTGCGCGAACAGGTGCGCCCGCACGTCCGGGCGCGGCGAGTAGGAGACGTACGACCATGACAGCCCCCGACACCACGACCGGGACCGTAGCCGCCCGGGCGCGCCCTTCCCTCCTGCACGGGCAGTCACCCGTCGTCGCGGTGGTCGCGATCGGCGGCGCGATCGGCGCCTCGGCCCGGTACGCGGCCTCCCTCGCGTGGCCCACCCAGGCCGGTGGTTTCCCCTGGGTCACCTTCTGGACCAACGTCGTCGGCTGTGCCGTGATCGGCGTGTTCATGGTGGTCATCACGGAGACGTGGGCCGCCCACCGCCTCGTCCGCCCCTTCTTCGGCACCGGTGTCCTCGGCGGGTTCACCACCTTCTCGACGTACGCGGTCGACATCCGGAAACTGGTCGACCACGGCCACCCCGGCACCGGCCTCGCCTACCTCGCCGCGACCCTGCTCGCGGCGCTCACCGCCGTGACACTCGCGGCGACCGCGACCCGCCGGACCCTGAAGCGGAGGCGACGATGACCAGGCTGACCGGCAGCGCCCTGCGCGTGACCGTCCTCATCGGCGAGCACGACACCTGGCACCACAGGCCGCTCTACTCGGAGATCGTCCACCGCGCCCGCGCGGCCGGCCTCGCGGGCGCGAGCGTCTTCCGGGGCATCGAGGGCTTCGGCGCGTCCTCCCTCATCCACACCTCGCGCCTGCTCTCCCTCAGCGAGGACCTGCCGGTCGCGATCGTCATCGTCGACACCGAGGAACACGTCCGGTCCTTCCTGCCGCAGCTCGACGAACTCGTCACCGAGGGACTGGTGATCCTCGACGACTGCGAGGTCATCAGACACGTCGGCCGGGCCGACGGGAAACCGGGCGAAACGGACGAGAAGGGTAAGAAGTCGTTGTGAACTGGCTGCTCGTGATCGCGGGCGGAATGGTCGGCGCACCCCTGCGCTACCTCACCGACAGGTTCGTCCAGTCCCGCCACGACACCGTCTTCCCCTGGGGCACCCTCGCCGTCAACGTCACCGGCTGCCTGATCCTCGGCCTGCTCACCGGCGCCGCCCCGGGCCCCAACCTCCAACTGCTCCTGGGTACGGGCCTGTGCGGCGCCCTGACCACGTACTCGACCTTCTCGTACGAGACCCTGCGGCTGGCCGAGGACGGCGCGGGACTCTTCGCTGTCGCCAACGTCATGGTGAGCGTGCTGGCCGGTCTCGGGGCGGCCTTCGCGGGCGTGTGGGTGGGCGGGGCGCTGTAGGCGCGGGCCCTCGGGCCTTACCGGTGTGTACTCGGGCCTGGTCGGTATGTAGTAGGACTGACTCCGCCGCTGCCCGTCCCTCTCCCGCAGAACTGGATTCCATGAGCGCCATCTCCGTCGGTCAGGCCGTCGTCCTCGGAGCCGTCGAGGGGGTGACCGAGTTCCTGCCGGTCTCCTCGACCGGCCACCTGAAGATCACCGAGGGGCTGATGCACATCCCCGTCGACGACAACGCCGTGGTCGGGTTCTCGGCCGTCATCCAGGTCGGCGCGATCGCCGCGGTGTTCGTGTACTTCTTCAAGGACATCGTCCGGATCGTCTCCGCCTGGGGGAGGGGTCTGAGGAACCGCGAGGAGCGTTACCACCACGACTACAAGTTCGCCTGGTGGGTCATCTACGCCACGATCCCGATCGTCGTCGTGGGCCTCGCCGCCAAGCCGCTGATCGAGGGCCCGCTGGCCTCGCTGTGGGTGGTCGCCGCCTCGCTGATCGTCGGAAGCGGCGTGATGTGGGCCGCGGACCAGATGGGCCGGCACAAGCGCGGCGAGGACGACACCAGCCTCAAGGACGCGATGCTGGTGGGCAGTTCACAGATCCTCGCTCTCCTCTTCCCCGGTTTCTCCCGCTCCGGCGCCACCATGTCGACGGCCCTGATCCTGGACCTCGACCGGGTCGCCGCCACCCGGCTCTCCTTCTTCCTGGGCATCCCCGCCCTGACCGGTGCGGGCCTGTACGAGCTGAAGGACGCGCTCGGCGCGGGAGTGGGGGTCGCGCCGCTGGCCGTCGGTACGGCGGTGTCCTTCGTCGTCGCCTACGGCTCCATCGCCTGGCTGCTGAAGTTCGTCGCCAAGCACTCCTTCAACGCCTTCGTGATCTACCGGATCATCGTGGGTGTGCTGCTCCTCGGGCTGCTGGGCACGGGCGTACTGAACTGAGCACTGGCGACTGGGCACTCAGGGCCAGACGGCACCGCTCGTACGTCCGGCCGGGAGCGCGGGGGCCGTGGCGAGCGTCCTCCCAGGGCCCCCATGCCCCGGTAGAGGTCTCGCACGGCCCTGCCGCCGTCAGCGGCACCGAGGCGGCACAGCGCCGGGCGGCGGCGTGCTCGGCGAACGGCGCGTGGCCCACGCCTGTCCGCGCCCGGCTCGCGCTGCCCACATCGCGTCGAGCCCGTGTTCGTCTCCGGCTGACGTCGGGGATGCGCCACGGGCGCGACGGCGCCCACAAGCCTCGTCGGCGGCCAGAGCCGAGCCAGGATTCGGGTGCCGCGGAAGTCCGTCAGTGCTGGGACGCCTGAGGTCCCGCTTCTCCGTAGGCGAAGACGGCACCGAATGCGTCGGGTCCGTCTACAGCGTCCGGCAGCGACACCCTTCGAGCGCAACCGGTCCCCGTCCTCGTCGGCCACCCAGGGCGCACGCCGAGCCGGTTCCGCAGGGTGGCGCCCCCGATGGTGGCCGGCTCCCTGGAACCGCAGGAACTGCGAGCCTGGCCGCCGACCCCATCCGCCGGGCCGGCGGCGAGAACGCCGTTGTGCGGTTGGTCAGGCCGTGTGCACGGAGCCTTCGACCCTGCGGCACGCCTCCCGGCTCCTACCGTCCCGGCAGGATCCCCACGGATTTCCCGCCGGGAAGAATCACCCCGTCCCTCGTGACGAGGTGATTCGCGGGTCGCGAACCCTTGACAGCCCCCTCTCGTCACCCGCAGGATCACCTCCGTGAACCTGTCAGACAGCCAGACAGGTGGCTCGGTGCCGCGGCGCGTCAGCGCGATGGAAGCGGTTCTCGGTCATCTGCGCAGCGCCATCGAGCGCGGAGACTACGCCGTGGGGGACAAGCTCCCCTCCGAGGCCGAGCTGTGCCGGCGCCTCGAGGTGAGCCGACCCGTGCTGCGGGAGGCCCTGCGGGCCCTGCAGACCATGGGCCTGACCGTCTCCCGGACCGGCAAGGGCACCTTCGTGGTGTCCAGCACCGTCGAGGACCCCACCTTCGGCGACTACGCGGCCAGCGACCTCCTCGAAGTGCGCCGGCACGTCGAGATCCCGGTCGCCGGCTACGCGGCCCTGCGACGGACACCCGAGGACCTCGACCACCTCGCGCACCTGCTGGACCGCATGGAGCACGAGACCGACACCACGGCGTGGGTCGCCATGGACTCCCTCTTCCATCTGGCCGTGGCGCAGGCCGCCCAGAACCCGGTGTTCCGCCGGGTGATCGAGGAGATCCGCGACGCGCTGGCCCGTCAGTCGGCCTTCCTCAACGAGCTGGGCGGCAGACGCGAGCAGTCCAACCGCGAGCACCGGGCGATCGTCGAGGCGCTGATCGACCGCAGCGAACACGACGCGGTGGCGGCCATGTCCCACCACCTCGACCGGGTCTCCACGACCCTCACCGACATCGTGCGCGCCGCGCACAAGGACACCCCCGCAGAAACATCCCCGGAAGGCGGACCCGAGGCGTGAGCGAGCAATTCCTGCAGGACGGTGCGGCACAGAAGAAGGCCGTACACGTGGACGCCGGTGACGCGGGCTACAGCAAGTCGCTGAAGTCCCGGCACGTCAACATGATCGCCATCGGCGGTGCCATCGGCACCGGCCTGTTCCTCGGCGCCGGCGGCCGGCTGGCCGACGCCGGCCCGTCCCTCTTCATCGCCTACGCGGTCTGCGGAATCTTCGCCTTCCTCGTCGTGCGGGCACTGGGCGAACTCGTCCTGTACCGGCCCTCGTCCGGCGCCTTCGTGTCGTACGCCCGTGAGTTCCTGGGCGAGAAGGGCGCGTACACCGCGGGCTGGATGTACTTCCTGAACTGGGCCACCACCGGCATCGCCGACATCACCGCGGTGGCCCTCTACACCCACTACTGGGGCCTGTTCTCCGACATCCCGCAGTGGGTGCTCGCGCTGATCGCCCTGGGGGTCGTCCTCACCGTGAACCTGATCTCGGTGCGGATGTTCGGTGAACTGGAGTTCTGGTTCGCCATCATCAAGGTCAGCGCCCTCGTCGTCTTCATGCTGATCGGCATCTTCCTGCTGGTCACCCAGCACCAGGTCGACGGCACCACCCCCGGCCCGTCCCTGATCACCGACAACGGCGGCATCTTCCCCAACGGCCTGCTGCCCATGCTGCTGATCATCCAGGGCGTCGTCTTCGCCTACGCCTCCGTCGAACTCGTCGGTGTCACGGCGGGCGAGACCGAGAACCCCGAGAAGATCATGCCGAAGGCGATCAACTCGATCATGTGGCGAGTGGGCGTCTTCTACGTCGGCTCGGTCATCCTCCTGTCGATGCTGCTGCCGTGGAACAAGTACACGTCGGGCGAGAGCCCCTTCGTGACCGTCCTGTCCAACATCGGCATCCCGGCGGCCGGCGGCGTGATGAACCTGGTCGTCCTCACGGCGGCCATGTCGTCCCTTAACTCTGGCCTGTACTCCACCGGCCGCATCCTCCGCTCCATGGCGATGTCCGGCTCCGCGCCGAAGTTCACCGGCAACATGAGCCGCAGCCAGGTCCCGTACGGCGGCATCCTGCTCACCAGCGGCTTCTGCGTCCTCGGCGTCGGCCTGAACTTCGTCGTCCCCGCCGACGCCTTCGAGATCGTGCTGAACTTCGCCGCGATCGGCATCCTCGCCACCTGGGGCATGATCATGGTCTGCCACCTGGTGTTCTGGCGGAAGACCGAGAACGGCGAGCTGACCCGCCCGAGCTACCGCCTCCCCGGCTCCCCGTGGACCGAGCTCGTGACGCTGGCCTTCCTCGCCTCCGTCCTCGTCCTGATGTACGCCGACGGCGGCGCCGGCCGCACCACCGTGCTGTGTCTCCCGCTGATCGCCGGGGCCCTGGTCGCGGGCTGGTACGCCGTCCGCGCCCAGGTGGCCCGCAAGTCCGCCGAAGCGGCCGGAGCCCTCGAATCCCCCGGATCCCCCGGATCGAACGGGTCGGCCGGAGCCGACGCGTGAACCACGCAGTGATGCAGGATGCAGTAATGCAGGAAGCAGTGCGCCCAGCCATGTACGACAGTTCTCTCGCGGACGCTCCCGCGATCCGCGAACCCCTCCACGCACCCGTCGCGCACCTTGTGCGCGGCGGGGTCATCGAGGGCATCCACTACGGGTCCGTCGTCGTCCTCGGCGCCGACGGCCAGGTGGAGCTGCAGATGGGCGACATCGAGGCGGCCTTCTACCCGCGCTCAGCCCTGAAGCCGGTCCAGGCGGTGGCCATGCTCAGGGCGGGCCTGCCCCTCGACGGCGAGCTGCTCTCCCTGTCCGCCGCCAGCCACTCCGGCGAGGAACGCCATCTGGCCGGCTCCCGCCGCATCCTGGAGCTGGCCGGCCTCACCGAGGCCGACCTGCGCAACGTGCCCGACCTGCCGTTCGACCCGGTCGTCCGGGACGCCTGGATACGCGAGGGCCGCCTGCCCTCACGCCTCGCCCAGAACTGCTCCGGCAAGCACGCGGCCATGCTCTACACCTGCGAGCTCAACGGCTGGCCTCTCGACTCCTACCTCGACCCGGGCCACCCTCTCCAGCAGGCGATCGCCGAGATCGTCGAGGACCTCACCGGCCAGCGCATCGCCCGGGTGACCGTCGACGGCTGCGGCGCCCCCCTTTTCTCCATCTCCCTGAACGGCCTGGCCCGCGCCGCGGCCCGGATCACCACCGCCGCCCCCGGCACCCCGGAGGCACTGGTCGCCGACGCGATGCGCGACCACGCCGAGATGGCCTCCGGCTCCGGCCGGGACGTGGCCGCGCTGATGCGGGCCGTACCCGGGCTGCTCAGCAAGGACGGCTTCGAGGGCGTCCAGGTCGCCGCCCTGCCGGACGGCCGTGCCGTCGCGGTGAAGATCGCCGACGGCGCGAACCGTGCCCGCGTGCCGGTCATGGCGGCGGCGCTCGCCCGGGTCGGCGTCGACCCGGCGGTGCTCACCGAGTTCGCGGGCGAACCGCTGCTCGGCGGCGGCGAACCGGTCGGCGGCATCCGCCCGGTCCGCGCCCTGGACCCGCTCCCCACGGGACCGACGTACATCTGAGACCGTACGGTCGGCTCTCCCCGCCGCCCCCCCCGCGCCACTCACCCGAAAGAGGCCCGTACCACCATGACCGCAGCAGCCCAGCGCAGCGCCGCCGCAGTCCACCGCAGCGAGCACGACCTGCTCGGCGACCGTGACGTACCCGCCGAGGCGTACTGGGGTGTCCACACCCTGCGCGCCACGGAGAACTTCCCCATCACGGGCATGACCATCTCCGCGTACCCGCACCTGATCGACGCGTTGGCCGCCGTCAAGGAGGCCGCCGCTCTCGCCAACGAAGAACTCGGCCTTCTCGAGCCGAGGAAGGCCGCCGCGATCGTCGAGGCGTGCCGCGAGATCCGGGGCGGCAGGCTGCGCGACCAGTTCGTGGTCGACGTCATCCAGGGCGGGGCCGGTACCTCGACCAACATGAACGCCAACGAGGTCGTCGCCAACCGGGCGTTGGAGCTGCTGGGCCACGCCAAGGGCCAGTACGAGTACCTGCACCCCAACGAGGACGTCAACCTCGGGCAGTCCACCAACGACGTGTACCCGACCGCCGTCAAGATCGCGACCGTCTTCGCGGTGCGGGAGCTGCTCAAGGCGATGGCCGTCCTCCAGGACTCCTTCGCCCGCAAGGCGGTCGAGTTCCACGACGTACTGAAGATGGGGCGCACGCAGCTCCAGGACGCGGTGCCGATGACGCTCGGGCAGGAGTTCTCGGCGTACGCCGTGATGATCGAGGAGGACCGCAGCCGCCTCGCGGAGGCGGTCCTGCTGATCCACGAGATAAACCTCGGCGCCACAGCCATCGGTACGGGCCTCAACGCCCCCGCCGGTTACGCCGAGGCGGCTCGCCGCCACCTCTCCGCGATCACCGGACTGCCGCTGGTCACCGCCGCCAACCTGGTCGAAGCCACCCAGGACTGCGGGGCGTTCGTCCAGATGTCCGGCGTCCTCAAGCGCGTCGCGGTCAAGCTCTCCAAGAGCTGCAACGACCTGCGCCTGCTGTCCTCCGGGCCGCGTGCGGGCCTCGGCGAGATCAACCTGCCGCCTGTGCAGGCCGGTTCGTCGATCATGCCGGGCAAGGTCAACCCGGTGATCCCCGAGGTCGTCAACCAGGTCGCCTTCGAGGTGATCGGCAACGACGTCACCATCACCATGGCCGCCGAAGCCGGACAGCTTCAGCTCAACGCCTTCGAGCCGATCATCCTGCACTCCCTGTCGGAGTCCATCACCCATCTGCGCGCCGCCTGTCTCACCCTCGCCGAGCGCTGTGTCGACGGCATCACCGCGAACACCGAGGCGCTGCGCGCGAGCGTGGAGAACTCCATCGGGCTGGTCACCGCACTCAACCCGTACATCGGGTACACGGCTGCCACCGACATCGCCAAGGAGGCGCTTGTCACCGGCCGAGGTGTCGCGGAACTCGTCCTGGAGAAGGGCCTGTTGCCCGCCGAACGGCTCGCGGACCTGCTGCGCCCGGAGATCGTGGCGGGCAGCGGCGCGGCACGGTAGCAACCAGCGAACGCGCACCAGGACCGGCCCGGAGGGAGAATGACGATCATGGCACCAGCTCCGTCGTCCTCTCCCTCCACCTTCCAACCGGTCCTGGAACGCATCGCCGAGGAGATCGGACGCACCCCTGGCCGAGGGCGCCCCGCCGACTACATTCCGGCGCTCGCCGCCCGCGACCCGCGCAGCTTCGGCATGGCCGTCGCCGAACTCGACGGCACCGTCTACGGGGTGGGGGACTGGCGGCAGCCGTTCTCCGCGCAGTCCGTCACCAAGGTGTTCACGCTCGCCCTCGACCTGGCCCGCGAGGGCGACGAACTCTGGGAGCACGTGGGCCGCGAACCCTCCGGCAATCCGTTCAACTCCCTGATCCAGCTGGAGTACGAGAGCGGCATTCCGCGCAACCCGTTCATCAACGCGGGCGCCCTCGTCGTCACCGACCGCCTGCACACCCGTACGGGCGACGCGGCCGGAACGCTCCTCGACTTCCTGCGCGCGGAGTCCGGCAACCCCGGCCTCACCTTCGACATGGAGATCGCCGCGTCGGAGTCCGCCCACGGCGACCGCAACGCGGCCCTCGCCCATTTCATGGCGTCGTACGGCAACATCGACAACCCGGTCCCGGACCTGCTGGAGCAGTACTTCCGCCAGTGCTCCGTCGAGGCGTCCTGCGCCGACCTCGCCCTCGCCACCGGCTTCCTCGCCCGCCACGGCGTCCGAGCCGACGGCACCCGCCTGCTGACCCGCAGCCAGGCCAAACAGATCAACGCCATCATGCTGACCTGCGGCACCTACGACGCGGCAGGAGACTTCGCCTACCGAGTGGGCCTCCCCGGCAAGAGCGGAGTGGGCGGCGGCATCATCGCCGTGGTCCCCGGCCGCTGCACCCTGTGCGTCTGGAGCCCCGGTCTGGACGAGCGGGGCAACTCGGTGGCGGGCGTGGCGGCCCTGGACCGCTTCACCACACTGACGGGAGTGTCAGTCTTCTGACCGGGATGCGATGAACACCGCTGCCCCGGCGGGATGAGCGCCGGGGCAGCGGTCGGGCGGTGGATCACAGAGCTGCGGGGAGGTCAGCGCCCGGGCCGCTTCCGCGCTGCTGCCGCTGGCGGCTCGGTTGGCCACCGCGTCGAGGAAGTGTCCGTACGCCTCCTGTCCGTCGGTGCCGATCCGGAAGGTGGGGTTGCCGTCGGCGGCGAACGCCTTCGACCCGTTGGTGAGCGGACCCGGCAGGGTGATGAACAGCGCGTCGAGGCCGGGTTCCGCGCCTGCCATGCGTAGTTCTAGCGAGTGCTGCCTCATGACCGGGCCCGCCCGCATCGCATCGAGGCGACGCCAAGCCGTCGCTTTCAGGGGCGCGGGGAACTGCGCGACCAGCCCCCACCGGACCTCGCGCAAGACAACCACCCCCCAGACATCACCCACCGGTAACTCCCAGGCCCCCGCCCGGAGGGCACCCCGTAGCCCCCCGTCCACCCACCCTTGCCACGCTGCCCATGTGCAGGTTCCCCCGACAACCCTCTCCCGCTGCCAGGCCATGGGCCTGATCGGCACCTCATGCCTCGCCCTCGGCGGCGAGAGCGCCGGAGCCCTCCCCGTGCGAGAACTCATCGCACCCTCCACCGGCCGGGCCGCACTCGGACTCGTCGGTGTCTACTTCGGTGTCGTCCTCCTGATAGTCGCGTGGACCCTGCTGGGCAGACTGGTCCGCGGCTCGGAGCCCCCCACCGTCCGTTCCCTGATGGTCGTCCTCGCCGTATGGGCGGCCCCACTCCTCCTCGCCCCACCCCTCTTCAGCCGCGACGTCTACAGCTACCTCGCCCAGGGTGCGATGGTCGACGCGCACATGGACGTGTACTCGCACGGGCCGGCCCTCCTCGGCGGCCCGCTCGCCGCCGAGGTCGCCCCGGTGTGGCAGCAGACCGGCGCCCCCTACGGCCCGGTGTTCCTCGCCGTCGCGTCCGGGCTCTCCGGACTGACCCGGGGCGAGATCCCCGCAGGCCTCTTCGGTATGCGGCTGGTCGCGCTGCTCGGCGTCGCGCTGATGGCGGCGGCCCTGCCCCGCCTCGCCCGGCACAACGGCGCCGACCCGGCCGCCGCGCTCTGGCTGGGCGCCCTCAACCCGCTGGTGCTGCTGCACCTGGTGGCCGGCGCCCACAACGACGCGATCATGCTCGGGCTGCTGGGCGTCGGCCTGGTCGCGGCGCTGGGCCGTTGGCCGGTCCTGGGCGCGGTACTCGTGACGCTCGCCGCCCTCGTCAAGGCACCCGCCGTCCTCGGCCTCGCCGCGGTCGTGGCGCTCCAGATCCGCGCGGGCCGCAGCCCGGCGCGGGCCGTACTGACCACGGCGGGCGCGGCAGCCGCGACCACCGTCGCCGCCACCGCGCTGGCCGGTACCGGATACGGCTGGATAGGAGCTCTGAAAACCCCGGTGTCACCCCAGAACTGGGCCCTCACCAGCCTCCTCGGCCGGGCGACGGCCGCCGCCCTCACGAAGATCGGCAGCGGTCTGGCGCCGCTCGCCGTCCCGGCCTGGCACCTGTTCGGCCTAGCGGTCACCGTGCTGGCCATCGCCTACATCTGGCTGCGCCGCCCACGCCTCAGCCCGCTCTACGCTCTCGGCCTGAGCCTGGCCGTCGTGGTCGTCCTCGGCCCCGCCATCCGGCCCTGGTACGCCCTCTGGGCCCTGTTCCTCATCGCCGCCGCCGCGCCCAGCACCAGTCCGGCGATCCGCCCCCGCCTCGCGGCCGTCACCGGAGTCGTCGCGCTCCTCGCCCTGCCGAGCGGCGCGCCCGCCGGGACCGAGGAACTGGTCCTGGCCGTCTCCGGCGCCGCGCTGGCCTTGGTCGTCGTCTGGCAGGCCCACCTGACGGCCCGGACATCCCTGCGGGAGAGCACGGTATGAGCCCTGTGAGACTGCCCCGCACCGGCCGGGAACGGCTGCTCCTGGTGCTCGCCCTCGTCACCGTGATCACCGTGTTCACGGCGACCGTGCCCCTGCTGCGCGGCTGGTTCGACCTGCGCGTCTATTACGGAACCGTGGACACCTGGGTCCACCACGGCGGCCGGATCTACGACTACCGGGTGCCGGGCACGACGTACGGCTTCACCTACCCGCCGTTCGCGGCCGTCAGCATGCTGCCGATGGCGCTGCTCGGGCTGCGCGCCGCGATCACCGCCGCGCTGCTCCTCAATCTGGCGGCGCTCGGGGCGGTGGTGTGGATGCTCGGCGGGTCCTCGCTGCGTCGGCACGGCTGGTACGGCTGGGCCCTGACCGGGTGCGCACTGGCGCTGTTCGAACCGGTCCGTGACACCGTCAGCTTCGGCCAGGTGAACCTCGTACTGCTGGCCCTCGTCCTCACCGACGCCTGGCTGCTGACGACCCGCCGGGCCCGCTGGGCGGGCATCGGGATCGGCCTCGCCGCAGCCGTCAAGCTGACGCCCGCCCTCTTCATCGGCCTGCTGCTGCTCGCCGGGCGACGGCGGGCCGCCGGGGTCGCGACGGCCGTCGCGGCGGCGGCCACCGCGCTCGCGGCGTGGGTCGCGCCGGACGCCTCGCGGTTCTACTGGGGCGAGGCGCTGTGGGACACCCAGCGCATCGGGAAGGCGGCGTACGTCTCGAACCAGTCGCTCCAGGGCGTGCTGGCGCGGCTGGCCGAGCCCGCTGAACCGAGCCGTGTCGTGTGGCTGGTGGTGGTTCTGGTCGTGCTCGCAGTCTGGGCGTGGCGGGCTCGCCGGGCCGTCGCCGTGGGGGGCTGGTGGGCCGCGTTCGCCCTCACCGGGCTGACCGCGTGCCTGGTCAGCCCGATCACCTGGGTGCACCATCTCGTCTGGCTGCTCCCGTCGTTCGCCGTCCTGCTGCGGACCGGGCACACGCGCGTGGCGGGCGTGCTGTACGCGGTGCTGTGCACGAGCGTGGTGTGGCTGTGGTTCGACGACGCGTCCGGGGTCGACGGCTTCATCGGCGGCAGCGCGTACGTCTGGGTCACGCTCGGGCTGCTGCTGTGGCTGCCGGTGGACGATGCCGGTCAGGCCTTCTTCACGCCCACGATCCGCAAGCCCAGCGACACCGCTCCGGCGCCGAGGACGGCCGCCGCGACGATCGTCCAGGTCTCGGGCCACCCGGGCCTCCCTCTGTCGGACGTCACGGGTGCGGCCACCGGCACCCGCACCCGCGCCGACGCCGGCGCCTCGGGACCCGCATGCGACACGGACCGCGCGGCGACCAGCGAGCCGACGGGATCGACGCGTCCGGCGGCCCGGAACCCCCAGTCGAGCAGCGACCGGGCCTCCTCGTAGACGGTGAGTCCGCCGCCCTCCTGAGGGTTCATCACCGTGACGACCAGGGTTCGCCCGCCCCGGCGCGCGGCGGCGACCAGCGTGTTGCCCGCATTGCTGGTGTAGCCGTTCTTGACGCCGATCACCCCCCGGTAGCGCTCGACGCCGTTGGCGCCGGACAGCAGCCGGTTGGTGTTCTGGATCTCGTACGGCTGTCCGCCGCCGCCCGGGAAACCGGCCCGGACCGTGCCGCAGTAGTCGGCGAAGTCCGCGTTGCGCAGCCCCGCCCGCCCGAACACCGCGAGGTCGTACGCCGACGACACCTGCCCAGGGGTGTCGTAGCCGTCGGGCGAGCGCACATGGGTGTCGTGGGCGCCCAGGGAGCGGGCCTTGGCCTGCATCCGGACGGCGGTGTCGCGCCAGCCGCCGCTCATGGCGGCCAGGACGTGCACGGCGTCGTTCCCGGAGTTGAGGAACACCCCCCGCCACAGGTCGGAGACTCGGTACGTGCGCCCCGCCTCGACGCCGACCAGGCTGCTGCCGGCGCCGACGTCCGCCAACTCGGCCTCGGTGACCTTGTGCCGCAGGCCGGCGGGGAGTGTGGGCAGCACCGTCAGGGCGAAGAGTGTCTTGAGCGTGCTGGCCGGAGGCAGTTTGCGGTGCGCGTTGTGTGCGGCGAGCACCTCACCGGTGCCGGCGTCGGCCACCAGCCATGACAGGGCGGACACGTCCCGGGGGAGTCGGGGTGAGCCGGCGCGGAGCCGGGCGTGGGTGCCCGAGCGGTACAGCAGCCGCGCGTCCGTCGCCGTCGCCGTCGGCGTCGCCGTCGGGGTGGCGGGGACGGTACCGGTACCGCTGCGGGCGGACGCCGGGACGGGAGCCAGCGCCAGCACGCCCGTCACGGACAGCGCACAGCAGGAGGCGGCGATCCGGGATGAGAATCTGATGGTCATACCGCAAACGTAAGAATGGACGTGCCGAACGCGGCGCTGCCGGGGCCGAGGACCGGTCCCGAACACCCGGATGCCGCACACGGGAGCCCGCGTGAGCACGTGGGACGGCCGAAACGGGGTCTACGCGGCGGGCAGCGTCGGCTGGATCCGCCGCAGGAAGGTCGCGTTGTCCGGCGTGTCACGGAGCCGCTCCAGGAGGGCCTCCAGACCCGACTGGCCGTCCCGCGTCTGCAAGGCCCGCCGCAGCCCCTGTACGGTCGTCAACCCGGCCGGGGACAGCAGGAGTTCCTCGCGACGGGTGCCGGAGGGGTTGATGTCGACGGCCGGGTACACCCGCCGGGACGCCAGTTCGCGGCTCAGCCGCAGTTCCATGTTGCCGGTGCCCTTCAGCTCCTCGAAGAAGAAGTCGTCGGCGCGGGAGCCCGTCTCGACCAGGGCCGTGGCGAGGATCGTGAGCGAACCGCCCTCCTCGGCCAGGCGCGCGGCGCCGAACAGCCGTTTCGGCCCGAGGATCGCGGCGGCGTCGACCCCGCCGCTGAGGGTGCGGCCACCGGAGGCCGCCGCGTTGTTGTGGGCCCTGCACAGCCGGGTGAGGGAGTCCAGGAGGATGACGACGTCCTCGCCCGCCTCGACGAGCCGCTTGGCCCGTTCGATGACGAGTTCGGCGAGCGCGATGTGCTGCTTGGGCGTCCGGTCGAAGGTCGAGGCGAACACCTCTCCGCGCACGGAGCGCCGCATGTCGGTCACCTCCTCGGGCCGCTCGTCGAGCAGCACCACCATCAGGCGGCACTCGGGGTGGTTGCCGGCGACGGCCGCGGCGACCTGCTGGAGCAGCACGGTCTTGCCGGTCTTGGGCGGGGCCACGATCAGCCCGCGCTGACCCTTGCCGACGGGTGCGATCAGGTCGGTGACCCGTCCGGTGAGCCCGGCCGCCGGGTGTTCGAGGCGGAGCCGGTCGCGGGGGTGCAGTGGGGTGAGGTCGCGGAAGTGACGACGGCCGCGCAGTTCCTGGGGCGTAAGGCCGTTGACGAGAGCGACCTCGGTCAGGTCACGCCGGCCGCCCTGTGCGCCGACGACGAGGTCGCCCTTGCGCAGGCCGTGGCGGCGGACGAGGGCGGGGGAGACCTGGAGGTCGGTGGGCGTGGGCAGGAAGCTGTCGGCGGCCCGCAGGTACCCCTTCCCGTTGCTGTCGATGTCGAGGACACCGGTCGCGATCCGGGCCGGGGGCAGGTGTTCCACAGGGGGGTATTCGAGTGTGGTGGTCATGGTCGGAGAGTCCTTTCACGGACGTGGACGCATGCCGCATGAGGCACGCGGAGGATGAAGCGGAAGGAAGGTGCGGGGGAGAGGCCGCGAGAACCGAGCGCTCAGAGCGCGCTACGGGCGGCGGGAGACAGCAACACCTCGGCGGCGCGGCAGAACTACGTCGTCGCCGCTGGTGAGGTGGTGTCGGAAGAGCTGATGCGCCGATCGGAATCCGACGGGCGGGTCAGCGAACTGAGAAGGAACTCGCACCGGCGCCCAGAGTGGGACTTACACAGATACTGATGGAACGCTACCACACGATACGCGGGTACGGCGGTGAGTTGTGACTCAGCGGCTCGCGAGGAGCCCGTAGAGGAGCGGGATGCGAGGCTCGGGCAACCGCCACCAGCCTGACGCCGTACGTTCCATCCGGGGCCAGCGCGGCCACGGCAGTTCGTCGCTCTCGCGCAGCCGCCGGATGGTCAGTCCCGCCCCGATCAACGCGTTGACGACCTCGTCCATTCCGTGCATCCACTCGAAGCTCTCGGTCGCCCCCGCCACGGCCGGCCCGTCGGTGTACGTGAACGTCGCGTCACGGTGCACGGCGCCTCGCGCACCCAAGTAGTCGTGCCGCAGCAGAAGTTCACCGGTGTCGTCCGGAGCGGGCTTCGGGCCCAGGGAGTTGAGCAGCGGGTGGAACTCCACGATGTACAACAGGCCGCCGACGCGCAGGAGTTGGGCAACCGTCTCCGCCCAGCGCGTCAGGTCGGGCAGGTAGCACAGGGCGCCCTTCCCGGTGTACACGACGTCGAACCGCCGCTGCTCCAGGGCCTGGACGGCGTCGTACACGTTCGCCTGTACGTAGGTCACGTCGAGGCCCGCCTTCGCTGCGATGCCGCGCGCGGCGGTCACGGACGCCTCGGAGAAGTCGAGCCCGACGGCCCGCGCGCCACGCTCCGCGAAGGCGAGGGTCTCCGTGCCGAGGTGGCACTGGAGATGGAGCACGTCACGGTCGGCCAGTGCGCCGAGGTCGTCCCATTCCCAGGAGGCGAACCAGCGTGACGGATCGAGGCTCTCACCCAGGCCGTAGAAACGGCTGGCGAGATGGACGGGGGTGCGGGCGTCCCAGTTGGCTTCGTTGGCCCGCATCATCCGCGCGTGCTCGTCGGCGCTCATGAGGTCATCCAACCAAAACGCGCCCGCTGCCGGAACCGCCCCGCTCAGGCGGACCCGGCGGCCTGCGCCTCCTGGGCGATCCGCTCGAACTGGGCGCCCATGGCCGCCGCCAGCTCCTGCGCGGCCGACAGCGGGCGGACCATGACGGTCAGCTCGTCGATCAGGCCGTCCGCGTCGAGATGCAGGAAGTCGCAGCCCTGGAGTTCGCGCCCGCCGACCCGCGCCGTGAACACGAGCGCGTGGTCACGACTGTCGGGTGCGCCGATCTCCCGCTCGTACCGGAAGTCCTCGAAGACCCGGATCACCGCGCGCAGGATCGCCGCGGTGATCGCCTTCCCGGGGTACGGCCGGAACGCGACCGGACTGGTGAACACGACGTTCTCCGCCAACAGAGCCTCGACGGCGTCGAGATCACGGGCCTCCACTGCCTCACGAAATGCGCGCATCCGTTCATCCTAAGGGGTGAACCGTCCGTGCGGGCGGACAACGCACCGACGTGCGGACTCCTTCTAAGCTGGGCCGATGTTCAGCCCCGAAGGCCCCACACTCCGTGAACTCGCCGTGCAGGCGCTGTCGTCCGTGGAACACGGCTACGACCTGCTCGCGGCGAAGTTCGACCACACGCCGTTCCGCACACCGGACAGCGTCCTCGACGCGGTGGCGTCGGCGCTCGTCCCGCTCGGCCCCTTCGACGACGGCCTCGACCTGTGCTGCGGTACCGGCGCCGGTCTGACCGTGCTTGAACAGGTGTGCCGGGGGAGTGTCACCGGCGTCGACATCAGCGCGGGCATGCTGGAGGTGGCCCGGCGGCGGGTTACGGCGGAGGCGGGCCAGGACAATGGCGGGCCGCGTGTCGCCCTGGTTCGCGGCGACGCACGCTCCCTTCCCTTCGCCGCCGCCCCCTCCGTCGCGCCCGCCTTCGATCTGGTGGTCAGCTTCGGGGCGTTCGGGCACTTCCTGCCGGGCGAGCTGCCGGGACTGTTCGCCCAGGTCCACTCCGTACTGCGGCAGGGAGGGCGTTTCGCGTTCCCCATCGGGGCCCCGGCCCGGCCGGGAACACGCGCCTACTGGGCGCTGCTGGGCTTCGACGCGGTGATGAGGGTGCGCAACGCCGTCTGGCGGCCGCCGTTCGTCATGTACTACCGGGACTTCCGACTGGCGGACGTACGAAGGGAGTTGACGCACGCCGGCTTCGCAGTGGAGACCTGCGCCCTGCCCGGCTTCGGGCGACGCCCGGACGGCAGTCCGCGCTGCCGGATGGTGGTGGCGACACGGACTGCCGGCGGGTATCCGGTCAGCTCTTGACGAAGGCCAGCAGGTCGGCGTTGAACGCCTTCTCGAAGTCGCCCACCAGGCCGTGCGGGGCGCCCGGGTAGACCTTCAGCGTCGCGTCCTTGACCAGCTGCGCCGTCTTTTCCGCCGAGGCGGCGATCGGCACGATCTGGTCGTCGCCGCCGTGCGCGATCAGCGTGGGCACGTCGATGCGGCCCAGGTCCTCGGTGAAGTCGGACTCCGAGAACTGCTTGACGCAGTCGTAGGCCGCCTTGAGCCCGACCTGCATGCTCCACAGCCAGAACATGCGGCGCATGCCCTCGGACGGGGTCGCGTCCGGCCGGTTGAAGCCGAAGAAGGCCTCGCTGAGGTCCCGGTAGAACTGCGAACGGTCCGCCTCGACGCCCGCCCGGATGCCGTCGAAGGCCTCGATGGGCGTGCCCTCGGGGTTGGTTTCCGTCTTGAGCATCAGCGGCGGCACCGCGCCCAGCAGGACGACCTTGGCGACCCGCGCCGTGCCGTGCCGGCCGATGTAGCGGGTCACCTCGCCGCCGCCGGTGGAGTGGCCCACGAGGATGACGTTGTCGAGGTCCAGTGACTCGATCAGTTCGCCCAGGTCGTCCGCGTACTGGTCCATGTGGTTGCCCTGCCACGGCTGCGCGGAACGGCCGTGCCCTCGCCGGTCGTGCGCGATGGCCCGGAAGCCGTTCTCGGCGACCAGACGGGCTTGACCGTCCCACGCGTCCGCGTTCAGCGGCCAGCCGTGGCTGAACACCACCGGCTGCCCCGTGCCCCAGTCCTTGAAGAAGATCTCGGTGCCGTCGGAGGTGGTGAAGGTGCTCATGCGTGCCTTTCGGAAGAGGACTTCGTCCGACGGGCGCCGGGTCTGCGGCGCGCCGTCGGATGCCGTGCCTCCAAGCTATGCGCGCACGGACTGCACGGAATCTGTCATCTGACTACACCTGCCGCCCGTGGTGTACGGCTCACTTGCACACTGCGGTCCTTACTTCGGTTCAGAGTGCGCTGTAGAGCGCTTCGACCAGCGCCATCTTCCGCGGGTCGTCGGCGATGTGAGGGCCCATGCGGTTCATGACATACCCCAGCGACACTCGCCCATCCGGGTCGGCCAGTCCGCAGGAGCCGCCGAAGCCGTCATGGCCGTACGCCCTCGGATTCGGCCCGTACGAGCCGTCCGGGCCGCTCAGCCACAGCCCGAGCCCGATCTCCGTGTCGTGGCCGAGACCCGCGCCGAGCACCAGGTCGCGGACGCGGCCCTGGCCCTCGCGCACCCGCTCGGCCGCCTCGGAGGACAGGACGCGCCGCCCGCCGTACGAGCCCTGGCCGGCGAACACGCCGTACAGGGCGGCGATCGCGCGCGCCGTGCCGTGGCCGTTCGCGGCCGGTATCTCGGCGGCCCGCCATTCGGGGCTGTTCGCCTCGGCGGCGCCCGCGAGGGGGTTGGCCAGGGCGGCGATCGCGGCGGGCGTCAACTGGGCGAAGACCGCGGCCTGTTCGCTGGCCGAGGCGGCCGGTGGCCGCACCAGCTCGGCGGCCCGCCCGGCCTCCTTCTCGGGCAGTCCGAGGCGGAAGTCGATGCCCAGCGGCCCGGTCACCTCGCGCTCCAGGAAGGCGCTCGGCAGCAGCCCCGACACCCGGCGGACCACCTCACCGACCAGGAAGCCGTACGTCAGCGCGTGGTACCCGGACCGCGTTCCCGGCTCCCACCAGGGCTCCGTCGCCGCCAGCCGGCCGGTCGTCAGCTCCCAGTCGTAGAGCTGGGCGAGCGAGTGCGGCTCCCGCAGGCCGGACAGGCCCGCGCGGTGCGACAGCAGATGCCGTACGAGGACGCCCTCCTTGCCGGCCGCCGCGAACTCCGGCCAGTACGCGGCCACCGGGGCGTCGAGGTCCAGCAGCCCCCGGTCGGCGAGGATGTGCGCGCACAGCGCCGTCGGACCTTTCGACGTCGACCACACGTTGACGAGCGTGTCGCGCTCCCACGCGCGCGTGCGCCCCGAGTCGGCCCAGCCGCCCCACAGGTCGACCACGGTCTCGCCGTCGACGGTGACGCTCACCGCGGCGCCCAGCTCCCCGCGGTCGCGGAAGTTCTCCTCGAACGCCGTGCGCACCGCCGAGAAACGTGTGTCGCAGTCGCCGTGAACGTGTGCCACGTGCTCGGACATGGGCCCTCCCTGGTCCGCCGGAAAACCGGGCCACGACGCTGTGACCCGGCACCGAGGAACATACCGACTGGTCGGATCGCGCGGAAGGCGTCGTCATCGACCAGTGCCGCCCATGGACCGTCAGGCGTACGAGCGCAGCCAGCTCATCGTCGTAGCCTCCTGGAAGGGGCCGCCGCCCTCGTGGTCGTTGAAGTCGTAGACCTCGACCTTCTTGTCGTCGTGGGCCCAGGCGTTGAAGGCCGCGAACACCGTGGAAGGCGGGCAGGTCGCGTCCTCCAGCGCGGTCGAGAAGAGGGCCGGGGCCCGGCCGCGCGCCGCGAAGTGCACGCCGTCGAAGTAGGCGAGCGTCTTCAGGGCGTCGGCGGTGCGGCCCCGGTGGGTCTTGAGGTAGCTGCCGATCTCGCGGTAGGGGGGGCGGTCCGTGATGGTTGTCGCGCGCGGGAAGTCGCACAGGAACGGCACGTCCGGGGCGACCGCGACCAGGTCCGGGACCAGCCCGCCGACCGCGATCGCGATCCCGCCGCCCTGACTGCTGCCCAGGGCCACCGTGCGCGACGGGTCGACCAGCGGATGCGATCGGGCCGCCTCCACCGCGCGCACCGCGTCCGTGTACACCCGCCGGTAGTAGTAGTTCTCGGGGGCGTCGATGCCCCGGGTCATGAAGCCGGGGTACGAGGGTCCATGGCCCACCGGGTCCGCCGTGCCGCCACCGCCGCCCCACCCGCTGCCCTGGCCGCGCGTGTCCATGGAGAAGTGGGCGCGGCCGGTCGACGCCCACAGCAGATGCTCGTGCGGCAGACCGCGCCCGCCGCCGTACCCGATGAACTCCACGACCACCGGCAGCGGTTCGGAGGCACCGGCGGGCAGCCGCAGCCAGCCCTTCACCGGGTGGCCGCCGAATCCGGAGAACGTCACGTCGTACACGTCGACCGTGGTCAGACCGGTCTCGACCCGCTCGAAACGGGCGTCCAGATCGTGTTCCCGGGCCTCCTGGAGGGTCTTGGACCAGAAGGCGTCGAAGTCCGCGGGCTCGGCGGACGCACTGCGGTACTCGTGGAGTTCGTCGAGGGGGAGGTCGAACTGGGCCATGTAGGACCGCCTTCGTCACGTAGGGGCAAGCGCTTGCGGATGATCACACCGTACGTGGGAGGGCAAACGACCCGCCAGGCCCCGAACCCCAGGAAGGACCCCCGAGAGAACCGCGCGCCCCTACCATGACGCCCATGCCGACTGCCGTTGAACTGCTGGTCAGGGATGCCGAACTGCTCGTCGTGGACGACGCGCGCGAGATTCCCGGCGGATGGGTGGCCGTCGACGGCGGGCGCGTCACCGCCGTGGGCGCCGCCGGACCGAGCCCGAGGCCCGCGCGACCCTGTCGGCGGCCGGACGGCGCGTCACCCCGGCGGGACGCGCTCACCGACCACGGCCGCATCGCCCGCCGCATGCAGGCGATGGCCTGACGGCCGGAGGGCGATGCGGCCGTCACGCCCGGCGTCCCGTCCACTCCGGTCCCGTACGCGCCCACGCCCGTTCCCACTCTCCGAGGCGACGCTGAACGACCTTACGACGTAAGGCGGTTCGGGCGAGGAGGACGATCCCGGCGGTCACCCCCGTGGCGCAGATCCCCACCGCCACCGAGTGCTGCCGGACCGCGGCGGCGCCCGGCGGCGGCGCGACGGTCCGCCCCCGCGCGTCGAGCCACAGGTCGACGGCGTCACCGCGCCGCGTGCCGGCCGGCACATGCGCCGTCGCCGAGCGCGACCCCGCCCCGGGCTCCGTCCACAGCACCCGTACGCGGTACAGGTACTGTCTGCCGGCCGGCACCGGGAGCGCCCCGGCTCCGGCCCCGGCGACGGCCACCGCACGGACGTGATGCCGCTCGGCACGCTGCTCGGCTGCCGTCGCCCGCCCCTCGTCGTCCGCCCACCGCGCCGCGACCACCCCGACCAGGGGCGCGCCGACGAACAGCAGCACGGCGAGAACGAGCCCCGTCCACGCCTCCACGACGTCCGACCGGCGCCGCAGCGGATTGCGTCGCCAGCGCCAGCCGTACACCCGCGTTCGCCCTGGGACCCCCACCCGCCCATCGTCGCGCGCGACACCGACCGAACGGGAGCCGCGCACGAGGGTCAGTGCGCACAACGGGCCCGCGCCCCCGTGGGCCCGGCGCACCACCGCACGCAGTGGCCTCAGCCGAAGCGTTCGATCCGGATCCGGTCCACGGGCTGGCCCGCCGCGACGAGCAGCCGTGAGGCGTGCTCGGCGAACGCGTTGGAGCCGCACACATACGCCTCCCAGCCCCCCGGCGGCTGCTCGTCAGCCAGCAGCGGCGCCACCTGGGCGGCCGACAGCCGCCCGACCGGCATTCCCTCGGGCGCCCGGCGGGTGAAGACGGGCGTGGTCTCGGCCCCGTACTCCCGCGCGTAGATCAGCTCCTCGGGGCCGCGCGCGGACACCAGCAGCCGCAGCGGCATGGTCAGGCCGCGGGCGCGGTGGTGCCGGACCATCGACATCAGCGGTACGACCCCGGAGCCGGCCCCGATCAGCAGCGCGGGCCGGTCGCCCGGCCAGGCGAAGAAGCCGCTGAGCGGGCCGCGCACCTCCACCTCGTCACCGGGCTTTGCCACCGTGTGGAACCAGCCGGAGACCTCGCCGCCCTCGACGTGGCCCAGGGTCAGTTCGACGTGCCCGGCGTCGTCCGGGGGTGACGCGATCGAATAGTGGCGCTGGGCCGTGTAACCGTCGTCGGCCCGCAGCCGCAGCATCAGATGCTGACCGGGCAGATGACCCGCCCAGCCGGGCACCGCGAACCGGAACGTGGACGCGTGGGGCGTCTCCCGCCGGACCTCGGTGAGGGTCGCCGTCTGCCAGCGGGCCGCCTCCCGGTTGCTCACGGCGATCCGGCCCGGCACCGCGAACCCGGTCGACGGGACAAAGGTGTCAGTCACCGGAGTACCTCTGCTCCTCCCACGGGTTCCCGCGCGCGTGGTAGCCGTTCTGCTCCCAGAACCCGGGCTCGTCGTGGTCGAGGAGCCGCAGCCCCGCGATCCACTTGGCGCTCTTCCAGAAGTACAGGTGCGGCACCAGCAGCCGTGCCGGGCCACCGTGTTCGGCGGGCAGCGGCCGGCCTTCGTACTCCCAGGCGATCCACGCCCGGCCGCCGGTCAGGTCGCCGAGCGGGAGGTTCGTGGTGTACCCGGTGTGCGAGTAGGCGACGGCGTGGGTGGCGGACGCGTCGGGCCGCACCGCGTCGAGGAACGCGTCCAGGGACACGCCCCCGAACCGCACCCCGAACTTCGACCAGCTCGTCACACAGTGGATGTCACCCTCGTACGCCGACGCGGGCAGCGTGTGGGCCTCGGCCCAGTCCCAGGCGTGCGGTTCGGCCACCAGGCCGTCGATCCGGAAGGACCAGTCCGCGGGCGCGAGTTCGGGCGTGACCTCGGCGGACAGGACGGGCCAGTCGTCGCCCGCGTCGTACTGACCGGGCGGCAGACCGGCGTTCTGGACGCGCGGGCGTCCGGTGAAGCCTCGGGTGACGTTCATAGGGTGGATGCCTCACGGTCAGGCCTGGTCAGTGGGTACGCCTACCACCGTACGGGGTCGCCGCGAAGGTCCCGGACCCCGGGGCCGCGGTGATCGTCACGGGTGTGTGAACTCTCCCCAGGTCTTCGCACCTCCGGGGAATAGCGCTCCGGCGATCGGCCTTGCCGTTGAGTGCGGATGCCGGCGATCGGCGCCGGCTGGTCAGCCATTGGTCGAGGAAAGTTGGAGCAGATGCCCAAGGCGTACGTCTTCACACGGTTCGGTGGTCCGGAGACCGAGGCGTTCGTCGACGTGGACCGGCCGCGCCCCGGCCCCGGACAACTGCTGGTGGCGGTGCGCGCGGCGGGTGTGAACCCCGTCGACTCGAAGCAGCGCAGCGGCTACGCCCGCGTGGGTGAAGCGGCACGTGAGCTGCCCGCCGTCTTCGGCAACGAGGTCGCCGGGGTCGTCGCGGAGGTCGGCGCGGACGTCACCGGGTTCGCCGTCGGGGACGAGGTCTTCGGCAACCCGGTCGCCGGCGGCTACGCCGAGTTCGCGCTGCTGCCGGTCACGGTGACCGCCGCCAAGCCCGCCGGGATCTCCTTCACGGACGCGGCGACCCTGCCCGTCGCGGCGGCCACCGCGTACGACGGCGTGGGCCAGCTCGCCCTGCCCGAGGGTGCGACGCTGCTGGTCACTGGCGCGGGCGGCGGGGTCGGCGCCGCGATCCTCCAGATCGCCCGAAGCCGGGGAGCGCGGGTCGTCGGCGTCGCGAGCGACGGCAAGAAGGACTTCGTCGAGTCGCTGGGCGCGGTGCACGTCCCGTCCGGCCCCGGGCTGGCCGAGCGGGTGCGGGCGGCTGCCCCAGAGGGCGTCGACGGCGTCTACGACCTGGTCGGCGGCGAGGTGCTCGCCGAGGCCGCGACCCTGCTGACCGACCGCACGAAGCTGGTCACGGCGGGCGCCACCGCCGAGGCCGCGGCGGCACTGGGCGGCGCCCGGGTCGCCCGCGCCCGCAACACCGCCGTCCTCGAAGCGGTCGCGGACCTCGTCGTACGCGGCGACCTGACCCCGCACGTGACCGGCACCTTCCCGCTCGACCGGGCCGGGGAGGCCCTGCGCACGGTCGAGGAGGGCCACGCGCGCGGCAAGACGGTCATCGTGGTCGAAACGGCGGCCGGCACCGAGGCCCGCGCATGAGCACCGCCCACCCCCTCGACCACCCCGCGCTCGCCGCCCTCACCGGCCCGCACGCCCACTTCGCCGAATGGCGGGGCCGGCTCGTGCGCTACCCCGTCGACGTGACGCCCTGGATCGCCCTGCCCGCCGAACCGGACGACCGCGACTGGGCGGACCTCGCCGCGCTCGCCGGGCCGGGGGCGGACGTCCCGCTGCTCGGTTTCCAGGGACAGGTCCCGGACGGCTGGGACATCACCTTCCACGCGGAGGGCGTGCAGTTGGTGGACGACCAGGTGACCACCGCCCCGGATCCGGAAGCCGTGGAGCTGGGCCCGGCCGACGTGCCCGAGATGATGGACCTGGTCGCCCGCACCCGGCCCGGGCCGTTCCTGCCCCGCACCGTCGAACTGGGCACCTATCTCGGGATCCGCCGGGGCGGCGCACTCGTCGCCATGGCGGGGGAGCGGCTGCACCCGCCGGGCTGGACCGAGATCAGCGCGGTCTGCACCGACCCCGCCGCCCGTGGCGAGGGCCTCGCCACCCGGCTGATCCTCGCCGTCGCCCACGGCATCCGCGCCCGCGGCGAAACCCCCTTCCTGCACACCGCCGCCGAGAACACCAACGCCATCCGGCTGTACGAGTCCCTCGGTTTCCGGCTGCGCCGCACGACCGCGTTCATGGGCGCCCGGGTGCCCGAACACCTGGGTGACGAGAGGGAGTTGGTAGTGCCGTAGCCGGGATGCGCCGTGCGGGCTGCCCGAGCCCGACGGTTCGGGTAGTGTTGCCGTCCGGCTGTGGAACGCCCCAGCCGGACATCATCTGGGAGGTGAGACCCATTACCGCTGTGTCAGGTCGGGTGCTCTCACCTCAAGGCAGCGCGGACCGCCTCCGCTAGGCGACCGCGAGAGCGCCCTTCGGCTTCCGAAAGGCTCTCGGCTCCATGCCCTCCAGTTCTTCCTCCTCTTCGTCGTCTTCCTCGCTCGACTCCTCCCCGGCTCCCGTCGTCGCCGCCCTGCGCGCGGCCGGCTGTGTCTTCGCCGAGGACGAGGCACGGTTGATACTCTCCGCCGCCCGCGATCCGCAGGAGCTGGCCGCCATGGTCGCCCGCCGCGCCTCGGGCCTGCCGCTCGAACACGTCCTGGGCTGGGCCGAGTTCGGCGGTCTGCGCATCACCGTCGAGACCGGCGTCTTCGTACCGCGCAGACGCACCGAGTTCCTGGTCGCCGAGGCCCTCGCCCAGGCCCCGGACGCGTCCGTCGTCGTGGACCTGTGCTGCGGTTCGGGCGCGGTCGGCGCCGCGCTGGCCGCCGTACTCACCGGCGTCGAACTGCACGCCGCCGACATCGACCCCGTGGCCGTGCGCTGCGCCCGCCGCAATGTCGCCCCGTACGGCGGCCACGCCCACGAGGGCGACCTGTTCGACGCCCTGCCCGCCGACCTGCGCGGCCGGGTCGGCATCCTCGCCGCCAACGTGCCCTACGTCCCCACCGAGGAGGTCGGCCTGCTGCCCCCGGAAGCGCGCGACCACGAACCCCTGGTCGCCCTGGACGGCGGCGGCGACGGCCTCGACGTACTCCGCCGGGTCGCCGCCGGGGCACGACAGTGGCTCGCCCCCGGCGGCTGCCTCCTCGTCGAGACGAGCGAACGCCAGGCACCGTCGGCGACCGAGGCGTTCGAGGCGGGCGGCCTGCTCACCCGGCTCGCGGTGTCGGAGGAGCTGTACGCGAACGTGGTGATCGGAGTCTGCGCCCAGCACGCGTAGAACGGCCGGTGGCCGCCCTCGTTCGGGCGGCCACCGGCCGTGTGTGTGGTCCCCGATCAGAGCCGGTGGGGCTTGGATCGACGGCGCAGTACCCAGGCCGCCGCCACCACGCCGCCCGCGACGAGTACGCCGCCCGCCGCCAGGGTGAGGGTGCCGTAGTCCTTGGCGGCGCCGCCAAGGCCGCCCATGACACCTCGGCTGGGGGAGGAGGCCGTGGCGGAGATGGTCGGGGCGGAGATCGTCGGGGAAGGGGCGGTCGGGGTGGGGGCGGTGCTGACGATGACCGCCTGGGAACCGGCCGTGACGCCGTTCGCGCAGCGCACGGTGACGGTGTGGGTGCCGGTGGGGACGTTGGACCAGACAGCTGACTGACTGGTGCTCGTCCCCGAGAGCATGACCACACGCCCTTCGTCGAAGGTCCGCTGGCTGCTGTTGAGGAGAGATGCGCTGCCGAAGCCGCTGCCGTTGCTGGTAAAGCACGCGCTGGTGGTCACCGACACCGTCGACCCGCTGGTGCTCACGGAGATCCCGGCCGCCGAGGCGGTCTGGGCGGTGACGGCGAGCGGCAGCGCGGCGACGGCTGCCACGGTCAGGCCGGATCGGAGGAGGAGTGGAACGGTTCGCATGTGGACTGCCCTCCGGCGGCACGGTTGGCGGTACGTCCCATGCGCCGCCGAGGGGTCGGGGATCGCCCGTGCTGCCTCGGGGCCAGCCAACGTGCCCCCGGCCCGGCCCGCACCCGGACAGCCACCGGGCAGGTGACGGATTCGTTCGTACGGCGGACCGCTGAGGGGCCGTGAGGGCGAACTCTGCCCCCACGTTCCGTCCGGCGGCCGTGCCCTGATCCGTACCCGACGCGCGATCCGGGCGCGCTGCCCGCTGTCGTCGCGCAACCGGCGCCGGTGCGGGCGGGTCGGGCGGCCGGAGCCGACACGCGCTCAGACATCCGGTCCCTGTGGGGAGTTCGGGGTGTGCACCGTACGGCCCCCTAATGGTGGACGCGTGATCGGACCGGCACCAGATTGGACCGAGTGTCCGTCAGATCCCCCAGGAAAGGCCCCCTATCGTGCGTGTCCACACGCTGACGCTCGCCGTGGCCGGCGCCGCCCTGCTCGCCCCGACCCTGCCCGCCGCCGTCCACTCGAACGAGCCGGTGCGGTACGAGGGCAGCGTCCGGGCCGCCGACCTGCTGGCCAAGGTGCGTGACTGCGCGCCCGTGTCCCACGGCCACTATCGCAGCGACGCGGGAACCCCGGCGGACATCCCTGTCTGCGGGACCGAGGAGGCCGTCTTCTGGAAGGCCGACATGGACATCGACTGCGACGGCAGCCCGGGTCCGCGCTGCAACAGCCACACCGACCCGTACTTCGCCGACAGCACCGCCTACCAGCAGTCCGACGGCCGCCAACTGGACCCCCAACGCCTGCCGTTCATCGTCGTACCGGCCGCCAGCAGCATCTGGAACTACCGTGACTCCGGCATCCGGGGCGGCTCGGTCGCCGCCGTCGTCTACCGGGACCGCGTGCAGTACGCGGTCGTCGGCGACACCGGCCCGCGCGACATCATCGGCGAGGCGTCCTACGCCACCGCCTACGGGCTCGGCATCAACCCCGACCCGCACGGCGGCGGGGCCCCCTCCGGGGTCACCTACATCGTGTTCAAGAACTCCAGGGTGTCGCCGATCGAGGACCACGCGGCGGCCGTGGAGACGGGAGAGCAGCTGGCGAAACAGTTCGTGGGCCAGGCCGACTCGGTCGACACCGTCGAGGAGAGCGACGAGAGCGTGGACGGCGGCTGAGCCGAACCGCTCCCGACGCGCGGGCGGTGGGAGAGGGGGCGGGGGCCGTTCCCCGCCACTTCCTCCCCTCCCTCACACCTTCCGGTACGTGTACGCCTCCGCGGCCGCCGTCTCGACCGCCGCCAGGTCCGCTCCCGTCGACGCCGTGACGACCGCCGCCACCGCTCCCTCGACGAACGGCGCGTCCACCAGCCGGGTGCCGGCCGGGAGTTCGTCACCCTCCGCCAGCAGCGCCTTCACCGTGAGGACCGCGCTGCCCAGATCCATCAGGACGGCGACTCCGGCACCCCGGTCCACCGAACGGGCCGCCGCGGTGATCAGCTCCACGCTCGTGCCGAGCCCGCCGGACTCGGTGCCGCCCGCCGGCGCGACGGGAACGCTCGCACCCGCGCCCACGAGCCCCCGGGCCAGATCCGCCACCGAGGCCGCCACCGCCGCGCTGTGCGACACCAGCACGACCCCGACCAACCTCTCGCCGCCCAGGCCGTTGTCGTCACTCACCGGCGGTCTCCGCGAGCGCCGCGATCAGCAGTGCCGCCGAGGTGGCCCCCGGATCCTGGTGACCGACGCTGCGCTCACCGAGATAACTCGCCCTGCCCTTACGGGCGATCAGGGGCGTGGTCGCGAGGGCGCCCTGCTCGGCGGCCGTGCGCGCCGCGGCGAACGAGTCACCTAGGGCGTCCACGGCGGGTACGAGAGCGTCGATCATCGTCTTGTCGCCGGGCGCCGCACCGCCGAGCGCCATCACGGCGTCCACTCCGGCGCGCAGCGCCTGCGCGAACTGCTCCGCGCTCACCTCGGCCGCCTCGCCGAGCGCTTTGCCTGTGCGGCGCAGCAACGTTCCGTACAGGGGTCCGGACGCGCCGCCGACCGTCGAGATGAGCCGGCGTCCGGCGAGGGTGAGGACGGCGCCCGGCGTGTCCGGCGCGTCCTTCTCCACGACGGCGGCCACGGCGTCGAAGCCGCGCCGCAGGTTGCTGCCGTGGTCGGCGTCGCCGATCGGCGAGTCCAGGGCGGTGAGCCGCTCCGCCTCATGGCCGACGGACACCGCCGTCGCCGCCATCCAGCGGCGGAAGAAGTCGGCGTCGAGCACAGGGTCTCCTTGCGTGGTAGGTACGTCGGTCACTGTCGCACCCGGGCTGACAGCCAGTCGCCCGGCCGGGCTCACATGCCCCAGCGCAGACCCGCCGTCCGCACCGGCGCGTCCCACAGTCGCAGCAGCTCCTCGTCGATCTCGCACAGGGTCACCGAGGCACCGGCCATGTCGAGCGAGGTGACGTAGTTGCCGACCAGCGTGCGGGCCACGGCGACCCCGCGCCCGGCCAGTACGCGCTGCACCTCGGCGTTGAACCCGTACAGCTCCAGCAGCGGCGTCGCGCCCATCCCGTTGACCAGCAGCAGCACGGGGTTGCGCGGGTCCAGATCCTCCAGTACGGCCTCCACCGCGAAGTCGGCGATCTCCCCCGACGTCATCATCGGCCGCCGCTCCCGGCCGGGCTCGCCGTGGATGCCCACGCCCAACTCCAGCGCGCCCGGCGGCAGATCGAAGGTGGGGCTGCCCTTGGCGGGAGTGGTGCAGGCGCCGAGCGCGACACTGAAACTGCGGGAACTGTCATTGACCCGCTGGGCGACGGAACGCACCTGCTCCAACGGGCGCCCCTCGTCCGCCGCGGCCCCGGCGATCTTCTCCACGAACAGGGTGCCGCCCGTCCCGCGCCGCCCGGCCGTGTAGAGGCTGTCGGTCACGGCGACGTCGTCGTTGACGAGGACCTTCGCGACCTGGATACCCTCGTCCTCGGCGAGTTCGGCCGCCATGTCGAAGTTGAGAACGTCGCCGGTGTAGTTCTTCACCACGAACAGGACGCCCGCCCCGCTGTCCACGGCAGCAGCGGCCCGCACCATCTGGTCGGGCACGGGAGACGTGAACACCTCACCCGGGCAGGCCGCCGACAGCATCCCCGGCCCCACGAACCCTCCGTGCAGCGGCTCGTGCCCCGAACCGCCACCGGAGACGAGGGCCACCTTTCCGGCAACGGGCGCGTCCCGCCGTACGATCACCCGGTTCTCCACGTCGACGGTCAGCTCGGGATGGGCCGCCGCCATGCCCCGCAGTGCGTCGGCGACCACCGTCTCCGGAACGTTGATGAGCATCTTCATGGGTACCTCCTGGTGAGACTGTCGGACAGGCTCCTGACCTGCTCCTTTGCAGGTCAGGCAAGTGTTCGCAACTAGGTGATCTCGACGGTGGACGACGGTCGGAAGCGGGTCGTGGCGGTACTGATGCTGACTCGATGACTGACTGTGGTGACGGTTTGTCAGGTCGGCGGGCCGGATCGTGAACGGGTGGGCGAAAACTGTGCTGTCGGCAGTATCGACCTTGCGGTAGCGAAGGTCACGCGCACGGATGCCCCAAGGCGCGCCTGACCATCCGTGAGCCTGTCCAGGCGGGTTGCCGAGGTGGCGCAGCCCGAACCGCCTCGCCGACGCGGCCCGCGCACCACGCGCCGACACACCGCTCGTTCGGCCCAGCACCGGTCGCCGGAAGACGCGGCTGTCCATAGCGTCGATCCGGGAACGTGACGTGACAGGGAGGAGACTCGCTATGAGATGTCGCCACACGGTGGTTGGCGCATGTCTGGCCGTCGTCGCCGCATTCGCACCGCTGTCAGGCATCGCACATGCTCAAAACGACCTCAATTGCAGTGACTTCGCCTTTCAGGAAGACGCACAGGCGGTCCTCAACATGGACCCCAGCGATCCAAACCATCTGGACGAGGACCGGGGCCCGGATGACGGAATCGCCTGCGAAGTCCTTCCCCGGCGCAGTAGCACCTCCGCTGAGCCGGTCGGCCCCACCCCTGTCCCCACCCTCGCCTCCAGCCCGAGCTCCGTACCCTCCCGGGGAGTGGCGGGCGGTCTCGGAGGGGCGTCCGGCCCAGGTGCTGCCGAGACAGCCGTCGGCATGGGTCTCGTCGCCGTCGGCACCGCCTTGATCGGCTACACCTTCGCCAGGCGCCGCCGGACCTGACCCCGCCCGGTGGGGCATGCGCCTGCCTCCGTGAGGTGAGGGGCAGGGTCCGTCGGCCGGCTGGAAGGAGGCGGCTGTCCGTGGGCGCTCGGAACCGGGTAACGTCTCGGTCATGTTCCTCGAGTGAGAGCGTGACGGGCCCCTGCTGACGTCCTTCGGTGTCGCCGCGCCCGCCTCCCGTCGATGAATCCGTAGATCACTTCACATCATTCCGGGAGAACCCGTGAGCAAGAACATCAACAACCCCGTGGGCATGGGCGGCGGCAAGCGCAAGAGGCTGTCCCGCGCCGAACGGCAGAACAACGGCCCGCACCGCAACCTCGACCGCCAGCATGCCGCCGACCAGAAGGCGGAGCTGGTGCGCAAGATGCGCGAGAAGGCAGGCACAGCCGAGGGCGTGGGGGAGACGGGCGACGACACCGCACAGAGCTGACGCACCGCCGCCGCAGGGCGGCACCGCAGGGGGCAGGGCCGGATCGCGACGCGCGATCCGGCCCTGCTGTCGTCGTCAGCGCCGGCGCGTTCCCCGTGCGCCTGCTACCCCATCCCCGGAGGGGAAAATTTACCAGTGATGGTGAGCCGGGCCCACGCGCCCGACGTGGTGCGCTCCCTACCGTGGTGGACATGACCACAACCAGAGAGCGCCTGCTCACCTCCGTACAGATGGCGCACTTCGTCGCCCACGGCTCGCTACGGATGGATGCCGTGGTGCCCGCGGAGATGAACACCGAGGCCATGGAGGTCTTCGAGGCCGGCATCCCGCAGGTGCCGTACGGCACGCCCGTCTCCGAGGCCTGTCCCGAGGGATCCTTCATGCGGCGCCTCGTCGAAGTGCCCGAGGTCGCGGGCGCGCTGCGCAGTCTCGTCGGACCCGAGCCGAACATCGACCACCACTTCGTGCACGTCCGGGAGCCGCGCGAGGGCTCGGCACAGCCGCTGCACGGGGACGCGATCATCGACGTACGGGCCGACGCGTTCGACGTGCAGCTCATGTACTACCCGCAGCAGGTGACGCTGGAGATGGGCGGCACGCTCAGTGTCCCCGGCAGCCACCTGCGGCGTACGAACGAGAGCGACACCGGCCGGTACCAGAACCTGCGCGGCCAGAGCCGGCTGGTCTGCCCGGCGGGCACCGTGGTGTTTCTGCACCACGGCCTCTGGCACGGTGGCCGGCGCAACGACAGCGACACGCGCCGCTCCATGTTCAAGATCCGCTTCAACCCGACCGTACGGCAGCGGCGGCTGTGGGACACCTCGGACCTGTCGGACCCGCGTGTGGCGGAGGAGTTGAACACCGTCTTCCCCTGGTACGAGCACGCGACCGGCCGTCTGGAGCTCTTCAACCGCGTACTGCTGTGGCGGGCGCTGACCGGCGACGAGGGCTTCGACCTCGACCACTGGGTCACCCGTGTCTCCAACCGACCGCAGGAGGTTCCCGCATGACCACGATCACCCCTGCCCCGACCTCGACCGCCTCCGCGGTCCGCCAGCGGGTGCTGGTGCTGTACCTGGCCACGTCGGCCCTGGACTCCCCGGTCGTCGGCTGGTCGATTTACGACGGCACCGGCCGCACGTCCCCCACCACGGGCGACAGTGACGAGCCTCCGTACGAGACCGGCCTGGCCGCCCTGTGCGACGGGTGGCGCCTGTTCCAGGCGGCTCAGCTGATCCCGCCGTATCCGGGTCACGAATACGACGTGTCGTTCCTGAAGCACGAGTTCTTCTTCGAGAAGCTCGTGGATCTGGACGACACCGGGGAGTGACCGCGCCGGCCGCCCTTCGAGAGAGTTACCGACACTCGGGGGCGGCCGAGGTGCGTTCGGGGTACTGACGGGCGTTGACAGATCGTTTATGTCGTTGGTAGGACATCGGATCAGCGTCGCGTGCACCTGGCGAAGAGACCGTCGAGGGCATGGCGGCGTCGAAGCTTACGGAACAGCCTTGGTGCAATCCCACGAGCGCCTGACGGCGTCGGCAACCAGTTGATCGAAGTACACATCTGGCTCCGCGAGGAGCTCGCAGCACTGCGTCAGAACGTCGACGCCTATCTCGAAGGCGGCACGCGAGTCCGGGAGTTGCGGACCCACTGCCTGACCTTCTGTTCGGCATGGGACCGCCACCACAACGGCGAAAACGATGTGGCGTTCTCCAAGGTGGCCGAGCAGTTCCCCGAACTGCGCCCTGTGCTGGAGGAGTTGCGGCGAGACCACCAGCTGGAGTCGGCTGCTGGGCCGCGCCCACTCTCCTGAGTGCGGGCCATACGTCTCGTGCGCCGCGGGACCCGGCCATGCGATCGGCTTGATCCGGTCTCCTTCAGCTCATCGAATCTCATCGAATGTTTCGGACCCGATCGCGAATCATGCGAGAAGTATTGACGTCGCTCACCGGTTCCCTATCATCCAAATTGCCCGACACTTCGAGCTGTGTTCGACATCGCGAACATGTCCGAGCCGCCCCACTCGCACAGCAAGTGCGCCGCCGAGTCACGCCCACCGCAACGGACGAGCCGCAAGGAGCATCCCGTGGGATGTGTATGTCATGGCCCCATCAGCACTGTTTCTTGATGTCTTTCGGGGTCGGCCCTGCGCCCACGGACCGCAATGAACCGCGCCACGACGACAGTCCGGACAGCCTCTGACGGGGCCCCCGGAACCGCTTACTCAAGGGACGACGAGGTCTCCATGCGTAGACGAAGTTTCAGCCGCAGGCATCTCTCCGTGATGCTCGCCGCCGCGGTCACGGTCCTGATCGCGTTGGCGGCGACACTTGTCGCCAACCCGGCTCAGGCGGCCACCAGTGGCGCCCTGCGCGGTACCGGTTCCGGCCGGTGTCTCGATGTGTCGGGCGCCGGCCAGGCCGACGGCACGCTCGTGCAGATCTGGGACTGCAACGGCGCGACCAACCAGCAGTGGACGTCGACGGACAGCAACCAGCTGACTGTGTACGGCAACAAGTGCCTGGACGTTCCCGGCCACGCCACCACGGCCGGGACCCGGCTGCAGATCTGGGGCTGCAGCGGCGGTGCGAACCAGCAGTGGCGGGTGAACTCCGACGGCACGATCGTCGGAGTGGAGTCCGGACTGTGCCTGGCCGCCACGGGCTCCGCCACGGCCAACGGCACGGCGGTGGAGATCGGGACGTGCAACGGCGGCAGCAACCAGAAGTGGACCGGCCTGTCCGGGACGACCCCGCCGCCGGGCGGCCCGTGTTCTCTTCCGTCGACCTATCGGTGGTCGTCGACGGGTGCGTTGGCGCAGCCGGCGAACGGGTGGGTCTCGCTGAAGGACTTCACCAACGTCGTGTACCAGGGCAAGCACCTGGTCTACGCGTCGAACGTGTCGGGATCGTCGTACGGCTCGATGGCGTTCAAGCCCTTCACGAACTGGTCGGACATGGCATCGGCCGGCCAGACCGGGATGAGCCAGGGCACGGTGGCGCCCACGCTGTTCTACTTCGCGCCCAAGAACATCTGGGTGCTGGCGTACCAGTGGGGTGCGTGGCCCTTCATCTACCGCACGTCCAGTGACCCGACCAACCCCAACGGCTGGTCCGCGCCGCAACCTCTGTTCACCGGCAGCATTCCGGGTGGCGCCCCGATCGACCAGACGCTGATCGCCGACGGCCAGAACATGTACCTGTTCTTCGCCGGTGACAACGGCAAGATCTACCGGGCGAGCATGCCGCTCGGAAACTTCCCCGGCAACTTCGGTTCGTCGTACACGACGATCATGAGCGACACGGTGAAGAACCTGTTCGAGGCGCCGGAGGTCTACAAGGTCCAGGGCCAGAACCAGTACCTGATGATCGTCGAGGCGCGGGGTGCGAGTGAGCAGCGGTTCTTCCGTTCGTTCACCGCCACCAGCCTGAACGGTTCGTGGACCCCGCAGGCCGCCACCGAGAGCAACCCCTTCGCGGGCAAGGCCAACAGCGGCGCCAACTGGACCAACGACATCAGCCACGGTGACCTCGTCCGCAACAACCCCGACCAGACCAAGACCATCGACCCCTGCAACCTGCAGCTCCTCTACCAGGGCAAGTCGCCCAACGCCAACGGCCCTTACGACCAGCTGCCGTGGCGCCCGGGTGTCCTCACCCTGCAGCGCTGATCCGCTGATCCGCTGACCGACTGACCGGTACACGCCACCTCAAGGAACCCCAGCCGTGCGTCGGCTGGGGTTCCGTCGGCGGTGCACCCGGCACACCCTGGGATGGGGGTAATCGGTGGCCTGCTCCTGCCGGGCCTCAGCCGGCCGAAGCCGTTGCCGGGTCGGCGTGGGGAACGTCGGCCGCGCCGAGGCCGGCGGCCGTTGCCCGGACGGTCGGGTGACGGTACAGCTCCCGCAGGCGCAGGGACGGCAGACCCCGGGCGCGCAGGGCCGCGCCGATACGGACGGCGAACAGGGAGTTGCCGCCCAGCTCGAAGAAGTCGTCGTCCAGGCCGACAGGCACGCCCAGCACCTCGCTCCAGATCTCCGTCAGGCTCGCGGTGAGGTCGTCCGCAGCGTCCGCTTCACGGGCCGCGCCCGGTTGCCGAGGCATGCGGGCGGCCGGTGCGGGAAGCCGTGCGGCGTCCAGTTTGCCGTTGGGGGTCAGGGGCAGCGTGTCCAGCGCGGTCACCGCGGCCGGGAGCATGTGCTCGGGCAGGATGCCCGACGCCCGCTCGCGGACGGCGCCGGGGTCGCCACCGGGCGACAGGACGACGTACGCGTCGATCCTGGCCGTGGCGGCGTCGGCCGGGTCGTCGCGGCGCACCACGACGGCCGCCGTCCGCACGGCGGGGTCCTCCAGCAGAACGGAGCGGATCTCGTCGAGTTCGATCCGGAAACCACGGATCTTCACCTGGCTGTCGATCCGCCCGAGGTGCTCGAGCCGCCCGTCGGGCCGAAGCCGCCCCAGGTCACCGCTGCGGTACAGCACGCCACCGGCGAACGGGTCAGGCACGAACCGCCGCGCCGTCAACTCCTCCTGGCCCAGGTAGCCGAGTGCCACCCCCGCACCGCCGACGCAGATCTCACCGGCCACCCCCGGCGGCAGCAGCCGTCCCGCCGGGTCCAGCACGTACAGGTGCCAGCCGGGCAGTGCGCGCCCCACGGAACGGGTGGCGGCCAGGGCCAGTTTCCGGGTGAGGGTCTGCTCGGTGACGTGGACGGTGGTCTCCGTGATGCCGAACATGTTCACGACCCGGCACAGCCGCTCGGGGTGCCGGTCGAACCAGGGCAGCAGCATGCGCGCGTCCACCGGCTCACCGCCGAGGACGACGAGCCGCACGACGGCTTCGGTGTGATCGACGTCCAGGAGCTGGGCGAAGGCCGACGGGGTCTGGCTGAGCACGGTGACCCGCTCGGCGACGAGGAGATCACGGAAGCGGTCCGGCTCGCGGGACACGGAGTAGGGCACCACGACCAGCCGTCCGCCGGTCAGCAGACAGCCCCAGATCTCCCACACCGAGAAGTCGAAGGCGCTGGAGTGGAACCACGTCCACACGTCCGCCTCACCGAGCCCGTACTCGTCACGGGTCGCGTCGACCAGGGCGATCACATTGCGGTGCGGCACGACGACGCCCTTGGGCCGGCCGGTGGAGCCGGACGTGTAGATGACGTAGGCGGCGTCGTCCGGCGAAGGGGCGGGACGGTTCGCCTGCTCCTTGGGCGTCCGGGCGTCCGCCAGTTCGTCCGGCGTCACCCGTACGCAGTCCGCCACGGCGGGGAAGTCCGGGCTCCGGGTGATCACCACGCCCAGCTCCGCGTCCCGTGCCGAGTGGGCGAGCCGGTCCGCCGGGTAGGCGGGGTCCAGGGGCACATAGGTCGCGCCGGCCTTCAGGACGGCGAGCAGGACGACGACGAGTTCGGCGGAGCGCTCAAGGCAGACGCCCACCCGGTCGGCGCCGACCACTCCGAGCGCCCGTAGCCTGGCTGCCAACAGGTCGGCCCGCTCGTCGAGTTCGCGGTACGTCAAGGCAGTGGCGCCGTCGGTCAGGGCGACGCGGTCCGGCGTCGCCGCCACGATCCGGTCGAGCCGGCCGGGCACGCTCGCGGGGGCGGTGGCGGCCGGTACGCGGGACGGGCGGCCGAGCGCCACCGTCCGGGCGCGCTCCGCCTCGTCGAGCAGCTCGACGTCGTCCGGCGGAGTGTGCGGACGGTTCAGTACCTGCTCGTGTACGTGCGTCACGTGCCGTACGAACTGTGCGGCGATCTCCGCCGAGAAGTGACTGCTCAGATGGTCGCAGCGCAGCCGCCACCCGCCTGAGTCCCGGAAGACGGAGAGGGTGAGGGGGAACGGCGGCGCGAGGCACGGCACGTACTGGACCGCACCCTCGCCCGCTCCTTCCGCGTCCCGCGTGCCGAAGAGCAGGCCCGTGAGGGCAGGGCCCGTCGCCGGGGAGGGTTTCGACTCGCCGAGCGTGGCCGCCGGTGCGACGGTGAGGCCGCCGTGGTCCGTGCCGATGACCCGCTGCGTGTCGGTGCCGGCGTCGGTTTCAGCGTCGTAGCGGCGCAGGGTGACCGCCAGCGCCGTGAGCCAACTCGCCTCGTCCCCTTGGCGGTTCAGGGGGACGGAGAAGCCGGCGGCAGGGCCGTCGCCGCCCAGACCCCAGGCGGGAGGGGACGCGAAGGGCGGCCGGTCCACCGACGTACCGTCGTGGTGGCCGCGTCGGCGCACGACGATCAGATCGGACACCCCGTCGGCGTACCGGAGCAGGACCCTGCGTATGTCGTGGGTCGCACGGGCGAGTTCGGTGGCCCGGCGGCGCTCGGCGAGGGGGTCCGAGGCCGCAACGGGTACGTCCTCGATCCACAGCCCTTGATCGCCGACGGACTCCGGGACGTGGGCCGACCGGACGCGGATCGCGTGACAGCGGGCGGGATCGGGCAGTGAGGCGCACACGGGCCGTACTACTCCTTGGTACTCGGTACTCGGTGCTTGGGGGGTGCCGGGCTCAGCGGACGCTGAACCCGCCGTCGACGGTCAGGACCGACCCGGTGATCTGCCGGGACTCGTCCGAGGCCAGGAAGACGATCGCGGCGGCGACGTCCTCGGGCTCGATCAGCGCGTTCATGGGCTGCGCCTCGACGAAGGTCTTCTCGTGCTCGTGGACCGGCACCTCCAGCGCCCTGGCGATCTCGGCGAGCATGCGGCCCTCGGCCCACGCGTCGTCCCGCACCGACCCCGGGCAGACCGCGTTCACGCGGACCTTCGTCGGCGCGTAGTCGAGAGCGGCGGCCTTGGTCAGGCCGACGACGGCGTGCTTGGCGGCGACGTATCCGGCGAAGTGCCGGTAGCCGACGAGCCCGGCGGTGGAAGCGACGTTCACGATGCTGCCGCCGCGCCGGGCGCTCATCGCCCTCCCGGCCTCGCGGATCACCCGCCAGGCCCCGGAGAGGTCCACGTCGATCATCAGGGACCACTCGTCCTCGTCGATCTCGTGCACCGGCTTGCCGGAGGGCGCGGCGATGCCCGCGTTGTTGACGGCGACATCGATCCGGCCGAACCGGTCCTCGGCGCGGCCCACCGCCTCCCGCACGGCGCGCAGATCGCGGATGTCGGCCACCGTGGTGAGGACGGCCGCACCGGCCTCCCGGCACAGGTCAGCGGTGTGCTCCAACTGGCCCGGGGTGCCCAGCGGGTAGGGCACCCCGGGCAGGTCGGCGCAGATGTCCAGCAGCGTGAGGTCCGCGCCCTCGGCGGCACACGCGACCGCCGCGGCCCGGCCCAGTCCTCGGGCGGCGCCGGTGACGAGGACCGACTTGCCGTGCAGACGCATGGGGAACTCCTTCAAGAGACCAGTGACGAGGCGATGACGTCGACGAGGGCGGGCGCAGCGTCGGTCAGGTACATATGGCCGCCGGGCAGCTCCACGTACGCGAAGTCGCGGCTGGTCGCCTTGTTCCAGGACCCGGCTTCGTCGTGGCCGACCAGTTCGTCGTCCGCGCCCCGGACGACCGTGAGGGGCATGTCCAGGGGGAGTTCGGTCGAGGGGGTGTGGTTCTCGTGCATCTCGACGTCGGCGCGCAGGGTGGGCAGCAGCAGTTCGCGCATCTCCGGGTCGTCGAAGGCGGCATGGCGGTAGCCCGCGAACTCGCCCACGCGGGCGAGGAATTCGTCGTCGGACAGTCCGCTGGCTCGCTCTGCGCGCGCCTGGCCGGGTGCCGGGGCCCCGCTGACGAACAGGTGCAGCGGCTCGACGCCGGGCTCGGCGGCCAGCCGATGAGCGAGTTCGTACGCGAGCACGGCGCCCAGGCTGTGCCCGAAGAGGGCCACCCGGCCGCCGTTTTCGCCGAGACGCTCCCGCAGTTGCGCGAGGAGTCCGTCGACGGCCCGGTGGACGTCCCGGTAGGGCTCCTCGTCGATCAGCCGTTCCCGGCCCGGCAGTTGCAGCGCGACGATCTCCAGCGCGTCCCCCGCGAGGGCGGTCCAGGGCCGGTAGAACGAGGCGCCCGCCCCCGCGTAGGGAAGGCACACCAGCTTGATCGTGTCAGGCATGGCCGTCGGAGTCTCCTTGGTCTTTTCTGTCTTCGCTGTCTTCACTGTCCGCTGGGATCTCTTCGTGGCGTCCGCGCTCACCGGCCCATGGCCTCGATCAGGCTCTTGGGGCGCATGTCGGTCCACTGCTCGCCGACGTGGTCCAGGCACGACTGGCGGCTCGCCCGGCCGTGGACGACGGTCCAGCCGGCCGGGACATCGGCGAAGGCGGGCCACAGGGAGTGCTGGCCCTCGTCGTTCACCAGGACGAAATGCTCGATGCTGTCGTCGTCGAAGGGGTTGGTGGTCATGCCTGGTTCCTCCTGAGGTGGGTGTCCAGCACCGGGCCGATGCGGTCCAGTGACGTGGGCCGGGTCATCTCGCCGTGCGTGCAGGGGATGTCGTGGTTGACGACGCGGCCCTCGACGTACGGCTGCCAGGCGCCGTACCGGTCGGGGAGCGCGTCGGGATCCTGTGCGGCGGTGAAGAACAGCAGGTCACCGTCGTAGGACGTCGGGGCGAACTCGCCCAGCAGGCGCCGGTTGCCCGCCGTCACCTCGACCAGGGCGGCGAGTTCGGCGTCGGCGAGGCTTCCGGGCATGTCGGGCACGCGGCGGACCAGCTCCGCGAACCGTGTGTCGGTGAGGGGCTCGTCCTCGGCCTCGTCCACCGGGCGGCCGAGGATGGCGAGGAGGCTGCGCAGCAGGGCCGGGCGGTCGGACGGAGCGGGGCCCTGCGCGGTCCAGGCCCCGGGAAACGCGTCGAGCAGCGCGAGCAGCGCGACCTGTTCCCCGGCCGCCTGGAGGCCGACGGCCACCTCGTACGCCACCAGGCCGCCCATGGAGTAGCCGAGCAGGTGGTACGGGCCGTGCGGCTGGATCTCGCGGATACGGGCGGTGTGCTCGGCGACCACCTCGGCGAGGGTCCCGGCCGGTTCCTGTCCCGGGATCAGCCCCCGGGACTGCAGACCGTACAGCGGGCGGTCCGTGGCCAGGTGGCGGGCGAGTCCGGCGAAGCCCCAGGACAGGCCGGAGGCCGGCGGGAGGCAGAAGAGGGGCTCGCGATGACCACGGGTGCGCAGCGGGAGCAGCGGGCCCAGCGGAGCCGCGCCCGCCTCGACGGGGCGGTCGCCTTCGGCCGTCCTGCGGGCCAGCGCCGCCACGGTCGGGGTGTCGAAGAGGACGCGCAGCGGCAGGTCGGTGCCGAGTTCGGCGCGGATGCGCGAGGTCAGGCGGGGGGCGAGCAGTGAGTGGCCGCCGAGGTCGAAGAAGCCGTCATGGACGCCGACTTGGGCCGGTTCGAGCCCGAGGACCTCGGCGAAGATGCCGCGCAGTGTCTCCTCAGTGCCGGTGCGTGGGGCCGCCTTGGCGATGCCGGGCGCCGCGTCGGGGGCGGGCAGTGCCTTGCGGTCCAGCTTGCCGCTGGCGGTGCGGGGGAGGGCCGCGACGGTGACGAACGCCGAGGGGACCATATGGGCGGGGAGCGTGCGGGCGAGGTGGTCGCGGAGGGCGGCGGTGTCGGGGGACACGGCGCCGGCCTCTTCCCCGGCCTCCGTCCCGGTGCGACCTTCGGCGAGGACGACGTACGCGACGAGCTGCTTTCCGCCGGGGGCGTCCTCCCGTACGGTCGCTGCCGCGCCGGCGACGGCGGGGTGGGTGGCGAGTGCGGCCTCGATCTCGCCCAGTTCGATACGGAAGCCCCGCACCTTCACCTGATGGTCGGCCCTGCCCAGGAAGCGCAGTTGCCCGTCCGGGTCACGGACAGCGAGGTCGCCCGTCCGGTACAGGCGTGCCCCCGGCGCGCCGAACGGGTCGGCGACGAACCGCTCGGCCGTGAGACCCGGGCGGCCGAGGTAGCCACGGGCGGGACCGCCGCCCGCCACGTACACCTCGCCGACCGCCCCGTCCGGCACGGGATGCAGGGCGTGATCGAGGAGGTGGACGTGGTTGCGGGCGAGCGGGTGGCCGATGGGAGGCGCGGAGTCGTCGCGAGGGCCGGGGTCCGACTGCCAGGCGGTGGCGTAGATCGTCGCCTCGGTGGGGCCGTAGAAATTGACGAGCCGAACCCCGGGGAAGGCGTCCTGGATGTCGGCGCGGAGCTGTCCGGGGATCGGTTCGCCGCCGAGCGCCACCGTGTGCGGTGCGACGGCCGGCCGTTCGGCGAGGACGCCCGCCAGGACCGTGGGTACGCCGCTGATCAGACCGGCGTCCCGAGGGGTGCCGTCGGTGAGTGCGAGGAGGCTGTCGACGATCTCGACGCGACCGCCGCACAGCAGGGGCGAGAAGATCTCGAACACCGACACGTCGAAGTTGAGCGAGGTCGAGAACAGCACCTCGGCCAGCCGGTCGCGACCGAACTCGCGGTGCGTCCACTCGACGAACTCGACGGCGTTGCGGTGGGTGGCCAGGACTCCCTTGGGGCGGCCGGTGGAACCGGAGGTGTAGGTGATGTACGCGAGGTTCTCCGGCATCAATTCGCTTGCGCCGCAGGCAGCTTGATGGCTCGTCAGTTGGTCGCCGACGTCGAGCGTCGGAGTCCCCTCGGGCAGTACTTCTGCCGTTTCAGCGGTCGTGAGGACGACGACCGGACGGGCGTCGCCGACGATGTACGCCAGTCGTTCGGCCGGGTAGGCGGGGTCGAGGGGCAGATAGGCGGCGCCGGACTTGAGTACCGCGAGGACGGCGACGACGAGCTCGGCCGTGCGGGGCAGGGCGATGCCCACGACGCGCTCGGGGCCCGCACCGGAATCGGTCAGCCAGGCGGCCAACTGCTCGGCCCGTGCGTCCAGTTCGCGGTACGTGAGCCGGGTGCCCCGGTCGAGTACGGCGTCGGAGTCCGGAGTGGCCGCGACCTGGGCCGACCAGAGGCCGGGGAGGGTTCCGGTCGGGGCCGGCGGGAGCTGGGCCCGCCGGGGGAGTTCGCCCGGAGCCAGGATGCCCAGGCGGCCCTGCGGGAGGTCCGGGTCGGCGGCCATGGCCTCCAGGATCCGCACCAGACGGGCGAGCGTGGCGTCGGCCCAGCCCGCGTCGAACAGCGCGGGGCGGTAGGCCAGCCGGAAACGGGGCCGGGGGCCGGGGAGGGCGACGAGGGTCACGGGGTAGTGCGTGGCGTCGCGTCCGCCCGAACCGACGACACGGAGCCCGCCGGTCGCGCCCGGACCGCCCTCGCCCGTCGCCGCCGGATCCACCGGATAGTTCTCGAAGACGAGCAGCGTGTCGAACAGCTCCGGGACACCGACCGCCCGCTGGATGTCCGCCAGGCCGAGATGGTGGTGGTCGAGGAGGTGGACGTAGGTGTCCTGGACGTCATGGAGCAGCCGGCCGAGGGTGTCCGCCGGGCGCAGCCGGACCCGGGTCGGGACGGTGTTGATGAACAGGCCGACCATGGACTCCACGCCGGGCAGTTCGGGCGGCCGGCCGGAGACGGTGGTGCCGAAGACGACGTCGTCGCGGCCGGTCAGCCTGCCCAGGAGGAGCGCCCAGGCGGACTGGACGAGGACGTTCACGGTGACGCCGAGGCTCCGGGCGCGTGCCGTGAGGGCGGCCCCGGCCTCCGCCGACAGCTCCGTGCGGGCCTGCGCCAGACCGGCGGCGCCCGAGGCGGAGGCCGTCGGGGTGTCCGGGGCCAGCCGGGTCGGCTCCGTCACGTCGGCCAGAGCCTCCCGCCAGGCGACCTCGGCTGCGGTACGGTCCCGGCGCTCCAGCCACTGCAGGAAGGTGCGGTACGGCGGGACGGGCGCCAGCGCTGCCGGGGCGCCGCCGGCCGCGTACAGGGCGATCAGCTCGCGCAGCAGGACGGAGACCGACCAACCGTCGAGCAGGATGTGGTGATGGGTGACGAGCAGCCGGTGCCGGTCGGCTCCGGTGCGCACCAGGGTGCAGCGCAGGAGGGGAGGGGAGACCGGGTCGAACCCGGTCTCCCGGTCCTCGTCCAGGAGCGCGGCCCACGCCTTGTCGAGGTCGGTGCCCGGAGCGGTCAGATCGGCTTGCGCCCACGGCAGTGTCGCCCGGTGCGGGACGACCTGCACCGGCTGGCCGCCACGGCGTCGCCTGAAGGCCGCCCGCAGGTTCGGGTGGCGGTCCAGCAGCGACTGGGCGGCGGCGCGGAGACGTCCGGGGTCCACCGGGCCATCGAGTTCGAAGACCAGCTGGACGACGTACACGTCGGGCGCGTCCCGCTCGTGCTCGAACAGGGCGTGGAAGAGCAGGCCCTCCTGGAGGGGGGTCAGGGGGAGTACGTCGGCCAGCGCGGGCTGCGTCATGTCGTCTTCTCGTCTCGCGGTTTCTTCTGAGTCGTAGGGCTCTTCGCGGCTCTTCGCGGCTCTTCGCGGCTCCGCGCGGGGTCAGCCGTCGAGGCCCGCTGCCAGCTCGTCGAGCTCGTCCCGGGACAGTCCCGCGACCGACAGGCCGCCGCCGGTTCCGTCGCCCGTCCGCGACACGAGCGCGGTGAGGGCGGCGAACCAGGACTCGGCCAGGGCCCGTACCTCCGGTTCGGTCAGGACGCCCTCGGGCCACGACCAGTCGGCGTGCAGACTCGGTCCGGTGCCGGTGTCGTGGACCACCGCGTTGATCTCGAGCACGTGGGCGGCGGCGAGGCCGGGGTCGGCGCCGGTGCCGAGTGCCGACGACTCGGGGGCGAAGGCCCACAGTTCGGTGCCGGTCGTGGTGGCGGGGGCGGTGAACCGGCCGAGGTAGTTGAAGCCGATGGACGGCACGGGAGCCTTCGCCAACTCGGCGGCCGTGTCCGGGTTGAGGTGGCGCAGCAGGCCGTAACCCATGCCGTGGTCGGGCAGTTCGCGCAGGCGCTCGGCGATCCGGCCGGCGGCGATGTCGGCGGCGGGTCCGGCGGCCAGCGCGTCGGCCACGTCCACGCCCGACAGGTCCAGGTGGACGGGGTACTGCGAGGTGAACCAGCCCACCGTACGCGACAGTTCGAGTCCCGGCGTCAGCTCCTCACGGCCGTGGCCCTCGACGTCGACGACGACGTGCGGGGAGCCCTGACGGTCGGCGACGGCGAGTGCGAGACCGGTCAGCAGGACGTCCTGGACGCCGGCCCGCAGGGCCGCCGGGACGGTGGTGAGCAGGGCGCCGGTCGTTTCGGTGGGCAGGGTCAGCCGCAGCGAACGGGTCGTGGCGGCGGTGTCCCGGTCCGGGTCGAGCGGGCGCGCGCCCAGCGGGGTGCGCGGGGCGTCCACGATGCCGTGCCACAGCTCGGCCTCGGCGACTCGGGACGGCGTACGCGCCTGCTCGCCCAGCACGGTGGCCCAGCGGCGGAACGACGTGCCGACAGCGGCCAGTTGGGGCCGTCGGCCTGCCGCCACGGCCGTCCAGGCGGTCTCCAGGTCGGGGACGAGGACGCGCCAGGACACGCCGTCCACGACCAGGTGATGGACGACCAGCAGCAGGCGCCCGGGCCGCTGCGGACCGGCGTCGAACCACACGGCCCGGACCACGGCCCCGGTCGCTGGCTCGAGCAGGCTCACTGCCTGGTCGAACTCCTCGGCCACCGCCGCGTGGAGGTCGTCCGTGGCCCGGACATCCCGGCGGTGGAGCAGGTCGGCGGCGCGGACCGTGCCGACCGGGCGTACGTCGAGTACCGGCTCGGCGGCCGGCCCGGTTCCGGTGTCGAACCGGGACCGCAGCATGTCGTGGTGGTCGAGCAGGGCCTGCAGCGCGTCGGTCAGCCGGGGCAGGTCGGCCGTCGGCGGGACCGTCAGCAGCACGGACTGGCTGAACCGGCCGACCGGGCCGCCGCGTTCGAGCAGCCAGCGCATGACGGGGGTGAGCGGAACGGGGCCGGTGCCGTCGCCGGTGGGGAGCAGGCCGGGCGACGCGCCCCCGTCGGGTGCGGGCGCGTCGCCGACCGGTCCACGTGCCACCGCCGCCAGCTCCTTCACCGTCTGGTGCTTGAAGACGTCCCGGGCACTGATCACGACCCCGGCCTCGGCCGCCCGGCTCACCAGCCGGATCGAGGAGATGCTGTCGCCGCCGAGGGCGAAGAAGTCCTCGTCGAGAGGGACTTCCGGCAGGTTGAGCAGTTCGCGGAAGAGCGCGGCGAGAACGCGTTCAGCTGGGGTGGCGGGTTCCTGACCGGCGGACGGCGGCGCCGTGGCGTCCGTGGCAACCGTGGCTCCGGCCTCCGGCGGTGTCCGACGGACGGGTGCCTGGAAGAGTTCGTCGTCCCCGAGGAGGTCCACGTCCTCGATGCGTACGTCGGGGTCGGCGGCGACCGCGGTCAGCAGACGCACCATTACGCGCGTGAGCCGCTCGGCCGTGGCCGGGTCGAACAGGTCGGTGCTGTACTCGGCGATGCCGTCGATGCCCGCCGGACCGCCGTCGGACGCGCGGCGCTCACTGAGATAGAGGGAGAGGTCGAAGCGGGCGGCACCGGTCTCCACGGGTTCACGGGTCACGCCCAGGCCGGGCAGGGAGAGATCCGGGTGCGCGGAGTGGCCGGTGAAGGCGATCACGACCTGGAAGAGGGGGTGGCGGGCGAGGGTGCGTTCCGGGCTGAGCGCGTCCACGAGGAGGTCGAAGGGCACGTCCTGATGGGCGTAGGCGGCGAGGTCGAACTCCCGGACGCGGTGCAGCAGTTCGCGGAAGGTGGGGTTGCCCGACGTGTCCGTCCGCAGGGTGAGACTGTTCACGAAGAAGCCGACCAGGTCGTCCAGCCCCGCGTCGGGGCGACCGGCGACCGGGGTACCGAGAGTGATGTCGGTGCCCGAGCCGAGCCGGGTCAACAGGGCGGCGAGTCCCGCCTGAAGAACCATGAAGAGGGTGACCCTGGAGTCGGCGGCGAGGCCGGCGAGGTCCGCGTGCAGTCCGGCGTCGATGGTGAGGGCGGCCCGGTCGCCGTCACCGCTGGGTTCGGCGGACCTCGGACGGTCGACGGGGAGAGGAAGCTCGTCCGGAGCGCCAGCCAACGCGTTTCGCCAGAAGGTGACATGACGGCTCATCAGGCTCTCGGGCGCGGTCGCGGCACCCAGCAGTTCGCGTTGCCACTGCGCGAAATCGGCGTACTGGACCGGCAGGTGCCGCCACTCGGGGGTGTTGTGGATGCTCCGCGCCGCGTATGCCGTCTCCAGGTCACGCATCAGCGGTGCCATGGACCAGCCGTCGACGGCGATGTGGTGGGCGAGGAGCAGCAGGACGTGGGTGTCGGCGTCGAGCTCGTACAGGGTTGCGTGCAGCGGGAGTTCGGACGACAGGTCGAAGCGGTGCCTGGCGGCGGCGGTGAGCAGCGCCGGGAGTTCGGCCTCGGTGGTCACCGTGACGGCGAGCTCCGGTCTGCCGGCCTCCGGGTCGAGGACACGCTGGTACGGGGTGCCCATGAAGTCGGGGTAGAGGGTGCGCAGCGGCTCGTGGCGGGCCACGAGATCGGCGAGGGCCGCCCGCAGCGCCGACCGGTCCAGCGGGCCGGCCAGGCGCAGGGCCCAGGGGACGGTGTAGGTGGTGTTGCCCCCGTCGAGCCGGCTCATGAACCACAGCCGCTGCTGGGCGTACGACAGCGGAATCGGGGCGTGGCCCCGTTCGTACGGGGCGAGTTCGGGGCGTCGTACGGCGTCCTCGGAGCTCAGCCGCTCGGCCAGCCCGGCGGGTGTCGGCGCCTCGAACACCGTGCGGACGGGCAGCGCGACGGCCAGCGCACCCCTGATCCGGTCGGTCAGCCGCATGGCGAGCAGGGAGTCGCCGCCGAGGTCGAAGAACCCGTCGTCCGCGCCCACCCGGTGCGCCGCCATGCCGAGGACATCGGCGAACAGGCCGCACAGGATCTCCTCCTGCGGGGTACGCGGGGCACGGCCCCCACCGGACGACACGTCCGGCTCCGGCAGGGCGGCCCTGTCCAGCTTGCCGTTCGCGGTCAGCGGCAGCCGGTCCAGGACGACCACGGCGCCGGGCACCATGTGCTCGGGGAGCGTGCCACCCGCATGGTGGCGCAGGCTCTCCGCGTCCAGGGCGGCCCGGCCGACGACGTAAGCGACCAACCGGCCCTCCCGTTCGACCACGACGGCCTGGGCGACCTCGGGGTGGTCGGCCAACGCCGTCTCCACCTCGCCGAGTTCGATGCGGAAGCCACGGATCTTCACCTGGCTGTCGGCCCGCCCCGCGTACTCCAGCGCACCGTCCGCCGACCTGCGCGCCAGGTCACCCGTGCGGTACATACGCTCCCCGGGGCCCCCGAACGGGTCGGCGACGAACCGCCCGGCCGTCAGCCCCGGCCGGCCCAGGTATCCACGGGCGAGGCCCGCGCCGGCCACGTACAACTCACCGGTGACACCCGGCGGTACGAGTCGCAGCCCCGCGTCCAGCACATACGTGCGCAGGTCGGGGATGGCATGGCCGATCGACCCTTGGGCGGCCCGCACCACGTCCTCGGTCAGCGGCAGGCCGGTGACATGGACCGTGGTCTCGGTGATTCCGTACATGTTGACCAGGACGGGCGCGTCCTGGCGATGCCGGGTGTACCACTCGGCGACCCGCGCGAAATCGAGTGCCTCACCGCCGAACACCACGTAACGCAGGGCGAGTTCACGTCCGATCTCCGGCAGGGCGGCGTCCGCGCGCAGCAGTTCGCCGAAGGCCGATGGTGTCTGGTTCAGTACCGTGACGCGCTCCTGTGCCAACAGCCGCAGGAACTCCTCCGGTTCACGGCTCACCGCGTACGGCACCACCACCAGCGTGCCGCCGTGCAGCAGCGCGCCCCACAGTTCCCACACCGAGAAGTCGAAGGCGTACGAGTGGAACAGCGTCCACACGTCGTCCGGCCCGAAGTCGAACCAGTGCCGGGTCGACTCGAAGAGCCGAACGACGTTGGAGTGCGGCACCGGGACCCCCTTGGGGCGGCCGGTGGAGCCTGAGGTGTAGATGACGTAGGCGGTGTTGGCGGGAGCCGGGGGCGGCGACTGCGGTGCGGAGGCGGGGTGGCCGAGCGACTCGGCCACCGTGACGACGTCAATCGCGTCGACCCGCGTCCGTGCGAGGGGCAGGCCGTCCGCCGTCAGCAGCAGCACCGGGTCCGCGTCGGCCAGCATGAACGCCAGCCGGTCCGCCGGATACTCCGGGTCCATGGGGACATAGGCGGCGCCGGTCTTCAGCACCGCCAGCACCGCCACCACCAGATCGGGCGTGCGCGGCAGGGCCAGAGCGACCAACTTCTCCGGTCCCGCGCCCCGTTCGGCGAGCAGATGCGCCAGCCGGTTGGACCGCTCGTCCAGTTCCGCGTACGTGAGACGGGTTCCGTCGTGCACGACGGCTGTCGCGTCGGGGGTGCGCGCGACCTGCCGGGCGAACAACTCGGGAAGGGTGCCGGCCGGTTCGGCCCCGGGGGCTGCCTGGTCCAGGAAGCGTTCCCGCTCGCCCGGCAGCAGCGCCTCCACCTCGCGGACACGACGCGCCGGGTCGGCCGCGAGAGCCGCCAGGACCGCCGCGAAACGGTCCAGCAGGGTGCGGGCGCCCGTCTCGTCGTACAGGTCGGGACGGTACGACAGACGCAGGGCCAGCCGGCGGGCGGGCAGGACGGAGAGGGTGAGCGGGTAGTGGGTGGCGTCACGGGCGGCGAGCCGGGTCACCTGGGACGCACCCTTGGCGGCGGACGCGGGATAGTTCTCGAACGCCAACAGGGTGTCGAACAGGTCGCTCGTGCCGGTCGCGCGCCGGATGTCCGCGAGGCCGAGATACTGGTGCGGCAGCAGGTCGGCCTGTCGGCTCCGGATGCCGGTGAGGAGATCGGCGACCGTGGTCTCCTCGTCCCAACGGACGTAGGTGGGCACGGTGTTGATACAGAATCCGACCATCGACGCGACGTTCGGCAGCTCGGGCGGGCGGACCGTGACGGTCTGGCCGAAGACAGCGTCGGCGCGCCCGGTCAGCCGGCCCAGCAGCAGGCCCCAAGCGCCCTGGACCAGGGTGTTGAGGGTGACACCGAGCGCGCGCGCCGTCGTCTCGGCGCGGACCGTCAGCTCCTCGGTCAGCTCCACGACGAGTTCGTGGGGCAGGGAAGGCGTGGTGGGGGCGCCGGGGGCCAGCAGAGTGGGCCCGGTCAGCCCGCAGAGGGCGCCCTGCCAGGCCTGTTCGGCGGCGGTGCGGTCCTGCCGGGCCAGCCAGGCCAGGTAGTCGCGATACGGCGGCACGATCGCCAGCGCGGTCGGGTGCTCGCCCGCGTACAGGGCGCTGAACTCACGTACGAGCAACTGCTTGGACCAACCGTCGAGCAGGATGTGATGGTTGGTGATCACCAGCCGGTAGCGGTCGGGGGCCCACCGGACGAGCAGGTGGCGCAGGAGCGGCGGCTTGGCCAGGTCGAAGCGGCGGGTGCGCTCCTCGTCGAGGAGCCGCTGCCAGGCGACGTCACGGCCGGGCTCGTCATGCGTGGCCAGGTCGACTTCCGACCAGGGGAGTTCGACGTCCATGGGGACGATCTGGAACGGCTGTCCGCTTTCCCGCCGACGGAAGCAGGCGCGCAGATTCGGGTGCCGGTCGAGCAGGGCCTGCCCGGCGGCCCGTACGGCGGCGGGGTCGACGTCGCCCGTCAGCTCCAGGACCTGCTGGGCCGCGTAGACGTCGGTGCTGCCGTCGTCGTCGAACAGGGCGTGAAAGAGAAGTCCCTCCTGCAACGGGGACAGGGGCAGGATGTCGGAGATTCCGGACCGAGTCACCGTGGGTTACCTCCACTCGCTTCCGAACTCGGCTTCGAGTTCGGCGATCTCTGCTTGGGACAACGACACCAGTGACAGGTCGGACGGGGTCCGTCCGCCCTCCGCGGTGGCGTGGGTCAGTGCGGCCAGGGCGTCGCACCACAGCCCGGCCAGGGCGCTCACGTCGGCCTGGGCCCAACTGCCGGGCGACCACGACCAGGTGGCCCGCAGCCCTTCGTCCGTGGCCGCGGCGGTGATCTCCAGACCGTGTGCGACGGGCTGGGTGGGATCGTGGGCGGCGCCGAGGGCGAGCGCGCCGGGAAGCGGCTCGGGCGCCGCCGACCAGTCGGCCGGCCGTGTGCGGGTGGCCGGTGTGCGCCCGAGGTAGTTGAAGCCGATCTGTGGGGCCGGGAGCGCGGCCAGGGCCGGTGCGGTGGCCGGGTTGAGGTGGCGCAGCAGACCGTGGCCGATGCCGTGATCGGGTACGGCGCGCAGCTGTTCCTTGACGCTCCTGAGGACCTGGGCGGTGTCCTCCAGGTCGAGGCCGGTGAGGTCGAGCCGCGCCGGGACGGTAGTGGTGAACCAGCCCACGGTCCGGGACAGATCGACCCCCTCGGCCAGTTCCTCCCGTCCGTGCCGCTCGATGTCCAGCAGCAGCGCCGGATGGTGCCGCCACCGTGCGAAGGCGAGGGCGAGGGCGGCGAGCAGAACGTCGTCGGGACGGGCGTGGAAGGCGGCGGGGACCGTGCTGAGCAGGTCGGCGGTCTGTGCGGCCGGGAGGGTACGGGTCAGGTGACGCATCGCGGCGACGACGTCCTGCGCGGGGTCGGTACAGCGGGCGCCCGGCGAGGGGTCGGGGTCGTCCAACAGCTGCCGCCAGACGTCCAGTTCACCGGCCCGCGCTTCTGCCGCACGCTCCAGCAGTCGGGCCCACTGTCTGAACGGCGTGCCGGACGGCGGCAGTTCCTCGTCCCGCCAGGCAGCGGCCAGATCGTCGCGGAGGATCCCCCAGGACACACCGTCGACGGCCAGATGATGAACCGTCAGCAGCATGCGGCCGGACAGGTCTGGCCCGGCGTCGTACCAGACCGCACGCATCAATCGGCCGTCGTCCGGGCTCAGTTGACACACCGGCGCCTCGATCACCGCCCCGAAGTCCCCGTCGGGCACGGCCACCCGCTCCAGCAGTTCGGCCGCGTCCAGGTTCCCGGCCGGCGGAATGTACGCGGTCCAGTCACCGCAGGTCGTCACGCGCATCCTCAGGACGTCGTGATGGTCGAGCACGGCCTGGAGTGCGCCCGCCAGACGCTTCTCGTCGGCTCCGGCGGGCGTCACGAGGAGCGCCGACTGGCTGAACGAGGCGACAGGGCCTCCGCGTTCACGCAGCCGGTGCATGGCCGGGGTCAGCGGCAGTTCACCGACGGCCGGTTCCCGGGCGGGCCCCCGCCGCGGGGCCGGACGTGCCGCGGCCACCGCGGCGAGCCCGGCGACCGTCCGCTGTTCGAAGACGTCGCGGGGGGTGAGCCGCAGCCCCGCCGCGAGGGCGCGGCTGACGAGGTGGATGGAAGCGATACTGTCGCCGCCGAGGTCGAAGAAGCCGTCGTCCACACCCACATCGCGCGGATCCCGGCCGAGGATCTCGGCGAACAGCCCGCGCAGCGTCTCCTCGCCCCCAGTACGCGGAGCGCGCGCCCCGTCGAGGGCCGTGACCTGGGGTGCGGGCAGCGCGGCCCGGTCCAGCTTGCCGTTCGGCGTCATCGGCAGGGCACCCAGCACGACGAACGCCTCCGGCACCATGTGGTCCGGCAACCGCCGGGCCGCGAACGCCCGTACGTCGTCGCCGTCGAGGCCGTCCGAGCCCACGAGGTAGGCGACAAGTCGGCGCACCCCGGGGAGGTCCTCGCGGACCACCACCGCGGCCTGCTCGACGTCGCCGTGCGCGCTGAGCACACCCTCGACCTCGCCCGGCTCGATCCGCAGCCCCCGTATCTTCAGCTGCCCGTCGGCCCGCCCCCGCAGCTCCAGGACGCCGTCGGCCCGGCGCACGGCCAGGTCGCCGGTGCGGTACATACGGGTGCCCGGCAGTCCGAACGGGTCGGCGACGAACCGTTCGGCGGTCAGCCCGGGCCGGTTCCAGTACCCCCGGGCCACCTGGTCGCCGGACACGTACAGCTCACCCTCGACGCCGGCCGGGACCGGGCCCAGCCAGGGGTCCAGGACGTGAGCGCGGGTGTTCCACATGGGGCGCCCGATGGGTACCGGGCCGGACGGCAGGTCGTCGCCGGGCTCGACGCGGTGGTCGGTGCAGCCGACGGTGAGCTCGGTCGGGCCGTAGTGGTTGATCAGCCGTACGTCGGGATGGGCCCGGCGCCAAGCGCGCAGGGCCTCCCCGACGAGGGCCTCGCCGCCGAGCATGAACTCCTCGGCGGGCGAGATGTCGTAGGGCAGGGCGGGCAACAGGGCGAGGTGGCTGGGCGTGGCCTTGAGGAAGGTGTAGCCACCGGGCAGCGGGTCCGCGCCCGCCTCGTGGACGGCCGCGATGTGCACCCGGCCGCCCGCGGTGAGCGCTCCGTGCAGGCTCGTCACGGTGGCGTCGAAGGACATCGTGGCGTGCAGCAGCGAGGTGCCGCGCAGACTCGGGTACGCCGACACGCAACGGGCCACGTAGGTGGTGAGGTTGCGGTGCTCGACGACCACACCCTTGGGGCGCCCGGTGGTGCCGGAGGTGTAGATCAGGTAGGCCGGGTCGGCGGGGCGGGCGTCGGGCAGCGGGGTCCCGGTGTCGGGGGCCTCCGCGTCGGGGCTCACCAGCGGGCGGTCCACGGCCAGCGGATCCCGGGTGATGACGCACACCGGGTCGGCGTCGGACAGCAGATAGGCGGTCCGCTCGGCCGGATGCTCCGGGTCCAGCGGCAGATAGGCGGCGCCCGCCTTGAGGACGGCCAGTACCGCCACCGCGAGGTCGACGGACCGGGGGAGCGCGAAGGCGACGATCCGGCCGGGTCCGGCCCCGAGCGAGACCAGCGCCCGCGCCAAACGGTCGGCCCCCAGATCGAGTTGACGGTACGTCAATTCGGTGTCGGCGTCTGTCACGGCCACCGCGTCCGGTGTCCGCGCCGCCCGCGCCTCGAACATCCGGTGGAAGGCCGTCGCCGGCACGTCCTGGGCGGTGTCGTTGAACTCGACGAGCAGGCGCCGCCGTTCGTCCGGGCCGAGGATGTCGAGCGTGCCCACGGGCCGGTCGGGATCGTCGAGGGCGGCGCGCAGCAGCCGTTCCAGCCGGGCGGCGAGTTCCTCGGCCGTCGTCCGGTCGAAAAGGTCCGCGCTGTACTGGAGGATGCCTTCGATGCCGTCCGGTGAGCCGTCGGCGGCCTGCCGTTCACCGAGGTTGAAGGTGAGGTCGATCTTGGTCGCGCCGCTCTCCACGGGCAGCGCCGTGGCCGTGAGACCGGGGAGGTCGAGTTGCGGTTCGGCGCCGGGCCGGAAGGCGACCATCACCTGGAACAGCGGGTGCCGGGCCGGTGATCGGGGCGGGTTGAGAGCCTCGACCAGCTGCTCGAACGGCAGGTCCTGGTGGGCGTAGGCCGCGAGGTCGCTCTCCCGTACCCGGCCCAGCAGTTGCCGGAAGGTAGGGGAGCCGGAGGTATCGGTGCGCAGGACGAGGGTGTTCAGGAAACAGCCGACCAGGTCGTCCAGCGTGTCGTCGGCGCGGCCCGCGACCGGGGTGCCGAGGGGGATGTCGGTGCCCGCCCCGAGCCGGGTCAACAGGGCGGCCAGAGCAGCCTGGACGACCATGAACGGTGTCGTGCCGGTCTCCGCGCCGAGGGCGCGCAGCCGCCGGTGGAGGGTCGCGTCCAGCCGTACGGGGATGTCGCCTCCCCGGTGCGTGGCACGGACCGGGCGGGGGCGGTCGGCGGGCAGGGGGAGTTCGTCGGGGAGCCCCGCCAACGTCTGGGTCCAGTAGGCGCGGTGAGGGCCCGTCAGTTCGGTCCGGACGAGCTGCTCACCCTGCCACCTGGCGAAGTCGGCGTACTGCACGGGCAGTCGCGTCCAGTCCGGGAGGCGGTTGTCCTGGCGGGCGCGGTAGGCGGTGGTCAGATCGCGGGTGAGGGGATCCAGGGACCAGCCGTCCGCGGCGATGTGGTGCAGCACCAGCAGCAGGACGTGGTCCTCGGGGCCGAGCATGAGGAGATGGGCGCGGAGCGGGATGTCCTCGGTGAGCCGGAACTCCAGACCCGTCAACTGGGCAAGCCGGTGCGGCAGTTCGGCCTCCGAAGCCCGGTCGACACGCAGTTGGGGCCGGGCGGCGGCGGGGTCGAGCAGCCGCTGGCGCGGAGTGCCGTCGGTGTCCGGATAGACGGTGCGCAGGATCTCGTGCCGGGTGACCAGATCGGCCAGCGCCAGGCGCAGGGCGTCCACGTCGAGGGCGCCCGTGAACCGTACGGCGAGCGGGATGTGATAGGCCGCGCCGGACTCCTCCAGCCGGTCGAGGAACCACAGGCGCCGCTGGGCGGAGGACAGCGGAGTCTCGTCGGGGACAGCTCCCGGCCCGGGCCGCGAGACGGGCCGTACGACCGCGCCCGTGCCGAGGAGCGGACCGGCGAGAGCCGCCGGAGTGGGCGCCCCGAACAGATCGCGCAGGCTCAGGTCGGCGCTCAGTTCGTCGCGGATCCGACCGATCAGGCGCAGCGCGAGCAGTGAGTTGCCGCCGAGCGCGAAGAAGCTGTCGTCCGGGCCGACCGAGGACAGACCCAGGACGTGCGCGAAGAGACCGCAGAGGTCCTCCTCCTGCGAGGTCCGCGGGGCCCGCCCGGCGCGGCTGCCGCCGCTCTCCACCGGGGGGACCGGCAGGGCGGCACGGTCCAGCTTGCCGTTGGCGGTCAGCGGCAGCCGGTCCAACGACGCGACGGCGGAGGGGACCAGGTGGCCGGGCAGATGTTCGGCGACGTGGGCGCGCAGGCCCTCCGGCTCGGGTGCCGCCCCCGGGGCGGGCACCACGTAGGCGACCAGGCGCCGGTCGCCGGGGCGGTCCTCGCGGACGACCACGACCGCCTGGGCGACCTGCGGATGCGCGGCGAGCACCGTCTCGACCTCGCCGGGCTCGACGCGGAAACCGCGCAGCTTGACCTGACCGTCGGCCCGCCCGTGGAACTCCAGCTCGCCGTTCCCGTCCAGGCGGACGCGGTCCCCGGTGCGGTACATACGGGCGCCCGGCGGGCCGAACGGATCGGCGGTGAAGCGTTCGGCGGTCGCCTCGGGGCGGCCGAGGTAGCCGCGCGCCACACCGGGCCCGGCCACGTACAGCTCACCGACGACGCCCGCCGGAAGGGGCCGCAGGGCACCGTCGAGCACATAGGCACGCATCCCGTCGAGCGGTCGGCCGATCGGCAGCGCGTCGGGCACCCCGGCGCCGTCCGGGCAGGGTCGGCAGGTGGCGAAAGTGGTCGTCTCGGTCGGGCCGTAGCCATTGGTGACCGTCAGACCGGGACACGCCGCCAGGACCCGGCGCACCGCGGACGCGGGGACGGCCTCGCCGCCGGCCCACACCTGGCGCAGCCCGGCGAAGCAGCCCGGATCCTGCTCGGCGACGAGCCGGAACAACCCGGCGGTCAGCCACAGCGCCGTCAGTCCGTGCCGAGCCGTCAGCCGGGCGACCCCGGCGGCGTCGATGTCCTCTTCGGCCCCCGCGACCACGGCCGTGCCCCCGCCCAGCAAGGGCACCCACATCTCGTACGTGGACGCGTCGAAGGCGGTCGGCGAATGGACGAGCACCCGTGCGTGCGCGCCGCCCCCGAACGCCGAGTCGGCGGCCAGCGCGACGACGTCCCGATGGGTGACGGCGACCCCCTTGGGCGTACCGGTGGAGCCCGAGGTGTAGCTGACGTAGGCCAACTGGTCGGGGTGTAGGGGCACTTCGGGGTCGCTGTCGGGCTCGGTGACGAGCGAGGGGTCGCTGCAGGTGACGACGCGGAGGCCGTCGTACGCGCTGCCGTCGGCGGTGTCCGACAGCAGTACCGGCGCGCCGGTCTCCGTGAGGATCCGCCGGGTACGGGCGGCCGGGGCGCGCGGATCGAGTCCGACGTACGCGCCGCCCGCCTTGAGGACGGCCAGCAACGCCACGATCAGCTCGTCGGAGCGGTGCGTCAGGACCGCGACCCGGTCCTCGGGCCGGACGCCGAGCCGGAGCAGACGGTGGGCGAGCCGGTTCGCGCGGGCGTTCAACTCGCTGCGAGTGATGGTCTGTTCGCCGTGGACGACGGCGATCCCGTCGGGGTCGGCTGCCACGCGGGCCGCGAACAGTCCCGGCATACCACCCCCACGTACGACGGAGGCGGGAGCCGGACCGTCGAGCCGCGCCTGCTCGCCGGGGAGCGTCAGTGCCACCCGCCCCACGACCGTGCCGGGCTCCGTGGCCGCAGCCGCGAACCGTTCCACGAAGTGGCCAAAACGCCGGTGGTGGGCGGTGAGTTCGGCGTCGGCGTAGTGCTCGGGACTGGCGTCGAGATCGACCCGGACGCCCTGGCCGTCGGCGCGGTCGTAGACGTTGACCGCGAGGTCCTCGACCGGGCCCGTGGACAGGTTGTGGCGAGTGGTCGGGTGTCCGGCGAAGCGCAACTCCGGTCCGAAGGCCATGATGTTGACGACAGGCCCGAAGTAACGGGGGCCGTCCTGCGGCCAGTTCAGGTCGCGGCGCAGCTCCTCGCCCCGGTGGCGCTGATGGGCCAGCAGGTCGCGGGTGGCCCGGGCGGCCTGGCGTACGAGGTCGGTGGCCGGGGTGTCCGGGCGTACGGACAGCCGCAGGGGCAGCACGTTGGACGCCATGCCCGGGGTCGCGAGTTCCGTCTCGCTCTGCCGGGCGGTGACCGCGAGGCCGAGGACGATGTCATGGGCGCCGGTGAGCCGGTGCAGATAGGCGGCCGTCGCCGCGAGGACCACGCGCGACCAGCGGGTACCGGCGAGTTCGGCGGCGGAGTGGACCAAGTCCCCGGCGGGCTCGGGGAGATGGCCGGTGCGGCGCAGGAAGCGGTCGCCGACCTGGGGCGGCCGGGCGGACAGGCTCACCGGGTCGGGCCGGCCGGCGAGGGCGTTCGTCCAGTGGGCGCGATCGCGTTCGTGCCGCCCGTCGGCGCGGTAGGCCTGGTCGGCGGTGATCAGCGGGGCGAGGGGCGCGGGTGGCGGGTTGTGCGCAGCGCCTGCCGCGAGCGCGGTGTACGCGTCGGCCACCCGGCGGGCGATCAGAGAGCAGCTGAAGCCGTCGACAGCGATGTGATCGTACGCCTGGTACCAGATCCAGTGGTCGTCCGCGACGCACAGCAACGCGTACCGGAACAACGGGCCTCGGAACAGGTCGAAGGCAGTGCCGAAGTCGTCCGCCATCCACTCCCGCGCGGCCTCTGCCCCCGCCGAGACGACGACGGGCATCGTCCACGCGGGACCGGCGTCCACCAGCAGCCGCACACCGTCGTCGTCCGCCGCGAACCGGGACCGCAGCGTCTCGGTCGCGTCCACCACCAGCCGTACGGCCGTACGGAACAGCTCCGGGTCGACGGGCCCGTGGATCTCGGTGTACTCGCCTACGTTGTAGGCGGCACCGGCGCCGTCGAGCCGCTGGCCGAACCACATCGAGCGCTGGGCGGCGGACGGCTCCAGGCCACGGCTTACGGTCATCGGCGGGCTCCGGTGGGGGTGTGGGGGAGTGAGGGTGCGGTGCTGTGGGGGAGGTGGTGCGTCAACGGGCCGCTGCGGCAGCGGCGGGCGCGTACGTCAGGTGCCGGACGACCTGCTCGGCGACCGTGCGCGGGCCGTCGCCGGTGGTGGGCCAGGGCACGCGCAGCCAGGGCTCGGCGGGGACGAGCCGCAGGTCGCGGGCCTGCCGGGCCCGGCCGCCGCCCGTGATGTTGAGGAGGACCAGTTCGTCGCGGTCGACGAGCCCGGCACGTACCGCGTCCGCGAGGGCGGCCAGCGCGACTCCCGCGCCCGGTTCGATGTCGATGCCCTCGGTCTCCTCGAACAGCTCCATGGCGGCGAGAGCGGCAACGTTGTCAACACACAGCACGTCGCCGCCGCTCTCCGTGAGCACATCGCGCACGCCGCCGTGGACGGTGAACGGCGGCCGCCGGTTGGTCAGTTCACGGGCCAGCGGCTCGTGTTCCCGGTGTGCCGCGGCCCGGCCGCCGGACCGCCAGGCCTCGAACAGCGGGGCGAACGGGGCGTTCTGACACATCAGCAGGCGCGGCAGCGCCTCGTCGCCGGTCCGGATCCGGCGCGCCGCCTCATGGGCGCCGATGGCTCCCGTACCGCTACCGACCGCCTGTACGTACGTCTGCGGGAGGCGACCGATCGCCTCGGCAGCCGCCAGCATCACGGTGCCCAGACCGTCGCGGCGCCCGACGTTGCGGCTGCCGCCCTCCGCCTGGTGTCCGGGCAGTTGGGCCAGCAGGTCGGCGCAGGCGATGGCGTCGCTGTAGGTGGCGCCGTCGAGGGCGACGACGCGTACGCAGGGGTCGAGTGGGGCGGGAAAGCGCAGACCGGCCAGTGCCGGGGCGGGTACGACGAGCAGACAGGGTACTTGATGGAGGGTCGCGGCCCAGGCGAAGGCGGCGGCGGTGTTGCCCGCCGACGGGATCACCAGCACGGGCGGGTCGGCGGGCAGCCGGCCGAGCACCGTGTACGCCTCGAAGTCCTTGAAGGTGCAGGTCGGCAACTGAGCCCCGCGTTCCGGCCAGTACCCGTTGAAGGCGACCCACAACTGGTCGAGGCCGATGCGCCGGCCGAGCCGGTCGGCGCGCTGGACGACCGGGCCGGGCACGCCGGGGAAGGTCCGCGCCACCGGCAGCAGCGGGGCGTGGCGGAACAGCCCGGTGCCGGTGCGTCCGCCGGCACCCCCGTACCCGGCTGGTGTGGAGTACTCGGTGCGCAGGAACGCCGGATCGTGCGGTCGGGAGCAGTCGAGAATCAGGCCGTCGTCCTCGTAGCCGGTACCGCAGGAGGAACAGACGAGTGTGTAGTGACGATTTCCCGGGCGTACTTGGGGGTGTACGGGGGACATTTCCATTGCCTTCCGCAGGACCGTGCTTCGCGGGTCAATTGCAGCCGGAGTCATGCGAAGGAAAGGTGACCCGCGCATAGCCGTCGCACCAACGATGGATTGACGTTCGGTTCAGTCAAGTGAGGTGGTCCACACCAGTGGAGAGTTCAGTTCCGCTTCATCTTCCCTTCTCTGATGGAGAGGTGAAGCTGTGTTAGCCCTGGTGGAGCACTCGGGGCGCGCACGCGTCGTGATGGAGAGGACGGCGGAGAATTGGGCGACCAACCGACGAACGAAGCAGTGGCCGAGCGGGCGGATCCGCTGTTCGCGCCCTCACTTTCGCCTTCGCAATGGCTTCCATCCCAAGTTCCGGTACGCTTTTTCCCCTTTAAGGGAGAAACGCCGACAGGCGATCAGATCGAATCGACTGATTCGGCTGGCCCGGCCCCGGATCGCGGGAACTACGAAATGCCGGATTCCGGCGTGCTGCTGGCGGCCTACCGGAAAATGGTTCTCGGGCGACGCTTCGACGAACAGGCGACCGCGCTGGCCCGCCAGGGCCGGCTGGCGGTCCACCCGTCCAGCCTCGGCCAGGAGGCCTGCCAGGTGGGTGCCGCGCTGGCACTGCGCCCGACCGACTGGCTGTTCCCCACCTACCGCGACTGCGTGGCGCTGGTCAGCCGGGGCATCGACCCCGTCGAGGCGCTGACCCTGCTGCGCGGCGACGGCCACTGCGGCTACGACCCCGTACGCCACCGCACCGCACCCCAGTGCACCCCGCTGGCCACCCACGCCACCCACGCCACCGGGCTGGCCCACGGCGAACGCCTCAAGGGCACGGACACGGTCGCCCTCGCGCTCGTCGGCGACGGCGCCACCAGCGAGGGCGACTTCCACGAGGCACTGGGCATCGCGGGCGTCCTGCGGGCGCCCGTGGTCTTCCTGGTGCAGAACAACCGCTACGCCATCTCCGTCCCGCTCTCCGCTCAGAGCGCGGCACCGAGCCTGGCGTACAAGGGAATCGGTTACGGCGTCCGCTCCGAACAGGTGGATGGCAACGATGTCGCGGCCGTACTCGCCGTCCTGGGCAGGGCGGTCGAGGAAGCGCGCGCGGGCGGCGGCCCCTGGCTGATCGAGGCGCACACCTACCGGATGGCCCCGCACACCAGCGCCGACGACCCTTCCCGCTACCGTCCGGCCGAGGAGGCCGAGCACTGGCGCGGGCGCGACCCGATCGACCGGCTGGAGAACTGGCTGCGCGAGCGCGGCATGCTCACCGAGGACGACGTCACGGCAGCGGCGGCGGAGGCCGAGGCGTACGCCGCCGACGTGCGGATCAGGCTCGCCGAGGACCCCGCACCGGACCCGCTCGCGCTGTTCGACCATGTGTTCAGCGCCCCGACCCCGCAACTGACCGAGCAACGCGCCGCCCTGCGAGCCGAGTTGGAGGGAAACTGAGATGGCGGCCACGATGGCACAGGCCCTCAACACCGCTTTGCGGGACGCGCTCACGGCGGACGAACGCGTCGTCGTCTTCGGCGAGGACGTCGGCCGGCTCGGCGGTGTCTTCCGGGTCACCGACGGGCTCGCGGACACCTTCGGCGACCGCCGCTGCTTCGACACCCCGGTCGCGGAGGCGGGCATCGCCGGCCTCGCCGTCGGTATGGCCATGGCCGGATTCCGGCCGGTGGTGGAGATGCAGTTCGACGCGTTCGCCTACCCGGCGTTCGAACAGATCGCCTCCCATGTGGCCAAGTTCCGCAACCGCACCCGCGGCACCCTCGCCCTGCCCATGGTCGTCCGCATCCCGTACGGCGGCGGCATCGGCGGAGTCGAGCACCACAGCGACTCCAGCGAGGCCTACTACGCGCACACGGCCGGCCTGAAGGTCGTCACCCCCGCCACGGTCGGCGACGCGTACTCGCTGCTGCGGGAGGCGATCGAGGACCCGGACCCCGTGGTCTTCCTGGAACCCAAGCGCCATTACTGGACCAAGGAGGACATCCAACTCCCCCTCACCACCAGCCCGTTCGGTACGGCCGCGGTGCGTCGACCCGGCACCGACGCCACGCTCGTCGCGTACGGCCCGTCGGTCGCCGTAGCCCTGGCCGCGGCGCGGGAGGCGGTGGCCGAGGGCCTCGACGTGGAGGTGCTGGACCTGCGCACCCTCGTCCCGCTCGACGACCACGCGCTCACCGCTTCCGTACGGCGCACCGGCCGCTGCCTGGTGGTGCACGAGTCTCAGGGGTTCGCCGGTGTCGGCGCCGAGATCGCGGCCCGGGTGCAGGAGCGCTGCTTCGACGCGCTGCGCGCGCCGGTACTGCGCGTCACCGGCCTCGACATCCCGTATCCGCCGCCCCTGCTGGAGGATGCCCATCTGCCGGGCGTCGGCCGGGTGCTGGCGGGGCTCCGCCGCCTGCTGCCGGACGGCGGCCAGGGCGGACGGCGGCCGACGCCGGTGTCCCTCACCGAGGTGGAGCCGGCTCCCGGGGACCGCACCTTCCTGCTGCCGGACCTGGGCGAGGGGCTGGCCGAGGCCGAGGTGCTGGAGTGGACGGTCGCCGTGGGCGACAGCGTCACGCATGACCAGCCCGTCGTCGAGGTCGAGACGGCCAAGTCCGTGGTCGCCCTCCCGACGCCCTTCGCCGGGACCGTGACCGCCCTGCACTGTCGCGCCGGCGAGATCGTCGAGGTGGGCGCGCCGCTGCTGTCGGTGGCGGAGGCCGCCCCCGAGGGCGACTCGGGCGCGGTCCTCACCGGGTACGGGACGGGCGGGGCGCGCCGGGCCACGAGAAACGGTGTGGCACCGGCACAGCACACGTCGCAGAACCAGCCACAGAGCCGGCCACAGAACAGGCCGGTGAACAACGGGCCCAGCGCCGCGCCAGCCGACCGGCAGCCCGGACTCCGGCTCCCGTTGGACGCGGTCGCCGAGAAGTTCGCCCGCACCCACCGGGACACCCCCGCCGTCACCATCTGGGCGGACGCCGACGCCACCGCCCTGCTCGCCGCCCGTGACACCCTCGGCACGGGTCTTCTGCCCCTGCTGGCCAGGGCCGCTCTCACCGGGCTCGCCGCCTTCCCCGCGCTGAACGCCCGGGTGGACGACGCCCGTTCGGAGATCGTCCGGCTGCCGCAGGTGCACCTGGGTTTCGCCGCGCAGACCGACGACGGGCTGGTCGTCCCCGTCGTACGGGACGCCGACCGGCTGCCCCTGGACGACCTCGCCACCGAACTGCGCCGCCTCACCGGCCTGGCCCGACGAGGCGCGCTCCCCGTCGAACACCGCACCGGCGGCACGTTCACCCTCAACAACTACGGCGTGCTCGGCGTGGACGGTGCCACCCCGCTGCTCAACCACCCCCAGACGGCCATGCTCAGTATCGGCCGCCTCGTGGAACGCCCCTGGGCGGTGAACGGACGGGTGGAGGTGCGCGAGATCGTCCACCTGTCGCTGACCTTCGACCACCGTGTCTGCGACGGCGGCACCGCGGCCGGCTTCCTCCGTCACGTCATCGACGGCATCACCGCCCCCTGAGCCGGCCCGGCACCTGCTCAGCCCAGGCGCGGGTCCACATGGAACTTGGGTCCTGGACCCGCGCCCGCCGGGCGTTCACCCGCGAGGACGGCTCCGACGTCGTCCAGCCCCACCGTCGCGGCGACGAGCGGCCTCGGGTCGACCGAACCCTCGGCGTACGCCCGGATGGTGGCCTCGAGGCCGGGGGAGGCGGACAGGACGCCGACCGCGGTGACGTCCTTGAGGACGAGCGTGCGGGTGTCGATACGGCTGGGTACGCCGGCCAGCCCGATGTAGACGACGTGGCCCGCCGGTTCGACCAACTCCAGGGCCAGGTCCGGAAGATGGGCCGCGTTGGAGGCGTCCACGACGGCGTCGTACGGCAGATCCGGGACGGAGTCCTCCCGCCAGGCGTGCTCGAAGCCCAGGTCGCGGGCGAAGGCGAGCGAACTGTCCGTCGCGCCCATCAGGTGGACCTCCGCACCGGCGGCCCGGGCGAACATCGCGACCAGGAGACCGATCGTGCCCGGACCCAGGACCAGGACCCGGTCACCGGGCCGGAGTTCGGCGGCTCGGGCGGCGCGCAGAGCGTTGCCGCCGGGCTCGACCAACGCGCCCAGCACCGCGTCGACGGAGTCGGGCAGGGCGTGCAACGAGGAAGCGGGCACCGCGAGTTGCTCGGCGAGCGCACCGGCCCGCTCCCCGCGGATGCCGACCTCCTGGCGCTGCTCGCACACATGCCCGCGACCGCGCAGGCAGCGGCGGCAGACACCGCATCCGAGCATCGTGTCGCCCATGACGCGGCGGCCGGTCCACGCGGCGTCGACACCGGCACCGACCGCCGCCACCCGCCCCGACCACTCGTGGCCCAGGCGCATCGGATAGGCGGAGTGACCCTGGTGGAGATAGGCCATCGCGCCGGTGTGGAACTCCATGTCGGTGCCGCACACGCCGACCCGCTCGACGTCGACGACGACCTCACCGGGGGCGGCCACGGGGGTGAGGACCTCCTGGACCTCGTACTTGCCGGGGGCGTTGAGAACGAACGCACGCATGGTGCGACGGGCGCTCATCGTGGGCCGCGCACATGCCGGCGCCGGCTGCCGGGACGGGTAATGCCGAGCTTCGGGTACACGGGGTCAGTCTCCAGTTCGACCGGCGGGGGGTGGGGGGGG
>NZ_LGDW01000454.1 GCF_001280005.1 Streptomyces sp. NRRL WC-3618 | reverse complement strand
ACGCAGGACGAAGGCCGGCCCGTCCTCGGGGCCGGCCGTGCTGCCGTCCCAGAGGCGGATTCCCACGGGCAGGGGGAGACCCAGCACCTGTTCACTGAAACGAGCCAGAACTGCTGCGGCTGCTTCGGACATGTGAATTCTCTCAGTTCAACGCAGGGGCCCGCCCGTCTCGCACCGCGGCTGGGCCTGGCACAGGCGTTGTCACGTTGTGGGGTGTGTGACTGCCTGACGGTGCGTGGGGGCAGGGTGGGCTTGGGAGCCGGGCCTGTGCTCAGGCCGCGGTGGCAAGGCCGACGACGCGGGTGATCTGCTCCCCGATGGCGAAGCGGATGGTCATCTCGGCTCGGTAGTCGTGGGCGGGCATCAGATGGCGGCGGGGCTCCCCGGACGTTGCTCCAGTTCAGAGGGGTTCTCGAACTCCTCCGCAGCGGATCCCTTCCTCACTTCGGGCGAATGTCGGGATCCCGGCTGGGCGATCCGGCTTGACACTGGCGGCGTCGGCGCGGGCGTCACGCGTCCAGTGACGTCATGACGTGCTTGATCAGGGACGGCGGGAGGCATGTGCCCACCCGAAGGTGGGCACATGCCTCCCTGTCGTCACGGCCGGGATGCCTAACCCTGCCGCAGGACCGCCGCGAAGGTGCCGGCGATCACTGTGTGGCCGGAGGCGTTCGGGTGGGGGTCCTGCTTGGTGCAGGCCCAGGTCAGCTGGCAGACCTTGGCCACGTTCGAGGGCACCTCGCCGTAACCGGGCACGTTGATGGGGGTGAAGTCGTTCGAGCCGAAGGCTCTGGCCACGTCGGCGACCTTGAAGCCGGCGCGGGAGTACACCTGCGACAGGGCCGCGTTCTCGGCGTTGACCAGGGAGACCGAGCCCTTGGCGGTCTCCTGCCCGCCCTGGCCGTTGAGCCACTGCCCCAGGAACGGGTTGTAGTACGTCATGCCCGCGAACTTGGTGTTCGGGGTCCCCGCCGCGCGCAGTGCGCCGGTGATCTGGGCGACGTTCTGGGGGATGGCCTGGGTGGCGCGGTTGACGCAGGCCTGGTCGAATGCGCCGGTGGTCTTGCTGACGCACTCCAGGATGTCGTTGGCGCCGATGTCGACGGTGACGTAGGCGACCTTGCCCTTGTATTGGGCCATGGCCTTCAGGGCGGCGTCCAGCTGGGACTGGGCGTTCGGGTAGGAGCAGGTGCCGCCCTTGAGCAGCGATGCGGTGGTCTCGCCGTCGCAGCCGAGGCGGATGTGCTTCAGTCCCGGCTGGTATTGCTTGAGCTGGGCGTAGAGCTGGTCGGAGTAGGCGACGTCCGTGTCCCGGTTCACGTCCGGCTGGTAGCCGGCGGCTATCGAGTCGCCGATCGAGATGTAGTACGTGCTGTTGTCGTCTCCGTTCCACGGGCAGGCGGCGGCCACGCCGGGCGTGGCAAGCACGACCGCCAAGGCGGCGGCGGCGAGTTGGGGTGCCTTGTGCGTACGCATCAGTTGCGTGTGCTCTCTCTTGTTCTGTGGGAGGGGGGGTTGGCTCGGCGGGCCCGGTGGCCTGTCCGGTACACCGCACGGATGTCGGTGACCGCGGAGACGGCGTCGGTCGGGGAGCTGCCGAGCGCGAGGAGGTCGGCGTCGGAACCGGGGCGCCGGGCGCCCTTGTGTCCGGTCCGGCCGACCACGTCGGCTGCCTCGCTGGGCGCGGACCGCAGTACGTCACGGTGCGACATGCCCAACTCGGCGAAAGGGGTCAGGGTGTGGGGTAGACACCGTGAGGTTTGTCGGAGCCGATGTCGGCGTTGATTCCGGGAACGACCCGGACGCCCGAGGCGATGGACTTGGCGCTGGCGTCCGCCATGGCCGCCCTACGCGCGACCACGGCCGGAAGAGCCGCCATGGTGCCGGGCATCATGCCCACCGTGAGGCCGACGAACGTGCCTCGCCGCACGACCTCGTCCAGCATCCTGGCGCGGGCCGACGCCTTCGGGGGTGAAACATGTCCTGCCCGTAGCGTCTGCAACGCGCTGGGTATCACTGTTGAACTCCGAGAAACGAAAGGTGGGGTGACAAGCTCAGTCGCTCTGGGCGTGATCAACTCTGGCTGCCGCTGTCTGCTTTGTGAACGCGAAATCGCCGATGACGGGCATAGATGGGATCAATACCGCTGCGGAGGTCGGTTTCCGAGGGTGTGATCAGGTGTGCGGTGTGCCGGTGGGTACGGTCTGCGCCGTGCTCGCGGCGACCATTCGACCGGCCTCGACCGCGGTCCTGCGCAACCAGAGGTGTGCCGGGTCGCGTTCATGCAGGGGATGCCACCACAGGGAATACAGCAACCGACCTCCGCCGAAGGGCAGTTCGACCACGACCGTGCCGCTGTCGGAGGGAAACAGGCGGGTGGCGCTTTCGGGGACCACGCCGACCCGGTCGGTTCCAGCGATCAGGTACGGCATGGTGAGGAAGTTCTCGATGGCGACCTCGACCCGCGGTTCGATGCCGTGGGCATGCAGCCCGTGCAGGGGCGAGAAGCCGCACGACGGGAGGTAATAGGGCAGTATCCAGGGGCGGGTGGCCAGTTCCTCCGGAGTCGGCGGAGCGGAGGTGACGGTGTCGTGCGCCATGACGCACACCCAGCGGTCCTCGTACAGATCGATGCCGGGGACGTTCGCCAGCAGGCCCTGCGGCAGCACCATGCCGTCGAGGTTGCGCAGGTGCTCCTGGGCGCCGCGGACGAGGTGCGGGCTGTTGTGCTGGAACCGCAACTTCACCCCCGGCGCCGCCTCGTGCACCAGGGCGGTCAGGATGCGCCCGAAGGTGGCGAGCTGGACGTCGGTCACGGTCAGGGTGAACTCGCGCTCGGCGATGGCGGGGTCGAAGTCGGGGCGGGTGCCAAAGACCCGGTTGGCCGAGTCGAGGGTCCGTTTGGCGTGCGAGGCCAGGCGCTCGGCCAGCGGGGTGAGTTCGTACTGGTTGCCCACGCGGGTGAGCAGCTCGTCGCCGAAGTGGCGGCGCAGCCGGGCCAGTGCGGCACTGACGGTGGGCTGACTCAGACCGAGCCGCTGGGCGGCCCGCGTCACACTGCGCTCCTGCAGCACGGCGTCCAAGGGCACCAGCAGGTTCAGATCCAGACCCATGGTGCCAAGCCTCCGCGACGACATTACCTTTGTCCGGGTGAGCATAAGTGATCCTATATAACCGAAAGTCCAGCTGAACGGGTGCCTCTCTGGGGGCGTAGGTCTTTCCAGGGGAGCCGGCATGTGTCAATCCCCTGGCACCGTAGAGACTTTGGTTATGCGGCCTGATCTTCCTGGCCGTGTTGCCCGCGTGCTTCGGCGATGATCCTTTCGAACTCCTCGGGCGGCAGGCCGCCGGCCGCGCTGTGCCGTCGGCGCGGGTGGTAGAACCCGGTGATCCATGTGGCGATCTTCAGGCGGGCCTCGGTCCGGGTCGCGAATCGTCGGCGGTGGATGTACTCGACCTTGATCAGCGAGTTGAAACTCTCCGCGGCGGCGTTGTCCAGCGCGGACCCCACCCGTCCCATGGACTGCACCACGTCCAGATGGTCACAGAGGTTGTTGTACGCCTCGGACGTGTACTCGGCGAGTTCAATTGGTCGTTGCAACACCGGGCTGCTGCAGCGAGCGTAGCTGCTCTTCGAAGACCTCGGCCGGCGTCCGCCAACCGAGGGTCTGCAGCGCTCCTGCCCGCTGAGCTGCTCCAAGGCGTCCGGCCCGTGTCGCGTGTCTGCGGAACACCTGGCGCGAGTCGGCCCACGTGGCCATGGCGATTCTCGCGGCCATGGCTGCGGCAGCCGGCGCCGCGCGCGCCCTGCCGTCGATAGGGGTGGGAGAAGACGTGCGTCCTTGGCTGACCCTGGGGGCAGCGGTTCTCGCAGCGACGCTGGTGGCCGGCTGGGGGCGGGTCACCCGCATCCTCGAACTGTTTCCTGCCTGACGCGGGGCAGCCGGCTCGGTTCGGCTGAGCGGACCCTGGCGCAACGCCAGCTTTGCTTACGCGACTTCGCAACCCTTGCCGGTAACGGTGGCCCAGGTCACATTGAATGCGTCTCACGGTTCGGGACGCATCGCGGCCGTGACCCCCGAAGTGGCCCCTTGGAGGGTCGCGGGAAGGGGCCTCGACCTGCACTTAGGGCACGCGGAGGGCACGCCGCCCCCAAAATTGGACTAGACAACAAACAACCCCCAGGCCGCTGACCTGGGGGCAAATTCTGGAGCGGGTGACGAGAATCGAACTCGCACTCTCAGCTTGGGAAGCTGATGTTCTACCACTAAACTACACCCGCGTAAGACGCCGGTCAGGCCGGTGTCCGAACGCTCAGTCACTCTACCGTACGCCAGGCCCCCGGCGCCGAAGCCGTGGGGCCTGCTCCCGTTTCCGGGGGATTCCGAAGGTGTTCCAGGCGTGAACCGCACCCCAACCGCACCCGAATCAGACGCCTCTTCGCGCCGCGACCCGGCTGCGGGCGCCCGGAGTTGGGGCGTACGGTGGGGGCGCCGAAGAGGGGCTGGGCGGGATCGGAGTGCCGTCCGGAGGGCGCCCTTTTCGTCCCGTAATGTTGCGGTCCTCGTCGGTCTCGACAGTGACCGGCGACGGCTCTTGGGGAAGGGACTCTGAGGACTTGATCGAGCGCACCGTCGTCCGTTGTGCCGAAGGGCACGTGTTCAGCACCGCTTCGTTCCCGATGCAGCAGGCCGAGCGGCTCGGCCCCGGCCGGCTGGTCCGGTGTCCGCGTTGCGCGCGGCTCCGCAGTGTGGTGCCGGTGACGTTGGAGCACCAGCAGCAGCGGAGCACCGCCGGCTGAGTAGGTGGAGGAGAAGTAGCGCGGGCGCGCGGAACCGGCCGGTGGCGTCGGGTTCGCGCGTCTTGCGTATCCTCGGGGCGTGCTTCTCTCAGACAAGGACATCCGGGCCGAGATCGACTCCGGGCGGGTACGGATCGATCCCTACGACGAATCCATGGTGCAGCCGTCGAGCGTCGACGTGCGCCTCGACCGCTACTTCCGGGTGTTCGAGAACCACCGCTACCCCCACATCGACCCCTCGATCGAGCAGGCCGACCTGACGCGTCTGGTCGAGCCCGAGGGCGACGAGCCGTTCATCCTCCACCCCGGGGAGTTCGTGCTCGCCTCGACCTACGAGGTCATCACGCTCCCGGACGACCTCGCCTCCCGCCTCGAAGGCAAGAGCTCGCTCGGGCGGCTCGGGCTCGTCACCCACTCCACCGCCGGGTTCATCGACCCGGGGTTCAGCGGCCATGTGACGCTCGAACTCTCCAATCTCGCGACGCTGCCCATCAAGCTCTGGCCCGGTATGAAGATCGGCCAGCTGTGCCTGTTCCAGCTGAGCTCGTCGGCCCAGTTCCCGTACGGCAGTGAGCGGTACGGCTCCCGGTACCAGGGGCAGCGCGGGCCCACCGCCTCCCGGTCCTTCCTCAACTTCCACCGGACGCAGGTATGACCGCCATACGGGAGAATCTGACCTACGAGGCGTTCGGCGTCGCCGTCCGCGAGCTCGCCCAGACCATCGCCGACGACGGGTACGAGCCCGATGTCGTGCTCAGCATCGCGCGGGGCGGGGTGTTCGTCGCCGGGGGGCTCGCGTATGCCCTCGACTGCAAGAACATCCATCTGGTCAACGTCGAGTTCTACACCGGCGTCGGGACCACGCTTCCCATGCCCGTCATGCTCGCGCCCGTCCCCAACGCCATCGACTTCTCCGACAAGAAGGTCCTCATCACCGACGACGTCGCCGACACCGGCAAGACGCTCAAGCTGGTGCGGGACTTCTGCCTCGGAGCTGTCGCCGAGGTGCGTTCCGCGGTGATCTACGAGAAGACGCAGTCCCTCGTGAAGTGCGAGTACGTGTGGGAGCGGACTGATGACTGGATCAACTTCCCGTGGTCCGTCCAGGCACCCGTGACCCGTCGTAAGGGTCAGGTTCTCGACGCCTGAGCAGGGGAAGCACCGCAAGCACCGCAGAGGGGGGCTCCCGGCCGATGCCGGGAGCCCCCCTCGTACGTACTGCCGTACCGCGGTCGTCCTACGTCAGAACGTTCCCAGCTTCACGATCGACAGCAGCGCGACCAGCTGGATCGCCGACGCGCCCAGTGCCTTCGGCCACGGGAGGTCGTGGGAGCGGCGGACCATGATGGTCAGGAGTACGCCTGCCGCGATCCAGGTCGCCCAGCCGAGGATCTGTACGAGGGGGGCGTCGCCGCCCGCGAACATCGCGACCAGGAGGCGGGGGGCGTCCGTGATGGACATGACCAGCATGGAGAGGCCGACCGTCGGCTGCCATGCGCCGTCGCCGCCGAGCTGGCGGGCCAGGGTGTGGGTGACCACGCCCAGGACGAAGGCGCTCAGGACCATCGCCACGGCCGTCGTCAGCACGATCGGGATCGCGTTGTTGAGCGTCGCGTTTATCGTGGTCTCGCGGGTGTCGTCGAACCCGAAGACGGCGATCAGGCCGTACACGAACGTGACGACGATGGCCGGCGCCCACACCTGGTAGTCGCGCATCTGGAGGAACGTGCGGTCGGGGGCGGTGACGATGCCCCGCAGCAGTTCCTTCCAGCGCAGCCGCGGACCGGCCGGCGCTGCCGCGGCGCCCGCGCGGTAGGTGTCGCCCTGGTTGTACGGGTCGTCGCCGGTCGAGAACGCCTGTGTGTGACCAGGGTTGTTGGCCGCGTACGGGTCCACGGGGGCGTTCGGGTGACCCTGCCGGGGACCGGGTCCGGGACCGGGGCTGTGCCCGCGCCCGTCGTCGCCGAAGTACTCCGGCTCGCCGTGTCCGCCGCCGGGTACGCCCGGCCCGCCGTAACCGCCGCCGGCGTTCGCCTGCGGGGGCCACGCCCGGCCTCCGGCGTTGCCCGGGCCGCCGTACGACGGCTGTCCGCCGGCGTACGGCTGCTGCTGCGGCGCGGAGGGGTAGCCGTACGACGGGCCGCCCTGTGGGGGCTGCTGGCCGTACGGCTGCTGCCGCGGTTGTTGTTGCGGTCGCGCTTGCGGGGGGCGGTTGTCCCGGCCGCCGCGTCCGATCCTGAATCCAGCCACGTCATCGAACGTACCTGGTCCCGGAGAGTGAGGGGCGGGGCCCGGGCTTCCGGACCCCGCTTTGCTGCCGACCTGTGACATCCCCTAAGGGGGCCTTCACATTTCCCCTAGGGAAGCGTCCCGTTTCTCTCCGTTACAGGAAGCATCCCGTCGATCCGGCTCTCCGGCACGGAGGTCACCCGGCCGTCGTGATCCCCCCCGGCTGAGCCGAGCAGCCGCCGTAGCGAGCCCTCGCCGCCGGACGGCGACGGCCAAGGGGCGTGTGGGAGTTGAGGGCCTCAGTAAGAACCCTTTCAGGACCCCTACAGGAATTCCGACGTGGAGAACGTCACCGTTGGCTTCGCCGTCACTGTCGCACCCTTCATCCCGGGGTAGACGGCGATTTCGTCCCACGTCTCCCCCCGATACGTCCGCACCACCAGGTCCGCCCGGCCGTCCCCGTCGAAGTCGCCGACCGTGAGGACCCGGGTCGTGCCCCGGGTCGGTGGGGCGACCGTCACCATGCCCGCCGTCGAGAGGCCGGCCGCCGTCGTGCGCGCCCGGAACACCCGCAACCGTGAGCCGCTGGAGACGAGTTCGTCGCGGCCGTCGCCGTCGAAGTCGCCGGTGTCGAGCATCGAGCCGGGGGAGGCGAGGGCGCCGGAGGTCGCGTCGGGGAGGTCGTAGCGCATAGACGTTTCGGCCGGCGTGCCCACCGCCGCGTCCAGGTTCCTCCCCTTGCCGAAGCGGCCGAGGGCGACGTCGACGCCCTCGGGCAGTACCGTCCCCGTGCGCGTCGGGCCGGCCGGGCCGCCTAGGACGAGCGCGGACTTCGTGGCGCCGTCCGCCGTACGGACGATCAGGTCGTCGTATCCGTCGTGGTTCACGTCGGCCGCCGGGCCCGTGGGGACGTTGCCGGGGGCGGCGATCGGGGCGCCGGCCTTCTTCGGGGTGCCCTTGCGGGTGAACGGGCCGCGCAGATAGCTGAGTTGGGCGTCCGAGGCGTGGACGACCAGGTCGTGGGCGCCGTCCCCGTCGAAGTCGCCGCACACCGGCTGGTCGGGCCAGTCGTGGCCGGCGCGGGCCCGGTCGGGGATCGTGAGGGTGACCGCGCGGCCGGTGAGGCCGGCCGGGGAGCCGAAGAGGAGTTGGAGGGGCACCGGGGGCCGGCCCTGGCCGTCGTAGGGCGGGTCCGTCGACACGACCAGGTCGGTGAAGCCGTCGCCGTCGAGGTCGCAGGTCGCCGTCGCGTCGAAGAGCGCCGGTAACTGGCCCTTCGTACGGGCTGCTTGACGGGCCGGGGTGAGCAACTGGCGGGCGCCGGGGACGAGTCCGCCGGGGGAGCCGTAGACGATGCCGATGCCGGCGTCGTCGGTGTGGAGCTGGTCCTTGACCAAGTCGCCCAGGACCAGGTCACGATGGCCGTCGCCGTTGAAGTCGTCGGCGGTCTCGCTGCCGTCGCCCTGCGGTATCGGGCGTTGGGCGGGGGCCTTGGCGGCCTTGACGGGCGGCTGGGTGGCGGAGCCGGCGCCATGCGGGGCGGGGCCGCAGGCGGTGAGCGCGATCAGGGCGCCGATGGCCGTCAGCGCGCCGGTGGCCGTCAGCGCGCCGGTGGCCGTCGTACCCCAAGTGCCTCTGCGCACCCGAACCCGCACCCGTCCCGGGACCCGAACCGGAACCCGTCCCCGCACCCGCACACGCACTGCGCACCTCGTCCGGACCGCTGACCCCGTCGGCAACTACTACTCAGTAATGATGCACGTGTTCGAGATACGGCGACAGCCCCGTGCCCGTACGGGGCAGGGGGCTGTCGGTGGCGGAAGACGCGCGGCCGGGGGGTTTACTTCACCGGCTGCGGCTCCGGGGTGCTCTCGGACTCCGTGTCGTCCGCCGGGGGCTCGTCGGCGGCCGGCGTCTTCACGGACTCCAGGAGCAGCTGGGCGACGTCCACGACCGTGATGGACTCCTTCGCCTTGCCATCGTTCTTCCTGCCGTTGACCGAGTCGGTCAGCATGACGAGGCAGAACGGGCAGGCCGTCGAGACGATGTCCGGGTTGAGGGACAGGGCCTCGTCGACGCGCTCGTTGTTGATGCGCTTGCCGATCCGCTCCTCCATCCACATCCGCGCGCCGCCGGCGCCGCAGCAGAAGCCGCGTTCCTTGTGGCGGTGCATCTCCTGCTGGCGCAGGCCCGGGACGGCCGACATGATCTCGCGCGGGGGCGTGTAGATCTTGTTGTGGCGGCCCAGGTAGCAGGGGTCGTGGTAGGTGATGAGGCCCTCGACGGGGGTGACCGGGAGCAGCTTGCCCTCGTCGATGAGGTGCTGGAGCAGCTGGGTGTGGTGGATGACCTCGTAGTCGCCGCCGAGCTGCGGGTACTCGTTGCCGATCGTGTTCAGGCAGTGCGGGCAGGTCGCGACGATCTTCTTGGCCGACTTGGGCTTGCGGGACTCCTCGGTCACCTTGCCCTCGTCGTCCGTCTCCTCGCCGAACGCCATGTTCAGCGCCATGACGTTCTCCATGCCGAGCTCCTGGAACAGGGGCTCGTTGCCGAGGCGGCGGGCGGAGTCACCGGTGCACTTCTCGTCGCCGCCCATGATGGCGAACTTGACGCCGGCGATGTGGAGGAGCTCGGCGAACGCCTTCGTCGTCTTCTTCGCGCGGTCCTCCAGGGAGCCCGCGCAGCCGACCCAGTACAGGTACTCGACCTCGGTGAGGTCCTCGATGTCCTTGCCGACGACCGGCACCTCGAAGTCGAGCTCCTTGAGCCACTCCAGGCGCTGCTTCTTCGCCAGGCCCCAGGGGTTGCCCTTCTTCTCCAGGTTCTTGAGCATCGTGCCCGCCTCGGAGGGGAACGCGCTCTCGATCATCACCTGGTAGCGGCGCATGTCGACGATGTGGTCGACGTGCTCGATGTCGACGGGGCACTGTTCGACGCAGGCGCCGCAGGTGGTGCACGACCACAGGACGTCCGGGTCGATGACGCCGTTCTCCTCGGCGGTGCCGATCAGCGGGCGCTCCGCCTCGGCGAGGGCGGCGGCGGGGACGTCCTTGAGCTGCTCCTCGCTCGCCTTCTCCTCGCCCTCCGCCGTCTTGCCGCCGCCCGCGAGCAGGTAGGGCGCCTTGGCGTGGGCGTGGTCCCGCAGCGACATGATCAGCAGCTTGGGGGAGAGGGGCTTGCCGGTGTTCCAGGCCGGGCACTGCGACTGGCAGCGACCGCACTCCGTACAGGTGGAGAAGTCGAGCAGGCCCTTCCAGGAGAACTGCTCGACCTGGCTGACGCCGAAGACGTCGTCCTCGCCGGGGTCGGTGAAGTCGATCGGCTTGCCGCCGGACGTCATCGGCTGGAGGGCGCCCAGGGCCGTGCCGCCGGTCGCCTCGCGCTTGAACCAGATGTTCGGGAACGCGAGGAAGCGGTGCCAGGCGACGCCCATGTTGGTGTTGAGCGAGACGACGATCATCCAGACGAAGGACGTCCCGATCTTGATCATCGCGGTGAGGTAGATCAGGTTCTGCAGGGTGCTGAGCGACAGGCCCTTGAAGGCGAGGACGAGGGGGTACGAGGCGAAGTACCCGGCCTCGTAGTGATCGACGTGGTGGATCGCGCCCTCGAGGCCGCGCAGGGTGTAGATCGCGAGGCCGATGGTGAGGATGACGTACTCGACGAAGTACGCCTGGCCCGCCTTGGAGCCCGCGAAGCGGGACTTGCGGCCGGGGCGCGAGGGCAGGCTCAGCAGGCGGATCACGATGAGCACGGCGATGCCGAGGATGGTCATCACGCCGATGAACTCGATGTACAGCTCGAACGGCAGGAAGCCGCCGATCACCGGCAGCGTCCAGTCGGCGGAGAAGAGCTGGCCGAAGGCCTGCGCGAGGGTCGGCGGCAGGGTCAGGAAGCCGACCGCCACGAACCAGTGCGCGAAGCCGACGATGCCCCACCGGTTCATCCGGGTGTGGCCGAGGAACTCCTTCACCAGCGTCACACTGCGCTGGTAGGGGTTGTCCGTCCGCAGGCCGGCCGGGACCGGCTGGCCGAGCTTGAAGTACCGGACGAACTGACCGATGGCGCGTGCGAGCAGCGCGACGCCGATCACGGTCAGGACGAGCGACACGATGATCGCGGCGAGTTGCATGGAAGGGCTCCTCAGGCCTGCGCGTTTGCTAAGTATTACTAAGCGGTAACTTGGCCAGTCTGCCAGAGACTGCCCATATCTTGAACCGCACTTTAGTCAGCGGCGGAGTGATCTGGATCGCTGAGGCTTACCTGACTGGCCGATCGGAACCGATCGGATCAGGCGCCGAGCAGATGACGATCGGACGACGTTGAGACGGAGTTGTGGCAGCGTTCTGTCATGTTATTCGTGTTAATTCGTGTTATTCGTACGGAATTGTTACGTTTCCACCTAACGTGAACTCGTGCTCTACGGGATCCTCGCCGCCACCACCGCCCTGTTCCTCGCCGCCGTCCTCACCGCTCTCCTGCGGACCCTCGCCCTGCGCCTGGGCGTGCTCGACCGGCGCCGGGCGCGCCCCCTGCCCCTGCTCGGCGGACTCGCGGTCGTCCTCGCGACGGGCCTGGTCGCGGGGGCGGGGGAGTGGACCGGGTACGCCCCTCTGGGCGACGGGGTCGGTGAGCTGCTCGTCGCCGGGGCGGGCGTCGGCGCGCTCGGCCTCGTCGCCGACGTACGGCGGGTCAAGGCGCGTTTCCTCGTCGTCGGTACGGCCGTCGCCGCCGCGTTCGTCGTGCCGTACGGCGAGCTGGGGTTCGGGAGCGGACTGCTCGCCCTTCTCTGGATCGTGTTCGTGACCCTCGCCTTCCGGTCCCTCGACCACGCCGACGGGCTGCTCGGCACGGTCGGCGTGCTCACCGCCTTCGGGGTGGGCGCGTGCGCGGCCGTCGAGGTGCTCGACGGGCTCGCCGTGCTGCTCAGCGTCCTCGCCGCCGCGCTCACCGGGTTCCTGATGCACAACTGGCATCCCGCGCGGATCGCCCTCGGTGCGTGCGGGTCCCTGTTCACGGGGTTCGTGCTGGCCTCGGCGGCGGTGGTCGTGCGGACCGGGCATGAACTGGCTTCCAGCGCTGGGGTGTTGTTCGCGCTCACCGCCGTGGCGGGCGCGGACGTGGTGCTCGTGGTGGTGTCGCGGCGGCTGGCCGGGCGGCCGGTGCTGCGGGGCGGTCCCGATCATCTGGCGCACCGGCTGCGGCGGCTCGGGCTCACTCCGCGCGGGGCGGTCGTGCTGCTCGGTGCGGGTGCCTTCGGGGCGGTGCTGACGGGGGTGCTCGCGCATGGCGGGTGGGCCGGGGAATCGGGGCTGTGGTGGGTGGTGGGGGTGGCCGGGGTGGTCGTACTGGGGCTGCTGAGGGTGCCCGTGTACGGGCATCGACGGGGTCCGGCGGTGCAATCTGCGCAGGTCAGAGCGACATTGCGTGTAAGGAACGGATAAGAGTTGAGTGTGGTCGACTCAGCTCTGTTGACCGGGCGACGCCGGTGATGCACACTTGAGCCTGTTCCACTCAAGTCATGGCTCACGTCATGGCTTCACGTCATTGCTGCTGGAGGAATTGAAATGGCACGTGCGGTCGGCATCGACCTGGGCACGACTAACTCCGTCGTCAGCGTTCTGGAGGGCGGCGAGCCCACCGTCATCACCAACGCCGAGGGTGCCAGGACCACGCCGTCCGTCGTCGCCTTCGCGAAGAACGGTGAGGTGCTGGTCGGCGAGGTCGCCAAGCGCCAGGCGGTCACCAACGTCGACAGGACCATCCGGTCGGTCAAGCGCCACATGGGCACCGACTGGAAGATCGAGCTCGACGGGAAGAACTTCAACCCGCAGCAGATGAGCGCCTTCATCCTGCAGAAGCTCAAGCGCGACGCCGAGGCGTACCTGGGCGAGAAGGTCACGGACGCGGTCATCACCGTCCCGGCCTACTTCAACGACTCCGAGCGTCAGGCGACGAAGGAGGCCGGCGAGATCGCGGGCCTCAACGTCCTGCGCATCGTGAACGAGCCGACGGCCGCCGCTCTCGCGTACGGCCTCGACAAGGACGACCAGACGATCCTCGTCTTCGACCTCGGTGGCGGCACCTTCGACGTGTCCCTCCTGGAGATCGGTGACGGCGTCGTCGAGGTGAAGGCCACCAACGGTGACAACCACCTCGGTGGTGACGACTGGGACCAGCGCGTCATGGACTACCTGGTGCAGCAGTTCCGCACCGGCCACGGCGTGGACCTCGGCAAGGACAAGATGGCCCTCCAGCGCCTGCGCGAGGCCGCCGAGAAGGCCAAGATCGAGCTGTCCTCGTCCACCGAGACCTCGATCAACCTGCCCTACATCACGGCTTCCGCCGAGGGCCCGCTGCACCTGGACGAGAAGCTCACGCGCGCCCAGTTCCAGCAGCTGACGGCCGACCTGCTGGAGCGCTGCAAGACGCCGTTCCACAACGTCATCAAGGACGCGGGTATCGCGCTGTCCGAGATCGACCACGTCGTTCTCGTCGGTGGCTCCACCCGTATGCCCGCCGTCGCGGAACTCGTCAAGGAGCTGACCGGCGGCCGGGACGCCAACAAGGGCGTGAACCCGGACGAGGTCGTCGCCATCGGCGCCGCGCTCCAGGCCGGTGTCCTCAAGGGCGAGGTCAAGGACGTCCTGCTCCTCGACGTGACGCCGCTGTCCCTCGGTATCGAGACCAAGGGAGGGATCATGACGAAGCTCATCGAGCGCAACACCACGATCCCGACCAAGCGTTCCGAGATTTTCACGACGGCCGAGGACAACCAGCCGTCCGTGCAGATCCAGGTCTACCAGGGCGAGCGCGAGATCGCGGCGTACAACAAGAAGCTCGGGATGTTCGAGCTGACGGGCCTGCCGCCGGCCCCGCGCGGCGTGCCGCAGATCGAGGTCGCCTTCGACATCGACGCCAACGGCATCATGCACGTCACGGCCAAGGACCTCGGCACCGGCAAGGAGCAGAAGATGACCGTCACCGGCGGCTCCTCGCTGCCGAAGGACGAGGTCGACCGGATGCGCCAGGAGGCCGAGCAGTACGCGGACGAGGACCACCGTCGCCGCGAGGCCGCCGAGACCCGCAACCAGGGCGAGCAGCTCGTCTACCAGACGGAGAAGTTCCTCAAGGACAACGAGGACAAGGTCCCCGGCGACATCAAGACCGAGGTCGAGGCCTCGATCGAGGAGCTGAAGGCCGCGCTCAAGGGCGAGGACATCGCCGAGATCCGCACCTCCACGGAGAAGGTCGCCGCCGTCTCGCAGAAGCTGGGCCAGGCCATGTACGCCGACGCCCAGTCCGCGCAGGCCGCCGGTGGCGAGGCTCCCGGCGCCGGCGCCCCGAAGGCCGACGACGACGTGGTGGACGCCGAGATCGTCGACGACGAGCGCAAGGACGGTGCCGCGTGACGGAGGAGACTCCGGGCTTCGACGAGAAGCCCGACGTCCCTTCCGGCGCCACCCCCGACGACGCCGAGCCGACGGCCGCCCCCTCTGCGGAGGGGGCGGCCCCGGCCGGGGACGCAGCAGCAGCACAGGTCGCCGGTCTGACGGCGCAGCTGGACCAGGTACGTACGGCGCTCGGTGAGCGCACCGCGGACCTCCAGCGGCTCCAGGCCGAGTATCAGAACTACCGCCGCCGGGTCGAGCGGGACCGGATCACGGTCAAGGAGATCGCCATCGCGAGCATCCTGACCGAACTCCTGCCCGTGCTCGACGACATCGGGCGCGCGCGGGACCACGGCGAACTGGTCGGCGGGTTCAAGTCCGTCGCCGAGTCGCTGGAGACCGTCGCCGCGAAGATGGGCCTGCAGCAGTTCGGCAAGGAGGGCGAGCCCTTCGACCCGACGATCCACGAGGCCCTGATGCACTCGTACGCGCCGGACGTCACGGAGACGACCTGCGTGGCGATCCTGCAGCCCGGCTACAAGTTCGGCGAGCGCAACCTGCGTCCCGCGCGGGTCGCGGTGGCCGAGCCCCAGCCCGGGGCGACGCCGGCCGGCCAGGCCGACAAGGACTCAGGGGCGGCCGACACGGCGGACGGCAAGGAGAGCGGTGGCCCGGAAGAGGGCTGACGTGAGCATTGAGGTGGGGACTTCCGGAGAGGAGGGACGTCGAGGATGAGCACCAAGGACTTCATCGAGAAGGACTTCTACAAGGTCCTCGGCGTCCCCAAGGACGCCACCGAGGCCGAGATCAAGAAGGCGTACCGGAAACTCGCCCGCGAGTTCCACCCGGACGCCAACAAGGGCAACGCCAAGGCGGAGGAGCGCTTCAAAGAGATCTCCGAGGCGAACGACGTCCTCGGCGACCCCAAGAAGCGCAAGGAGTACGACGAGGCCCGCGCCCTCTTCGGCAACGGCGGCTTCCGCCCGGGGCCGGGCGCGGGCGGCGGCTCGTTCAACTTCGACCTGGGTGACCTCTTCGGCGGCGGCGCCCAGGGTGCCGGCGGTTCCGGTGCGGGCGGCTTCGGCGGCGGCATCGGGGACGTCTTCGGCGGCCTGTTCAACCGGGGCGGCGGCGGCACCACGCGTACGCAGCCCCGGCGCGGCCAGGACATCGACACCGAGGTCACGCTGAGCTTCACGGAGGCGGTGGACGGCGCGACGGTCCCATTGCGCATGACGTCCCAGTCACCGTGCAAGGCGTGCTCGGGCACCGGCGACAAGAACGGCACGCCGCGCGTGTGCCCGACGTGCGTGGGCACCGGCCAGGTCGCCCGCGGTTCGGGCGGCGGCTTCTCGCTCACGGACCCCTGCCCGGACTGCAAGGGACGGGGCCTGATCGCGGAGCACGCCTGCCAGGTGTGCAGCGGCTCGGGGCGCGCCAAGTCGTCCCGGACGATGCAGGTGCGCATACCGGCCGGGGTCGCGGACAACCAGCGCATCCGGCTGCGCGGCAAGGGCGCGCCGGGCGAGCGGGGCGGTCCGGCGGGCGATCTGTACGTCACCGTCCATGTCGACTCCCACCCGGTCTTCGGCCGCAAGGACGACAACCTGACGGTGACGGTGCCGGTGACGTTCGACGAGGCGGCGCTCGGCGGCGAGGTCAGGGTCCCGACCCTGGGCGGCCCGCCGGTCACCCTGAAGCTGCCCCCGGGCACGCCCAACGGGCGCACGATGCGCGCGCGGGGCAAGGGCGCGGTGCGCAAGGACGGCACCCGGGGCGATCTGTTGGTCACCGTCGAGGTGAGTGTCCCGATGGAGCTGACGGGGAAGGCTCGTGACGCACTGGAGGCGTATCGCGAGGCGACCGCGGACGAGGATCCGCGGGCGGAGCTGTTCGAGGCAGCGAAGGGAGCTTGACCGAGATGGACGGTCGTCGACGCAACCCGTATGAACTGACGCAGGAGACCCCGGTCTACGTCATCTCGGTGGCGGCCCAGCTCTCGGGCCTGCACCCGCAGACCCTGCGCCAGTACGACCGTCTGGGCCTGGTCTCTCCTGACCGCACCGCCGGCCGGGGCCGGCGCTACTCGGCCCGTGACATCGAACTGCTCCGCACGGTGCAGGCGCTGTCGCAGGACGAGGGCATCAACCTGGCCGGCATCAAGCGGATCATCGAACTGGAGAACCAGGTCGCGGCGTTGCAGCAGCGGGTCGCGGAGATGGAGTCGGCGCTGGACGGCGCGGCTGCGGCGATGCAGCAGCGGGAGGCGGCGGTGCACGCGTCCTATCGCCGGGATCTGGTGCCGTACCAGGAGGTCCAGCAGACCAGCGCGCTGGTGGTCTGGCGCCCGAAGCGGCAGCAGGACTGAGGTACGTACTCGCGCGAAAGGGGCCCGAGGTTCGGTTCGAACCTCGGGCCCCTTTCGTGTGCTCGTGTGCTCGGGGTGCCGCTCAGGGCCTCAGAGCGGCGGTCATGGGCGTGGGTCGGTTCATTCGGCTGTCTCCGGGGGAGATACGGGCTCTGTCACCGTGACGTACGAGAAATCTTTGCCGGTGTCGAACAGGGAGTTGTCGTACCTGTCGACGGCGACTACCGCCCAGCGGACGGTCTCGCCCTCGGAGTAGTAGATGTCTTGGATGTAGCTGACCAGCGGTTCGTCATCAGCGGGCTGCCTGATCCCGTAGTCGCGGGTCCACCGGTCGTACTGCCAGACGCCTTCGACCAAAACCCCGCGGTAGACGTGGTATATGTCGACGTCGTCTTCCGGGCTGCGCTCCCAGAACAGTTCGATGTCGGTGCCGTTCATGGCGCCGCGCAGCCCTTTCACCGGCGCGGGCGCGAGCCCCGTGGCCGGGGCGGTGGCGGTGGCCGGCTTCGATTCGACGGACTCGTTGAACTGGTCCACGGCGGTCACCGTGTACCTGTACGTGACGCCCTGCTGTAGACCGAGGTCGGTGTACGAGGTCAGATGTGGTGCGACTCTCTTGATGAGCCGGCCGTCACGGTAGATCAGGTACCCGCTCAAGTCGCCCGTGTTCGGCACGGTGGGCGCCTGCCACTTCAGCGCGATCCCGGTGGCCGTCGTTCCGGCTGTCAGACCGCCAGGTGCTGAGGGCGCGAAGTCGCCGCGCTCCACACCGATGGGCGCCGACCTGGCGGACTGGTTGCCGGCCTTGTCGACCGCCGTGACCCAGTAGGCGTAGGACTGGGCCTCGTTCACCTTGACGTCGGTCCAGGCGGTGGATGTCACCGTCGCCACCTTCACCGGGTAGTCGCCGTATTGCCATTCCCGGTGAACGATGTAACTCACCGCGCCGGGTACGGAGTTCCAGGACACCGTGACCCCGGGCTGCTCGTCGGCCGCCTTGACGCCGGAGGGAGTCACGGGGGCCGTCCGGTCGAGGCTGGTCACAGGCTTGTCGGCGGTGCCCACCGACTCGGTGCCCGCCCTGTCGACCGCACGGACCTCATAGAAGTAGGTGTCGCCGGTCGCGGGCGTGGCGTCGATGTACGTCACCGCCGACGTGGCCGTCAGCCGCTTCCACGTGTTGCTGTCCTTGAGCCGGCGGTACACGCGGTAACCGGCGAGGTCCAGTTCCTTGTTCCTCGACCACTTGACGGTCGTCTTCCTCGTCCGCTTGTCGTAGCTCGCCGAGACGGCGGCCGGGGTGAGCGGCGCGACCCTGTCGACGGTCGCCGAAGTGCGGGGCGTGTAGGCGAAGGTGATGTTGGCGTTGCCCGTCCAGTTGGCGTAGTCGATGCGCAGGGTGTGCTTGCCGGACGGGATGGTGACGTTGACCGTCTTGCGTACCGTCGTCGAGACGTTTCTCCAGAGGTCGATCTTGCGGTTGCCGTCGACGTAGACGCGGATGCCGTCCTGGGTGGCGGCGGTGAGGGCGAAGGGGCCGCCGGAGCCGAAGTCGCGGGTCACGGTCCAGCGGATGCCGAAGTTGTCCTTCGGTAGGCCGGTGGCGGGGGACCCGGCTCCCCAGTTCTCGGCGATCGTGGAGTCGCAGTCCGTCTTCTTCGGGGTGCCGGAGAAGGTGGTGTTCGCGAAGGACTGTCGCTGGTAGGCGGGCGCGGCGCACGTCGTCGCGGCCGAGGCGGCCGGGGGCGCGGTGCTGAGCAGGGCGCCGGTGGTGGCGAGCACGAGGGCGGTGGTGGCTGCCCGCGTCGTGCGTCTGGCTGGGTTCAAGGCGATCCTTCGAGTCCTGATCGTCAACTCGTCAACGGCGAGGAAACGGCCGTTGACGATCAGGACCGGTGAAGGGGTGACTTGGTTGTACGGCCGATGTGAATTTGGTCGAGAGATGAGAGATGAGAGATGAGAGACGAGAGATGTGGCGGGTGTGGCGAGTGAGGTGCTCGCTCGTCCTCGCCGACGCCTCTCTGTCGTCGTACATCTGGCTGAAACCCTTTGGTCATGTGCGTCCAGTCGCGTCCACTCGCGTGCGGGCGTCTTTGGGCCGAACACCTGCATGGGGGACCTGCGGAGGAAGTTCACGTACCCTTCCATCACTTCTTCACCCGCAAAGCGGAGTGTGATCTTGCCCTCTCGTTGCGTAGTTCCGCTTGACGCCCGGGGGCTCATGGACGTTGTCTTTCGGACACATGAGTCGCACTGCTGCGTCCACGTCCCGAAAAGCACCTGAAGTGAGCGTCCGAATGTTTCGTCTGAATCGTCCGGCTCGTCCGACTCTCATGAGTCGAGTGGCTCGATCGCGCCGTACCGCGATAGCCGTGGCCGCCTCCGCGGTCGCGGTCTCCCTTGCCGCCGGCTGCGGCGTGATCGACGCCGAGAGCGGGGGCGCGGCCGCGGAGACCCCGGCGAAGGGCAACGACGTCACGGTCGGGCTGCTGCTTCCCGAGACGGCCAACACCCGGTACGAGAAGTTCGACTACCCGATCATCAAGAACAAGGTCGAGTCGCTCACCAACGGCCAGGGCAAGGTCGAGTACGCCAACGCCGGGTCGGACGTCATGATGCAGGGCCAGCAGTTGCAGCAGATGATCGAGGACAAGGTCGACGTCATCCTCGTCGACGCCGTGGACGCGCACGCCATCGCGGACGAGGTCAAGAAGGCCAAGGATGCCGGGATTCCGGTCATCGCGTACGACAGGCTGGCCGAGGGCCCCATCGACGCGTACATCTCCTTCGACAACGAACTCGTCGGCGAGGTGCAGGGACGTTCCCTCCTGGAGGCCCTCGGCGGCAACATCGACCCCACCGCGAAGATCGTCATGATGAACGGGTCGGTGACCGACCCGAACGCCGCGCAGTTCAAGGAGGGCGCCCTCTCCGAGCTCAAGGACAAGGTGACGATCGCGAAGTCCTTCGACACCAAGGACTGGAAGCCCGAGAACGCCCAGGCGAACATGGCGCAGGCGATCACGGACATCGGCAAGGACAACATCGTCGGCGTCTACTCTGCCAACGACGGCATGGCCGGCGGCATCATCAACGCCCTGGAGGCCGCGGGCGTCACCAAGCTGCCGCCGATCACCGGGCAGGACGCCGAACTGGCCGCCGTGCAGCGGATCATCGCCGGCGACCAGTACATGAGCGTCTACAAGTCGTACCCGCAGGAGGCCGAGACGGCGGCCGAGATGGCCATCGCCCGCGTCCAGGGCCGCGACATCCAGTTCGACGCCCTCACCCGGGACAAGGTCGACAGCCCCACGCAGAAGGACATCCCCGCCCAGCTGGTGAGCGTCGTCGCCCTGACGAAGGCCAACATCAAGAGCACGGTCATCGAGGACGGCATCTACAAGGTGTCCGACATCTGCACGCGGAAGTTCGAGAGCGACTGCTCGGCCCTGGGCCTGAAGTAGGCCCACTCCGGCGGCCGGTACGGACGCGCGACCCCGGGGCACCGACCTGCCCCGGGGTCGCGCGTCACCTCGTACGGGATGTACGGGATGCATGGGATGTGTGGATGTACGCGGTGTACCGCCCGTTTCACGCCACCCGCGTGAACTCCACCGTCACCTCCGGCGGCCCGCCGGCCACGCCCCGGTACACGCCCTTGTGCGGGGTCACGTCGTCGTAGTCGCGCCCCCGGCCGACCACCACGTGGGACTCGTCGGCGCGGGTGCGGTTCGTCGGGTCGTAGCCGCACCAGTCGCCCGCCCAGTACTCGACCCAGGCGTGGGACTGGCCCTCCACCGGGCGGTGCAGTTCCGCCTCCCGCTCGGGGTGGAGGTAACCGGAGACATAGCGGGTGGGCAGGCCGAGGCCCCGCAGCAGCGCGATCGTCACATGGGCGATGTCCTGGCAGACGCCGGCGCCCTGCTCCCACGCCTCCGCCGCCGACGTGTTCACGCCCGTCGTACCCGGCAGGTACGACACCCGGTCCGCGACCAGCGCGGACACCGCCGTCGCCGTCCCGTGCGGGTCGAGGCCCGCCGCCACCTCCCTCGCCTGTTCCACCAGGCCGGACGGCACCGTCGTACGGACGGTCGCCGTCGCGTACTCCAACAGGCGGGACTTCGCGGTCCGTTCGGCCACCTCCGCCCAGCTCGGCGCGGGGTCGAGGGGGCCCGGCGGCGCCGTCTCGACCAGGCTCTGGGCGGTGATCGTGAGGTCGGCGTGCGGGTCCATCAGGTCGAAACCGGTGACCTGGGTGCCCCAGTAGTCCCAGTACGACCAGGTCGGCGTCGTCGGGTTCACGGTCACCCGGGAGTCCAGCGTCGTCTGGCCGGGGAGCGTCAGCGGAGTCATCCGGACCTCGTTGTGCGAGGAGACCGCCGCCTGCGCGTACGCGACCCGGGTGATGTGCCGGATACGGAGCCGGCGGGTCATCGGCGCGCTCGCCCGCATACTGCTCGTCGTACCGCTGCTCATACTGCTCGCGCTCCTTCCTGGGCCCACTCCACGGGCCCCTGGTACGGGAAGAACCTCTCCGCGACCGCCTCCGCGGAGGCCATACAGGCGGTTTGCAAGTCCTGTAGCAGAGACGGGAGTTGGTCCTCCAGGGCTGGTGAGTCCAGGTACTCGAGTCTGGTGCGCAGACGTCCGATCGGACGGCGGGCCGGGTCCTGCCGAGGGCGGCCGAGAGCCGCGAGGCACTCCTCCGCCGTCGTCAGGGCGTGCAGCGCCGAACGCGGGAAGTCCCGGTCCAGAAGCAGGAATTCGGCCACTCTGGTGGTGTCACCGAAACCGCTGTACACCCGCGCGTACGCCTCGTCCGCGCCGCTCGCGCTCAGCAGCGTCGGCCAGTCCGGGGCGTGCGCGGCGTCCAACACCCGTACGGACAACAGCCGTACGGTCATGTCCACCCGCTCCAGGCTGCGCCCCAGCACCACGAACCGCCAGCTGTCGTCGCGGCTCATGGTGGAGTCCGCCAGCCCGAAGAAGAGGGCGGCCCGACGGCGTACCAGCTCCAAGTAGGCGTACGGGCCCGTGCGTCGGGCCGCGAGGCGCTGGTCGGCGAGGGCGTGCCAGGTGGAGTTGAGGCACTCCCACATCTCCGACGACACCGCCTCGCGCGCACTGCGGGCATTCAAGCGTGCCGCCCCCAGCGCGCCCTCGATCGAGCACGTCGAACGAGCGTCGAAGGCGAGCTGGTCCAACACCTGCTGCATGTCGACGGGTTGGGCGCCCGCGTCGACGCCGAGGATGGCGTACAGGGAGCGGCAGGCCACGTCCTCGTCGCGCCAGGGGTCTTCAAGGAGGCGGTGGAGGTAGGCGTCCAGGATGCGGCCCGTGTTGTCGGCCCGCTCCACGTAACGGCCTGTCCACGTCAGGGCCTCGGCTATCCGGGAGAGGATCACGTCGCTCACTGCTGCTGCGCCCCTTCCTGTACGAGGGTGTGGTTGCCGTCGGGTCCGTGCTGGCGCGGGGCGACCTCGGGCGGTGCGCCGGCCGGTTCGGGGTCCGGGGTCGCGGCGGGGCCCTCGGCGAGCACCCAGGTGTCCTTGGAGCCGCCGCCCTGGCTGGAGTTGACGATCAGGTTGCCCTCCTGGAGGGCGACGCGGGTCAGGCCGCCCGGCAGGACCCAGACGTCGGTGCCGTCGTTCACGGCGAACGGGCGCAGGTCGATGTGGCGCGGCGCCATCCGCTCGCCGGCCAGGGTGGGGGAGGTGGAGAGCGCGACGGGGCGCTGGGCGATCCAGCCCCGGGGATCGGCGGCCACGGCCGCCCGGCACTGCTCCAGGGTCTTGCGGTCGGCCTTGGGCCCGATGACGATGCCCTGGCCGCCGGCGCCGTCGACGGGCTTGATGACGAGCTGGTCGATCTGGTCGAGCACGGCCTCCAACTGGCCCGGCTCGTCCGGACGGAACGACTCCACGTTGGGAAGAATCGGTTCCTCGGAGAGGTAGTACCGGATCAGATCGGGTACGTAGGTGTAGAGCAGCTTGTCGTCGGCGATGCCGTTGCCGACGGCGTTGGCGAGGGTGACGGTGCCCGCCTGGGCGGCGCTCAGGATGCCGGGGCAGCCGATCACCGAGTCGGGCCGGAAATGGAGCGGGTCGAGGAAGTCGTCGTCCAGTCGCCGGTATACGACATGGACGGGCACCTCACCGCGCGTGGTCCGCATCCACACCCGGTTCTTACGGCACACCAGATCGTGCCCCTCGACCAGCTGCACGCCCATCAGCCGGGCCAGCAGGGCGTGTTCGAAGTAGGCGGCGTTGCTCGGCCCGGGGGTCAGGACCACGACCCGCGGATCGGCGGCGGCCCCGTCGGGCGCGGCGGCGCGCAGGGCGGCCAGCAGGCGCTGCGCGTAGCCGTCGACGGGGACGACGTGCTGCTCGGCGAAGAGGGACGGGAAGATACGGGTCATCGCCCGCCGGTTCTCGATGACGTAGGAAACCCCGGACGGCACCCGGACGTTGTCCTCCAGCACCCGGAACTCCCCGGCCTCGTCCCGGACCAGGTCGATGCCGGCGACATGGATGCGTACCCCGCCCGGTGGCTCGATGCCCTGGGCGGCCCGGTGGAAGTGCGGCGAGCTGAGCAGCAGCCGCCAGGGCACGACACCGTCCTCGAAGGCCCGGCAGTGCCCGTAGGCGTCCGCGAGGTAGGCCTCCAGGGCCCGCACCCGCTGCGCGACCCCGCGCTGGATGAGATCCCACTCCAGCGCGTCGAGGATCCTCGGTACGAGGTCCAGCGGCCAGGGTCTCTCCTCACCCGCGAAGGCATAGGTCACCCCGCGGTCGGTGAACGCCCGGGCCATCTGGTCGGCCCGGAAGCGCAGTTCGGTCGGCTCGATGGGCTGGAGCGCCGCCAGTACCGGCTCATAGGCGGTCCTGACCTCACCCGGCCGCACAAACATCTCGTCCCACGCGTCGGCCAGCGCGTACGCGTCAAATATGTCCGCCATGGCCTGAAGGTAGGGGCGGGACGTAACGGGGTGATCTCTGTGTGGTTTCCGGGAGCTTGCGCGAAAGACGTGGTACGCGCTTTCTCATCTGCCGCATTGTGCGCGACTGTTGCGGGAACGCTTATGGCCCCGAATGGAGGGGGGCACCCGGCCGGGCCGCTTCGGGCGATCCCCCGTTCGCGCCTCGCGGCGCCCCCCGTTACGCCCTGGGAAGCGCCTTCAACGATGCCCGCTCGGCACGATGCGCCTGGACGCGCCCCGCTTCGAGGCACCCGACGGCAGCTCCACCAACCACCGGTCCCCACCCTGCCGGCTACCCCGGGGGCGTTCCGCTGGTGACCTCACCCGAAGCGGCATCCACGCTCATCGACTCCGCTTCGCCGCCGTCCGGAATCACACGCACCAGCCATACCGCTCGCCATTCGCCCCGCACCCTGTATGCCCTCTTCGTCACCGCGCCTACCTTGGCGGTCGCCGGCTTGATCTCCTCGCGTACTTTGGTCTCTGCCTGGGCCTTGCTCACAGTTACGGCAGGCAGGTCCTCCAGAATGTCCGGACCCGAGTTGACCGAGAGCTGTGAAACCCGGCCAGCTGTGTTCAGCTGCACGTCCAGCGCCCGGGGCATCAGCACCCCGTCCTTTGCCCAGCGCCAGGACGTCATCCACCCGAACTCGCCCATGGATGTCGTCTGCCGGTGCTGCGCCTCTGACACCCACGGGTAGTGCGCGTTCGCGTAAGCCGTCGCAATTCGCTCCGCCTCGGGCTTGCTTCGAGGTTTCGTGGCGTGCCCCACCGCGAACGACACCTGCCCGGGTTCGCTGGACGCCTCCAACTGGACTGAAAGGTAGTCAGCCTCCGGCCAGGTGAGGGTGGCCGTGAGCGGCTCCTTGAAGGTGACCAGAAGCGATCCCGGCGCACCGTCCACGCCCGGCGACACCTGAACCGCAGAGATCGTGTAGCGGTCGCCGAACGCTTCCCGGATCGCGGATTCGGCCGTCGTTCGCTCGTCCCCTGCTGCTGTCCGCAGGCCCGTGCCGTCCACCACCTGGGCCTGGACGAACAGGCCGAAGACGAGTGCGGTCACCAGCCCGGTGCCCGCAGCGATCACGCCGGTGCGCCGTGCGTCGGCCGTGAGGGAGACACCCTTGGCCCTGCCCGCCGCACACCCGCAGGCCACGCCGAGAACCGTGCCGAGCGAGTTCATCTGGACGTCGCCGCTGTCACAGGCGCCGCCCATCGAAGCGACGAGCGACTGGCCCACCTCGATCAGCATCGACCCCAGGACGCCCGCTGCCACCACCGGCATCGCGCGGCGTGTCGCCAGCACACCGAAGAAGCCCAGCGGCACGAACAGGACAGCGTTCAAGACGCCCTGCTCGGTGACCAGGTGCTCCCACAGATCCTTGTTGATCGTGCACCAGCCGTTCGCCCCGCCCGAGCGGGTCGGGAAGAACACGGTGGCCCCCAGTACGAGGACCACGCTTGCGCCGGTCAGGCCCCACCACGGACCGGAGGCGCCCTTGGCACGGGCGTAGAAGGCGGTGGCCACGCCCACGGCAACGCCGGCCAGCGTGAGCGCAACGAGGAACGCCAGATGGTCATGGAGAACTGCTTGAAGCATCGCGGAGAATTCCTGTTCACTATGCGAAGTGCGCGCCCGGATGATGCAGATCCGGGGGCGCACCGTGTCGCGAAGGCCCGCTCAGGTCACTGTGCGGTTGCCGCCGATGCGGGCATCCCCGTACCTACGATGGCCGCGATGGCGAACGCGCTCCACGAAGGCACCTATGACGTTCTTCACGAGATCTCCTTCGGATGCCAATGAAGCCAGCAAAGCGCCTCCAACAGTGGCCCCACGAGTAACGCCCCACCACCGTCAGCTTGTTGCAGGGTTACGAGTGGAGGAGGGGAGAAAGCCGGACATAGTAAGGGGATTGGGGGCGCGCGACGGGCCGGGCCGTGTTGCGGACCACGTCCGGGCCGCGCATAGTGGCGCTGCGAAGTGCTGGAACCAGTGGTGGGACGGGGCGATGGCCGGGCACGGGACGGACGAGCATCCACACGGTGCTGACCGACTGTGCGAAGCCGGGGATCGTGTGTACTCCCGGGCCGTACGGCGGGGCCGTGTGCGGCGCCGGGATGCCGAGCCGGTGCCGTGCCTTCTCGAACTCGCCCTGCTGCACCCCGATCCCGACGACATGGCCTGGCTGGTGCCGACCTCCCCGCAGGAGGTCATGACCCGGCTGCTGCGCGGCGTCTACGACGAGGTCAGCGCGAGCCAGCGGCGTGTGGGCTCCGCCGTCGCCGCCTTCGAGTCGTACGCCCGCCTCGGCAGTCAGATCCAGTCCGCCGGGGCCGGCTTCGGAGAGGGCACCGCCCTGCGCGTACTGGACGGTCTCGCCCGTATCCAGGCCGCGATGGACGAGGCGACGGAGGCCTGCACGACCGAGGTGCTGACCGTGCAGCCCGGCGGTATCCGCCGCGAGTACGAACTCTCGGAGGGCCTGCACCGGGCCCTGGCGCTGCGCGAGCGCGGAGTTCGGATGCGGGACCTCTACAACCACGTGGCCCGGCACGGCCAGGGCCTGCTCAACTACCTTGAACTGATGGGCGGCACGGTCGAGGGCCGCACCCTCGACGAGGTGGTCGAGCGCCTGATCGTCTTCGACCGCACGGTGGCGTTCATCCCCGCGAACGCGGAGCGGACGGTGGCACTGGAGATCCGGCATCCGGCGCTGGTGCAGTACCTGGTGACGGTCTTCGAGCGGCTGTGGCGCTTCGCCGTACCGCTCACCGCCCCGCTCCCCGACACGGGCATCGAGGGCATCTCGCACCGGGAGCGGTCGATCGCCGCGCTGCTCGCGGAGGGCCATCAGGACGCGGTGGTCGCGGAACGCCTGGGCATCAGCGTCCGGACGTGCCGGGCGCACATCGCTCGGTTGTCGGAGACGCTGGGGGCGGTGAGCCGGACGCAGCTGGGGGTGCGGATCGCGCAGGCAGGGCTGGACGGGCCGCCGGGGGCGCCAGGTGTGGGGGACTCGGGCGGCGTGCTCAGCCTTCCCGGGCCGACGGCTGAGTCGGCGGCTGAGCCTGGTTCGACTCCGGGTCTGGCTCCTGCTTATGCTCCAGAATCCCCGACTGTCCGATGAGATAGCCGAGTTGGGCGCGGCTGTCGCTGCCGAGGGTGGTGGCGAGTTTGGCGATGTGGACGCGGGCGGTGCGGACGTTCAGGCCGAGGCGGGTCGCGATGACGGCGTCGGTGTGGCCCTCGATGAGGAGGGCGGCGATGGCCCGTTGGCGGGGGGTGACACCGTTGAGGGACGGGCGTTGGACGGCCTGGGGGTACATCGGGGTGGCCAGGTTCCAGAAGCGCTCGAAGACGGTGACGAGGTACGTGACCAGGGTCGGTTGGCGGATTTCCAGGGCGAGCTTTTTGTCCTTGCCAGCAGGGATGAACGCTACGGTCCGGTCGACGACGATCAGCCGGTCGGTGACCTCGTCGAGGGTGCGGGCCTCGGTATCGCCTCGCAGCTGTTCGTAGCGGGCAAGGACGGTGGGCGCATGGCGGAGCGTGGATTGGTAGAGGGTACGGATACGGCCACCTCTGTCGAGCAGGGCTTGGTCGCGGCCCAGAGAGGCGGCCCGGTACTGGGGAGCTCGGTGGGTTCCGTTGGTGTAGGGCTGGATGGCGAGGAGTTCGTTGGAGGCGTCGGCCATGGCCCGGGAGATCGCGAGGTTGATCCGCTCGAAGCCGCTCAGGACGCTGATCAGGGGTGTGCCGGTCCCAGAGTCCGGAACGTCGACGTGCATCAGGGGCTCGAAGGCCTCGGCCAGCACTGCTTCCTGCTGCCGCCTCCTGGCCGTGTCCTCCGCGCTCTCGCGCAGCAACCGGGAAAGGGCCAGCGTGGGGGCCAGCGGGCGCAGTCGGTGCGGCTCCTCGAGGTCGGGCCGGAGCAGTCCGAAGTCGATCAGGCAGGGGGTGGTCCCGGCCGCGTCCGCCGTGACGCTGCCGTCGCGCAGCGCGCGGACGTACAGGCTCATGCCTGCCGCGCACAGTTCCTCGGCCCCGTGTGGGTGCCGTGCGGCCACAGGTGACTCCCTTTGACTCCCAGGTGCTCAGCGTTCCTGGTCGAGTATCCCTGACTGCGCGATCAGGAACCCGAGCTGGGCGCGGCTGCCGCTGCCCAGGGCGGTGGCCAGCTTGGCGATGTGGGCGCGGCAGGTGCGTACGTTCATCCCGAGGCGGCGGGCGATGGCCTCGTCGACGTGGCCTTCGATGAGGAGCTTGGCGATGGAGTGCTGGATGTCGGTGATGCCGTCGGGCGCGGTCCCGTAGGGGGCGCCCGCGCTAAGGGGTACCGCACGGTTCCACATGAATTCGAACACCTTGATGAGATACCGGACTAGACCTGTGTGCCGCAGCTCCAGTGCGACCTGCCGGTCGTCGCGTACGGGGAGGAAGGCAACCGTTTCGTCGCAGATGATCAGGCGCTCGACCAGCTCGTCGATCGTGCGGTATTCCACCTTGCCGTCCGCGAACTGGTCCACGTACGCGAGACGCTCGGGGTTGTAGCGCGCCGTGTGCTGATACAGGGTGCGCAGCTTCACACCACGTTCGATCAACGGGCGGTCGCGCTCCAGCCCCTGGAGGAGGCTGCGCTCGGGACGGGCGCCGCCCTGGCTGGGCTGGACGGTGAGCATCTCGGTCTGACACTGGGCCGTGGCGAGGTTGAGAGCGGCGTTGATCCGGTCGTTGCCCTCCAGCACGGTGATCGCGTGCAGGCCCGCCACCGGCTGGGCGGTGAGGGCCATGAAGGGTTCGAAGGAGTCGACCAGTTCGATCGAGTGCCTTCTGCGCTCGCTGATCTCGCGCTCTATCGGGTCCAGCCACTGGGTGAGAGCCACCGACGGGGGCACCGGACGCAACCAGGTCGGATCGTCGGGATCGGGTTGAAGAAGGGTGAACTCCATCAGACAGGGAGTGTTCGAAACCTCCGCGCGGGCGATGCGCCCGGTGCGCAAAGCGGCCGCATAAAGACGGCTGCCCTCCTCGCACAACTCGGTCACCGCATGGGGATGTGTCGCTTTAGTCCCATTCATCACCAAATCTCCACCCCCCAGGGTCCTGAACGTGCAGGAACATGATGCATCGATTGTGTGGCCATGACGTGCCCGAATGAGCCATCGTCTTACTCGACGGGGGAAAGAGGGACCTTCAAGTGAGGACGAAGCCGATTATGCGCAAGAAAATGCTTCGGTGGGTGCTTGTCGCAGCCTTCTCTGCCGTCGCGACTTTCGGAGCACTGGGTGGTCTGTCCGGTGCGGAGGGTGACAATAGGGCGGACAGCGTCTGGCCGCCGGCAAGCACGCATGCCGTAGTTGCCGGTGACACCTTTGCGGGGTCCTCCGACGGTCTGTTTGACAGCGTTTGGGAATGACATGACGACTCCACCCGACGACCGTTCCTTCCGTCGCGAGATGGCCACGGCCTACCGCTCCGGCTGGCACTTCATCGACCTGGTCACCGCCATCCCCCACAGTGGTGACTCGCTGATGGTGACCGTGTTCGGAGAGCCGGTCGTCGTGACGCGGGACGATGAAGAGGACGTCCGGGCGTACCGGTGTCTGCGGCGGCCTCGGGGGGCGCCGCAGCCCGTACGGTGTGCCATTCGGTACGGCATGATCTTTGTGAACCTGGACCAGCGCGACCACCGGCTGGACCACCCTGACATTCCGGATATCCCCGATATCCAGGACATGCAGACCATCTCAGCCACCCCCCGCAGTGCCTGACGCGATTCCCCCGTCGCAGTAGATCGCTCAGGTGCTTCCCCCCAGTAGCGGCGTCACCGTGACCTGAACACGGTGACGCCGCTGCTGTTTCCGGGGATATTTCGGGGTTTGGGTGTGTTTCGGTGGGCGTCCCGCATCCGCCCGTTGGCCGGAAGTGGCCGTTCCGCGCCCCCGTCTCCGCCGCTCGTCCGCCATCCGGGACGGGCGGCTTTTCCGTCTGTCCAGTTACCCCTCCGGTCACCTCCCGCTCGTACCTTGAGTGGAATAGACTCAACTTTGTGTACGTTGGCCGTGTCAGTCATGGAGTGGAAGGGAGACAGCGACCGTGGACGCCGAGCTGACCAACAGGAGCCGGGACGCGATCAACGCGGCCACCAGCAGGGCTGTGTCCGGGGGGCACCCCGATCTGACCCCCGCGCATCTGCTGCTGGCGCTGCTCGCCGGGGAGGACAACGAGAACATCGTCGACCTGCTGGCCGCGACCGACGCCGACCAGGCGGCCGTACGCTCGGGTGCCGAGCGCGTCCTCGCGGGGCTGCCCAGCGTGACCGGCTCGACCGTCGCACCCCCGCAGCCCAACCGGGAACTTCTCGCGGTCATCGCCGATGCGGCCGAACGGGCGAAAGAGCTCGGCGACGAGTACCTCTCCACCGAGCATCTCCTCATCGGCATCGCCGCGAAGGGCGGCGCCGCCGGGGACGTACTCTCCCAGCAGGGCGCCGGAGCGAAGAAGCTGCTGGACGCGTTCCAGAAGAGCAGGGGAGGGCGTCGCGTGACCACAGCCGACCCCGAGGGCCAGTACAAGGCCCTCGAGAAGTTCGGTACGGACTTCACGGCCGCCGCCCGGGAGGGCAAGCTCGATCCGGTCATCGGGCGTGACCAGGAGATCCGCCGGGTCGTGCAGGTGCTCAGCCGCCGTACGAAGAACAACCCCGTCCTCATCGGCGAGCCCGGCGTCGGCAAGACGGCCGTCGTCGAGGGCCTCGCCCAGCGCATCGTCAAGGGTGACGTGCCGGAGTCCCTGAAGAACAAGCGGCTGGTGTCGTTGGACCTCGGCGCGATGGTCGCCGGGGCGAAGTACCGGGGCGAGTTCGAGGAGCGGCTGAAGACGGTCCTCGCGGAGATCAAGGACTCGGACGGCCAGATCGTCACCTTCATCGACGAGCTCCACACGGTCGTCGGCGCGGGCGCCGGCGGCGACTCCGCGATGGACGCCGGCAACATGCTGAAGCCGATGCTGGCGCGTGGCGAACTGCGCATGGTCGGCGCGACCACGCTGGACGAGTACCGCGAGCGGATCGAGAAGGACCCCGCCCTGGAGCGCCGCTTCCAGCAGGTCCTGGTGGCGGAGCCGAGCGTCGAGGACACCATCGCGATCCTGCGCGGCCTCAAGGGCCGGTACGAGGCCCACCACAAGGTCGTCATCGCCGACAGCGCGCTGGTGGCCGCGGCGACCCTCTCCGACCGTTACATCACCTCCCGCTTCCTCCCCGACAAGGCGATCGACCTGGTCGACGAGGCGGCGTCGCGGCTGCGGATGGAGATCGACTCCTCGCCTCTCGAGATCGACGAACTCCAGCGCGCCGTCGACCGGTTGAAGATGGAGGAGCTCGCGCTGGACCGGGAGACCGACCCGGCCTCGCGCGAGCGTCTGGAACGGCTGCGCCGTGATCTCGCCGACAAGGAAGAGGAGTTGCGCGGTCTGACGGCCCGTTGGGAGAAGGAGAAGCAGTCCCTCAACCGGGTCGGCGAGCTGAAGGAGAAGCTCGACGAACTCCGCGGCCAGGCCGAACGCGCCCAGCGCGACGGCGACTTCGACACCGCCTCCAAGCTCCTCTACGGCGAGATCCCCGCCCTGGAAAGGGACCTGGAGGCAGCCTCCGAGGCCGAGGAGGAGGCGTCCAGGGACACCATGGTCAAGGACGAGGTCGGCCCCGACGACATCGCGGACGTCGTCGGCTCCTGGACCGGTATCCCCGCCGGCCGTCTCCTCGAGGGCGAGACCCAGAAACTCCTGCGCATGGAGGAGGAGTTGGGCCGCAGGCTCATCGGCCAGTCCGAGGCGGTCCAGGCGGTCTCGGACGCCGTACGCCGGACCAGGGCCGGTATCGCGGACCCCGACCGTCCCACCGGCTCCTTCCTCTTCCTCGGCCCGACGGGCGTGGGCAAGACGGAACTGGCGAAGGCGCTGGCCGACTTCCTCTTCGACGACGAGCGGGCCATGGTCCGCATCGACATGTCGGAGTACGGCGAGAAGCACAGCGTCGCGCGCCTCGTCGGCGCCCCGCCCGGCTACGTCGGCTACGAGGAGGGCGGCCAGCTGACGGAAGCGGTGCGGCGCCGCCCGTACAGCGTGGTGCTTCTGGACGAGGTCGAGAAGGCCCACCCGGAGGTCTTCGACATCCTGCTCCAGGTCCTCGACGACGGGCGCCTCACGGACGGCCAGGGCCGTACCGTCGACTTCCGCAACACGATCCTGATCCTGACGTCCAACCTCGGCAGCCAGTTCCTGGTCGATCCGGTTACGCCGGAGGAGGAGAAGAAGCAGCAGGTGCTGGAGGTGGTGAGGGTCTCTTTCAAGCCGGAGTTCCTGAACCGGCTTGACGACCTGGTCGTCTTCTCCGCCCTGGACAGGGCGGAACTGGAGCGCATCGCGGGCCTCCAGATCGACCGCCTCGCCAAGCGCCTGGCCGACCGCCGCCTCACCCTCGATGTCACCCCGGCCGCCCTGGCCTGGCTCGCCGACGAGGGCAACGACCCGGCCTACGGCGCCCGCCCGCTCCGCCGCCTGATCCAGACGGCGATCGGCGACCGCCTCGCCAAGGAGATCCTCGCGGGCGAGGTCAAGGACGGCGACACGGTCCGGGTAGACGCGTTCGGGGAGGGGCTGATCGTGGGGCCGACGACCGGCAAGACGCTGTAGCGAGCCGACTGCCGCCGGACCCACGACAGCGGGGTCCGGCGGTGTCCCGCGGGTCTTCGCACGCCGATTTCGGACGCCTCTGCCCGGCACACGGGGGCGGCTGTTGCCGGTCGGGGGCGAAGCAAGAGAGGGTGGGGCGTGTAGGTCTGGTCTCAGCGATGGCCGGACGAGCCAGACGAGTGCAGGAGAGCCCACGTATGACCATCGACCCGTCCTCGATTCCGAACTTCGGGGGCCAGCCCGAGCCGCAGCCCGGCGGCCCCGCAGGCCCCGTCGTCCCGGATCAGGACCTTGTGAAGCAGCTCCTCGAACAGATGGAGCTGAAGTACGTCATCGACGACGAGGGTGACCTCGCGGCGCCGTGGGAGCAGTTCCGTACATACTTCATGTTCCGGGGTGAGGGCGACCAGCAGGTCTTCTCGGTGCGTACGTTCTACGACCGCCCCCACCAGATCGAGGAGAAGCCCGTGCTTCTCGAGTCGATCGACGACTGGAACCGCCGGACCCTGTGGCCCAAGGTCTACAGCCACACCCACGACGACGGCACCGTCCGTCTGATCGGTGAGGCGCAGATGCTGATCGGGACCGGGGTGAGCCTGGAGCACTTCGTCTCGTCGACGGTGAGCTGGGTGCGGGCCGCGATCGAGTTCGACAAGTGGCTCGTCGAGCAGCTCGGCCTGGAGCCGGACGCCGAAGGCGTCGAGGACGCGGAGAAGCCTGAGGACGACGAGGCGTAGTCCTGCCCGTACGCCTGTGTGTGCCTGTGTGTGGAGGAGCCCGGCCGGGAGGCCGGGCTCCCGCCGTTTCCGGGACGACCGATCGCCCTACTCGCGAAGCCGTCCGGTTCGCCCTTCAGCCTCGGCCTCGCACGCGCCACGCCGAGATTCCACTTCCCCTCTGCCTGATCGGATCATGTCACTATCCTGGCCCGGCTGCGGGGGGCAGGCACAGGGGGGAAGGGGCAGGCAATGATGAGTCGGTGTCCAAAGCCCGGCGCGCTGGGGGAACTGCTGCGCGGGTACCGGTTCGCGGCCGGGCTCGGCCAGCGGGCGCTGGCCGAGCGGGCGGGGATCAGTGTCCGGACCCTGCGTTACCTGGAGCAGGGCCACGTCCGCCGGCCGCACGCCGACTCGATCCAGCACCTGGCGGTGGCGCTGAACCTGTCGGGTGCCGCGCGCACCCGGCTGCTGGAGGCCGGCGAAGCCGCGGCGTCCTCGCCGCGGACGGCAGGACTGCGGGTGACGGTCCTCGGCCCACTGGCGCTGCACCGTGACGGCAGCCCCGTCGAGCTCCCGTCGGTGCTGCGGCGCAGCCTGCTGGGACTGCTGGCCATGCAGCCGGGCGTGGTGGTCGGTACCGACGAGATCGTCGACGTGCTGTGGGGGGAGCAGCCGCCACGTACCTGCCGCCAACTGGTGCAGACCTACGTCAGACACCTGCGTGATCTGATCGAGCCCAACCGGCCGGGGCCCGACGCGGGGCGCGTGCTGCGGGCGACCAAAGGCGGGTACCGGGCCGATCTGTCGGCCGAGGAATCCGATGTGGCCGCCTTCGACGAGTTGCTCGACGAGGCCCGGCGCGCCGAGACCGGGGGCGACAGCGCCGCCGCGCTGGAGGCGTACGGCCGAGCGCTGCGCTGCTGGCGAGGACCGGTGCTGGCCGATGGCGGCGAGCGGCTCCGGGCACATCCCGCGGCGGTCGCGATCGGCGGTCGTCACGTCGCCGCGGCTGTGGCCCGGGCGGACCTGGCGCTCGCGCTCGGCAGCGCGCAGGACGTGGTCGCCGACCTGCGTGAGCTCAGTACGCGCGAGCCGCTGCACGAAGAACTCGCCGGCCGGCTGATGCTGGCCCTGGCCGCGTGCGGCCAGCAGGCGGCGGCGCTCGACGTCTTCACGCGGATCAGCGGGCGGCTCGACGCCGACCTGGGACTTCAGCCCTCTGCGGCACTACGCGCCGCGCAGCTACGGGTACTCCGCGGAGAGGTCCCCCCGAAGCCGCCCGCCTTACCCGTCTTACCCGCGCGGGTGTCGCCCCAGGCCGCCGACAGGCCGGTCCCGGCGCAGCTTCCCGGGCCGACGCCGGGCTTCACCGGCCGGGCCGATCAGTTGCGGCAGCTGGACGCCCTGCTTCCCGACCCGGCGCAGGGGGACGGCCGACACCAGCCGCAGGGGACGCTGCTGGCGGCGATCACCGGTACCGGTGGTGTGGGCAAAACCGCCCTGGCGGTGCACTGGGCGCACCGGGTACGCGACCGCTTCCCGGACGGCGAGCTGTACGTGGACCTGCGAGGTCACTCGGCGCAGGCTCCGGTGCGCCCGATCGAGGCGCTGGCCCGGTTCCTGCTGGCCCTGGGCGTGGCGGCGGAGCGGATTCCCGGGACGCCCGAGGCCGCCGCCGACCTGTACCGCACCCTGTCCGCCGGACGGCGGATGCTCGTCGTGCTGGACAACGCCGTGGACCCGGAGCAGGTCCGGCCGTTACTGCCCGGCGGGCAAGGCTGCGTGGCGCTGGTCACCAGCCGTGACCGGCTGGCCGGGTTGGTGGCCCGGGACGGCGCTCGCCGTATCGCGGTGGACATGCTCACGCCCGAGGAATCCAGGTTGCTGCTGCGGCGTGTGGTCGGCGAGAGCCGCGTCGACGCGGACCCGCAGGCGGCCGCGGACCTCGCCCACGCCTGCGGCCACCTTCCGCTGGCCCTGCGGATCTCCGCCGCCAACGTCGACCAGACCCCCTGGCGTACCCTGCGCGACCAGGCCGACGAACTGCGCGAGGGCGACCGGCTGACCGCCCTGTCCGTCACCGGCGACCAGACCACTGCCGTACGGACGGCTTTCAGCCTCTCCTACCAGGCCCTCGACGCCCCGGTCCGGCGGATGTTCCGCCTCCTGGCCCTGCTGCCCGGCCCGGAAACCGGCCTTCAGGCCGTCGCCGTCGTCACGGGCACCACCGCCGAGGACGGCGCCCGGCTGGTGGAGCGGCTCACCGCCGCCCACCTGCTCCGCGAGTACCGGCCCGGACGCTACCGCTTCCACGACCTCGTGGCGCTGTACGCCGCCGAACGACTCCGCCTGGAGGAGAGCGACACCTCCCGCCGAGCCGCCTCCGACGCCCTCTACGACTGGCTGCTGGCCGCGGTCGATCGCTGCGCGCTGCTGCTCTACCCCGGGATGAAACTTCGCCTGCCCGGGGACGACGACGCCGCCCGGAGCGATGCGGCGCCGCCGGAGATCACCGACGCCGCGTCGGCGACGCGCTGGCTGGACGCCGAACTGCCCAACCTGGCGGCGGCCGTTCACCAGGCCGCCGCCGAGGGCCACCGGGCGGCCCCGCTGCTCGCCGACGCCCTGCGCGGCTACGCCTGGATCCGCAAGCACACGGTGGACTGGACGGCCCTCGGCCAGGCCGCTCTGGCCGTTGCCCGCGCCGCCGGCGAGCCTGTCGCGGAGGCCTCCATGCATCACTTGCTCGGCCACGCGCACGTGCGGCAGGGGCGCGTCGGCACCGCGATCACCGACTTCGAGCAGGGCCTCGCCCTCGCCGAGGCCGCCGGCTGGCCGGAGGGAGCCGCCATCGCGCACACCAACCTCAGCATGGTCACCCGGCTCAGCGGCCGACTGCGGCGCAGCGCGGAGCACCTGGAGCGGGCCATGGAACTCGACCGGCAGGGCGGCCTGTCGGACGGGCACCCCGTCGTCCTCGGCAACCTCGCCCACGTGCTGCGTGACCTGGGCCGTCTGTCCGAGTCACTCGACTGCCTCGTTCGGGCGGAGCGCCTTCCGGAGGCCCTGGACAATCAGTACAACCGGATACGCAGGCAGGCCGACCTCGGCCGTACCCGGCATCTGCTCGGCGACCCGGCAGGCGCGACGGGCCACCTTCAGGCGGCCCTGGCGATGGCCCGGGAGTGCGGTGACCTGGGCGGCGAGGCGTATGTGCTGCGGCTGACGGCCTCCGTCGGCAGGGACGCGGGCGACCTCGGCCGTGCCCTGGACCTGGCGCGGACCGCCACCGCTCTCAGTGACCAGGACGTCGACGACTACTTCCGGGCCGCCGCCCGCATCACCCTCGGTGGTGTGCTGCTCGCCCTCGACCGCCCCGGCGAAGCCTCCGAGGCATGGCGGGAGGCGCTGAAGCTGGCCCGTGAGCGTGGCGCGCATGATCTGGAGGCGCGTTCCCTGATCGCGCTGGCGTCCGCTCGGCGTCCCCTGGACCGCGAACAGGCGGCGACAGCGCTGGATATCACCCGCCGCACGGAGTACGTCCTGGTCGAAGGCGAGGTACTGACCGTCCTGGCCCGCGGCGGCCTGGAACACGGCGAACCCGCCGTCGCGGCCGACTACGCCCGCCAGGCCCTGGCCATGCACCGCCGCTCCGGCCACCGCAGGGGTCAGGCACAGGCCCTGGACCTGCTCGGCCGGGCCGTCGACGCGACGCGCGAGGAGGCCCCCGCGCCGTACTGGCGAGAGGCCCTGGAGATCTTCGACACGCTCGGCGACCGCCACGCCGCAGCAGCCCGACAGCGGCTCGTCACCGCGGAAAGGAGCGGTGAGAGTGGGGAGCCCAAGCACGACAGAGCCCCGGCCGGGCACCCCTGAGGGGGGAGCCCGGCCAAGGACGGTCTGGCCCGCGGCTGGTCGCAGCGGTTCGGACGCTCTTACTGCTGGACGCTCAGATCTTCTTCCAGGTCAGTTCCATCTGGTCGCCGTGGCGCCAGCCGCGGGTGTGGACCTGGTCGGTGCGGGCCCTGTCGCGCTCGTTGATGTAGGGGGACCTGGCGTCGACGTTCTGCCCGCTGTCCAGGTAGGACTGCAGCGCCGAGGCCCCCCAGCCCTCCTGTCCTCCCCAGGACCAGAGTTCGTCGTTCCCGTTGCCGCTGGTCCCCTCGGGCTCCATCCACACGTTGTTCTCGTTGCCACCGTGGTAGGCCATCACCTGGTCCTTGCCCAGGTTGTACAGCGTGAACTGCCCGTCGGTGCCGAACTGCTTCCACCGGCAGTAGAAGTTGCCGCTGGCGGCACTCTTGGACACCATCCAGAGCGCCTGGTTGTCGGGCGAGGCGCACAGCACGGAGTCGTCGAACCTGCCGTTCTGCAGCATCACCCCCGAGGCGGTGGCGGCGGCCGAGGCCGACGTGGCCGGCGCGGCGGTGAGGCAGAGCGCGGCGAGGCCGGCCGCTGCGGCGAGGCGGGCCGCGAGGCGGCGTCGGCTCTGAGAAACCCCTGTGGATGAAGACATGTGAAGAAACTCCCTACCTGTGTTCCAGGACTGAGGACCCGGACAGGTTTCCCTGTCAGGTGTGTCCGTCCCTCCGCGAGCTCCGGAGTGGACATGCCAAAAGTAGGGTTGGGGCGCGTGTACCGCGCCGCACGCGCGACGCAGCGGAAAACCCCTGCTGGCGGCGGTGATGCGGCAAGAACCGGCAGAACGCGGGGCGGCGGTGGGCGGGCGGGGTCAGTGCGTGAACGCCTTGCGGAGCCGTTCCGCCGCCTCCTCCAGCACCGAGGTCCGCTTGCAGAACGCGAACCGTACGAAGGGCGCGCCCTCCTCGCGGTGGTCGTAGAAGACCGCGTTCGGAATCGCGACCACTCCCGCCCGCTCCGGCAGGGCGCGGCAGAAGGCGAAGCCGTCGCCGCCCTCGGACAGCTCGGCGCCGAGGGGGCGGATGTCGGTGGTGACGAAGTACGTGCCCGAGGGGGTGAAGACCTCGAAGCCCGCCTCCTTCAGCCCCGTCGCCAGCAGGTCCCGCTTGGCCCGCATGTCCGCGCGGAACGCCTCGAAGTAGCTGTCCGGCAGGGCCAGCGCCTCCGCGACGGCGTACTGGAAGGGCCCGGACGCCACATACGTCAGGAACTGCTTCGCCGAGCGGACCGCCGAGACCAGCTCCGGCGTGGATGTGACCCAGCCCACTTTCCATCCGGTGAACGAAAACGTCTTCCCGGCGCTCCCGATAGAGACCGTCCGTTCGCGCATCCCCGGGAAGGAGGCCAGCGGCAGATGTCCGGCGTCGTCGAAGACCAGGTGCTCGTACACCTCGTCGGTCACCACCAGCAGGTCGCGTTCTACGGCGAGCCGCGCGATCTCGGTCAGTTCGTCGCGGGTCAGGACGGTGCCCGTCGGGTTGTGCGGGGTGTTGATCAGGAGCAGCCGGGTACGGGGTGTCACCGCCGCCCGCAGCTCGTCCAGATCCAGCCGGAACGCGCCCTCGTGGGGGCGCAGCGTGACCGGTACGCGCGCGGCGCCCGCCATCGCGATGCACGCCGCGTAGGAGTCGTAGTACGGCTCCAGGGCGATGACCTCGTCGCCGGGCTCCACCAGGGCCAGCAGGGCCGCCGCGATGGCCTCCGTGGCGCCCGCCGTCACCAGGACCTCGCGGTCGGGGTCGTACGACAGTCCGTACCGGCGTTCCTGGTGCGCGGTGATCGCCGTCCGCAGCTCGGGGACGCCCGGACCCGGCGGGTACTGGTTGCCGCGGCCGTCGCGCAGCGCACGTACGGCAGCCTCGCGGATCTCCTGCGGGCCGTCGGTGTCCGGGAAACCCTGGCCCAGGTTGATCGAGCCGGTGGTGACGGCGAGCGCCGACATCTCGGCGAAGATCGTCGTCCCGAACTCGGCGAGCCGGCGATTGAGGAAGGGGCGTTCGCTGCTGGTCATGGTCGTCATCCTGCGCCGAAGCTCTGGACTTCCTCAACTCTGCTTTCGCGGCCGGCACAGGCGGGCATCCCCCCGTCACGCAAGACGCGAGGCGCCCACGGGGGGCCGCCTCGGGGGAACGAGAGGAGGGTGACGTCATGGCCGTAGGCATCATCGCCATAGTCATCCTGGTGGGCCTGTTCATCGTGGTGACGTCGGTGGTTCGGGCCGCACGGGGGAGCTCGCGGCGGGTCCGGTCGGGGCACTACCGGCGGCAGCGGGGGAGCGGGGGAAGCGACAGCTGGTGGGCCGGGGGAATGGCGGGCTCCGGCGGCGGTGACTCCGGGAGCAGCTCGTCGTGCGGTTCGAGCTCCTCCTGTGGAGGGGGCTCGTCGTGCGGCGGCGGGTCCTCCTGCGGGGGAGGCGGGGGCGGATGCGGCGGAGGCAGCTGACACGGGGCAGCTGAGCTTCGGATCCCCGCGAGGGGGAACCGCGTCCGGAACACGGGGGGAGCGCCCGCCGGGACGACGTACGCACACACGTCGCCCCGGCGGGCGCTCGTGCGACCGCTCGCGGGCGTCCCTCGCGCGCTCGGGCGTACGCCGTGGTTGCACAGTTGAGCTGTGAGCCCTCTGAGGGATGGAATCCCCACGAAGTTGGGTAAAAACGCTGTTGCGGCGCCATCGTTCATGATTCCCTCTAAGCCACCAACACAGCCCCTCGGACGTCCCTCCTGACTGGGCTGACCGGACCGATCTCCCGCCATCGACGCCTGTCGACCGGAGCCCGCCGGACCACCCCGCGCTCATCCACACCTCGCTCATCCACACCTCCCTTATGCGTGCTAGCGGAGCCGACCCATGCTCACGACCCTTCACACTGCCTACACCGACACGCGCGCGGCCGACCTCGCCTGGGCCCTGGGCCGGGAGCCGTTACCCGCTCTCGCCACCCTCGACCTCGAACTGGATGACGCGAAACTCCAGTTGAGACTCCTCGGCGCCTCCCACCAGGTGCTGCTCGACGAGCGAACGGGCATCTGCTCGGAGACGGTCGCGTGCATCGCGGGCTCCAGCGCCCCCCTTCCGCTCGGCGTGGTCAAACGAATCGACGACTGGGAGTACGAGTTCGCGGCGAGAGTCGAGGTCCTGTCGCCGGGGTCGTTCGCCGGACGCGCCCAGGAACTGCTGGCCCTGGTCGCGGACCATCCGCACGGCCTGGCCGGCGTCTTCCCTGGCAGCCCGCACGCCTTCACCGCGATGCTCGCCCAGCGCCACGAGGGCCAGGTGCACTGGAGGACCTGGCACGCCTACCCGCAGGACGGGCAGCTGGTGGCGACCAGGACGCGGGTGGGGGTACGGGTGGCGGCGGCGCTCTGACGCTCCGAAACGCTCCCAGAACTCTCCGAGGACACGCCGGGCGTGGCTCCGGAAGTTCACACCACCTTCCTCCGGGTAAACAGAAACCACACGTGTGGGTGCCAGGGTGCACCGAGGGTGTGACGTAGCGTTCCCACCGTGATCGAAGCGCACGTGCCGGCCGCGCCGGGCAGTCCCCCGTCCTGGGACGGCCCCGCGCGGCTGCCCGTCCGGCCCGCCACCGGCCGGTTCCTCGTCCTCGCCGGGGTATTCGTCTGTGCGGCCTGTGGACTGGTGTACGAACTTGAGCTCGTCGCGCTCGCCTCGTACCTGATCGGCGACTCGGTCACCCAGGCGTCCGTCGTCCTGTCCGTGATGGTGTTCGCGATGGGCATCGGCTCGCTCGCCGCGAAGCGCCTGCGCTGCCGCGCCGCGGCCGGATTCGGCGCGGTCGAGGCGGCGCTCGCCCTGGTCGGCGGATGCAGCGCGATGGCCCTGTACGCGGTGTTCGCGTGGACCGGCAACTGGGGCGGCCCGTGGGCGAACGGCCCCCGCGTCCTCCTCGTCACCTTCTCGCTCGCCATCGGCCTGCTGATCGGCGCCGAGGTGCCGCTGCTCATGGAGCTGATCCAGCGCATCCGCCGCCAGGACGCGGGCGGCGCCGTCGCCGACCTGTTCGCCGCGGACTACGTGGGCGCACTGGTCGGTGGGCTCGCCTTCCCTTTCCTGCTGCTCCCCTGGCTCGGCCAGCTCACCGGCGCCCTGCTCACCGGCACGGTCAACGCGCTGGTCGGCGGCGCGCTCGTCCTCGGCCTGTTCCGGGGGGACCTCACCCGGCGCGGACGCTGGCTGCTGGCGGTGGCCAACGTGACCGTGATCGCGGTCCTGGCCGCCGCGGCCGTACTCGTCGGCGACTTCGAACGCGCCGCCCGGCACGCGGTGTACGGCGACGACGTACGAGTGGCGCTGCGGACCGGCGTACAGGAGGTCGTCCTCACCGGCGGCACCCACGGACGGCCCCTGAACCTGTTCCTCGACGGCCGGCTGCGGGTCGGCGGGCGCGACGAGCGGCGCTACCACGAGGCACTCGTCCACCCCGCGATGTACGGCCCGCACGCGCGCGTGCTCGTCCTCGGCGGCGGCGACGGGCTCGCCGCCCGGGAGGTGCTGCGCCGGCCGGGCGTACGGCGGGTGGACGTCGTCGAGCTGGACGCGGACGTGGTGCGGCTGGCGCGCCGGGACCCGGCCCTCGCCGCCCTGAACGAGCACGCGTTCGACGACCCGCGCGTCCATGTGACGACGGCGGACCCCTTCCGGCTGCTGCGCGGTGCGCGGGCCGCGTACGACGTGGTCGTCTCGGACCTGCCGGATCCCGGCATCACGGCGAGTACGAAGCTGTACTCGCAGGAGTTCTACGGGCTCGCGCGCCGGGTTCTCACCGACGGCGGCCGGCTGGTCGTGCACGGCGGGCCGGTCTCCTCCGGGCCGCGCGACTTCTGGACCGTCGAGACGACCATCAGGGCCGCCGGCCTGCGCACGGCGCCGTACGTCGTGACCGGAGGCGACACCGGTCGCGCGGCCGGACCGGACCCCGCGGTGGCGGGGGCGGTGCGGGCGCCGCAGGACTGGGGGTTCGTGCTGGCGACCGCGGCGGGACCCGCTCCCCGGCTGCGGGTGGACGAGGCGACCGGGCCTCGGCTGCGGACACTCACCCAGGCGCGGCTGGAGGCGGACGCGCGGGCCGCGGCACGGACGCGGGTGGTGGGGTTGCGGGCTTCGACGCTTGTCCATCCGCGCTACTGAGGAGGGCGGGGGCGCTCGGCGGAGAGTGCGCGGGGTGGGGCCGCGCGGGTGTGGATCAGCGGAGATACCGCGTCGAATCCTCGGATGCGCGAGTGTGGCCGGGGTCACCCTGGGTACTCTCGGGTTCCATGGACCATGAGGTGTTCGTTCCGGTTCCGGCCGAGCGGCTGAGGGACGTTCTCGCCGACCCCGCGCGCGTTGCCCGCGCGGTCCCCGGACTCCAGCAGGACGCGGGCACCGAACCTGCCGCCGCCGGGGTCGCCGGCCGGCTGAAGGTGCGGGTCGCGGGGCACACGATCACCTATCGCGGGTCCCTGCGGGTCGCTGTGACGGATGCGGCCGAGGACGCGTACGTCGTGGAGGGCGATGCCGTCGAGGTGCGCGGGGGCGGCGCGGTGAAGCTGGCGCTGACGTTGCGGCTGCGGGGGGCCGAGGACGCGGACGGCGATGCCGGCTCCGGTGAGGGGGGTTCCGTGCTGGTGTTCGGGGGCACGGTGACCGCGGACGGGCGAGTGACCGAGCTTCCCGCGGAGGCGGTCGCCGCGGCGGGGGCGCGGTTGCTCCGGCGGTTCGGGGAGGGGCTGGGCGAGGTCGCGGTCGCCGGGGAAACGGAGGCCGAGGGGCCGTCGGAGGTGGTGGAGGTCGAGGTTTCCGACGCCGGCCTTTCCGCCGTCGCTGACATTCCCGACGATCCCGGCGGGCTCGGTGACGATGACGTCGAATCGGGTGGTCAGGTGCCGGAGGGGTTCGTCAGCGCCGTGGAGCCGCCGGCCGAGGCCGCGCACGCGCGACGGACGATGATCGGACGCAGCGCGGAGGAAGTGGATCACGCGCCGCCGAGGGGGCGCTACGCCCCTGTGCCGCCCCCGGAACAGGTGGTGGCGAACATGACGCTGCGGTGGGCCGCGCCGGCCGCCGCGTTGGTGGTGGCGTCGGCGATCGTGGTGGGACGGGCGTTGCGGAAGCGGCGCTGAGGTGAAAGGAAACGGCTCCGGCGGCGGGGGATCGTCGCCGGAGCCGTTGATCCGCTACCGGAGCGGCGGAGTCCGTGGAGTGCTCACCGTGAGGCGGGCGGTCAGTTCGTCAGGCGGAAGGTGGCGTCGCCGCGGCCCAGGGTGGTGGTGATGGGGTTGAGGCGAAGCTCGTAGGCGTAGTGGCGGAGCCCGTCAACGGAACTGACCAGACCCGTGCCGATCGGTTCCTCCCGCCACCGCGCCCCGACCCGGGCCGTGGCGCCCGGTAGGGTCGACGCGTGAGTAACGATGACATCACGCTGGCCGCGGGTGACGCGGAGGTGACCGTGCAGCCGGAAAACGGCGGCCGGGTCGGAGGGTTGCGCGTCGGCGGAGTCGAACTGCTGCGGCAGGGCGACAAGTTCGGGTGCTTTCCGATGGTCCCCTGGTGCGGGCGTACCCGCGACGGACGGTTCCTCGACGGCGGCACGGTCCGTCAACTCCCCCTCAACGCCGGGCCGCACGCCATCCACGGCACCGTCCGCGACGGTGCCTGGCGCGTCGCCCACACCTCCGCAGACCAGGCCGTGATCACGTACGACCTCGTGGAGCCGTGGCCCTACCCCGGGCGCGTCACCCAGGTCGTCGCGCTGACCCCGGACGCGCTGACCCTCACCATGTCCGTGGAGACGTACGGCGATTCCTTCCCGGCGCAGATCGGCTGGCACCCCTGGTTCAACCGGAGCCTCGGCGGCGGGGACGCGCCGGGGGAGGTGCAGGTCGCCTTCACGCCGGCCTGGCAGGAGGAGCGCGGCGACGACCACCTGCCCACCGGGAAGCGTCTCGACCCGCAGCCCGGACCGTGGGACGACTGCTTCGGCATGCCCGGCGGTGTCGACGTCACCCTCACCTGGCCGCAGCGGCTCGAGCTGAAGGTGACCAGTCCCGAGGAGTGGGTCGTCCTGTACGACGAGCAGGAGGCCGCCGTGTGCGTGGAGCCGCAGACCGGCCCGCCCAACGGGCTCAACACCCTGCCGCGTCTCGTCACGCCGATCGAGCCGCTCGAAGCGTCGACGACCTGGAGCTGGCGGAGCCTGTGACGACGCGACGTCTACGCTGGCTGCCATGAGTGACGTAGACGTACGCGGCGCGCTGCTGCAGCAGATCAAGGACAAGGCCGTCGTGCACGGCAAGGTGACCCTGTCGTCGGGGATCGAGGCCGATTACTACATCGACCTGCGCCTCGTCACCCTCGACGGCCAGGCCGCGCCGCTGGTCGGGCAGGTGCTGCTCGATCTGGCGGCGGAGGCCGGGCTGGAGTTCGACTCCGTGGGCGGGCTGACCATGGGCGCCGACCCGGTCGGCACGGCGATGATGCACGCCGCCGCGGCTCGCGGGCAGCGCCTCGACGCGTTCGTGGTGCGCAAGGCGGCCAAGGCGCACGGGATGCAGAAGCGGGTCGAGGGGCCGGGCATCGCCGGGCGGCGCGTGCTGGTCGTCGAGGACACGTCCACGACCGGCGACTCGCCGCTGACCGCCGTGGCGGCCGTGCGCGAGGCCGGCGCCGAGGTGGTGGGCGTGGCGACCATCGTCGACCGGGCGACGGGCGCCGCCGAGAAGATCGAGCAGGGCGCCGGAGTCCCGTACCTCTTCGCGTACTCGAAGAGCGACCTGGGCCTGGACTGAGCACCGGACTCCGGACCAGACCGAGTGGCGGGCTCCGGACCGGACCTTGTACCGGGCGAGACGTCTGGAAAGATGGGGCCGACGATGACGTCGCTTCCCAGGTCTCGTAGCCAGGTCAGGGCCGTAGGTATACAGGCAGTACGCCAGATCTTCGATCTTCGGATCGCCAACCCGCACGCACATCACGAGGAGCGGACACATGCCCATCGCAACCCCTGAGGTCTACGGCGAGATGCTTGACCGGGCAAAGGCAGGCAAGTTCGCCTACCCGGCCATCAACGTGACCTCGACCCAGACGCTGCACGCTGCGCTGCGCGGCTTCGCGGAGGCGGAGAGCGACGGCATCATCCAGATCTCGACGGGTGGTGCGGAGTTCCTGGGCGGTCAGTACAGCAAGGAGATGGTCACCGGTTCCGTCGCGCTGGCCGAGTTCGCGCACATCGTCGCCGAGAAGTACCCGGTCACGGTCGCGCTGCACACCGACCACTGCCCGAAGGACAAGCTCGACGGGTACGTACGTCCGCTGCTCGCGGTCTCCGAGGAGCGCGTGAAGGCCGGCCGCAACCCGCTGTTCCAGTCCCACATGTGGGACGGGTCGGCGGAGACCCTCGCCGACAACCTCTCCATCGCTCAGGAGCTGCTGGCCCGCGCCGCCGCCGCGAAGATCATCCTCGAGGTCGAGATCACGCCGACCGGTGGCGAGGAGGACGGTGTCTCGCACGAGATCAACGACTCCCTCTACACGACCGTCGATGACGCCGTGCGTACGGTCGAGGCCCTCGGTCTCGGTGAGAAGGGCCGCTACCTGCTCGCCGCGTCCTTCGGCAACGTCCACGGTGTGTACAAGCCGGGCAACGTCGTCCTGCGTCCCGACCTGCTCAAGGAGCTGAACGAGGGCGTCGCCGCCAAGTACGGCAAGCCGGCCGGCTCGCAGCCGTTCGACTTCGTCTTCCACGGCGGCTCCGGCTCCTCGGCGGAGGAGATCGCCACCGCGCTGGAGAACGGCGTCGTGAAGATGAACCTCGACACCGACACGCAGTACGCCTTCACCCGTCCCATCGCGGACCACATGTTCCGCAACTACGACGGCGTCCTCAAGGTCGACGGCGAGGTCGGCTCCAAGTCGACCTACGACCCGCGTACGTGGGGCAAGCTGGCCGAGGCGAGCATGGCCGCGCGTGTCGTCGTCGCCACGCAGGACCTGCGGTCGGCGGGCACGAAGATCAAGTAACCCACCGGCCGTTTCGGCGGTTTTCGCGAGCCCGGCGTCTGTCTACGGCGCTGGGCTCGCTGTATACCTGGGGGCATGTCGGATGTGCGGCTCGCCTCACCGCAGGGCAAGTGGATTCTGCTGACCACCGTCCTCGGCTCCAGCATGGCCCTGCTGGACTCGACCGTCGTGAACGTCGCGCTGCCGCGCATCGGCCGTGATCTCGACGCCGATCTGGGCGCCCTCCAGTGGACGGTCAACGCGTACATGCTGACGCTGGCCAGTCTGATCCTGCTGGGCGGTTCGCTCGGCGACCGCTACGGCCGCCGCCGGGTCTTCGTGGTCGGGGTGGTGTGGTTCGCCGTCGCCTCGCTGCTCTGCGGTCTCGCCCCCAACGTCGGCGTCCTCGTCGCCGCCCGCGCGCTCCAGGGCATCGGCGGCGCGCTCCTCACGCCCGGCTCCCTCGCCATCATCCAGGCCTCCTTCCACCCCGACGACCGGGGGCGCGCGGTCGGCCTGTGGTCCGGCTTCGGTGGCATCGGCGCGGCGGTCGGCCCGTTCCTGGGCGGCTGGCTGGTGGACGGTCCGGGGTGGCGGTGGGTGTTCCTGCTCAACGTCCCGCTGGCGCTGTTCTGCGCCCCCATCGCCGTACGGCATGTCCCCGAGTCCGGCGACGGCCGGACCCTGCACGGCCGCTTCGACGTCCTCGGCGCGGCCCTGGGGGCGTTTGCGCTCGCGATGGTGACGTACGCGCTGATCGAGGCCAGGTCCGGCTCCCTGGTCGTGGTGGGGGCGGCGGTCGTGGGCCTCGTGGCGGGGGTGGCCTTCGTGTACGTCGAGCGGCGGCGCGCCGACGACGCGATGATGCCGCTGGACATCTTCGCGTCGCGCCAGTTCACGGCCGTCAACCTGGTCACCCTGTGCGTGTACGCGGCCTTCGCGGGCTTCTTCTTCCTGTCCGCTCTCCAGCTCCAGGTGGTGGCCGGTTACTCGGCCCTGGGTGCCGGTACGGCCCTGCTGCCGACCACCGCCCTGATGCTGCTGCTGTCGGCGCGCTCCGGGGAACTGGCCGTGCGGATCGGACCACGCGTACCGCTGACGGTGGGGCCGTTGCTGTGTGCGGCGGGGATGCTGCTGATGCTGCGGGTGGGGGCCAGGGCGTCGTACGCCGCCGATGTGCTGCCCGCCGTGCTGGTGCTCGGGCTGGGCATGGTGACGCTGGTCGCGCCGCTCACGGCGAGTGTGCTGGCGTCCGTGGGGACGGAGAGGGCGGGGCTGGCGAGCGGGGTCAACAACGCGGCGGCGCGGGCGGCGGGGCTGGTGGCCGTCGCGGCGTTGCCGCTGGTGACGGGGATGGGGGAGGAGGCGTACCGGTCGGCGGGGGCGTTCGACGAGGCGTTCGGGCGGGCGATGGTGGTGTGTGCGGGGGTATTGGT
>NZ_LGDW01000453.1 GCF_001280005.1 Streptomyces sp. NRRL WC-3618 | reverse complement strand
ATTGCGGTAGAGCGGATACGCGTAGAAGAGGGCGAGGTAGAGGACCACCGGGGCGAGGAACGCCCAGGCCGTCCACTGCTGGGATCTGGGGCGGCGGCGCGGCACTTGCGTCGTGTTGCTCATCAACAGGCCTTGACTGCCGTCACTTGACGGCGGACTGAGCCGAAGTCAGCGCGTCCTTGGGGGACTTGGAGCCGCTGAGGGCGGACTGCACGGCCTTCCACAACTGCTCGGAGATCTTGGGGTACTTGGTGCCCAGGTCGTCACTGGTACGGCCCTTCGCCGCCTTCACGGCGTCCACCCACGGCTTGAGCTTCGGGTTGGTCGCGGCCTGCTTGTCCTGGACCTCGGTGGTGGGGGCGACGTAGGACAGGGTGGTGTCGGTGTCGTACAGGTTCTGGGTGCTGGTCAGGCAGGTCGCGATCTTCTGCGTGGTGGCGTAGCGGCCGGTGTCGTCCTGGACCGGGATCGTGACGAACTCGCCGCCGGTCGGGGCCGCCGCGTTGCCTCCCGAGGCGCCGGGGACGGGGATGACGCCGTAGTCGAAGCCGGCCTTGTCGGCGTTCGCGAGCTGCCAGGTGCCGTTCTCGCTGAACGCGTAGTCGCCGGTCGCGAACTCCTGCCAGCTGGTGGTCTGGGTGTTGTTGAGCACCGAGTTGGGGGCGTAGCCCTTGGCCAGCCACTCCTTCCAGAGGGTCAGCGCGGAGACGCCCGCCGCCGAGTCGAGTTCGGTCAGTTTGGCGCCCGAGCCCCAGAACCAGGGCAGGAACTGGAAGCTGCCCTCCTCCGTGCCGATCGCGGAGAACGTGATGCCCTTCTTGCCCGCCGCCTTGACCTTCCCGAGCGCCGCCGTCAGCGACGTCCAGTCCTTGATCGAGGAGATGTCCACCCCGGCCCCCGTCAGGACCTTCTTGTTGTAGTAGAGGGCGAGGGTGTTGGCGCCGATCGGCGTGCCGTACGTCTTGCCGCCCGACTGGCCGGCGGCGAGGAGGTTGGGGTCGGCCTTGGACGTGTCGAGCTTGTTGTCGTCGGTGGTGGTGAGCACGCCCGCCTCGGCCAGCGTCGACACCACCGGGTTGTCGACGATGAGGACGTCCGGGGAGTTGCCCTGCTGCGCGGCCAGCAGCGTCTTGTTCGCCAGGTCGCCGGTGTCGAAGGCGGTCCGCTTGATCTTCACCCCGGCGCTCGTGCCGCAGGCGTCGAGCAGCTTCGTCCAGGCCGAGCCCTTGGCGAACTGCGGGTAGGGGTCCCAGACGGTGAAGGTGCCGCCGCCAGAGCCCTTGGAGTCGGTGCTGCCCGAGCCGGAGGAGCAGGCGGTGGCGCCGACGGCGAGGGCCAGGGCGGTCACGGCGGCGGCGGCGGTCAGACGACGCTGTCTGAAGGTGCTGTTCATCGCGGGGTTCCTTTGTTCTGGGCATACGGGTGCCGAGGCAAGGGGTGGCAAAGGAAAGCGGTCAGGTTGTCGTAGCGGGTCCGGCGTCCGTGGTGGGCGTGGCTCGGGCGGGGCCGGTGCTGGCCCGTAGGGAGATGGGCGGGGTGAGGAGATGGTGGCGGGGCGGCGCGTCGGGGTGGTTGAGCCGCTCCACGAGCAGGTCGACGGCGAGTTGGCCCATCTGCTCCGCCGGTACGTCGGCCGCGGTGAGCTGCGGGGTCACCGTCTCCGCCCAGCGGCCGGCCACGACTCCGGTGAGGGAGAAGTCGCGCGGCACATGGCGGCCGGCCTCGGCGAGGCCCCGGTAGAGGCCGCCGAGCGCTGCCTCGTTCAGGGTGACCAGCGCCGTGGTGTCCGGGTCGTCGTGCAGGATCCGCTCCAGACAGGTCTGGCCCGAGGCCGCGTCGTCGCCACAGCAGTACGTGCGGACCGTCAGCCCGCGCTCGGCGGCGGCCTTCGTGAAGCCGTCCAGGCCTCGGTGCGCGGACTCGTACCCGGTGCGCAGCAGTTGCTCGGGACGGTTGACGAAGGCGACCCGGCGGTGGCCCAGATCCGCGAGGTGATGGACGCAGCGCTCCACGAGGGTGGTGTGGTCGAGCCCGACCCACCAGCCACCCTCGGGGCGAGCGGTACGGCCGATGGCGACGGAGGGGAAGCCGAGGGCCGCCAGGTGGTCGACCCGGTCGTCCGCCAGCCTGATCTCCATCAGGATCGCGCCGTCGACCCGCCGCTCCCCGAGCAGCCGTTGGAAGGACCGGTCGCTGTCCACGCCGCTCGGCGACAGCAGTACGTCGTAGTCGTGGGCCGCGGCGGCCTCCACCACGCTGCCGATGAAATCCAGCTGCATGCCGGTGTAGTGGTTCCCGGCCGGCGGGAAGACCAGGCCGAGGGTGCTGGTCCGTCCGTTGGCCAGGGCGCGGGCACTGGCGCTGGGCTGGTACCCCAGCTCGTCGACCACCTGCTGGATCTTGCGGCGCGTGTCGTCCGAGACCGGGCGCTTGCCGCTCAGCGCATAGGACACGGTGCTCCGCGAGACACCGGCCCGCCGGGCGATCTCACCGATGTTCACGGCGACTCCTTGGTCTAACCGGTTGGATACCTCGGAGAGGAAACCGTCTCCCGGTCGCGTGGCGCTGGGAAGGGTGGAGCGGCGACTGTCGGCTGTCGAACCGGTTCGCGTGAAGTGAAACTAGAAACTGGCCAGTCACCTGTCAACACTTCGGACAGCGCTTTCCGCGAAGACCATGAATCCGTCGCGAATGGCACGGATTTCGTGCGTCGGGGGGATTGCTGGCCGCTTTTCCCGGTGCTAGCTTCGCCGAACCGGTTCGACCGCTCTCCCCCATCGCCCGGGCGCCACCGCGCTCGCCCCACCGGCCCGGCCGGGCTGAAAGAGATGGCCCGGCGCCGGTCGTCCGAAGTGAGCGGGCCGGACCCTCCCCCCAAGGATTAAGGACGCGAATCCATGCCCCCTGCTGACAGATCCGCCCGGCGCCGAGGTCCGGCCGCTGTGGCCCTGACTCTCGGTGCGGGCCTGCTGGCCGCGCCGGCGTTCCCCGCGCAGGCGGCCACCCCCCAGCCCGCCGCCCGCTACACCTTCGACCAGGACGACCTCGCGTCGGGCAGGATCACGGACAGTTCCGGAAACGGTCTGACGGCGAGTCTGGTGAACGGTGACACAGCCAGGTCCGTCGCGGGCGCCGACGGCGGCAAGGCACTCGCCCTGCCCGGCGGGGCGCCCACCTCGAACGGCGCGTACGTCCGACTTCCCCGCGAAGTGGTCGGCGACGCGACGGACTTGACGGTCTCGGCCCGGGTGAAGTGGGACGGCGACAAGAACCCCTGGCAGCGGATCTTCGATCTCGGCACCAACACCACCCAGTATTTCTTCAGCACCCCGTACAACGGCGACGGACTGTTCCAGACCTCGGTGACCACCGGCGGAGGCGGCGGGGAGGCGCAGGCGCTCGGCTATGCGACGCTGCCCGCGAACGTCTGGCGGACCGTCACCGTCACCCTCGACTCCGGCGCGGGACGCCTCACCACCTACCTCGACGGCGCGGCGGTGTCGTCGACCCCGACCGCCATCAAGGCCAAGGAACTGCTGGACCGTTCGGCCACGGCCGCCGGGTACATCGGCAAGTCCTTCTATCCGGACCCCCTGCTCAAGGGCTCGATCGACGACTTCGCCGTGTGGCACTCGGCGCTCAGCGCCGAACAGGTGGCCGGCCTGGTCGGGGCCGCGCCGACCATCCAGGATCTGTCGAAGACGTCCTTCGAGGTCCGCACCTCCACCGGGACCGCCCCGTCCCTGCCCGTGTCCGTCCGCGCGTCGTTCTCCGACGGCTACGACCGGAACGTGCCGGTCACCTGGGACTCCGTGCCGTCCGACAAGTATGCCCGGCCCGGGACCTTCACCGTCGCCGGAACCGGCGCCGGGCGAGCGGTCCAGGCGAGCGTCACCGTCGTCCGCGAGGGGCAGCTGACCGTCGGCCTCGGCTCGGACACCGGCGCGTTCCACGGCGGCGCCTCCGGCACCCTCTACGGGGTGTACGGGCCGGACGTCCCCACCAACAACCTCATCGAGGGCATGGGCCTGCGCACGGTCTCCACCAAGGCGCAGGACGGCCCGCAACACCCCGGCGCCGACGCGCTGGAGGTGGTCAAACCGCTGGCCGACTCCACCAACGGTGATGTGTACATCTACATGACCGACATCCACCGCGGCTTCCCGTACGAGTGGCCGGGCAGCACCCCGCAGGAGAAGGTCAAGCTCTACAAGGAGAAGGTCGCGAAGCAGGTCGACCAGGTTCTGAAACTGCCGGAGCGGTACCAGGACAACATCGTCTTCGTACCGTTCAACGAGCCCGAGGGCAACATGTTCGGCACCGGCGAGTGGAGCTACGACAAGGTCAGCTGGCTGAGCGATCCCGACGACTACTTCGCGGCCTGGGACGACACGTACAGGCTCATCAAGGGCAGGATGCCGGGCGCCCGGATCGCCGGCCCCAACACCAGCGTGCTCTACGACCAGGTGAAGGGGTTCCTCACTCACGCCCTGGCCGCCGGCACCCTCCCGGAGGTGATCACCTGGCACGAGCTGAGCCACCCGGAGGCGGTGCGTGCGAGCGTCGCCAAGTACCGGGTGTGGGAGAAGGAACTGTTCAGGGGCACCGCCCGGGAGGGCACTCAACTGCCGGTCAACATCAATGAGTACGCCTTCAATTACCACACCTCGGTGCCGGGCCAGATGATCCAGTGGGTGTCCGCGATCGAGGAGTCCAAGGTCGACGCCGACATGGCCTACTGGAACATCGACGGGAACCTGTCCGACTCCGCGGTGCAGTCCAACCGGGGCAACGGCCAGTGGTGGCTGCTGCACTCGTACGCCTCGATGAGCGGGCACACCGTGGAGGTGACCCCGCCGTTCCCCGGCGAGAACTACCGTATGCAGGGCGTCGCCACGCTGGACGAGAAGAAGAAGCAGGCGCGGCTGATCTTCGGCGGGTCCACCGGGAAGGGCCACATCACCTTCGCGGACGTACCGAAGAAGCTCTTCGGCAAGCGTGTGCACGCCTGGGTGCGGGAGATCGCGTGGAGCGGACAGATCGGCGACAGCTCCGGTCCGAAGCTGCTCGCCGAGCAGAACCTGAAGGTCGGTGAGGACGGCACGGTCGTCGTCGACTTCGGCGACGGCGCGCTGCCGACGCTGAAGGAGTCCTCGGCGTACGAGATCGTCCTCAGTCCGGCGGGGAAGGCGAAGGGCACGCAGTCGCCGCCGGTGCGCTGGCAGGCTTCGTACGAGGCGGAGGACGCCGCCCACACCGGGGCCGGCTACTCCAGGAACGGCCCGGAGGGCTCGACGAGCAACGTGTCGAAGTTCTACACCTCCGGCGGCTACGACGTGGGGGGACTGCGTACCGGCTCGGACGTCACGCTCGACCTGACCGTGGAGGTTCCGCAGGACGGCACCTACGACCTGAGCGTCTTCGCCAACTCCCTGAACACCTTCGACAAGGTGAAGGAGCAGGGCCCCACCAACGTGTTCCTCCGGGTGGACGGCAAGGCCGACAGCGAGCAGGAGCTGTACCTGCCGCTGGGCTACAAGTGGGTGGTCTGGGACCACACCGACACCAAGGTCCGGCTCACCAAGGGCACGCACACCCTGACGCTCGCCGCGAAGAGCCTCGACGGCAGGCGCGCCACCAAGGGGGACGCCATCGTCGACCGCCTCACCCTCTCCCTCCCCGAGGCGTCGGCCGCGCGCCAGGTGTACGAGGGCGAGCTGGCCTGGCTGGGCGGCGGGGCGCGGCCCGTCTACGACCTGCCGAAGGGGGCCCGCGTCCCCGCCACCGGCTCTGGCGCGGTCCAGCTCGGCAAGGACCGGACCGCCACGTTCTGGGTCTACTCCCCCGCCGACCGCGAGGCCACCCTCACGGTCGACACCCTCGAGGGCACCGGCGCCCGGCTCTCCGTCAACGGGCACGACGTCCTGCGTCTGGCCAAGGGCAGGAGCACGGTCGCGGTCTCCCTCTCGGGCGGCGTCAACAAGGTGACGGTGACCGGAGGTTCACCGACCACCCTCGTCGACCGCCTCACCGTCACTGCCACCGAGGGCACGCTCCCGACGCGTACGTACGAGGCGGGCGACGCCACTCTCGCGGGCTCGGCCACCCTCACCCCGCTCTCCCTGGCCACCGCCGGCACGGCGATCACCGGGATCGGCGGCGCGCCGGGCAACGGCAACACCGCGACGTTCACCGTGGCCGCCGACCGGACCGGCCTGTACGCGCTGCGCGTCCGCTACTCCAACCCCGAGCAGGCCGAGGCCACGCACTACAACCCGGATCCGCTCGCCCGCCACGCGGACATCAGCGTCAACGGAGGCGGGACACACCGCGTCGGCTTCCCGCACAGCTTCCATGAGAACAACTTCTGGGAGCTGACCGTCCCCGTCCAGCTGAAGAAGGGTCAGAACACGGTCACCTTCCGCTCCGAGGAGCTGCCCAACTTCGACGGCACCACCTACGCATCGGACACCTTCCCCGGCGTACCGCTCCGCTCGCGCTACGCCCCGCTGATCGACCGGATCACCGTGGCGCCGTACGCACGGGAAACACGATGAGGTAAACGCCGCTGAGGCGGCGAACGCCCGGGCCCGGCAAGACCGCCGGTCCCGGGCACCGCGTTGCCCGCAGGACCGGGATCCCGCCGGAGTGAGCCTGGAGGGCCACTCAGTGTTCGGTCTTCTGGAGGGTGGGCCCGGGGGTGCGGTCGGCCACCTGGTCGGCCGTGTCGCCGCTGTGGTGTTTCGCCCGCTGGATCTGTTCGTAGACGTGGGCGCGCAGTTCGGCGAAGCGGGGGCTGGAGCGGGTGTGCAGCTGGTCGCGTTCGTCGGGGAGGTCGATGGTGACGTCCTCCTGTACGACGGTCGGTGAGGTGGACAGGATGATGGTGCGCTGGCCGAGGTACACGGCCTCGTCGATGTCGTGGGTGACGAACAGGACGGTGACGCCGAGTTCGCGCCACAGGCGCCGGATGAGGTCCTCGAGTTCGGCGCGGGTCTGGGCGTCGACGGCCGCGAAGGGCTCGTCCATGAGCAGGACCTTCGGTTCGAAGGCGACGGCGCGGGCGATGGCGACGCGCTGCTGCATACCGCCCGACAGCTGCCAGGGGTAGGCCTGGTGGGCGTCGGCCAGGCCGACCACCTCCAGCGCGTGGTCCACGAGATCCCGGGTCCGGGCCTTGCCGAGCTTCTTGCGGCGCAGGGGCAGGGCGACATTGTCGCGGACGTTCATCCAGGCGAACAGCGAGCGGCCGTACTCCTGGAAGACGACCGCCATCCCGGGCGGGGGCCCGGCGACCGGGCATCCGTCCAGGAGCACTTCGCCGTCGGTGGGGTCGAGCAGTCCCGCCATGCACTTCAGCAGCGTGGTCTTCCCGCATCCCGAGGGGCCGACGAGGCAGACGAGTTCACCGGCACCGATGTGGAACGTCAGGTTCCGCAGGGCTTCGACGTTGCGGTTCCGTCCGGTGTAGATCTTCCGCAGGTTGCGTACGTCGAGCATCGGGTCTCCGTTTCAGGGGGCGCGCCGGGCGCGGCGCTGGCCGTGGTACCAGGCCAGGGCCCGGTTCTCGGCGAACCGGAAGAGCAGGGCCAGGAGGAAGCCGAGGATGCCGAGCAGCAGGACTCCGCTCCACATCTCGGGGATGGCGAACGAGCGTTGGAACTGCACGATCGTGAAGCCCAGGCCGTTGCTGGCGGCGAACATCTCGCTGATGACCATGAGGATGATCCCGATCGACAGCGACTGGCGCATGCCGGTGACGATCTGCGGGCTCGCCGCGCGCAGTACGAGATGCCGCAGCCGGGCGGTGCCGGTGATGCCGTAGGACCGGCAGGTGTCGCTGAGCACCTCGTCCACGGCGCGGACGCCTTCGACGGTGTTGAGCAGGATCGGCCACACGCAGCCGCTGACGATGACGATCACCTTCATGGTGTCGCCGATGCCCGCGAACAGCATGATCACCGGCACGAGGACGGGTGGCGGGATGGCGCGGAAGAGTTCGAGGACCGGTTCGAGGACGTCCCGTACGGCCCGTCGCAGCCCGACCAGCAGGCCGAGGCCCACTCCGGCCACCACGGCGAGGAGGTAGCCGGCGGCGAGGCGCAGGAGGCTCGGGACCACGTCGGACAGCAGCCGCTCCCCCGTCCAGACCTTCCCGAAGGCTTCCAGGATGGTGGACAGCGGCGGGACGTAGAAGTCGGTGCTGTCGGCGGTGGCGTACCACCACACGGCGAAGAGGACGGCGGGCAGGCCCAGGGCCAGCAGGACGCGTCGCAGGACGGCGAGGACGGTCATGAGGCAGCCGCATCTGTGCGTACGGACTGGTGCCAGTGCAGTGCCCGTCGCTCGACCGCGCGCGCCACCAGGTTGACGGCGACGCCGAGCAGCCCGGTGACCAGGACCAGGGCGTAGACCTGCGGTACGGCTCCGGACGTCTGTGCGACGGCGATCTCGTGGCCGACACCGGGTGCGCCGATGACGAGTTCGGTGGTGACGGCGAGGATGAGCGCGACGGTGGCGGCCAGCCGTACGCCCGTCATCACGTACGGCAGGGCGGTGGGCCACATGACGTGGCGCAGCCGTCCCCAGGTGCCGAGCCGGTAGCTGCGGGCGGTGTCGTCCGCGACCGGGTCGACGTCCTGGATGCCGGCCAGGACCTGGACGAGGACCTGCCAGAAGGCGGCGTACACCACGAGCAGCAGCTTCGACCTGAGGTCGGCGCCGTAGAGCAGGACGGCGACGGGGATCAGGGCGACGGACGGGATGGGGCGCAGGAACTCGATGGTGGAGGCGGTGACCGCGCGCAGGAGCGGTACCGAGCCGATGACCAGTCCGACGGCCACGCCCGCCACGACGGAGATGCCCAGGCCCAGGCCCCAGCCGGTGAGGGTGTCGCCGAGCGCGGTCCAGAAGGTGTTTTCGGCGAGCAGTTGCCACAGCGCGCGGAGAGTCTTCGAGGCCGGCGGCAGGTAGTCGGCCGACACCAGGCCGGTGTGCGGCAGCACTTCGAGTACGGCGACGAGGCCGGCGAGTCCGGCCAGGCCGCGCAGTGGGGTGACGGCCCGCTCCGGCAGCCGCCGGACGGGGGCCTCTCCGGTACCGGCCGGGCCCGCCTCCTCGGTGGTGAGCGCGGCGGGGGTCACGAGAACAGGGCGTTCAGGTCGGGCTTCTTGCCGTCGAAGAGGCCGTCCGCCTCACCGAGTGAGGCGAGCTTCCGCAGCGAGGCCATGTCGATCTCCGCGGGCCAGTTGGGCAGCGTGAGCTTGTTCAGGACATCGCCGCCGATCTTCGTGTAGGTCGTGAGGGTCTGGCGGGCCTCGTCGGGGTGATCGGTGGCGTACTGGAGCGACTCGCTCATGGCCGCGGCGAACTTCTTCACCAGGTCGGGCTTCTGCTTCACGAGCTTGGTGGAGGTGAAGTAGGTAGCCACGGTGAGCTTGGGGTCCGTCTCGGCGAACGGCGAGGCGACCACGCGGGCACCCTGCGCCTTGGCGATCGTCATCGCGGGATCACCCATCCAGGCGGCGTCCACCCGTCCGCCGTCCAGTGCGGCCGGCATCTGGTCGAACGGCATCTCGACGAACTTGACCTTCGACGGGTCGCCGCCGGCCAGCCGCACCGACTCGCGCACCGTGGTGGACCCGATGTTCTGCAAGGTGTTGACGGCGACCGTGCGCCCGGCGAGGTCCTTGGCCGACTTGATCGAGCTGTCCTTCTTGACGGCCACCCCGGTGACGTCCGCCCCGACCTTGCCGTTGGAGGCCGCGCCGTTGACCACGGACTTGATCGGTACGCCCTTGACCTGGGCGATCATCAGTGACGTGGTGTTGCTGAACCCGAACTGGAACTGGTCGCTCACCACACCGGGGATGATCGCCGCGCCGCCCTGGGCGCTGACCATCTCCAGTTCGATGCCTCTGCTGCTGAAGAACCCCTTCTTCTGGCCCAGATAGAGGGGGGCGACATCGATGATGGGGATGATGCCGATCTTGACCTGCGTGGTCCTGCCCCCGTCGGAGGACGACGGGCCACTGTCCGCCGGGTCCGACGACCCGCATCCGGCCACGCCGACGACCGTGATCACTGCTGCGGCAACCCCGAGAACACGCCTTTGCATGGGCCCCTCCTGGCGGAAGCAACGCTGAATGTGTGTACGCCCCAAGGTCACGGAGCGAGTAGAGCGGACCTGCGACCCTGATGTTGTGCACTTTCTTGACGGCCGCAATGTACACACCTACATTCACGCTGTCAGTACTCCGGACAAGACCGGCTCCGAGAACTTCGACGAGCCCGGCCATGGCCCAACGAGGCCCAGCCACAAGGGAGTTACGTCCATGCAGCTCCGCATGAGAATCCGTGGCCCCGTCCGCCCGACGTCCCGGTGACCTCGCCCGCCCCCTCTGACGCCGGGGGCCCGCTGGGCGGCAGCCGTACCCTTTCCGACGTGCACGACGAGAACCAGCGGGCCGCCGAAGAAACCTCCGCCGCACCCCAGCTGCGCCCCCAGTCGCTCCTGTTCGCCTTCTTCGGCAGCTACGTACTGGAGGAGGGGCTCGAGCACGTGTACTCGGGCAGCATCATCGAGGTCCTCGCCCGCGCCGGAGTGGGGGAACACGCCGTCCGGTCCACCCTCACCCGCATGGTCAACCGGGGCCTGCTGCGGCGTCAGCGTCAGGGACGCAGGATGCACTTCGGGCTGACCGCGCAGACGGAACAGATCCTCTGGGACGGCAAGCGGCGCCTGTGGCAGACCAGCGCCGTCAACGACGACTGGGACGGCACCTGGACGCTCCTCGGCTTCTCGCTGCCCGAGTCCTGGCAGCGCCAGCGTCACGATCTGCGCTCGCGGCTCACCTGGTCGGGCTTCGGCGCCCTGTACAGCGGGCTGTGGATCGCGCCCGGCGACGTCGACGCCTCCGCACTCGTCTCCGAGCTCGGCCTCGCCGCCCACGTCAAGATCTTCCACGCCACGGCCGACGACGCCACCGACATCGGCCTGATGATCCGTGACACCTGGGACCTGGGCGGCGTCGGCGCCCGGTACGCCGACTTCGACAAGCGCTGGTCCGCCTGGTCCGGCACCGATTCCGGCGACCCGCTCGGCATCCGGCTGCGGGTGATCAGCGAATGGCTGGACACGATCCGCGCGGACCCCCGGCTGCCCGCCCGCCACCTGCCCCCCGACTGGCCGGCCCGCGCGGCCCATGAGACCTTCCACCGCGTCGCGCGCCAGACCGAGGCCCCCGCCCACCGGATGGTCACCGACCTCCTGTCGACGCAAACCTGACACTCACCGGACGGGAGGCCCTCTCCCCGCACCGCACAATGGTCACGTGTCGGCAAAATCGCCCACCTGTCACCCATATGAAGTCACGATGACCCATTCGGTCGAATCACGATCAGGGGAGTCATCAAGTGCCCATCAGACAGGTCAAGTTGGCGGCGTTCCTCTTCACAGCGGTGCTCGTGGCCGGATGCGGTGGCGGCGGCAGCGACGGAGGTTCCGACGCGTCGGCCTCTCCGTCCGCGTCACCGTCCCCGTCCGTTTCGGCATCCGACTCGACGCCGTCCTCCGCGCCGACGTCCGAGGCACCGGCCGACCCGCTGGACTCCGCTCAGTTGAAGTCGGCGGCGCTGTCCAGCACCGAGGTGAGCGGCTTCCAGATCGCCGACTTCCCCGCGAAGCCGGCTGGCGGCGGCACCGCCCGCCCCGCGGCCTGCCAGCCCCTCGAGAACATGCGCACCGCCTCTCCGAAGCCGGCACCCAAGCAGTTCCTCGGCCTTCTCGCCTACGCCACCTCCGGCTCGCAGGCCGGCTCCGCCACCACCATCGGCCTGATGGCCTACGACCAGCCTGCCGCAGAGGGCGTCCTCGACGGCCTGCGCGCCGCTCTGAAGAAGTGCACCGCCTACGAGGGCGGCGTCCCCGCCCGCACCACCGCCAAGGCGGCCACCGCACCAGACACGGGCGACGACGCCGTCGCCTTCGACCTGCAGACCCGGGGCGACTCCTCGGACGCCTTCGTGGTCGTGCGCTGCGGCGCCACGGTCGTCCTGTTCTACACGGCGAACGGCACCGGATCGTCCGCCGAGGTACCGGGTGAACTGGTTTCCGCGCAGATCACGAAGCTTGCGCAGTCCTAGCGCTCCCTCACGCGCTGTCCGGGTCGCGGGCCGCAACCAGTGGGTGCGGCTCGTGCCGTCCGGGTTGGCGTCGACGGCGGCCGGCGTGACAGGGTCGCCCAAGTCGTGAATGTGCTGTTGGTGAGAGGAAGTTCGTGGACACGCAGACCTGGGACGCACTGGCCGCCTCGATGAAGAACGCGTACACCGCGGGGCTGGCCGAAGGGGCGGTGCCCCGTCCGGTCATCATGCCGCTGGTCCGTGGGGAACTGGTCGGCCTGATCTGGCTGCGTGACGTCGAGACCGGCGAGGACGCGCTCACCGGCATCGCCCAGCTGTCGAACATCGCCGCCGCGGCCGGAGCCGACGAGGTCGTCCTCGCCTGGGAGACACGGGACGTCTCCGCCGTCTGCGAGGTGCCGTCAGCCGACCCGGCGCCGTGTCTGAACATGGTGCACGCCACGCGGGACGGCCACACCCTGCACCGGTTCCCCTACGCCGAGCAGGCCGCCGGCGACTCCCCCGAGGGCCCGACCGCCGTCGTACCGCAGTGGCTCCCCGCGCCCGAACCGCAGCCGGGCGGCGAACTGATCCCCCCGGTCCGGGCCGCCGTCGACTACTCCTTCGTGCCGCTCGACATCGACCACCCCTCCCCCTTCGGCGTCACCGTCGTCCTCATGGAGGAGGACGGCTACAACGTGCGCCTGACCGAGGCCTTCGCCCTCTGACGAGCGGCGTCGGTCGTCGGCGCTTCGCGACGCGCCCGGCGGTACCGGCGTGCCAGGCCTTCGGATCCGCGCCGGTTTCAATACACCCGGCGCGATCTGCCGCCCGAGCCGCTCACACCCCCCGACCCGACCGGAAGTGATGTCAGCCATGACCGAACTGCCCACCGAACCGTCGACATCCACGGTCGTGGTCACCGGAGCCACGGGCCGCCTCGGCGGACGCGTCGCCCGCCGTCTGGCCCAACGGGGCGTCGCCCAGCGGCTGCTGGTGCGCGACCTCGACCGGGCGCCCGACCTGCCCGGCGCCACGGCGGTCCGCGGCGGTTTCCGCGACCACGACGCCGTCGTCCGTGGCATCGGCGGCGCGAAGACCGTGTTCATGGTGTCCGCCTCCGAGAGCGCCGACCGGCTCGACCAGCACAAGGCGTTCGTGGACAGCGTGGCCGCGGCGGGTGTCGAGCACCTGGTGTACCTGTCCTTCTTCGGCGCCGCGCCCTACGCGACCTTCACGCTGGCCCGCGACCACTTCCACACCGAGGAACACATCCGCACCAGCGGGATGGCGTACACCTTCCTGCGCGACAACATGTACGCGGAGTTCGTCCCGTTGCTGGCCGGTGCGGACGGTGTCATCCGTGGTCCGGCCGGGCAGGGGCGGGCCGCCTTCGTCTCCCAGGAGGACATCGCCGACGCGGCGACCGCGGTCCTGACCCGTCCCGGCGACCACACCGGTGCCGTCTACGACCTGACCGGTCCCGAGTCCCTGACGCTGGACGACGCCGCGGCCATCGTGTCCGAGGTGCTCGGCCGCAGCGTCACCTACCGGCCCGAGACCGTCGAGGAGGCCTACGCCTCTCGCGCCTCCTACGGCGCGCCGCCATGGCAGCTCGACGCCTGGGTGTCCACCTACACGGCCATCGCGGCCGGCCAACTCGACGGTGTCAGCGACGCGGTGCCCTTCCTCACCGGCCGCCCCGCGACGCCGCTGGCGGACGCCATTCGCGCGTCTGCCTCGTAGCGCCGGCGTCGGACACCGCGAGACGTCCTCGACGTCCGCGACGTCCGCGAGGGACGAGAGAGGCGACCGGCCTCCCGCGCAGGGGCCTCAGCGGCCCTTGCGGACCCGGGCCGCCGCACGGGCTTCCGCGGTCTTGCGGGCCTCGGCCGCTTTACGGGACTCCTTGGCGGGGCGCCCCGGACGGGTGCCGATGCCACGGAAGGGGGCGTTGCCGGTGGCGGCCTTCGTCTCGGTCGGCGGGCGCTTCGCACCGGTGATGGCGGTCAGCTTCTCCTCGCCGGAGCGCACCTGGGCGACCGTCGGCCGGATCCCGGCGTCGGACATCATCCGGTTCACGTCGCGCCGCTGGTTGGGGGTGACCAGGGTGACGACCTTGCCGGACTCCCCCGCACGCGCCGTGCGCCCGCCACGGTGCAGGTAGTCCTTGGCGTCGGCCGGCGGGTCGACGTTGACGACGAGGTCGAGGGCGTCGATGTGGATACCCCGGGCGGCGACGTTGGTGGCCACCAGCACGGTGATCTCACCGTCCTTGAACTGGCCGAGCGTGTGCGTGCGTTGGGGCTGCGACTTCCCGCTGTGCAGGGCGCCGGCCCGCACACCGCTGGCCCGCAGGTGCCGGGTGAACTGGTCCACGCCGGTCTTGGTGTCCAGGAACATCAGCACCCGGCCGTCCCGTGCCGCGATCTCGGTCGCGGTCGCGTACTTGTCGGCGGCGTGGATGTTCAGCACGTGATGCTCCATCGTGGCGACCGAGCCCGCCAGCCGGTCGACCGTGGCGAGCACCGGGTCGTGCAGGTAGTCGCGTACCAGCTGGTCGACGTTGCGGTCGAGGGTGGCCGAGAACAGCAGCCGCTGTCCGTCGGCGGGGAGCTGGTCCATGAGCTCCGACACCTGGGGCAGGAACCCCAGGTCGCACATCTGGTCCGCCTCGTCCAGCACCGTGATCCGCACGTGGTTCAGGACGCAGTCCCGGCGCGACACCAGGTCGGTCAGCCGCCCCGGGGTCGCGATGAGCACCTCCGCGCCGGCCCGCAGCTCCGCCTGCTGCCGGTTGATCGACAGCCCGCCGACCACCGTCGCCAGTCGTACGTCGAGTTTCCGCGCGTACGGTGCCAGGGCGTCACCCACCTGCTGGGCGAGTTCCCGGGTCGGCACCAGCACCAGTGCGAGCGGCCGCTTGGAGTCCGCGCGCTTGCCCGCCGTCCGGACGAGCAGCGCGAGTCCGAAGGCGAGCGTCTTTCCGGAGCCGGTTCGCGCGCGGCCCAGGACGTCCCGGCCGGCCAGTGCGTCGGGCAGGGTCGCGGCCTGGATCGGGAAGGGCTCCGTCACCCCGAGGCCCGCCATGGTCTCCATGAGCGCCGACGGCAGCCCGAGGGCGTCGAAGGACTCGGCCGGCGGCAGGCCCGGGACAACCGTCTGCGGGATGGCGAACTCGCCCTGCGGCACTGCGGAAGCCGGCGGTCTGGCGTTCATGAGGAACCTTCCTGGTCTGACGCCCGCAACGCGCCGGGGCCCGTACCCCTTGGTACGGGCCCCGGCGGCGTCGAAGCGTGACCCCATTTTATCAGCGGCGGGATTCAGCTGCCCGGGTGCTGAATGCGTTCGTATTCCTCTATTGGACCTCTGCGCGTCGGCAGGCAAGGCTGGACCTTGATCCTTGCTGCGATTCCTGCTTCGCGAACTCCGAAAGAGGCCACGAGCACATGCACACTCGACGCATCGGCGATGTTGAGGTCAGCGCGATCGGTCTGGGCGGGATGCCCATGTCGATCGAGGGACGGCCGGACGAGGCCCGGTCCCTCGCCACCATCCACGCCGCACTCGACGCGGGCCTGACACTGATCGACACGGCCGACGCCTACCATCTGCACGCCGACGAGGTCGGTCACAACGAGGCCCTCATCGCCAAGGCGCTCGCCTCCCACGAAGGCGGTGCGGACGTCTTGGTGGCCACCAAGGGCGGTCACCTGCGTCCCGGTGACGGCAGTTGGACCCTGGACGGCTCCCCCGCCCACATCAAGGAGGCCTGCGAGTCCTCGCTCCGCCGCCTGGGCGTGGAGGCCATCGGGCTGTACCAGTTCCACCGCCCCGACCCCAAGGTCCCGTACGCGGAGTCGGTCGGCGCGGTCCGCGACCTGCTGGACGAGGGCAAGATCCGCATGGCGGGAATCTCCAACGCCGACCCGGCGCAGATCCGGCTGGCGAACGAGATCCTGGGCGGGCGTCTGGTCTCCGTGCAGAACCAGTTTTCCCCGGCGTTCCGCTCCAGCGAACCGGAACTTCGGCTGTGCGACGAGCTGGGCGTCGCGTTCCTGCCCTGGAGTCCGCTCGGCGGCATCTCCCGGGCCGGCGGGCTCGGTTCGGCGTACGCGCCCTTCGCCCGTATCGCGGAAGCGCACGGCGTCAGTCCGCAGCGGGTGTGCCTGGCCTGGATGCTCGCCAAGTCACCCGTGGTCGTCCCGATCCCCGGCTCCAGCCGCCCGGAGACCATCCGCGACTCCGCGGCCGCCGTGGACCTGGTGCTCTCCGCCGAGGAGTCGGCCGAGCTGGACGCCGCCTGAGCCCCTGGACGCCCGGCCCGGACCGGGCGTCCAGGACGCGGCCACCGCACAAGCCCAGCCGTGCGCTACGCCGACGAGGAGGCCGCGCGGCTCGGGGTCAGCATGCCGGTACTACGGAAGCAGGGCCGCCCGGCGGGCGGCGGTGACGGCTTCGAGCCGGGTTCTGGTGCCGAGTTTGCGCATCGCCGAGCGCAGGTGGCCCTTCACGGTCTCCAGGCCGATGCCGAGCCGATCGCAGATGTCCAGGTTGGTGCAGCCTGCGGCGACCGCGGCCAGGACGTCCAGTTCGCGCGGTGACAGCCGCGTCGCCGACTCGGGCTTCGTCCGCCCGGAGCAGCAGCCCGACTCCAGCAGGGAACACACTTCACCGAAGTGTTCCTTGAGGCGGGTCTCGCCGAGCGTCGCCGCCAGCGCCAGCAGCTCCAGGTGGATTGCGTGCACCTGTTCCAGGGCCGCCGTGTCGTGGGGCGAGGCGGTGTTCCGTCCGCACCTGGCCTCGGTCAGGAGCCGGTGCGCGTGCTCGCGGGACGCGAGGAACTGCTCCAGGTCGCGTGCCGCCTCCGCCACCGCGGTCAGTACACGGTCGCCCAGCCGTACCGCGTCGCGCGACCCCACGAAGAGCGCGGCCCGCACCGTGGTTCCCACGATCACGGGCGCCGCCGCCATCGCCCGCACTTCCTCCGCCGCGATGAAGGCGTCGTACTCATGGGTGATCTGCTGGGACGACCCGTAGTCGCTCACCGCTGTCAGCCGGCGGGTCGTCAGCACCTCGCCGATCAGTCCAGTGCCCGCCGGCACGGGGAACCCCCGGCGTCGCTGCGACTTCGCACCGCTGGTCTCACCGATCCGCAGCAACTGCGGGTCGACGACCCAGGCCACACCCGCGACGGGCAGACCGCTGTCCCTGCGCAGCGCCAGCACCGCGGCCCGGGCGGCGGCGGCCTCTTCGCTGTCTTCCGCCGGCAACATGACGGGGCTGACTCCCTACGTGGCCGAACCCGGCCGACACTTGGCTGCCCCCGTCGCCAGGAAAACAGTTCTGCAAACTCTTCATGGCGTCAAGAAGCTTGCACACAAAGGTAATTGACGGGTCGTCACAGTCCGGCGACACGCTCGCGATCGGGTCGAGCAGGCATCATCCTTGCAGGGAAGCCGCTCTCCGCTCCACCCCTCATCCGGGGGTAGCTGGGGCGGCACGGTTTACCTCATGGTGGTGCCAACAGAAGGCCGCTTCCAGGCCCGGAAAACGGGATGTACGACCGTATTACCGCCGAACCGACGGGCACTGAAGGCTCATGACCCGCCTCTTGCGACGCCCTCGGGCTCACCTCACAACGGACAGCGGGAGCGGACTGAGCCCCGCGCAAACCGAGGAAGCATATGACAGTGAAACCACCCCCCACTTCGGACGACGACCGCCAACTCAAACGCGCTATCGATGTGCTACGCCACACAACGGGCGTGGATCTCACTTTCGGCGGCGTCGTCGCCAGAGGGCGACACGCCCAGCTCACCGAGTTCGTCGGCAACTCGACGAGAGCCCTCATCGGGTTGACTCTCGGATTCGGCATGGGACTCGGCGGCAAGGCGGTGGCTCTGCACCGGCCCATCGCGGTCAACGACTACGCGAACTCCCGGCGGATCAGCCATCACTACGATCTTATGGTCGCCGAGGAGGGCATTCGCGCCATGGTGGCGGCCCCCGTCGTGGTGAACCGGACGGTGCGGGCGGTGATGTACGGCGCCGTCCGCCAGTCCGTCGGGCTGGGTGACCGGACGGTCGACGCCGTCATGGACTCTGCCCGCGCCCTGGAACAGAACCTGGCGGTGCGCGACGAGGTGCGGCGCCGCCTCGCCGAACTCGACGGACCCCCGGCGGGGGACGACCGGCCGCCGGGGGCGGCGTCCCCCCGATGGGAGACAGTCCGCGAGGCATACGCCGAACTGCGGGTCCTCGCCCAGCACCTCACCGACACCGACCTGCGGGACCGGGTCGCCGCGCTGAGCGACAGACTGGCCGACGCGGGCGCCCCCACGGCCCGCCGCTCCTCGGCCCCGGTCCTGTCGGCGCGAGAACTCGACGTGCTGTCGTGCGTCGCGCTGGGGCGGACCAACTCTGACGTGGCGGATGAACTCGGCCTTCGGACCGAGACGGTGAAGAGCTATCTGCGCAGCGCGATGCGCAGGCTCGGATGCCACTCCCGGCTGGAGACGGTCATGACGGCCCGCCGCCTGGGCCTGCTGCCCTGAGACCGGCCAAGGCCGGGTCGAGCGTTCGTCACCGGCGCGCTCTGAAGCCGCCCAGCAGTCGCTGGGCGGCTTCAGAGCGCGCCGGTGACCTCAGTGGTCCGCGGCAGGCACCGTTCAAGAGGTGAGGGCCTCCTTGCGGAGACGCTCGAGGACGACCAGCCGGTCCTCCTGCTCGATCCGCGCGGTGGTGGAACGCTCGGGGTAGCAGCGCATGAACATATTGGTGAAGTGAGTCCCGTAGTGGATGAACTCGTCCGTCTCGGGGGCGTCCAGGGGTCGGGCCACGGCCTGGAACGACGGCTCGTGGAAGTACGCCATGGTGAACCGCTCACGGTCGGCCAGACGCACCTTGTGCGGGGTGGAGAGGAGCGCCCCGCCGGTGATGAACTGCATGATGTCGCCGGGGAAGACGGTGAAGACGGAGGGGGCCGGGGTGACGAAGGTCCAGGGGTCCTCGTTCTCGTAGCGGCCCGCCATGGACTCCTCGGGCAGCCAGTTGCGTCCGCGGGTCTCGCCCGGGACGGGTGGCCGTATGTAGAGGCCGCCGACGTCGTCCTGGGCCGCGATGACGAGGAGACCGTAGTCGGTGTGGGAGCCGATTCCGCGCTCTGAAGTGGCGTCCGCCGCCGGGAAGCGCAGCACCCTCATGTGGTGCCAGCCGTCTTCGGTGAGCCGCGTGAAGTACTCCATGTCGTCCAGGCCGAGGCCCAGCGCGGTCAGTTGGAGCAGACGGTGGCCGATGTCGCCGACGATGGCCATGTAGCTCTTCATGGCCGCCGCGTAGTCCTCGGACGGCCAGGGCGCGGGGCCGTGGCAGGGCCACCTGTCGAGGACGCGGGGGTCGTCGCCGGGGATGTCGGGGCAGACGGTGAAGATCTCCGAGCCGTCCTTCTCCCCGGCCGTCTCCTCCTCACCGGAGGCGACGTATCCGCTGTAGGTGAGGTCGGAGACGTGCTGGGCCTTCTCCTTCAGCGGGCGGCCGACGAAGGCCCGGGACGCGTCGAGGGCTCGTCCGGTGGCGGCGTCCTGTTCAGGAGTGGCCTGGATCTGGAAGATGCCGTCGGCCTGCCAGGCGGCGACGAGTGCCTGGCCGAGTACGCGGTCGGCGTCGCTGCCCTCGACGGCCTGGGGCAGTTGGAAGGTCTGCAGTTCGGTCATGCCACCAAGATGAACCGGACGCACACGATCCACTACCCCCTTCTGAGGGGCCCGGCACGGCGGGCGGCCCGCGGATCCGCGCTCACGAGGGCATCTTGACCCGCTCAGTATCATCAGCAGCCCCGCGCCGGCGGGGCTGACCTGGGAGGAACCTGAACATGATCGTCTTCGGCACCAAGGGATACCTGTTCCAGCTCGCGATACTCACGCTGGTGTGCGGGCAGTGCGCGAACCCCTCCGCGCACGCGCTCAGGAAGCGCGTCACGAAGTTCACCCTGTTCTTCGTGCCCCTGTTCCCCTTCTCCACGAAGTACACGACGCAGTGCACGTTCTGCGGTGCCGAGCAGAAGGTGACCAAGGAGCAGGCGGAGCACCTGCGGAGCGGCGAGGCCGGGGGCCGGACCCACCCGCAGCAGCAGTCCTACCGGCCCTGAACAGGTGCCCCCGGTGCCCTACGCGGATCGCACGGATCGCCCGTGCACACATAAGTCCGCTTTATGAGCTCATAACCCCGACCCCCGTACCAGCTTAGGCTTGCCTTAACTTAGGCTTCGCTTCGAAGATCTTGTCATCGCTCGAAGGGAACCTGATCATGCCTCGCCCACTGCGGGTGGCCATTGTCGGAGCCGGCCCCGCCGGGATCTACGCCGCCGACGCGTTGCTCAAATCCGCAGTGGCCGCGGAACCCGGCGTTTCCATCGACCTGTTCGAGCGGATGCCGGCCCCGTTCGGGCTGATCCGGTACGGCGTCGCCCCCGACCACCCCCGCATCAAGGGCATCATCACGGCCCTGCACCAGGTGCTCGACAAGCCGCAGATCCGCCTCTTCGGCAACGTCGACTACCCGGCCGACATCAACCTGGACGATCTGCGCGCCTTCTACGACGCGGTGATCTTCTCCACGGGAGCCACCGCCGACCGGGCGCTCGACATACCCGGCATCGAGCTGGACGGCTCCTACGGCGCCGCGGACTTCGTCTCCTGGTACGACGGACACCCGGACGTGCCGCGCACCTGGCCGCTCGGCGCGGAGAAGGTCGCGGTCCTCGGAGTCGGCAACGTCGCACTCGACGTGGCGCGCGTTCTGGCCAAGACGGCGGACGAGCTGCTGCCCACCGAGATCCCGCCGAACGTCCACGAGGGGCTCAAGGCCAACAAGGCGCTCGAGGTCCACGTCTTCGGCCGCCGCGGCCCGGCGCAGGCCAAGTTCAGCCCGATGGAGCTGCGCGAGCTGGACCACTCCCCCAACATCGAGGTCATCGTCGACCCCGAGGACATCGACTACGACGACGGCTCGATCGCGACCCGGCGCGGCAACAAGCAGGCCGACATGGTCGCGAAGACGCTGGAGAACTGGGCGATCCGCGACATCGGCGACCGCCCGCACAAGCTGTTCCTGCACTTCTTCGAGTCACCGACCGAGATCCTCGGCGAGGACGGAAAGGTCGTCGGCCTGCGGACGGAACGCACCGCTCTCGACGGCACCGGCAACGTCAAGGGCACCGGCGAGTTCAAGGACTGGGACCTCGGAGCGGTCTACCGCGCGGTGGGCTACCTCTCCGACAAGCTGCCCAAGCTGCCCTGGGACGTCGAGTCCGGCACCGTCCCCGACAAGGGCGGCCGGGTGATCGACGACACCGGCACCCACCTCCCCTCGATGTACGTCACCGGCTGGATCCGGCGCGGCCCCGTCGGGCTGATCGGGCACACCAAGGGCGACGCCAACGAGACCGTCGCCAATCTGCTGGACGACTACACGAACGGCCGTCTGCCCGCGCCCCCTTCGCCCGCGCCGGAGGCCGTCGACGCGTTCCTCGGCGAGCGGAACGTCCGCTTCACCACCTGGGAGGGCTGGCACCGGCTGGACGCCGCGGAGAAGGCTCTGGGTGAGCCCCAGGGTCGCGAGCGCGTGAAGATCGTGGAGCGCGAGGACATGCTCCGGGCCAGCGAGGCGTAAGCAGCACCGCAGTAAACAGCACGAGCGACGATTTGGCTCGGCTCGCGGGAGACCGCGGGCCGAGCCTTCGCCGTTCCTCAGAGATATCAGAGATATCAGAGATATTTGTCGCGGTATTTGTCGCGGTATTCGTCGCCGTATTCCTTCGGGCGGCCGGCCGGAGCGGGTTCGGGCGGTCCTCCGGCGCCGAGCTCCCGGCTCTGCGCGCGCAGGCTGCGCAGAGCGAGCAGGAGGACGCCGATGTCGTCCAGATAGACGGGGTCGGGCACGAGGTCGGTCGGAAGCACCAGGTAGATGACCGCGCCCCAGAAGACCCAACGCCCGCTCGTCGGCAGGCCCGCGCGCCGCAGATCCCGGCGGGCGCGCACCAGCCGTATCAGCAGCACGGCGGCCACGGCCAGCGCGGCCACCGCCAGGACCGCGACGATCACAATCACTGTCGTGGTGGAATCCATCACCCCTCCGCCGTTGCGCACTTCTCCTTCCCCAGCTTCCCCTTCACCATGTCTCCACACCCACTCCCGGGACGCCTGCTCAACGCCGTGGCAGCGGGCGGCTCCTGGCCCAGTGCAGCAGGACCAGGGAGCAGAGCGAGGCGAGGGCGCACCAGGTCGACACGAACTCCAGTCGCCACAGGACCCAGCACACCGGCGCGCCCACACCGGCCAGGATCCCGAACAGCAGCAGCCGCCGGTCTCCGGAGAGGAGGAGGGAGCCGACCGTGGCGAGCAGATAGCCGACGAGGACCAGTCCGGAGTGGGACAGGTGGACGGCGTACCCGACGGTGTGGCCCCGGATGTCCGCTGCCACCTGGTGAGTCGCCAGGTTGTACGCGAGTGCCGTGCTCGTCGCGACGCCCGCGGCCAGCGGCAGCAGGAGGCGGCCTCGCGCGGTCCTGGGTGCCGCGCACAGGACGGCCGCCGGCACCCACAGGGCCAGCAGCGGAAGGGCGATGGCGGCCCAGGCCACGGTCGCCGGACCGGTTCCGCCGTCCGCCCGCCAGACCAGCGACTCGACGATCTGGTGGGCCCCCAGGAGCAGGGGCAGCGCGGCCAGCGGCAGATCACGGCTGCGGCCGGCTCGGAGCACCGTGCTCACGGCGGCCATGCCCACGGCGGCGACACCCACGCCCGCCACCAGATCCGCCGTCGCACTCCAGCACATCGCGCCGCCACCGGGTCAGTCGTCGGATGCCTCGGCCACCCAGCGGATCACGGCGTGCCCCCGGCCGCACGCCGGAGACGTCGACGCCTCGGGGGCAGGTCAGGCGGGGCGGTGCGCCACGACGGCGAACATCGTCACCGACATGTGCAGTGCGCCCCGCTGCGCGGCGTCGGCCAGTTCCTCGTAGAGGCGCTCGCGCTGTGCCTCGGTCAGTCGGCCGCGCCGCACGGCGGACTCGCCCATCATCCGGACCAGCGGCCACTGCACCGTCGAGTTGTCCTGGAGCAGGGCCTGCGATCCCTGGTCGTCGATCACCAGCCCCGCCGCGGACAACTGGCCGAGGAGCCGGCGTCCGGAGTACGGGTTGGCCGCCGCGGTCAGGGCGCCGGACATGAGCGCGGCCACCGCTTCGGGGTCGCCGGGGTGCAGCAGGGCGGTCGCCCAGTCCGAGTCGATGAGCGCCACCCGTCCGCCGGGGCGCAGGACCCGCGCCATTTCGCCGACGGCCCTGTCCGGTTCGGAGAGGTGCTGCAGGACCCGCTCGCACCAGACCACGTCCGCGGTGGCGTCCGGGAGCGGGAGGGCGAGCGCGTCGCCGTCCCGGAAGCGGGCCGGGCTGCCGGCCGCCTCCGCCCGCTGCTCGGCGACCTCGCGCAGCGCCGGGCTCGCCTCGATGCCCAGCGCGTCGCCGGACGGTTCGACGGCCGCCGCCAGGACCTGCGTCTGCGATCCCGTGCCGCATCCCACGTCGATCACGCGTTCGCCCGGCCGGAGGGCCAGTGCGCTCTGGGTCCAGGCGCGCAGCCGACGCACCCCGTCGGCCTGGTCCTGCGCGTCCAGGGCCGCCACGCGCCGTCCGACGTCCGGCGAGAAGTTGCGCGCGTGGAACTCCGAAGTGGGCCGTGTGTCCTGTGTTTCCCCCATACGGCCCACCCTATGAGTCACTTACGGCCCGAGCCACCACTACCGAAGGATCCGCTGTTGCCCGGCGACCAGCGTGGTCGGGTCTGGTCGTCGCCGCGTTTGGTGCCGGCGGAATGGAGGTTGTGCGGGGTGAGCCGCTCGCTCTCGTCCACGGTGTGCGGCACCTCGTTGGGGGCACGCTGCTCCCGCTCCTCGTGCACGGGCCCCGTCTCCGGCAGCCTGGGATGCTCCTCTGGCCCGGGCGGGGGCGACTCCGCCTCCTTGGTCCTCACTCCCAGGCGGACGGCCCAGATCAGCAGGGCCACCACGATCAGGCCACCGGCAAAGGCGGCGATCACGTTGAGTACGTTGCTCGATGCGGCGAGTACCTGTCCCGCGTCTGCTGCTTCAGCCGTTGTCATGGCTGCCGAGTGCCCCGAACGGGGTGGGCTACTCGCGGGTGCCCTCTCTCGCGCGCGCCGAGGACTCACTAGTGCACCGTCACGTCCGCATCTCGGTCCGGAACCTACCTCACGGAGGGCATAGGCTCGACGGATGGCAAGGTACTTCGACGTCCATCCCGACAACCCGCAGCCCCGCACGATCAGTCAGGTCGCCGACAGCATCCGCTCGGGTGCGCTGATCGCGTATCCGACGGACTCCTGCTTCGCGCTGGGGTGCCAGCTCGGCAGCCGTGACGGTATCGACCGCATCCGGTCGATCCGGCAGCTCGACGACCGTCACCACTTCACTCTCGTGTGCCAGAACTTCGCGCAGCTCGGCCAGTTCGTACAGGTCGACAACGACGTGTTCCGGGCCGTGAAGGCGTCCACGCCGGGCAGTTACACGTTCATCCTCCCCGCGACCCGCGAGGTGCCGCGCAAGCTGCTGCACCCGAAGAAGAAGACCGTGGGTGTGCGCATCCCCGATCACACGGTCGTGCAGGCCCTGCTGGCCGAGCTGGGCGAGCCGCTGCTGTCCAGCACGCTGCTGCTGCCCGACGAGAAGGAGCCGCTGACGCAGGGCTGGGAGATCAAGGAGCGGCTCGACCATGTCGTGGACGCGGTCGTCGACTCCGGGGACTGCGGTACGGAGCCGACGACGGTCATCGACTTCTCCAGCGGCGAGGCCGAGATCGTGCGCCGGGGCGCGGGAGACACGTCACGGTTCGAGTGACGGCTCCCTGACCTCGTACGGACCTGGTACGCCGGAACCGTGCGGGGTGCGCTCGGGGCGTGGGCTGTGCATGGTGGAAGGAGGTCCGGTCGAGCAAGGAGACGTCATGCCGATCCAGCACTCCGATTCGCCCTCTCCGTCCGACGACACCACGACCCCCGACGCCCTGCTGCACACCGGTGCGGAGCATGGCGCGTCGGCGGAGGATCTGGTGTTGGCCACGGGCCGTGACCTCACTCCGCGCACCCTTGCTTGGGCGGAGCGGAAGCTGGCGAAGGAGGGGCCTGCGGCGCTGGACAAGTTGTTGCCGTGAGGTCGCTTGTCGGGTGCGGGCCGGTGGGGGCTTGTCGCGCAGTTCCCCGCGCCCCGGTCGGGGCGCTGCCGAACCGCGCGACATCGCCGGCACCCTCAGTCCTGCGAGCCGTGCTGAACCGCAACCGGCTCGAAGGTGATCCGGGTACATGCTCCGTCCTCGGCCCACCGCACCTCGACCGCCGTGTCCGTCGCCTCGACACCGGAGATGACGCTCTCGGGCACGAAGGGTTGCGGGTCTGCCGTGAGGGTCGCCAGGGCAACGTGGAGTGAGGTGCCGGAGGTCTCGCCGGCCAGGCGGGGGACCACGGCCCAGCGGGTGTAGGCGGTGCCCTGCGGGGCCCGCGCCTCCTCCGCTTCCGGGTTCCAGCCGTACAGGCCGTACAACGCCGACGTCACCTCCTGCTCGGGGCCCGTCGCCCAGCCCGTGTGGGTGACGCGGGCGCCCGCCGGAGCGCCGGTCACGCGGTGGACGCGCAGTTCGTGGCGGCCTCGAACCACCGTCACGCTCTCCACCCGCAGTCCCGGCACCATGGGCGGCCCGGCGGTGAAGACGGGCCGGTGCCAGGACGCGGCCCAGCCCCAGCCGTCCCCGTGGCCCGCGCCCAGCGGGTGGATACGGCGGCGCACACTGCCCCGGCCGCCGACCTCCACGCAGAGGTGGTTGTCCGCGAGGTTGGCGGGGGCGGTCGGGCCGGAGTGCGTCGAATAGGCCTGACGGCCGTAGTGCGGGTCGTCCTGCGCCCCCGTCTCGCCCTCGTGCGGGCGGACGTGGTCGCTGCCGTGGTTGTGCAGCCGTACGATGCCGTCCGCGCGGGTCGACTGCACCAGCAGCCCCGGCGCGGGCAGCGCGAGCACCCGGTCGCCCTCCTCGACCGGCGCGGGCTCCTCCCGGGCCGTCCACAGCGGGGCGTCGGCGGGGGCGAGCAGGGAGACGAACGCCTTGGAGGCCCAGTACGGGGACGCGGGACCCGAGTAGTTCTGGAGGGTCGCCGGGTGGGGGCCGTGCCAGCCGAGGGTCAGCAGGCCGTCGTCGGTCAGGGCGCCCCGGTCCAGGAAGTGGCGGAGGCTGCCGCTGATCAGACGGCGGCTCGTCCCCGGGGTGAGCGGGGTGTGGCCGGTGAGGGCGCCCAGGCCGACGGCGGAGGAGGCGGCGAAGCGGTACGACAGGGAGCGGCCGAAGTGGATCGGCGCGCCGTCCCCGGCGAACATCAGCGCGAAGCCGGCGAGGTGTTCGCGCAGGCGGGGGCCGTAGTGGGCGGACAGTTCCCGGTCGTCGCCCAGGTGGGCGTCGAGGACCGGATACAGGTGCAGGGCCCAGCCGTTGTAGTGGTCGAAGGCCCGGCCGTCGCCGTCCGCGTACCAGCCGTCGCCCCGGTACCAGGTCTCCATCAGCTCCAGGGCCCGCTCGCGTGCCCTGGCCGTCTCCGCGTCGCCGCGCCCGACGGACTCCAGGAAACCGGCGACCGTGTAGGGGAACAGGTACCAGTTGTTGGGCGCCGGCGAGTGCCGCAGCGAGCCGCGCAGCCATTCCTCCGCACGGTCCTGCACGGCGGAGTCGAGCCGTTTCCACAGCCAGGGCGCCGTCAGCCTGAGGCCGAGGGCCACGGAGGCCGACTCGACCATCGGCTGGCCCTGCACGTCATGGTCGAGGATGAGCGGCCACGACTCGGTGTCGTCGCGGCCCGGGGTGCGGGTGCCCGCCGCGAGCCCCTGGGCGTACCGGTCGAGCCAGCCGTGCGGGTCGTCGCCGCCCGCGCCCGCGACGCGGAAGGCCGCGGCGAGGAAGGTGCGGGCGTAGCCTTCGAGCCCGTCGGAGCGCACGCCCGAGTACGAGGGGGCGCCGGGCAGGTCGAGCAGAGCGCCGCCGGGGGTGCTCCAGCGCCACGCGGCAGCCAGCAGCCCGTCCGCCACGGCCTCCCAGTGAGCCCGCGTGTACCCGGTGTACGGGCTCGACTCGCGGTCCTCGGGCGGGAATTCGAAGGGGATGCCCCTGCTGCTGGTAGGAGTTGTGCTGCTCATACGTGGAAGGCCGGCCTTTCGCGTCGTACGGGATGACGGAATCCCGCGCCGGATGCCCAGTGTTCCGTCTCGACCACGGCGTGAGAAGCGCGTCGGGACAAGTTCCACAACGGGTGCTCGGGGCTCTTCGGGCTGCGGTATCACAATCGGAATGAGGGACTCCGGCCGAATCCCGCCCCTTTTCGACCGATCTTGACCTTAGTTCAAACACAATTCACCGAGTACTCGCGGTAACCGCTTGCTTTACTCGCATTTGAGGCGAGAATTCACCCCTCAACATGTTGCGCCTCGGGGGGATTTGTCATATGCAAGGAACGATCGACGGATTCAGTTACGGGTTCGTCACCCCGGTGTCGGCCTACGTCATGGCCTGTCTGGGAAGCGCCCTGGGGTTGCGCTGCGTGGTCAGGACGCTGCTCAACAAGGACTCGTGGAAGCCGGGTTGGCTGGCGCTGGGGGCGGCGGCCATCGGGTGCGGAATCTGGACCATGCACTTCATCGCGATGATCGGATTCCAGGTCGAGGAGACGGCGGTCCGCTACAACACCGGGCTGACAGTCATCAGCCTCGCCGTGGCGATCGTCGTCGTCGGTGTCGGAGTGTTCGTCGTGGGGTATCGCGGCGCCACGCCAGCGGCGCTCTCCGTCGCGGGCATCGTGACCGGCCTCGGTGTCGCCGCGATGCACTACCTCGGTATGGCGGCGCTCCATCTGAACGGCACGATCGACTACGACGCCGTGACCGTGGCGCTCTCCGTGGTGATCGCCATCGTCGCCGCGACCGCCGCCCTGTGGGCGGTCGTCTCCATCCGGGGGTTCCTGACCAGCCTCGGCGCCAGCCTGGTGATGGGCGTGGCCGTCACCGGAATGCACTACACGGGCATGGCCGCCGTCAGCGTGCATGTGCACGAATCGGGAGACACCACCTGGACCGGCGACTCACCGACCTCGCTCCTACTGCCGATGCTGATCGGCCCGGTCATCTTCCTGCTGCTGGCCGGGGTCGTCGTGATGTTCGACCCGCTGCTCGGGCTGGGCGACAGCGAGAAGGGCGGCAAGACCTCCCGTCAGCAGCCCGCGCCGCACCAGTTGCCGCACATACCGAAGCAGCCGTCGGCGGGAAACACCGGACAGCCCTCCTCCCGTCGGCAGCGAACCCCGACCCGGAGTGATCTTCGGCTTTAGGACATTGCTACGGTGCCCCGATGGTCGACTCCGCACGGTCCCCCTCCTCCCGCGACACCCCGGAGGGCGCCGGCTGGGGCCTCGAAACCCCGGGCGCCTACCAGGAGTTGATGCCGCGTCGGGTCGAGAAGCTCTCGTGGGTGAACCCCCGGACCCTGTGGCCCGCCCGCAACGGCGTGCTGGCCTCCTGGCTCGGGGACCCGACGGGCCGCACCCGCAGCCGTCTGGCAGCACAAGTGACGGCTGCGGGCGCACCCGAGGACAAGGTGGTCCGGCGCAGCGATCCGGACCGCTTCTCCTTCATGGTCATCGGCGACACCGGCGAGGGCGCCGCACCCCAATACGCCGTCCTCCCGGGCTTCCTGAAGGTCGGTCAGGACACGGCGTTCACCGTGCTCGCCAGTGACGTGATCTACCCGGTCGGGGCGACCGACGACTACGGCACCAAGTTCTTCCGTCCCTACCAGGACTACCAGGCGCCCATATACGCGATACCGGGCAACCACGACTGGTACGAGGACCTGCACGGATTCATGCGCGTGTTCTGCGACGCCCCGCCCCTCCCCGCAGACCCCGAGCCCCGTTCCCTCACCCGGGCCTGGCTGCGCTCGCTCCTGTGGCACAGGCCGAGCGCCGTCGACGAGCAACGCCTCGCCGAGGGGGCCAAGTTGCGTTCGGCGCCCGCCCAACAGGCCCTCCAGCCGGGCCCGTACTGGGCGATCGACGCCGGACCCGTGCGTGTCATCGGCATCGACACCGGACTGCTGGGCACGCTCGACGCCGAACAGGGCCGCTGGCTTCGGGAGGTGTCCCAGGGACCGGTCCCGAAGATCCTCATCACCGGGTCGCCCCTGTACGTCGACGGCGAGCACCATCCGTGCCCCATCGAGGGCGGCGGCACGGTCGACGACCTCGTCCGCGACCCGAAGCGCAACTTCGTGGCCGCGATCGGCGGCGACATCCACAACTACCAGCGCTATCCGGTGAACGTGCACGGCCGCACCGTCCACTATGTGGTGTCGGGCGGGGGCGGTGCGTTCACGCACGCCACCCACACCATCAAGCGCGTCTCGGTCGCCGGCGTCACGGAGGACGACTTCCGCTGCTATCCGCTGCGCGGCGACTCGCTGGCCTTCTACAGCGGCGTCTACGGCCGACGGCTGCGGCTGCGCCGCTTCTTCGCCCTCTCCGAGGCAGAGGCGACAGCGGTGATCGCCGAGCGCCTCGGCATCCGTCCGGCGCGCGCACCGGGCGGGCCCGTCCGGCTGACCTGGCGCATCCGGCTTGTCGCGGGGCTGCTGGGCACGGCCCGCCGTCCCGACCGCACCCGGCGCCTGCGGCTCCCGGTCCGGGAGGCGTTCACGCCGTTGCTCTCGCCCGGCTCGGCGACGTACAGCCCGCCGTTCTTCAAGAGCTTCCTGCGTCTCGACGTTTCACCGGAGGCGATCCGGCTGCGGTGTTTCTCCGCGACCGGCATGCTCAGGCAGGAACTGGATCCGCCGGTCGAGGACGAAGTGGTGATCCCGTTGACCCGGCCGCCTGGCACAATTGACGCATTCTGAACGTCCGTACGACGATCGTTGGAGGAGTCCGTGCCTCTCCCCACTCAGCCGCTGCGCAAACTGGGCTTTCTCACCATCGGGCTGTTCGACGGGGACGATCCGCGAGCAGGGCACGAGTCGACGCTGGAGATCATCGAGCTGGGTGAGCGGCTCGGCTTCGACAGCGCGTGGCTGCGCCACCGCCATCTCCAGTACGGGATCTCCTCCCCCGTGGCCGTCCTCGCGGCGGCCTCCCAGCGCACCCGCCGGATCGAACTGGGCACCGCGGTCACCCCGTTGGGCTGGGAGAACCCGCTGCGCCTGGCGGAGGACTGGGCGACCGTCGACATCCTGTCCGGGGGCCGGCTGAACCCGGGGCTGAGTGTGGGCCCGCCGATGCACTACGACCAGATCAAGGACGCCCTGTACCCCGACACCGGGGACGCCGAGGACTTCAGCTATCGGCGGGTCGAACGGCTGCTGGACCACGTGCGCGGGAAGGCGGCCAGCGACTTCAGCGGGGTCGAGGGGTTCGAGGTGTTCTCGGACCGGGTGCAGCCCCATTCCCCGGGGCTCGCAAGCCGGTTGTGGTACGGCGGCGGGAGTCTGCGGTCGGCGCGGTGGGCCGGTGAGCACGGTATGAACTTCCTGACCAGCAGTGTCGTCAAGGCCGAGGAGAACGAGGAGGCGCCGGACTTCGCCGAGATCCAGCTCGCGGGCGTCCGGGCCTTCCGGGCCCACCACCCGGACGGCGACCGGGCCCGGGTCTCCCAGGGCCTCGTCGTCATCCCCACCGACAGCGCTTCGCCCGGGCAGCGCGCGAAGTACGAGGAGTACGCGGCGAAGCGGCTGCCCCGGACCGCGACCCCGCAGGGTCCGGCGCGGCTGATGTTCGCGCCGGACCTCGTCGGTACGTCGGCGGAGATCGCCGAACGCCTGTACGCGCACGTCGCGTTCCGGGAGATCGACGAGGTGGCCTTCGCGCTGCCCTTCACCTTCGCGCACGAGGACTACGTCCAGATCCTCACGGACATCGCGACCAAGCTCGGCCCCGCCCTGGGCTGGCACCCGGTCACCGGCTGAAGGCCGGCGGCACCCTCACCACCGCCCGGGTTCGGTGCCGGTGACGGGCTCCGACGGCCTGCCGTCCACGCCGGCCGGGATGTCACCGGCCAGCATCACGCGGTGCATGACCCGGGGGTGGCCAAGGTGGGCGTTGTCGCTGGGGGCCAGGTGAATGGTGGCCCGGTTGTCCCAGAAGGCGACGCTGCCGGGGTCCCAGCGGAAACGGACCGTGTACTCGGGCCTGGTCGCCTGTTCGAGGAGCAGCTCCAGGAGCAGTCGGCTCTCCGCGCGGGAGACGTCCACGATCTGCTCCAGGTAGTAGCCGTTGACGAACAGCACCCGCTCCCCCGTCTCCGGGTGGACCCGCACCAACGGGTGCACTGAGGCGACCTGGTGGTCCAGCAGGTGGCGGAGGTACGCGTCGTCGCCGGGCCGCGCCTGGTAGCCGACGCCGAGCCGGTGCTCGGCCCTGAGTCCGTCCACGAACTCACGTACGGGCGCGGAGAGTCCGGCGTAGGCGGCGGCCAGGTTGGACCAGGTGGTGTCGCCGCCGTACGGCGGTACGGTCTCGGCGCGCAGGATCGTCGCGGCGGGCGGGTCGATGCGGGCGCCGTGGTCGCAGTGCCAGCCGCGCAGCAGCGAGTGGCGGCGCCGCTCCAGCCATTCGGCGTGCTCCATGCCGTAGCGTCCGCCCAGCTCCAGCCGGTCGGCGGTCGTCTCGATCTCGGGGAAGCCTGGCGGTGAGGCGCCGCCGCGTCGGCCGAGGACGACGGGCTCGCCGAACCGGCGCGCGAAGGCGATGTGCCGTGCGTGGTCCAGCCGTTGACCGCGGAAGAACACGACCTTCCAGCGGAGTACTGCGGCCCTGATCGCGTCGACCACGGTGTCGTCGAGGGGCTCGGTCAGATCGACTCCCGAGATCTCGGCGCCGATGTGCCCGGCCACCGGGTCCACCGCCAACTCCTGGGCGGTAGACGGTAGTTCACCGTTCGTGGCCCCGTCCGTCCTCATTCGCGCTCCGATCGTGATTCCTGTGCCGCCTGCCGGCCTCGCCTGTGATCGTGGCAGCTCAACGCCGTTGTGGAAACGGCAGTTCGCACGGGTGCGTGCCGATGGTGGCCGGTCGCGCCCACGCGACGGGGCCGCATGGCGGCACCGCGCCGCTCCCCTTCCAGGCGGGGAGTGTCGGTGCGACACTGCGGCGACAACGTCCGGACGTGGCGCCATCGTTCGGCGCCTGCCGGTGGGCGAGCGGCTGCCGACGCCCGCTGCCCCTGTGACCCAATGGGAGACGTTCCCCTTCGAAGTCCTCGACGGGGCACGGCGAGTCACACCGTTACTGCCTCCGGTACTGCCCAGCCGGAGCGGGACCGGGAGCCCGGGCCCGAGGACTGCGTGGTCTGCCGCAAGCCCGTTGCGGCCGCGCTCTGGGCGGGCGAGCGCCGTCGGCTGGATGCGGCCATCACGACCTGGCCGACCTGACCGACCCGCCCGCCGCCCGCGCGGCCGTGGGGGCCCGCTGCTACGACGCGCCGAGCGTGCCGCTCTGGCCGTGGACGGCGTCGTACGGGTGTACGTCAACCGGTGGGGCGAAGGCGGCGCCCCTCTCCGTTACGGGCCCATCGGCGGATCGCGGAGACACTCGCCGCCAAGGCGGTGGCGCCCGTACGGAGTGGCCCGCGTGCCTGTCTACGCGCCCGCCCCCGCCATCCACCGCCCCTCTGTCCGGTCGGGCGGGGAGAGCGCCTCGGCCGTGGCCAGGACCAGTGGGGCCAGTCGGGACGGCTGGAGCATGTCCAGCGGGCCCACGACCCCCACCGCCGCCACCACCGTGCCGCGTGCGTTGCGCACGGGGGCCGCGATCGCACCCCGGCCCTCACGGAGAGTGCCGGCGACCATCGCGTACCCCTCCCGTCGTACCTTGCTCAGGGCGTTTCGCAGACTGGTGCCGTCGGTGATCGTGGCGCCGGCGTAGGCGCGCAGGGGACCGGCGCACACCGCGTTCTGCAGCACGACATCCGCGTTCGCCAGCAGGACCAGGCCCGCCGCGGTGACGTGCAACGGCAGCCTGCGGCCGGGGTCACCCCAACGCGCCTTGAGGCCCAGGTCGTTGGTGAGGAAGGACAGGCAGACGCTTTCCGTTCCGTCCCGGATGGCGAGGACCGCCGCGCCGCCGGTCTGGCTGTGGAGATCCAGGAGGTGGGGCTCCGCGATCTCGGCCAGGCTCGAGTAGCGGGGAGCCAGCGTCGCCGTCTCCCACAGTCTCAGGCCGATGCCGTACCCGCCTTCCTCCCCTCGTTCCAGAGCGCCCCAGGCATGGAGCTTGTTGACGATGCGGTGGACCGTGGTGACCGGAAGGCCGGCGCGCCGGCTGATGTCGCTCAGCGTCAGGGTGCGGTTGTCGCGGTCGAAAACGCCCAGGATGCTGAGCGTCCGGTCGACAACCGAGCGCTCGGGGGCGCCGGGTGGGGTGGTCATCCCGTTTACTTCCCTTCACCTGCGCATCGTGCGAAACCTGACTCATGGATGGGCCGGACATGATCCAACGACAGGCGGCCACGCCTATCATTGAGACTTGAAGCAGATCGAGAAAGGTCGATTCCGGAACGTTCATGGTCGATTTCGCTACGTTACCGATCCCTGTGGTCCCTTTCACGCCCGCTCGCAGGCCCTGCATCGGCATGGCGATGACCTCTCTCAGCGAGGTGCGCAGGAAGCACTGCCTGACCATGGCCACCGCTCCGCACCGGCTCGCCTTCCACCAGGTCATGCTGATCGGCGAGGGCACCGGCGACTGCACGATCGACTCCACGCGCTACCCGTGCCGGGCGGGCTCCCTGCTGTGGATCCGGCCGAACCAGGTGATCCAGTTCGTACCCGCGCCGGACATGGAAGCCCGCATCGTCAGGTTCACCGAAACGTTTCCCCTGCGGCTTCGCGCCCACATGGGGTTACTCGACGACGCCCTGCGCCCCTCCCACTGGCAGCTCCGCGACGACGCCCTGGCTGCCTTCCGACGGGTACTGGACATGCTGCAGGAGGAGTTCGACCGGCCCGACCAGGGGCTCGGCGAGGACATCCTCAAGCATCTGCTGACCGTCACCTTGCTGCACATCATCCAGATATGCCGCACCCATGACCGGGACCTCGCACTCAGCGACAGCCCCGCGCCCGAGAACGGCGAGCTCTTCCTGCGCTTCCGGCGCGAGCTGGAGACCCGCTATCGCAGCACGCGCCTGGTCGAGGACTACGCCGCCGCGCTCAACTGCACGCCCCGCACCCTGTCCAGGGCCTGCCGCACCGTCGCCGGGACCTCCACCAAGGATCTGATCGACGCGCGCGTCGCTCTGGAGGCGAAGCGCCTGCTGGTCCACACGGATCTGCCCGTGGGCACCATCGCCCGCCAGCTCGGGTTCACCGAAGTCACGAACTTCGGCAAGTTCTTCGTACGACGGGTGAAGACGACGCCGGGCGCGTTCAGGCGCGGCGCCGGTTCGGAGAATTAGCGGCGACGCGGAAGCAAACCAAACTTCCTTTCCACTCTCCGGAAGAGTGGTTGTCCAGTTTTCACCGGGGTGACAAGACTGTGACCTCAGTGCTTCGGGCGGCCACCTCCGAACGCGACCCCTGAGGGGGGGGCGGCCCCGACCTGGAACAACTGGCGCCGCACAGCGCACCCGAACAGGCCGCTGATCACCGACTGTTGGGAGACCCCGTGCCGAAGGCGGACCTCACCGAGCTGGCCGGACGGCTGGAACGCGACCTGGGTGATCCGCACGACCCCACCAGCCGCATGCCGTACACCCGTGTCCTCGAACACGACGAACACGAGGACCATCCCTACGAGTTCGTGCACCTTCTCCAGCGCTGGGGCGCGCTGGACTACTCGCTCCCGCGCGCTCAGGGCGGCAAGGCGGGCGACATGGAGATCGCCTTCAACCTGACGCGGCTGATCGCCCGCCGGGACCCGACCACCGCGACCGCGTTCATCATCACCAGCCTCAGTTTCCTGCCGGCCTGGGTGGCCGGCACCGATGCGCAGAAGCGGACGCTGGTGGACTCCATCCGGCGCGGCAACCGTTACGCCTGGGGCCTGTCCGAGCCGCAGTACGACAGTGATCTGGCGGCCAACGAGGTGACTGCCGAGAAGACGGACGGCGGCTATCTCCTCACCGGAAAGAAGTGGTTGGTCGGCAACGGCAGTGTCGCCGACGGGCTCGGTGTCTACGCCCGTACCGATCCCCGGGGCGGACCGGGCGGCTACTCCGTCTTCGTCCTCGACAAACGGCAGACCCCCGCCGGGGCCGTGAACGACCTGCCGCGCGAACGCATGCACGGACTGCGCGGGCTCGACGTGAGCGGCTTCCGGCTCGACCGCGTCTTCGTGCCGGACTCCGCCCTGCTCGGCCACGAGGGCCAGGGTCTGGAGATCGCGCTGAAGACCTCGCAGACGGCCGGCACCCTCATCAGCGGCATCGCGCTCTCGGCCGTGGACACCGGACTGCGGGTCACGCTCGACTTCACCGAGGGACGAACGGCCCTCGGCCGCACCGTCAGTGACGCCCCGTACTGCCGCCGCCAGTTGACGGAGTGCTTCGCGGATCTGATGGTCGCCGACGCGGTCAGTCTGGGCGCGGTGCGAGCGCTACAGGTCGTGCCGGAGCAGACCGGCGTGTGGTCGTCCGTCGTCAAGTACTTCGTGCCGACCCTCCTGGAGCGCACGTTCACCCAGCTCAACGTCGTCCTCGGGGCGCGCTTCTATCTCCGTGACCATCCGCACTACGCGATCCACCAGAAGATGCTGCGCGATCTGCCGGTCGCCACCTTCGCCGACGGCAACGCCGTCGGGAACCTCAGGAACATCGCGCTCCGGCTCGAAGGTCTCCTCACCACGGCCGCGACAGCGGACCAGGGGCTGCTCGACGAGGCGGGCGAGCGGGCGGCCGTGCTCTTCGGCATCGACCGTCGGCTGCCGCTCTACCGGCCCTGGGACCAGCAGTTGAACAACCTGGGCCGGGACGACGCCCTCCTTGCCGCGCCCGCCGCGCTCGTGCAACTGCGCCGGCTGGCCGCGGACGCGAAGCCCGACGAACGCGACCGGCTGACCCGGGCGGCGGCCACGGCGGAGCAACTCCTCGCCGGGGCCGACTCGTTGCGCGAGCGCGTCACCTCGCTCAAGGACTCGCTGGGCTCCGAGTACGGTCAGTCAGCCGAGCTCTTCGACCTGGCCAAGGAGTACTGCCTCCTGCACGCCGCCGCGGCCTGCGTGCACACGCACGTCCACTCCGCCGCCGCGCTGGAGGAGCCGCTGCCGAGCGGCGCGCTGCTCCTGCTCCAGATGGAGCGCATACGACGGCACTTGCGCCCTCACGAGGCTGTCACCGACGCCGGCGTGGTCAACGACGTGATGCGGGTGCTGCGGTATCTGTACCGAAAGAACCGGCTGTTCTCGTACTGGCAGTTCCCGCTCGCCGAGCGCGGCGACCTGCGCGCCGCCGGACTCTGACGCCCGCTCGGGGCGGGCACCAACTTGGCCGCCAGGCTTGTCAGTTGTCCGTCGTGTCGGCATGCCGCCGGGCCGACTCGTGCTGCTGGGCCATGCGCCGCAGCGCCAGAAGCGCGGGTTCCAGCAGGACCGTGAGCAGCAGTGCACGCTCGGCGAGCTCCAACGGGTCCTGGATTCCTTCCAGTTGATCGAGATCGAGGACAGCGGTCTCCTCCGCCAGCCGGGCGTACGGCAGGAGCACCCGCCACTCCAGCGGTGAGCCGAGGCCGCGCAGCGAGGCGAGCGTGTCGGCCAGGGCGGATCGGGCGGGGGCCGACGTGTGCACGTTCCAGCCCAACTCCTCGATCAGCGCGTCGACTTCGGCCGCTTCCGGGGAGTCCGCCTCGCCCTCGCCGGTCAGCCGGATCGCCCCGAGTGCGAGCCCCAGGACGCGGTGGGCGTCGGCCGACTCTTCGGCCAGTGCGCCCAGCACCTCCCGGGTGGTGCTGACGGACAGTCCGCGTACCCCGATCAGTGCCCGGATCAGCCGTAGGGCGCGCAGATGGCTCTCGTCGTACTCGGCCCGCGTCGCCGACAGTTGACGGCCGACCGGGAGGAGACCTTCGCGGAGGTAGTACTTGATCGTCGGGACGGAGACACCGCTACGGCGGCTCAGCTCGGACATACGCATCGGGTCGGGCTCCGCTCTGGTCATTGGATACCGTTACTGTCTAACATGGATAGTAGAGGTATCCAATTTCCGGATCGAGCCTCCGTTCCGCCCTGTTCTCTCAACAGAAGGCCGCAGCCATGCCCACCCTGCCCTGGACCACCGTCGACAAGCCGGCTCAGGACGCCACGGCGTTCGTCATGGCCTCCCGGATGGAAGTCCGCTCCCTGAAGGACGTACCCCGCGTCTTCCTGCGGTCCCTCGCCACGTGGAAGCAGGTACGGAGCGCGCCCGGCGCGTACGGCGCCTCCCTGATCGCCCAGCCGCTGAAGCGCACGTTCTGGACGCTGTCGGCCTGGGAGAACAAGGAGGCCCTCTACACCTACGCGCGGACCGAGCCCCACAAGTCGGTCATGACCGGCCTGCGTTCCTCGCTGAGCCACTCGGTGTTCACCTTCTGGGAGACACCGGCATCGGCCCTGCCCGTGAACTGGCCGGACGCGCGCGAGCGGCTCGCCGCCCAGGAGCGCGCCGACGCCGACGGCGCCTCGTCCGGCGCGTGACCCCACCTGTCCGCGCGCCCACCGTGCCCTCTAAGATCGCGTCGACCCGCTTGTCAAGCACTCACGCTCTCGGGGACCCCCACCATGCGCAACCTGCTTCGCACCGCCACCGCCGGGGCCGTCGCGGTCACCGCTGTCCTCGCCTGCGGCACGGCGCACGCCACGCCGCCCGGGCCCGGAGTCTCGGGCCGCATACTCGCCCAGACCACCATCGGCGACACCGACTACACCCTGCGGGAGATCACGATCCCCGCAGGTCAGGCCACCGGCTGGCACTACCACGACGGCCCGCTGTACGGCTTCGTCAAGCAGGGCACCCTCAGCCACTTCGACTCCACCTGCGAATCCGACGGCGTGTATGAGCAGGGCAGCTCCATCAGCGAGCCGGCCGGCGCCGAGTACGTCCACATCGGCCGGAACCTCGGCAGCACACCCCTCGTACTCGACGTCCTGTACGTACTGCCGCACGGCTCACCCTTCGCGGAGGACGCGCCGAACCCGGGGTGCGACTTCCAGTGACCGGCCGCTGAGCGGACCCCCGGCCGGACGACCGACCGGCGCCCGGCCGGGGTCGGCCCTACTCCGCCGGCAGCGGCTGCTCCGCCCAGATCGTCTTGCCGGTACCCGTCTGGCGGCTGCCCCAGCGCTGGGTGAGCTGGGCGACGAGCAGCAGGCCACGGCCGCCCTCGTCGTAGGCGTGCGCCCGGCGCAGGTGCGGTGACGTCGAACTGCCGTCGGAGACCTCGACGATGAGGGCCCGGTCGCGGATCAGCCGGAGCTGGATGGGCGGCTCGCCGTACCGGATGGCGTTGGTGACCAGCTCGCTGACGACGAGTTCGATGACGAAGGCCTCCTCGTCCAGCCCCCAGGCGGCCAGTTGTTCGGTGGCCGCCTGACGGGCGACCGCCACGTGCGCGGGGTCCGGCGGGACGTCCCAGGTGGCCACCTGGCCGACCCCGAGCGCGTGCGTACGGGCGAGCAGCAGCGCCACGTCGTCGCCGGGCTGTTCGGGCAGTACAGCCTTGAGGACGGCGTCGCACACGGCGTCGAGCGAGGCGCCGGGCAGGTTCAGCGCGCGGCACAGCTCGGAGGTGGCGTGGTCGATGTCCCGGTCGCGGTCCTCGATCAGCCCGTCCGTGTAGAGGGCGAGGAGCGAGCCCTCGGGCAGTTTCCGCTCGGTCGCCTCGAAGGGCAGGCCACCGACGCCGAGCGGCGGTCCCGCCGACACCTCGATCAGCTCGGCGACACCGCCGGGCGGTACGACGGCCGGCGGCGGGTGTCCGGCGGAGGCGAGGGTCAGCAGGCGCGAGACCGGGTCGTAGACGGCGTAGAGGCAGGTGGCACCCAGTTCGGCGACATCCGCGCCGTCCTCCTCGTCGGCCAGATGGGTGACCAGGTCGTCGAGGTGTGTGAGGAGCTCGTCCGGCGGCAGATCGACGTCCGCGAGGGTGCGTACGGCCGTACGGAGCCGGCCCATGGTCGCGGAGGACTGGATTCCGTGGCCCACGACGTCGCCGACGCAGAGAGCGACCCGGCTGCCGGACAGCGGGATGACGTCGAACCAGTCGCCGCCGATGCCGGCCACCGATCCGCAGGGCAGATAGCGGTGGGCGACCTCGACGGCCGCCTGACCGGGCAGCCCCCGGGGCAGCAGGCTGTGCTGGAGGGCCAGCGCGGTCGTGCGCTCACGGGCGAAGCGGCGGGCGTTGTCGACACAGACGGCGGCGCGGCTGGCCAGTTCCTCGGCGAGGGCGACGTCGTCCTCGGTGTAGGGGTCCGGGCGTGTGATGCGCAGGAAGACCGCGACGCCCAGGATGGTGCCGCGCGCCCGCAGCGGCACGGTGACCATGGAGTGGACACCCTTGCGATACGGGCGGCCGACGGGCTCGCGGGCGTTGCGCTCCGCCACCCACTCGTCGAACGCCCGCTCGCCGACCCGCCCCATCAGCGCCCGGCCCTCCACCATCGCCCGCACGGGCGCGGTGAACGGCAGGTAGGTGTCCTTCGCCCCCAGCGGAACGACAGCCTCCGGCGTGCCCTCGGTGACGGAGCCGTGGGCCACGCGGTGCAGGACGACCTCCTCGGCCGGGGTCGCCTGGGGTTCGTCCGAACCGAGCACCCAGTCGAGCAGGTCGACGCTGACGAAATCGGCGAACCGGGGCACGACCAGTTCGACGAGTTCCTCGGCGGTGCGCACGACGTCGAGGGTGGTCCCGATGGCGGCCGCCGCCTCGTTGAGCAGGGCGAGCCTGCGTCGCGACCAGTGCTGGTCGCTGCTGTCGAACCCGGCGATACCCACCGAGGTGACGGCGCCCAGATCGTCACGCACCGGCCACATATCGAAGCTCCACGCGTAGGCGCGGCCGTCGGTCGCGTCCTTGCCGAAGATCTCGTAGCGCACGGCCGTGCCGGTACGGGCGACCTCCCGCAGGTGAAGCAGGAGTCCCTCGCTGATCCGGTCGTCGGGCACGACGTTCGTATCCCCGTAGAACTGCCCGAGCAGGGCCTGTTCCGTCGCGCCCATCAGGTCACAGACGGCTTCGTTCAGCCAGGTGTAGCGCTGGTTCAGGTCGAAGGCCGACATCGGTACGGAGGCCTGCCGGATGGCCCGTTCCAGCGAGGTGGGCCCCTGCGCGGCGGCCTGCGGCTCCGGTACCGGCGGGTCGGGGAGGGAGGTGACGACGAATCCCCGGGAGGCGCCGTCCTCGCCCAGGACGGGGCACGCGCTGACGGCGAGTTCGACGCGGTGGCCGTCCCGGTGGCGCAGGGCGACCACTCCGGTCAGCTCGGTCATCGCCGCCGGTGGCAGATCCTCGGCGAGGAGTCCGGCGGCCGGGCGGCCCACGATGTCCTCGGCCGTGTGTCCTGTCAGCCGCCGGGCGCCCTCGCTCCATCCCGTCACCATGCCTCGGGCATCGATGATCACCGCGGCGGCGACTTGTTTCATACGCCCCAGGATGGTCCCTGGACCCCGGGGCATCAACCCCGACGACGCGCCTCGGGACGGCGACCCCGCCGAGCCGCCCCGTGTGGGACGGCTGGGCATGCTCCGGGGCCGTCAGCCCTGATGCGCGCGGAGTGCGGCGAGGGCACGGTCCGCGTGGGTGTTCATCCGCAGCTCGCTCGTCACCACCTCCAGGACGGTCCGGTCCTCGGCAATGACGAAGGTGACCCGCTTGGTGGGCATCATCGAGAATCCGCGCTTCACACCGAACAGCTCACGGACCGTCCCGTCGGCGTCCGACAGCAGCGGCATACCGAGGGTGTGGCTCTGCGCGAACTCCTGCTGGCGGCTGACGGAGTCCCCGCTGATCCCGACCGGCCGCGCGCCGACGGCGGCGAACTCGGCGGCCAGGTCCCGGAAGTGGCAGGCCTCTGCCGTGCAGCCGGGCGTCAGGGCCGCAGGGTAGAAGAAGAGGACGATCGGCCCCTCGGCGAGCAGCTCGGAGAGCCGGCGGGGCGTTCCGCTCTCGTCGGGCAGCTCGAAGTCCTCGATCTTGTCGCCGACGTTCACCTTGCTTGTCATGACCGGCCCTCTCCGTTCTTCGCGACGCTGCGTGCCCACAGCACGAGCGGTATCTGGAGCGGCAGCCGCCCCATGGCGCCGGCCCGCAGGGCGGCGGGCCGGTTGCGCCAGTCGACGGCCATCTTCACGTTGGCCGGGAACACCCCGACGAAGAACCCTGCCGTGGCGAGCGCGGCGACCCGCCGGGTACGCGGCAGCGCCACCCCGGCCGCCAGCACGAGCTCGGCGGCGCCACTGGCGTACGTCCAGGTCCTGGGCGCGCCGGGCAGGGCGCGCGGCACGATCGCGTCGAACGTGCGGGGTGCGACGAAGTGGGTGACGCCGGCGGCGGCCAACAGACCGGCGAGCAGCAGGGGCGAGCGTTGGGACCGGGGCACGCTTCCTCCTCGGATGGTGTGCCGGGCGATCCTACTGGACGGTAAATACGGGTCGAGACGTGGGTGTTCGACTGCCTGACGAGCCCGGGTGACGTGGGAGCCTCGACCGCGAGCCGGTTGGCGAGTTCGCCGGGGCACATTTGTTCGGAGGCGGCGATCTGCCGACGGAGCGCGGTGGCGGCCCGGTCCATCAGCCGGCCGGTCGGGCCGGTGGGCACGGCTGAGCTGATGGCCGAATTCCCCTCCGCGCCGGGGCCGGGCCCCTCGGGCGGACCGACCGGTTCTTGAGTAGGAGGGGGGTCCGGAGGGTCTATCGTGTCGGCATGTCCGTCCCTGAACTGATCCGTATCGTCTCCCGCGACTCGCCCATGGCGCTGGCACAGGTGGAGCGGGTGCGCGCCGAACTCGCCGTCGTCCATCCCCGGACGCGCACCGAGGTCGTCCCCGTGAAGACCACCGGCGACAAGTGGATGGGCGACCTGTCGCAGGTCGAGGGCAAGGGCGCGTTCACCAAGGAGGTCGACGCCGCACTGCTGGCCGGTGAGGCCGATCTCGCGGTGCACTGTGTCAAGGACGTGCCGGCCGACCGGCCGCTGCCCGCGGGCACGATGTTCGCCGCGTTCCTCAAGCGGGACGACATCCGCGACGCCCTGATCGACCCCGGCGGCCGCACCCTCGACGAGCTGGCGGACGGCACCCGGATCGGTACGTCCTCGGTGCGCCGGATCGCCCAGCTGGCCGCCTCCCACCCGCACCTGGAGTGCGTGCCGTTCCGCGGCAACGCCAACCGCCGACTGGAGAAGCTCGCGGCCGGGGAGGCGGACGCGCTGCTCCTCGCCGTGGCCGGTCTGGAGCGCATCGGCCGGACGGACGTGGTCAGCGAGGTCCTCTCCCCGGAGACGATGATGCCGCCGATCGGTGCGGGCATCCTCGCCCTGCAGTGCCGCGAGGGCGACACCGATCTGATCGACGCGGTCAGCGGCCTCGGCGACCCGGACACGCATCGCGAGGCGACGGCCGAGCGCATGTTCCTGCACGTTCTCCAGGGGCACTGCAACAGCCCGATCGCCGGGTACGCGAAGGTGGCCCGCAACGGCGAACTCTCCTTGCGTGCCTGCGTGTTCACCCCGGACGGCAAGGTCCAGCTGCACGCCCACGAGTGGGCGGGGCGCCTCGACCCGGCCACGCTCGGCACGTCCGTGGCGGTGGCACTGCTGCGGCAGGGCGCGCGCGAGCTGATCGACGACATCGCGCACTGAGGAACGGGACCTCCGGGGAGCGGCCGGTGAGGCCGCTCAGGTGGGTTCCGTCTGGCCCTTCTGGTCTTGCTGTTCCCTGAGGTCCCGCTGCTCCTTGAGGAACGCGCTCGCCTGGAGGGCCACCCCGTCCCGCGCCGGGCCGTGGGGGACGCCGGCGCCGGTGAAGTCCTCGGGCAGGCCGATCCCGCCGACCCAGAGGTGCCGGTCGGTCCACTCCTCCTCGACGCGCAGCTGAATCTGTACGTCCACCTGTGCCAGGGACGCTTCCGGGCCGGCCGCGTACAGGACGGCCGTGGCGCGACGCAGCGGGTGGACGTCGAAGCCCTCGATGAACTGCGAGTTCCGCCAGTCGATGAAGGCACCCTCGCCGTCGGGGCCGAGCCGGATGTCGATCTGGCCGTCCTCCAGGTGGACGCCGAAATGCCGGTCGCCGCGGTTCTCGACCGTCACCCGCAGACTGAAGTAGGCCAGCCCCTCGGCGCCGTCGTCGCGCCCGCGTGGCGGATCCGCCGCCAGCAGACGGTGGACGCGGACACGCAGGCCGGCATGCTCGTCGTACTCGTGCCAGTCCCCGACCACGTTCGGCTCGCGCACAGTCCACCTCTCGACCTCGGATGGCTGCTTCCTATCCTTGCGCCCGGCACACAGTCAAATGAGCGGAATGCGCTGTGGCCAGCGAATTCGCCCCCTTGATCACTGATCAAGCGGTGTGCAGCGGAAATCCACCACCGGGCCGTTCCACACCAGGTGAGCGCGTGCCGCACATCACGTTCCGGGTCGTGAATTCACCCGGCGACCAATCGAAAGCAGCGAGTCACCATTCATGGCGAATTGTCGAATTGTTTCCTTATCGCCCGTAATGGGAATCAGTAGGTCAGTGCTTCGGACTGGAGGCACGTCCGTGGGAGCCGGTTTCCGCCGGATGTCGGGCGACCTCCGTCCGGTCCGTGCGCGCCCTCCCCCGGTGTCTGTCCATCCAGCACCAGCTGAGGAAGGTGCGCACCATGCGTGTCGCCACCCGAACGAAGCAGCATCCGCACGACGACGCCCCCGATACCGCCGCCGACTTCGAGCGCCTGGTCCGGCTGCCCGAGGGGCCCGAGCGCGACGCCCTCCGGGACGAGCTCGTACGGGCCTGGCTGCCCATGTCGGAGCGGATCGCCATCCGCTTCCGGGGGCGCGGGGAGGCCCTGGAGGACCTCTACCAGGTCGCGGCCGTCGGACTCGTCAAGGCCGTCGACCACTACGACCCAGAGCGGGGCGCCGCCTTCGAGGCCTACGCCGTTCCGACCGTCACCGGCGAGATCAAGCGCCACTTCCGCGACCACCTGTGGGCCCTGCATGTGCCGCGCCGGGTCCAGGACCTGCGCAACCGGGTGCGCAGCGCCACGAAGGAACTGTCCGCCACCGTCCCCGGTCGGCCACCGACCGTCGCCGAGATCGCCACGTACGCGGAGTTGAGCGAGAGCGAGGTGCGTACGGGCATGGAGGCATTGGAGTGCTTCTCCGTGCTGTCGCTGGAGGCCGAGCTGCCGCGCACCGACGGGTACGCGCTCGCGGACACCGTCGGCGGAACCGACCCCGGCTTCGACCTGATCGTCGACCGCACGGCCGTCGGTCCCTGTCTGCGGGCCCTGCCCGAACGTGAGCGGACCATCCTCTATCTGCGGTACTTCCGCGGGATGACCCAGAGCCGGATCGCGTCGCAGCTCGGTATCTCGCAGATGCACGTCTCCCGGCTGCTGAGCACCTGCTGCGCCCGCATCCGGGAGGAGCTCTGCGAGGAAGAGCCGAACCCCGAGGAACTGTTGGCCGACGCGTGTTGAGGGCGGCTGCCGACCCCCTGCCCACCGCAGTCGCCCGGGCGAGTCTTTCGCGGCCGGGCGACTGGGGGACGGGCTCACTGCCGAACCCTCCCGGGAATGGCTCCTCAGCGTGCCCTTCACTGCCGGAGTCACCGGAGAGACGGAGTTGAAACCCGCTCCCGGGCCGAACAGGCCCCAGGCGTTCGGGAGCCCGATCGGGGTACTCGACAGGCACATGGACGGGGTCCGGCCGGAGACTGGTGTCCGGACCGGTGACCGCCGGCCGACCGACCAGAACGCGAGTGCCATGAACCACGACCCGACACCTCCCAGCGGCGCGACGGACGTCGTGTCGACCACCCATTCCGTGTTCGGCGCCCCCTGCTGGGTGAGTCTCACCAGCCGCGATCTGCGGGCCACCGAGGCGTTCTACAGCGCTGTACTGGGCTGGCGGTGGCGTTCGGCCCGGCTGGGCGACCGCTTCCGGGTCGCCCTGGTGGACGGCACACCCGTCGCGGGGATCGCCGGCGTGGCCTCCGTATGGCAGATGGTGGTCGCCTGGACCCCTTACTTCGCGGTACCGAGCGCGGACGACGCGGTGGCCCGGGCCCGCGAACGCGGGGGCACGGCGGCGGTCGGGCCGATCTCCTTCCCGCCCGGCCGGGCGGCCCTGCTCGCCGACCGTGACGGGGCGATCTTCGGGATCTGGGAGGGCGAGCTGCTCGCCGGCTGGGAGGCGTGGCGGCGGGCGGCACCGACGTTCGTCCGGCTGCAGACCCGCGACGCGTTCGACGCGGCCATCTTCTACGGCGAGATCCTGGAGTGGGCCTCCGAGCGCCCCGGGTGCTGCCAGGTCCAGTACGAGGGCGACGAGGTCGTGCTGCGCAGCAGGGGCGATGTCGTGGCCCGCATCGTCTCGGGCGCGCTGGAGGCGGCGCCCGATCCCACGATCAGGCCGCACTGGCAGGTCCACTTCGCGGTCGAGGACGTGGCGGCCTGCGTCAAGGCCGCGCAGGACAGCGGCGGCAGCGTCCTGCGCTACGACGATGTCGCGACGCCGTTCGAGGCGGTGCTGCGCGATCCGGACGGGGCGCAGTTCACGGTGACCTCACGCATCCCGCGCTGAGCCGGCCCGATACCGGACCGATGAGTACAGGTTCCGGTCGCCGCCCTCCGGAAGCCGGGGGCGGCCCCGGTGGTGCCAGAGCAGCAGGCCGTTGCAGCGTTCCCAGCGGGCGACCCGCCAGCCGCGGGCCAGCCACGCCGACGCCAGGACCAGCGGCCAGAGCGCGAGGTCGCGCTCCCAGAGCAGTCCGCCGCCCAGCGCGGACGCCATCAGGCAGAGGAAGAAAGGGACATTGACGCAGTCGCGGTACTGCATGCCCGGCGCCGCCAGGACCGCGCCGGTCTCCTCCAGCGGAACCGCCTCGGCGAAGTCCCGACCTTCACCGAACCACTTCAGCCGGGAGACGGTGAGCACCCCGAGCCCCGCGGCGCCCGCGAGGGCGAGCAGGCCGAGGGCGATCGCCGGGCCGACACCTCGCGGCGCCTCGGGCACGCCCTCCACCCCGAACACCACCCCCGCGCTCACCGCTGTCGCGCAGACCGCGAGGATCGCGCACGTCACCTCGTAGTGGACGTATCTGACCACGGTGCTCCCCCTGTACTCCGCGCCACCCCGCCCCCGTAGCAGGGTGTCAACTGCTCTATGCCCGGGGAGAGTCGGCAGTACCGCAGTACCGCTGCTAGGCGTTCACGAGAACGCCCGGTGGCCGCTGCCTCTGCTGCGTACCGGCGAAGGCCGGCACGTCTCGAGGCGCCCGACGTCCCTCCCGCAGGGTCGGCGCGGGCGGGGCCGGGATCAGCGGGACGCCCTCGCAGGCGCGGGCACGCCGCGAGAACCAGATGACCTTGGCACCGGTGTCCGTGGCGCAGCAGCCCCAGCCGTCGCTCGCCGCGGCGATCCACGCCAGGCAACTGCCCAGTTCCTGGTCGAGTCGCGGGCCGGGGTCGTGCTCGGCGAGGGCGGTGATGATGTGCTGGCCGTTCCACCACATCTCGATCACGGCGCGCTTGTCGGTCGCGTGCTCGTCGATGGCACGCAACAGCGCCTCGGTGCCGTGGCAGACAGGCCCGACGAGGTGCTCCAGGTCCCAGAGCCGGAGGTGGGCGGCCAGAATGCGGCCGACCTGCCCGACCCGTTCGGGACAGACCTCCATGTCGAGGTGGTAGTAGCGGGAGTCTGCGGTCTTCATTGTCGTTGGCTCCTCACGGCGGACTCACGGTTTCTCAGAGCTCCGCAGGACCTGGGCCCTGCCGTTTGGATCATCTTGGCGTCGCGGAGCGTGAGCACTGTTCGCTTCTGAGTCAGCTCCAGAGTGAGAGGGTTAGTCCATTCGTGCAACACGAACGGCCCCCGCAAGTCGTTGAAGATCCAACAGGACGCTGGGTCTTCCCCCATGCACCATGAGTGAAGGTCTCGCCGTAGGAATCGTCAGTCACGAGGAAGGGGACCAGCGCCATGCTGTTGCCCGCCAAGGCCGAGGTCGCCCGACAGCTCAACCGGTACCGGGCGTGGGAGCGTGTCACGCTCGCGGCCCCGTCCGACCGTTCGGCTCGGGACAGTTTCGAGGACTCGGGCTACACCCTGTGCGTACTGATGGGGAAACGGTGCGCACGCGAGGCGGTCCACGCCGCCGAGCGTTATCTCCGCACGAGTCTGGTCGCCTACCTCCGGGAACAGGCCGGATGGGGCCACGCGGACCGTTTCACCGGCCATGCCCCCTCAGCTGTCCAGCGCTCCACGGCGGGGGGATAGCGCCGCCCGCCCCCCCCTTC
>NZ_LGDW01000452.1 GCF_001280005.1 Streptomyces sp. NRRL WC-3618 | reverse complement strand
ACCTTGCCCTGGTGGAGGTTGCGGTGGACGTCGTAGGCGGCCTGCCCGGTCTCCTCCAGGGGGTACACCTTGGAGAGCGTCGGGTGGATCCTGCCCTTGACGACCAGCCGGTTGGCCTCCCATGCCTCGCGGTAGTTGGCGAAGTGGGAGCCGATGATGCGCTTCAGCGACATCCACAGGTAACGGTTGTCGTACTCGTGGTTGAAGCCGGAGGTGGAGGCGCAGGTGACGATCGTGCCGCCCTTGCGGGCGACATAGACGGAGGCGCCGAAGGTCTCGCGGCCGGGGTGCTCGTAGACGATGTCGACGTCCTCACCGCCGGTCAGCTCACGGATGCGTTTGCCGAACCGCTTCCACTCGCGCGGGTCCTGGTTGTGTTCGTCCTTCCAGAACCTGTAGCCCTCGGCGTTGCGGTCGATGACCAGTTCCGCACCCATCGAGCGGCAGATCTCCGCCTTCTGCTCGCTGGAGACGACGCAGACGGGGGTGGCGCCGCCGGTGAGCGCGAGCTGTGTCGCGTGGGAGCCCAGGCCCCCGCTGGCACCCCAGATGAGGACGTTGTCCCCCTGTTTCATCCCGGCGCCGTTGCGGGAGACGAGCTGTCGGTAGGCGGTGGAGTTGACCAGGCCTGGTGCGGCGGCCTCCTCCCAGGTGAGGTGGCCGGGCTTGGGCATGAGCTGGTTGGACTTCACCAGGGCGATCTCGGCGAGGCCGCCGAAGTTGGTCTCGAAGCCCCAGACGCGCTGCGCGGGGTCGAGCATGGTGTCGTTGTGGCCGTCGCCGGGGTGCCAGGCATTGACGCCGGGGCCGGTGCGCAGGACGACACCCGCGAGGTCGGAACCGATGATGTGGTACGGCAGGTCGTGGCGCTTGGCCAGCTCGCTGGTACGGCCGTAGCGCTCCAGGAAACCGAACGTCGGCAGCGGCTCGAAGATGGCCGACCAGACGGTGTTGTAGTTCACGGACGACGCCATGACGGCCACCAGGGCCTCGCCGGGGCCGAGTTCCGGCAGCGGAACCTCCTCCAGGTGCATCGACTTGCGGGGATCCTTGTCCGGCGAGGCGATTCCCTCGAAGAGTCCGACCTCTGCCTTCCTGGTGACGACCGCGCGACAGGTCTTCGGAAGGCTCAGACCGGCGAAGTCCTCGGGAGTTGCCTCGCCGGAGAGAACGGCACTGAGGATGTCCTTCATTCGGTGCCCCCACAACGCGGCTCGGTCCGGACGGGCAGTGATCGCAGCCCGTGGTGGATTGCGCTGGGGCGCCAGGTCAGTTCCTCGGGGTCGACCGCGAGCGTCAGTGAGGGGAAGTGCGCGAGCAGCCGCCGGAAGGCGATCTCCCCCTCGGCCCTCGCCAGGGGCGCGCCGATGCAGTGGTGGATACCGTGGCCGAACGCCAGGTGTCCCTGCGCCTCACGGGTGACGTCCAGACGGTCGGGCTCCGGGAAACGGGCGGGGTCCCGGTTGGCCGAGAGGATCGCGATGAACACGAACTCACCGGCGGGGATGGTGACTTCGCCGACCGGTACCGGTTCGACGGTGCGCCGCCAGTGGCTGATGTTGGCCGAGCCGTCGTAGCGCAGGAACTCCTCGACGGCGCCCGGCAGCAACGCCGGATCGTCCCGTACGACGGCCAGTTGGTCCGGGTTGCGCAGCAGCGCCAGCGTGCCGTTGCCGAGAAGATTGACCGTGGTGTCGAAGCCGCCGACGAACAGCAGCACGGCGAAGGAGACGATCTCGTCGTCGGACAGCCGGTCCGAACCGTCGGCCGCGAGGATCAGCGAGCTGAGCAGATCGTCCCCGAGGTCGGCGCGCTTGGCCGTGACAATGTCGCTCACGAGTGTGAACAGCGCCTTCGACGCCTCCTGTGCGGCCTGCCGGTCGCTGTCGGAGGTCAACACGGCGGTCCCCGCCATGAAGTCCGCCCGGCAGCGCTCCGGTACACCGAGCAGTTCGAAGATGACCGTACTGACGAGCGGAACCGCGAAGTCGGCGATCACATCGAACTCGACGCGCCCCTCCAGCGCCGCCAGCACCTCGTCCGCGATCTCCTCGATCCGCGGACGCAACCCGGTCACCTGCCGCATCGTGAACGCCTTCGCCACCAGACCCCGAAGCCGCGTGTGATCCGGCGGATCCAGGTTCACCATCGACCGGTTGATCACATGCGAGTAGTCCCGCTGCCGGCTCATGTCGCTCTGATGCCGCTCGAACAACTTCCCCGCGTCCGTCACGTTCTTGCTCAACCGCGCGTCCGCCAGCAACGCGCGCCCCTCCTCCCAACGGGTCACCCACCACACCTTCAACCCCGCCGGCATCACCACCTCATGCACCGCGCCCAGCTCCCGCAACCGCGCGCCGGCCCCATGCGGATCCCGCTCGAAGTCCGCACCCAGCACCACGGGCTCACTCGTTGTGGAACTCATCGGCTCCGCTCTCCTTTTCCTGTCGATGGACTCTCGTTGTGTTGCCGGTCCGGTCAGCGCAGGCGGTCGCCGAGTCGCAGGGCGATCCGGTCGACGGTCCTGGTCATGCGGGCTGTGTCGAGGGGTCTGACCCAGAACAGGACGCGGTCGACGCCGACGGCCGCGTAGCTGTCGGCGTCACGGAGTTCGCCGCCGAAGAGGGTGACCGGGAGGGGCTGGTCGCTGCCCGGCCTGCGGACGGTCTTCTTGAACTCGGCGATGTGGTCGAGGACTCCGGGGCGGAGCATCGGGATCCACTCGTCGCCGTAGGCGAGGACGCGTTCGGCGACCCGAGGGCCGTTGCCGGCCACCAGGATCGGCGGGTGGGGCCGTTGGACGGGCTTGGGCCAGGAGGTGACGTGGTCGAAGTCGACGAAGTCGCCGTGGTAGGAGGCGATGTCGTGGGTCCAGATCTGTCGCATGGCCTCGACCCGCTCCCGCATGACGCGCCAGCGGTCGTCGGGGTCGGTGCCGTGGTTGCGCAGCTCCTGTTTGATCCAGCCGGGTCCCACCCCCAGGTTCATGCGGCCGCCGGAGAGGACGTCCACGGACGCCACTTCCTTCGCGGTGATGATGGGGTCGCGTTCCGGGACCAGCAGGATGCCGGTGCCGATCCGCAGGGTCGTGGTGGCCTGCGCCACCGCGCCCAGGGCGACCAGCGCGTCCATGCCCTTCCTGAACTCCGGTGCGAGACCGGCGACATCGTCCCCTTCGGGCGTGACGGCCGGGACATGGGTGTGGTCGGGCAGGAACAGGGACTCGAAGCCCCGGTCCTCCAGCAGGGCGCCGAACTCTCCGGGTGACATGGCGTCCTGGGTGGGGAACATGACGAAGCCGAACTTCACGACACGCTCTCCCGGGCCGCGGTGCGGGACGCGTCTTCCCGGGCGGCCAGGTAGTCCGCCGTGAGCCGCTGACGGCCCAGCTTCCCGGTGGGCAGGACGGGGAGCCTGTCCACGGGGATGATCTCGCTGGGGTGCTTGTAAGCGCCGATACGGCCGCACAGGTGCTTCAACAGCTGGGCCGGGTCGATCTCTCGTCCCGGCTCGGGTTCCACCAGGGCGACGACGCGTTCGCCGGTGGCGTCGTCGGGCACGCCGAAGGCGATGGCCGCCGCCACATCCGGGTGCGCGGACAGTTCCCGCTCGATCTCCAACGGGGCGATCGGATAGCCCTCGACCATGATCAGGTCCTTCTTCCGGCCGACGAACAGCAGGCAGCCGTCCGGTCGTTGGCGGACGATGTCCCCGCTGGCGAGCCACTGTCGGCGGTCGAAGGGGTCCACTCCCGTCCCGTTCCAGGACCCGACGGGCCGGGAGGGGGTGCGGATCAGCAGCTCACCGGCATCGTCCGGCTCGGCGTCGACCCTGATCTCCACGCCAGGCAGCGGCCATCCGATGGACGGCTCGTCGACGGCGTCGATCCGGGGCTGCTCGATCACGGGAGCGGCGGTCTCGGTCATGCCGTAGACGCCCGTCAGAGAGGACTTGAAGGTCTCGGCGAACTCCCGGCTGAGCTCGATCGGGCACGCGTCGCCCCCGGTGACGCAGCGCGTGTCCGTGAGATCGGGTGCCGGTTCGGCGGCGGCGCGGGCCTCGGCGAGGAGCGCGCGGTAGGTGGTCGGCGCACCGCCGATCCAGCCGAACCGGTGGGCGCGCAGCATCCGCAGGACGACATCCGGCTCGTTGGTCGCGGCCAGGGCCAGCGGGGAGCCGCGGCGCAGCGAGGTGAGCAGGACGAGGACGCCCCAGGGGTTGACCAGGTTGATCATGTAGTACGTGGCGTCGGCGCGACCGACGCCCTGGGCCTGTGTCAGACCGAGGCCGGCGTCGAGCGTCGTGTGGGAGAGCACCAGGCTCTTGGGGCGTCCCGTCGTACCCGAGGTGTAGAAGATGGCCGCGAGATCGTCCGCGTCGACCTCGTCGGTGGCGGCCGGGGCATCGGCGAGGACGTCGTTCCACGGGCGCGTCGTCCCGGAGTTCGGGGCGGCAGCGTCCAGGATCCATGCCCGCTCGACGGCGGCGCTCTTCTCGGTGACGGCGGAGCACGGCCCGTGCACCGCGGCTTCGCCGAAGTAGAACCGGGGCGCGCTGTCGGTGATCAGCTGTTCCACCTCGCCGGCCGACATCTTGTGGCTGATCGGCACGATCACGGCTCCCACCCGCAGGCAGGCGTAGTAGACCGCGACCAGCTCGTACCGGTTGGTCAGGTGCACCGCGGCCCGGTCCCCCGTACGGACACCCGCCGCCAGCAGGCCGCCGGCGATCCGATCGGCGAGGCCGAGGACGGTCGCGTACGACACCGCGCCGTCGAGCGTGACCAGCGCGGGCGCGTCCGGCTGTCGTTGCGCGACCTGCTGGAAGTCGGAGAAGACTGACATGAGTACCTCCGGTGGTACGCCTTGCGGGGCTTCGGGTGGTGTCGTCGGCGCCGGTGGCGGTCGGTGGGTGCGAGGGGGGTGGGTCGGCCGGCTGTGGTGCGGGCGGGTGGGGTCAGCTGATCGCGTCGACCGTGGTGTGGGCGTCGAGCAGGCCGGTGAGGGTGTCGGCGGTCCGCGTGACGTACTCGGTGAGCAGGGTGAAGTGGCTGCCCGGTGTGGTGGTGCGGGCCGCGAGGCCCGGCCAGTCCCCGGCCCAGCCCTGCTCGGGTGCGGAGGGCACCTGCTCGGCGGCCTCGACGAGCAGGACGGGGACGGTGAGCTCGGTCGGCCGCCAGCCGCGGCCGAAGAGGTCGAGGTACCAGCCCATGGCGGTGAGTCCGGTGTCGTCGTGGGTCCAGAACTCGCCCCGCGACGCCAGCCACTCCTGGAGGATGTCGGCCGACGCCGCCTCGGGGATGGCGCCGGGCGACAGGCTGTCGAGCAGCACCACGGCCTCGGGACGGATGCCACCGGCCTCGAGGCGCCGGGCCGTCGCGTGGGCGGCGAAGCCCCCGGTGGAGAACCCGAGCAGGGTGAACGGCTCCCCCTCGGCGCAGGTCTCGACGGCGGCGGCCAGTGCCTCGGCCACCGCGTCTACGGACGCGGGCAGTCGCTCGCCGTCGCGGTACCCCGGCAGCGGTACGGCCGCCACGTCGTACCGCCCGTCGAGCGCGACGGCCAGCCGCTGGTAGGTGAGGTTCGCCGCACCCGGGATGAACGGCTCCACGCAGATCAGGGCCGGCCGGCCCGCCCGGCGCAGCCAGGTCGCGGCGGGTGTGTGTGCCGGCTTCGGGCGGTGGGAGAAGGTGGGGCGCAGTCGTGCGGCCGCCGCCAGGATCCCGATGCCGTCGTGGGTACGGCCCAGGGAGACCGCCTGCCTCAGCAGCGTGCCGAGACTCCCGGCGGTGCCGTCGTGGTGGGCGGCCGGTGGCGCCGCCGCGGCGCGGGATTCGGTGGCGTCGGCCAGCCGGTCGTGGAGGTGGGCCGCGAGGGTGGCGGGGGTCGGGTGGTCGAAGACGACGGTCGCCGACAGGGGCAGCCCGGTCGACGCGGTGAGCCGGTTACGTGCCTCCACGGCGGTCACGGAGTCGAAGCCCAGGTCCCTGAAGGCTGTGTCGGCCGGGATGGCCGTGGGGTCCGGGTGGCTCAGGACGGCGCCGGTGTGGCGGGTGACCAGGTCGAGCAGGAACCGTCGGCGTTCCGACTCCGGCAGTGCCGCGAACCTGTCGGCCACCCCGGCGCCGGCCGACGGCCGTGGCGGGGCGAGTGCGAGGCCCGACAGCAGCGGCGTGGGGTGCTGCGCACGCAGCGAGTTCAGGTCCAGGCGTGCCGGTATGAGCAGCGGATGGTGGCTGTCGGGCCCGGTGCCGAGGGCGGCGTCGAGCCGCGCGAGTCCTTCCGCGGCGGACATCGGCACGATCCCTGAGGCCATGAGTTGCCGGATCCCTTCGGCGCCGAGCTCCTCCCCCATCGCCGACCTCTCCTCCCACATGCCCCAGACCAGGGCGGTCGCCGGCAGCCCGTGGCGGCGGCGGTGGTGGGCGAGGGCGTCGACGAAGGTGTGGGCGGCGGCGTAGTTGCCCTGCCCGGCGAGCCCGAGCACGCCCGCCGCCGAGGAGTACAGAACGAACTCGGCGAGGTCGAGGTGCTCGGTGAGCCGGTGCAGATGCCAGGCCGCGTCCGCCTTGGGCCGCAGGACGCTGTCCATCTGGTCGGGAGTCAGCTCCCGGACGGTCGCGGGGTCCACCGTCCCGGCGGCGTGGACGACGGCCGTGAGGGGGTGGTCGGCAGGGACGGTGGCCAGGAGGGCTGCCAGGGCGTCGGGGTCGGCGGTGTCGCAGGCGGCGAGGGTGACGTGCGCGCCGAGGCCGGTGAGTTCGGCGCGCAGGCTCTCGGCGCCGGGGGCGTCCGGTCCGCGCCGGCCGACGAGCAGCAGGTGCCGGGCGTGGTGCCGGGTGACGAGGTGGCGGGCGGCCAGGGAGCCGAGGGTTCCCGTGCCTCCGGTGACGAGGACGGTGCCGTCGGGGTCGAGGGGGCGCGGAACGGTGAGGACGATCTTTCCGGTGTGGGCCGCGTCCCGCATGAGCCGGATCGCCCGGGGAGCGTGGCGGACGTCCAGAGCGGTGACGGGCAGGGGCTGGAGGGTGCCGTCGTCGAAGAGGCCGCCGAGGCCGGCGAAGGTGCGCGCGACGCGGTCGGGACGCGTGTCGAGTCCGTACGGCAGGTAGCGCCTGCCGGGGTGGTCCAGGGCGGTCTGCCGGGGGTCGCGCGGGTCGGTCCTGCCGATGTCGACGAGACGTCCGCCGGGGGCGAGCAGGCGCAGCGAGGCGTCGGTCAGCTCGCCGCTGAGGCTGTGCAGGACGACGTCGACACCGCGGCCCGCCGTCGCGGCGCGGAACCGCTGCTCGAAGCCGGGGTCCCGGGAGGAGGCGATGTGGGAGTCGTCGAGGCCGAGGTCACGCAGGGTGGCGTGTTTCGTGGGGTGGGCGGTGGCGTAGACGTCCGCGCCGAGGTGGCGGGCGATCTGGAGGGCGGCCATGCCGACCCCGCCGGCCGCCGCGTGCACCAGGACCGTCTCGCCGGGGCGCACACCGGCGACGTCGACGAGGCTCTGCCAGGCGGTGAGGAACGCGGTGGGCACGGTCGCGGCCTGCGCGAACGTCCAACCGCGCGGCACGCGGACGAGGTTGCGGTGGTCGGTGACCGCCAGCGGGCCCATCGCGCCCTGCCAGGCCAGGCCCAGCACCCGGTCTCCGGGCCGCAGCCCCTCCACGCCGGGGCCGCACTCGGCCACCACTGCTGCCAACTCGCTGCCGAGCCGCCCGGGTTCGGGATACATGCCGAGCGTGAGGAGTACGTCGCGGAAGCTGACGCCGGCGGCGCGGACGGCGACGCGGACCTGTCCCTCAGCGAGGAGGGCCTCGGCCTCGGGGCAGGCGGCGAGGACGAGGTCGTCCGGGCTGCCGGTGGACGGTTCGCGCAGGGCCAGCCGCCAGGCCGCTGGTCCGTCCGGCACGGTCAGGGTGGTGTCGGTGGCGGTTCTGGTCAGCCGGGGCACGCGCAACCGGCCGTGTCGCAGGGCCAGTTGGGGTTCACCGTCGTCGAGCGCGGTGGCGAGAGCCGTGGGCAGGTACTGCCAGGAGGCCTCGTGGTCGTCGATGTCGAGCAGGACGAACCGGCCGGGATGTTCGGTCTGGGCGCTCCGCAGCAGCCCCCACGCGGGCGCCTGGGCGAGGTCGGAGACGTCCTCCCCCGCCTCGGTCGCCACCGCGCCGTGGGTGAGCACCACCAGGGGCCGGTCCCGGGTCCGTTCGTCGGCCAGCCATTGCTGTACGGCGGCGAGGAGCCCCCGGGCCGCGCGGTGTGCGGAGTCCGCGACGGCCGCGACGGGGTGCCCGGCGCACACCAGGACCGCCAGGTCGCCGGGCGGCAGGGTGGCCAGGGCGTCGAGGGCGGGACCGATGCCGGTGTGGCGGCGGTCCGCCCGCAGGTCGCGCGGAAGCCGGGCCGGGCCGTCCTCGGGGAGGATCCAGCAGACGTCGCGGGACGGCGGGTCCGAGGCAGGGGACAACTCGCGCCACTCCAGGAGGTAGGGCGCCTGGCGACGGGAGTGGGCCCGCCCGACGGTCTCCGCCGTGAAGGGACGTAGCGTCAGCGAGTCGATCACGGCGACGGGCCGGCCCGTGTCGTCGGCCAGCCGGAGCGTGTGTTCGCTGTGCCCGGCCGCGGAGGTGGCGCGTGTCGTGGTCGACAGGTGGGCGCGCACGACGGTGGCGCCCGGTGTGAGGATCCGCATGCCGGCGATGGCGAAGGGCATGCGGGCCGGTTGCCCGCCCGTGGTGTCCGCCGCCGCCTCCACGAGGCAGGCCTGCAGCCCCGCGTCCAGCAGTGCGGGGTGCACGGCGAATCCCGGGTCGGCGGCGTCCTCGGGCAGGTGGGCCTCGATGTAGGTGTCGTCGCCGCGCCGCCAGGCGCCCGTGAGGAGCCGGAAGGTGGGGCCGAAGTCGACGCCCTGCTCGGCGAGGCGCTCGTAGAGCGGGGCGAGGTCGACGGGCCGCGCGCCGGGGGGCGGCCATGCCGTCAGGTCGGGCCATGCGGGCATGGTGTCCTCGTACGGAGCGAGCACGCCGCCGGCGTAGTGGGTCCAACCGGTCTCCGTGTCGGGCGCGTCGATGTCGTCGGAGGGGAGCCGGAAGTGGAGGGCGACGGGGCGCCGCCCGTCGGCCGTGGCCGCCTTGACCCGCAGTTGGAGGTCGACGGACGTGTCCTCCGGCAGGACCAGCGGGGTGTACAGGGTGAGTTCGTCGAGACGGCCGCAGCCGAGCTGGGACCCGGCGTGCAGGATCAGTTCGGCGGTGCCCGCGCCGGCCGCGACCGCGGTGCCGCCCACCGCGTGGTCGCGCAGCCAGGGGTGCGCCTGGAGGGACAGGCTGCCGGTGAACAACCAGCCCTCCCCGTCGGCGAGTACGGCCTTGGCGTCCAGGAACGGGTGCGTCGCCGGGCTCAGTCCCCCGCCCGTGCCCAGCTGGCGTGGCGGTGGGGTGTGCAGCCAGTAGGGGCGGTGCTGGAACGGATAGGTGGGCAGTTCCACGCGGTCGGCGCGGGCGAGCAGCCGCGTCCAGTCGACCGGCGCTCCCCCGACGTGCAGACGGGCGAGTGCGGCGGTCAGGACGCGCGGCTCGTCACGTTCCCTGCGCAGGGTGGGGATCCACGCGGCCGAGGACGTGCCGGTCGCGTCCGCGGTGCGGGGGCCTGCCTGGCCGAGCGCGGTCAGTACGGCGTCGGGGCCGATCTCCAGGAACGTGGTGATGCCCTGGTCCCGCAGCCGGGCGACGGCGTCGGCGAAGCGCACCGCACCGCGTGCCTGCCGGGCCCAGTACTCCGGCGAGCGGGCCTCCTGGGCGGACAGGACGGCACCGGTGAGCGTGGAGACGACGGGCACGGCGGGCGGACGGAGGTCGAGTCCGGCCGCCACACGGGCGAGTTCGTCGAGGACGGGGTCGATGTGCGGGGAGTGGAACGCGTGGCTGACGCGCAGCCGGTTGATACGGCGTCCGCGCTCCCGCCACTCCTCGGCGACGCGTACGACGGTGTCGTGGTCGCCCGAGATCACCGTGGACGTCGGCGAGTTGACCGCGGCGACGGCGACCAGGTCCTCGTGGCCGCGGAGCGTGGCCAGGACCTCCTCCTCGGAGGCGGCCACGGCGATCATCGCCCCCGTGGCGGGCAGCGACCCCATGAGCCGGCCGCGCGCGGCCACCAGCGTGGCCGCGTCCGCGAGGGACAGCACCCCGGCGACATGGGCGGCGGCGAGCTCGCCGACCGAGTGTCCGGCCACGAAGTCGGGGCGGGGCCCGAGGTGTTCGACGGTCCGGTACAGCGCGACTTCCAGGGCGAAGAGAGCGGCCTGGGTGAAGTCCGTACGGTCCAGCAGCCCGGCCTCGTCCGGGTCCGGCCCGGCGAACATCACGTCCTTCAGCGGGCGCGGCAGATGCGGGTCGAGGTGGGCGCACGCCTCGTCCAGGGCCTGGGCGAACACCGGGGAGTGCGCGTGCAGGGCGCGGCCCATGCCGGGCCACTGGGAGCCCTGGCCGGAGAAGAGGAACGCGGTCCTGCCCGCCGGGCCGCGCACCCCCTGGACGAGGCCCGCCCCGGGGGAGTCGTGGGCGAGGGCGTCGAGGCCGGCGAGCAGGCCGTCGCGGTCCATGCCGGTGAGGACGGCCCGTTGGGCGAGGTGAGCCCGGGTGGTCGCCAGGGAGTGGCCGACGGCGGCGAGGTCGGTCTCCGGCGCGTCCGTGAGGAGTCGGGAGAGCTGGGCCGCCTGGGCGCGCAGTGCGCCGGGCGAGGCGGCGGAGACCGGCCAGACGAACCCGGGCACGGTCAGCGCCGGCGGCCGGTCCGGATCCTGCGGTGGGGCAGCCGGCGCCGGGGCCTGCTCCAGGACGAGGTGGGCGTTGGTGCCGGAGACACCGAACGAGGACACCGCCGCGCGGCGGGGCCGCCCGGTGTCCGGCCAGGAGCGCTGTTCGGTGAGCAGCCGCACCGACCCCCTGGACCAGTCCACCTTGGCGGACGGGGTGTCGGCGTGCAGGGTACGGGGCAGCTCGCCGTGGCGCAGCGCCATGACCGTCTTGATGATCCCGGCGACGCCGGCCGCCGTCTGGGTGTGGCCGATGTTGGACTTCAGCGAGCCCAGCCACAGCGGCCGGTCCGCGGGGCGGTCCTTGCCGTAGGTGTTGATCAGGGCGTTCGCCTCGATGGGGTCGCCCAGTGCGGTGCCGGTGCCATGCGCCTCCACCACGTCCACGTCGGACGGGGTCAGACCGGCGTTGGCCAGCGCCTGGCGGATGACCTGTTCCTGGGCGGGGCCGCTGGGCGCGGTCAGCCCGTTGCTGGCGCCGTCCTGGTTGAGGGCGCTGCCCCGGATGACGGCCAGTACCGGATGACCGGCGCGGAGCGCGTCGGAGAGCCGCTCCAGCAGGAGCAGGCCCACGCCCTCGGAGAACCCGGTGCCGTCCGCGCCGTCGCCGAACGCCTTGCACCGCCCGTCCGCGGCCAGCCCGCCCTGCTTGGTGAACTCGACGAACACCTCCGGGGTGGCCATGACCATCGCACCGCCGGCGATGGCGAGCGAGCACTCGTCGCCGCGCAACGACTGGCAGGCCAGGTGCACGGCGGACAGCGAGGAGGAGCACGCGGTGTCCACCGTCACCGCCGGGCCGTTCAGGCCGAGCGTGTAGGCGATCCGGCCGGAGGCGACGCTGGGCAGGCCGCCCTGGAGGCGGTACCCGTCAGCGGCGGGGACGGACCGGTCGATGGGGGGCAGGTACGCCTGATGGGTGACGCCGACGAAGGTGCCCGTCCGGGTGCCGCGCAGAGAGGTCGGGGCGATGCCGGCGCGCTCCGCGAGTTCCCAGGCGGTCTCCAGCAGCAGCCTCTGCTGGGGGTCCGTCACCAGCGCCTCGCGGTCGGACATTCCGAAGAGTCCGGCGTCGAAGCCGGCGACGTCCGCCAGGAAGCCGGCCCGCCGGGGCCGCTCGGCAACGGCGCCCCACAGGCCGTCGAGATCCCAGCCCCGGTCGGTGGGGAACTCCCCCAGTGCCTCCCCGCCGTCGGCGACCAGCTGCCACAACTGCTCGGGGGACCGGACTCCACCGGGCAGCCGGCACCCCATCGCGACCACGGCGATCGGCTCCCGTGCGGCGCCGAGCAGCTTCTGGTTCGTCCGCCTCAACTGCTCGTTGGCCAGCAGGCTGCGCCGTAGGGCCTCGACGACGTTGGCAGGCGGGTCGGTCACGGTCGGCTCCGTCGGCTCGGGGGATGTCGGTCCGTTCTGGACGGCGTGCGCGGAGCCGCCGGGGCGGTGCGTCATCCGGACTCCTCCATGGACAGAGCGAGTGCGACGAGTTCGTCGGCGCTCGCCGACCTGATGTCCTCCGCACCGGTGTCCCGGGCCGGGGTCGTGCCGTCGTCGGCCAGTTGCAGGAGCGTCTCCAGGAGCCCGAGGTCCCGCAGGCGGGCGACAGGGATCGAGGCGAGGGCCCGCTGGATCGCCGCGTCCGGGTCGGCCGCCGCCCGGTCCACGCCGTCGGCATCGGCGTCGGGGAACAGCTCGCCGACGAGGTGGGCGGCGAGGTCGTCGGGGGTCGGATGGTCGTAGGTGAGGGTGGCCGCCAGCCGCAGCGCGGTGGCCTTGGTGAGCCGGTTGCGCAGTTCCAGGGCCGTCAGGGAGTCGAAGCCGGACGCCTTGAAGGGCTGGTCCGCCGGCAGCGGCGAGGCCGCGTCGAGACCCAGTACGGCGCCGGCGTGGGCGGTGACGAGCGTACGCAGCCGACGCAGCCGTGCCTCAGGGGCGAGGGTGGCGAGCTCCTCGCGCAGATCGGGGGCCGGGCCGGCAACGCCCGAGGTCCGGCGAGCCGCTGTGGCGACGGTCAGTCGCTCCAGCAGCGGGTGCAGGGTGCCCAGTTCGCTGTTCGCGCGCAAGGTCCGCTGGTTGAGGGGGCTGGCGGTGAGCACCGGGTACGGCAGTTCCAGGGCGGCGTCGAGGAGGGCGTGCCCGTACTCCGCGGTGATCGGGGCGAGTCCGGTGCCGGCGATCCTCGCGTTGTCGGAGTCGGTCAGCGTGCCGCTGAGTCCGGTGACCGGCTGCCACCAGCCCCAGGCCATGGACGTGGCGGACAGGCCCTGGCGGCGCCGGTGGTGGGCGAGGGCGTCGAGGAAGGCGTTGGCGGCCACGTAGTTGCCCTGGCCGGGGTTGCCGAAGGTGGCGGCGGTCGAGGAGTACAGGACGAAGGCGGCCAGGTCGAGATGGCGGGTCAGTTCGTGCAACTGCCGGGCGGCGTCGGCCTTCGGCGCGAAGGCCCTGGCGAACTGCTCGGGGGTCAGGTTGGTGATGGTGGCATCCGCCAGCGTGCCCGCCGTGTGGAAGACACCGGTCAGCGGGTGCTCGGTCGGGACGGAGTCGAGGAGTTGCCGCAGCGCGTGCGGGTCGGCGACGTCGCAGGCGGTGATCGTGACGTGCGCACCCGCGCCTTCGAGGTCGGCGCGCAGCCGGTCGGCTCCGTCGGCCTCGGGTCCGCGTCGGCTCGCCAGCACCAGGTGGCGGACCCCGTGCGTGGCGACCAGGTGCCGGGCGAGCAGAGTGCCGAGGGTACCGGTGCCTCCGGTGATCAGAACGGTGCCGTCGGGGTCCAGCGGACGGGGGAAGGTCAGGACGAGCTTCCCCGTGTGACGGGCGTTCTGCATGAGCCTGAAGGCATCGGCCGGCTGGTGGATGCCGTAGGCCGTGACCGGCAGGGGGGTCAGCGCGCCGGAGTCGAACAGGCGGAACAGGTCGGTGATTATCTCGGCGAGACGGTCGGGCCCGGCGCTGTTGTGCAGGTCGAAGGCCTGGTAGGTGAGGTGCGGGTGGGTCGTGGCCAGGTGCCCGGTGTCCCGGATGCCGGTCTTGCCCATCTCGATGAAACGGCCGCCGGGCGCCAGGAGGTCCAGTGACGCGTCGGTGAAGGGGCCGGCCAGGGCGTTGAGAACGACGTCCACGCCGCGGCCGCCGGTGACAGCCCGGAACCGCTCGGCGAAGTCGAGGGTACGGGAGTTCGCGATGTGCTCCTCGGGGTAGCCCAGGCCCCGCAGGGTGGCCCACTTGTCGGGGTGGGCGGTGGCGAGGGGTACGGCGCCCAGGTGGCGGACCAGTTGGGAGGCGGCCTGGCCGACGCCTCCGGCGGCGGCGTGGATCAGGACCGTGTCGCCGGGCTTGACGTCGGCCAGGTCCACAAGGGCGTGGTAGGCGGTGGCGAACGCCACGGGCACACCGGCTGCCTGGGCGAAGGACCAGCCGTCGGGCATAGGGGCCGCCAGGCGCTGCTCGGTGACAACGACCGGGCCGAACGCCTTCTCCGCGAGCGCGGTCACGCGGTCGCCCACGGTGAACCGGTCGACGCCCGGGCCGGTCTCGGTGACCACACCGGCGGCCTCCGCCCCGAGGGAGGGCTGGAACGGGAGCAGCCCGAGCGCGGCGGCGGTGTCGACGAAGTTCATCCCGGCGGCGCGTACGTCGACGCGGATCTGGCCGGGCCTCAGCGGGGCGGCGGCCTCGGGGGCGGGCAGCAGGGCGAGTCGGTCGAGACCGCCCGCGCCGGTGGTCTCCAGCCGCCAGTGGGGCGGGTCGGCCGGCGGGGTGAGCAGCTCGGCCGTGCTGGTCCGGGCGAGCCGGGGGATGAGCGGCTTCCCGGCCCGTATCGCCGACTGGGGGTGCCCGGCGGCCAGTACGGCGGTCAGCGCGGCCGCGCTGTCGGGGTGGCGGTCGGTATCGACCAGGACGATCCGGCCGGGGTTCTCGTTCTGGGCGGTGTGCAGCAGACCCCACGCCGTGCCGTCGGCCAGTCCGGGCGGGTCGTGGGGACCGGTGACGACGGCGTGGCGGGTGACGACCGCGAGGACGGTACGCGTCAGCCGGTCGTCGGCGAGCCATTCCTGAAGAAAGCGCAGCACGTGTTCGCACAGGGTCCGGGCGCCCTCGGTATCGGCCTGGTCCTGTGCCGGCAGGGACCAGACGACCAGCTCGGGCGGAGCCGCTCCCCGGTCGACGGCCGCGGTCAGGGCGGCGAGACCGGCATGGCGAGGGACGGTGTCCAGGGCCTCGGTGAGCCGGGGATCCGTGTCGAGCAGGGCCCATCCGGTGCTGTCGGGGGCGTCGGTGCGGGCGCCGGGCACAGCGCTCCACGTCAGGTGCAGCAGGTCGTGCTCGGGGCCGGTGGTGGTCTGGCGGCGCAGATGGTCGCCGGTGGTCGCACGCAGGGTGAGCGCGTCGATGGTCAGGACCGGGGCGCCCGTGCCGTCGGTGGCCAGCACACGCACGGTGTCCGGCTTGGTGACCTGTAGGTGGACGCGCAGGTGCCGGGCCGGGGTTCCGGTGCGGGTGATGCCGCTGAAGGTGAAGGGCAGCCGGGGCCCGTCGCGTCCGTCGGTGCGCTCCCCCGCGGTGTCGGGCAGGGCGATGGGGTGCAGCGCGGTGTCGAGCAGCGCGGGATGGATGACGTGGCCGGTGGGTGCCAGGCCGTCGGGCAGTTCGGCCTCGGCGTAGAAGTGCTCACCCTGCTGCCACACGGAGCGCAGGCCGGTGAAGGCCGGGCCGTAGTCGTAGCCCGCCTCGGCGAGGCCGGTGCGCAGGCCGGCCAGGTCGACCGGCCGGGCGTCGGCGGGCGGCCACACGGCCGGTGCGGCCGGTGCCGGGTCCGCCGCCGGTTCTGCGGTCAGCCGCGCGGTGGCGTGCAGGGTCCAGGCGGGCGGGTCGGCGTCGGCGGTGTGGACACGGGCGTGCAGGGTGACCGGCCGGTGCCCGTGGTCGTCGGGCGGGCCGACCCTCAGATGCAGGTCGAGGGTCTCCTGGTCGGGCAGCACCATGGGGGCGTGCAGGGTCAGCTCGGCGATGTGCGGGCACCCGGCCAGGTCTGCCGCGTGCAGGACCATGTCCAGGTAGGCGGTGCCGGGGACCAGCGCGACTCCGGTGGCGGCGTGGTCGGCGAGCCAGGGGTGGCTGTCCAGGCCGACGCGGCCGGTCAGGAGCAGGCCCTCGTCGTCGGGCAGGTCGACCATCGCGCCCAGCAGCGGGTGCCCCGTCGTGCGCTGCCCCGCGGTCACCACCTCGGCCGAGGGGGCCTGGACGAGCCAGTGGCGGCGGTGTTCGAAGGCGTACGTGGGAAGGTCGACGCGGCGGGCCCCGGCGTACAGGGCGCTCCAGTCGAGGTCGTGCCCGTGGGTGTGCAGGCGTGCCGCGGCGGACGCGAGGGAGCCGGTCTGCGACTGGGTGCGGTGCAGGGTGCCGACGACGAGCCCGGCGGCGATGGCGGTCTCCTCGAGGGCCGGCACGAGCACCGGGTGCGGGCTGCACTCCAGGAAGGTCCGATACCCCTGGGCGGCCAGGGATTGGACGGTGTCGGTGAGGCGGACCGTGTTGCGGAGGTTGTCCCACCAGTAGGCGGCGGTCAGGGTCGTCCCGTCGAGCGGGCCGTCCTGGAGACGGCCCTCCACCGTGCTGTGGAAGGCGATGCCGGTGGGGTGCGGGGTGATGTCCGCGAACCGTTCCAGGATGTCGTCGTGCAGGGGGTCGATGTGCGGGGAGTGACCGGCGACCGCCACGTCGATACGCCGCGCCCGTATGCCCTCCGCCTCGCACCGCCGCAGCAGTTCCTCCACGGCTGTGCCGACGCCGGCGACGACCGTGGAGGCGGGGCTGTTGACTGCGGCTACGCCGATGTCACCGGCGTACGCGTCGACGAGCGCCTGGGCCCGGTCGGCGGGCAGGCCGAGGGTGGCCATGGCGCCGGTGCCGGACAGGACGGCCAGCGACTGGGCGCGCAGGGCGACCAGTTTCGCCGCGTCGGCCAGGGTGAGGGCGCCTGCGATGTGGGCGGCGGCTATCTCGCCCTGGGAGTGCCCCACCACGGCGTCGGGGACGAGGCCGTGGAACTGCCACAGGCGGGCGAGCGAGGTCATCACCGCGAACAGCGCGGGGTGGATGATGTCGACCTCGTCCAACGCGGGCGCGCCCGGAGCGCCGCGCAGGACGTCCACCACCGACCAGCCGGTGTGCGGCCGCAGGGCCTCGTCGGCCGCGTCGAGCGCCTGCCGATAGGCCGGGTGGGCGTCGTACAGCTCCATGCCCATGCCGGGCCACTGCGAGCCCTGCCCGGGGAAGACCAACACCAGCTTCCCCGGCCCCGACACGGGCACGGCCGCCTGGGTGAGGCCGGGGTGGTCCTCCTGCCGTTGCAACGCCCGCAGGCCGTCGAGGAGTTCGTCACGGGTACGGCCCCGCACCACGGCGCGGTGCGCGAACGCGCTCCGTGCGGTGCCCAGCGTGTGCGCCACGTCCGCGGGGTCGAGGTCGGGGTGGCCGGCGGCGTACTCGCGCAACCGGGCGGCCTGGGCCCGCAGCGCGGTCCGGCTCTTGGCCGAGACGGGCCACAGGACCTCCGCCGGCGTCCGGCCGCCGACGGCGGGCGCGGGGACCGCGGGCAGAGGCGACTGCTCCAGGATCAGGTGACTGTTGGTGCCGGAAACGCCGAAGGAGGACACCGCGGCGCGCCGGGGGCGGCCGTCGATGTCCGGCCACCGCTGTTCCTCGGTGAGCAGCCGCATTGCGCCGGCTGACCAGTTCACGTGCGGGGAGGGGGCGTCGATGTGCAGGCTTTTGGGCAGCAGTCCGTGCTGGAGGGCCATGACCATCTTGATCAGTCCCGCGACCCCGGCGGCGGCCTGTGTGTGACCGAGGTTGGACTTGACCGATCCCAGCCACACCGGCTGTTCGACGGCTCGCTGACCGTAGGTGGCCAGCAGCGCGTGCGCCTCGATCGGGTCGCCGAGCGGTGTTCCCGTGCCGTGTGCCTCGATCGCGTCGATGTCGTGGGGGTCCAGCCCGGCGTTGACGAGGGCAGCGCGGACGACCTGTTGTTGTGCGGAACCGCTGGGCGCGGTCAGACCGTTGGAGGCGCCGTCCTGGTTGACCGCGCTGCCCCGGATCACCGCGAGAACCGGGTGGCCGTTCGCGCGGGCGTCCGACAGCCGTTCCAGCAGCACCATGCCGACGCCCTCGGCGAGGCCGATGCCGTCGGCGGACGCCGAGAACGCCTTGCACCGGCCGTCCGGGGCGAGGACGCGCTGCCGGGAGAAGTCGACGAGCACACCGGGACCGGACATCACGCTCGCCCCGCCCGCGAGCGCCAGGTCGCAGTCGTGGGCGCGGAGCGCCTGGCAGGCCTGATGGATCGCCACCAGGGAGGAGGAACAGGCCGTGTCCAGGGTGATCGCCGGTCCCTCCAGCCCCAGGAGGTAGGAGATCCGCCCCGAGGCCACACACAGCGCGGTTCCCAGGAACGCATAGCCCGCCACCTCGTCGTCGGCCTGGTGGAGACGGGGGCCGTACTCCTGGGAGATCACCCCGGCGAACACCCCGGTGCGGGTGCCGCGCAGGCTCTCGGGGACGATGCCGGCATGTTCGACCGCCTCCCAGGACACCTCCAGGAGCAGCCGCTGCTGCGGCTCCATCGCGGTCGCCTCGCGCGGCGAGAGTCCGAAGAATCCCGCGTCGAAGTCGGCGGCGTCGTACAGGAACCCGCCGTACCGCGAGGAGATCTTCCCCAGTTCACCCGGGGTCGGGTCGTACAGGCGGTCCGTGTCCCAGCCGCGGTCGCCGGGGTGCTCGCCGATCCCGTCGCGGCCGCCCAGCACCAGGTCCCACAGGGACTCCGCGCTGGTCACCCCGCCGGGGAAGCGGCAGCCGATCCCGACGATCGCGATCGGCTCGTCCGTCGCGGCGCGGCGCACGGGGCGCGCCGGAGCGTCGTCCGGCGAGGCGAGGCCGAGTTCGCGGCGCAGGTGGTCGGCGAGGGCCAGGGGCGTGGAGTGGTCGTAGACGAGGGTGGCCGGGAGATCGAGGCCGGTGGCCGCCGAGAGGGCGAGCACCATCTCGACCACGGTGAGCGAGGTGAGCCCGCTCTCCAGGAAGGTGTGGGTGGCGAAGGAGCCCGAGGAGTCGGCGGAGGCCGAGGAGTTCGAGGCGTCGGCGGAGGCAGAGGAACCGGCAGAGTCCGAGGAGCCCGAGGCGCCTGCGGAGTCGGTGAGGTCTCGCGCCCTGCCGGTTTCCCGGGCGATCAGATCGACCAGGATCGCGCGTTGTTCGGCCGGGGAGGCGTCGCGCAGCTCCGCGATGTCGGGGAACTCCTCGGTCCACGGCGGCACGGCGGGCTCCTCCGGACGGATGACCGGGGCCGGGGTTGAGGCCGGAGTTGAGGCCGGAGCCAAGGCTGAGGCCGGGGCCGAGCCCAGGGCCGAGGCCGAGCCCAGGGCCGACGCCGAGCCCAGGGCCGACGCCGAGCCAAGGGCCGACGCCGAGCCCAGGGCCGAGGCCGAGCCCAGGGCCGGGGTCAGGAGTTCTGCGTACGCTGTCTCCCAGTTGACCGGCACTCCGTTGACGTACGCGTGGGTGAGGGCGCGCAGGAGGCTCTCGCGGTCGCTCTTCCTGCGGTCCAGCGTGGGGATCACCACGCCGGTCACACCCTCCGAGCGCAGCGTCTCGCCGATGACGGTGGTGAGTGTGGGGTGGGCGCTGACCTCGATGAAGAGCCGGTGGCCCGCGGCGACGAGCGCGCGCACGGCCTGCTCGAAGAGGACCGTGCCGCGCAGCGAGCGGTACCAGTGCGCGGCGGTGAGGTCGGCGGCACCGAGCCGCGAGCCCGTGGCGGTGGAGTAGAAGGCGGCGCGGAGCGGGCCGGGGGTCCCGAACGACGCCTGTTCGAGCATCAGCTCCCGCAGGATCTCCGTCTGGCGGGAGTGTCCGGCGACCTCGATCCCGGGCACCTTCCAGGCCCAGACCCCTTCGCCGGTCAGCTCGGCCAGGAGTTCGTCCACGGCGTCCCGGTCACCGCTGACCGTCACGTTGCGAGTGCTGTTGACGGCGGCGATGTCGAGGCGTCCGCCCCACTTGCGGAGCAGCGGTTCGACGCGGTCGACGGAGGCGGCGACGGATGCCATCGCGCCCCGCCCCTCGATGCGGGTGAGCGCGCTGCCGTACTGGGCGAGGAGCCGGGCGGCGTCCTCGATGGCCACCGCGCCTGAGGCGTGGGCGGCGGCGATCTCGCCGACGGAGTGTCCCACGACCGCCGTCTCCTGGAGTCCGTGGGCGCGCCAGGTGTCCGCGAGGGCGGAGGACAGGGCGAACTGGACGGGCTGGACGGTGCCGAGCCGGGTGAACTCCGCCTCCTCGGCGAGCGCGTCGGCCGGGTCCCAGCCGTCCAGGTGGGCGCTCAGTGTCCGGCCGTAGAACTCGATCCGTTCCTGGAATCCGGGCGAGGACGCGCGCAGTTCCGCCGCCATGCCCGGCCAGCTGGCGCCCTGGCCGGGGAAGACCAGGACGGGTTCGCGGGCCACGTCGGCGGTGCCGGTGAGGATGTCGCGCCCGGTCCGGCCCTGGGCCAGGGCGGTGAGGCCGCGCAGCAGTCCGTCCCGGTCCGTGGCGAGTACCGCGCCGCGTCGGTGGGCGTGGACCGAGGTCAGGCCGCGGTGACGGAGGTCCCGCAGCGCCTCCTCCGAGGCCGACGCGACCTCCTCACGCAGCCGGTCGGCCGCCGCCGCGAGCGCGTCCGGGGAGTCGCCCGAGACCAGCAGGGGTGGGGTGAGATGTTCCATGGTCGACCTCCGCTACTTTCCGGCGGACTTGCGCCAGCCCAGGTCCGTTGCCGGGTGGATCAACAGGCGGGCCGGCTGCTCGCTGCGCAGCAGGACCGTCGCCAGCCGTCGTCGGATTTCCTGTTCGTCGATCGAGGGGTCCGCGCAGTAGACGTCGAGGGTGAACACGACGTCGCCGGCGGTGTTCTCATGGGTCCAGGCCTCCGCGCCCTGGACGCCGGGGATCGTCTCCGCGAGTGCGCAGACGGATTTCAGGGAGACCTTCTCGCCGCGGCTGATCACATAGCTGGGGCGGCGGCCGCGGAAGTAGAGATAGCCGTCGTCGTCCCTCTCGAAGAGGTCCCCCGTGCTGATCGAGGTCGTGGCGCCGCTGGCGGGGGGCTCGGGCTCGTCGCGGCGGCCGACCCTGCGGAGCATGCCCGTGTCCGTCTCGACGATCAGCTCGCTGGCCCTGTCATCGGCGTCGGCCGCGCGCAGCCGGACCTGGACCCCGGGGAGCGGGAGTCCCACCGAGCCATGGCGGCAGGGCGGTTCCAGGTGGGCGGCGAGGGTGGAGACGCGGGGACCGGCTTCGGTGAGCCCGTAGGTGAGGTACAGCTCCAGGCCCGCGTTGTGCTTCAGGACGTCCGCCACGGAAGAGGCGGCGAACGCGTCGCCCCCTACCGTCAAACGGCGCAGTGGTGCCGGGAGTCGCTCTCCCGCGCCGAGCCATGACTCGACCATCGTGGGTGTCAGGGAGGACACGGTGACCCCATGTTCCTGAATGGTCCGGTGGTAGTGGGCGGGCGTGAACGGCGGTCCCGCGATGACCGCTCTGCCCCCGGTCGCGAAAGTGGCGAGCAACTGGGCGACGAAGGCGTAGGAGTAGTGCATGGGCAGGCTGATCAGGACACTGTCGGCAGCGCTCTGGCCGATCGCCCGGGCGTGGCGGCCGGCGTTGCGCAGGAGCGAGTCGACGCGGTGCAGACAGCCGCTGAACACACCGGAGGTGCCCGAGGTGAGGAGGATGATCTCCCCGGGCCGGTACCGGAGGGTGTCCACGTCGCTCAGGCGGGCGAACCGGGCGAACCCGCCGAGAGTGCGCGGTGGTACGCCGGCGTGCGCTCCGGGCGGGACCCTCGGAGCGATCAGGGCGTCCGCGCCGAGGGCCCGCGCCATCCGCTCGATACGGGACGGCGGCGCCGACGGCGGCAGGAGCACCGGGACCGCGCCCTGGACCAGCAGCGCGCACACCACGGTGACGAACGGAGCCCCGTTCGGCATCGCCACCATGACGGGCGTTCCGGGTTCGACACCGAGTTGGTGGATCTCCTCCAGCACGGTGTCGAACGGCGGGGGCCGGGTTCCCGGGCGGTCCACCTGGACGAGATCACGGAGAAAGTCCCGCACGACGCCGGACTCAAGGGTGCGGGCAGTGTCCACTTCAGCCTTTCTGTGTCCCCGTCAGCAGCGTGCTGGTGACGCGATGGCCCGAGGGGCCGGCGCGGTGGGAGGTGACGAGCACATGGGTCGCCGAGCCCTGGCGCAGCCATGCGCGGGCGATGGCGGCCGCCGGGGGCAGGCCTTTGTCCGGCGGCATCGACAGGGTCATGCTGGGCCCGCTGAAGCCCAGGAGCTGTGAGGGGAGGCTGCACACCGAACCCGGGTTCGCCCCGGAGAACCGCAGCGGCGAGATGCGTCCCGCCGCGATCGTCGCGGCGATCGCGCGCATGGTGTACGTGGTGCAGTCGTCGCTGACGACGATGTGCCCCACGCCCTCCCGCGCCGAGTCGATGTCCTCCCGGTGTGCGTCGATCGCGTGTTGCACGGCCTCGAACACGAGCCAGGAGAGCGGGTCCGCGTAAAGGGAGGCTCTCTGTCTCGGCCGTACGCCGGACAGGTCGGTCACCTCGGCGACACCTTCGCCGAGCACAGTCATGCCGTACGTGGTCAAGGGGGCCGCGTCAGTCATGTCGCCGCGCTTTCGGGTCCCTGGAGGACGAGGCAGGTGTTGAAGCCGCCGAATCCGAGCGTCACGCTGATGCCCCAGCCCGGTTCGGCCTCCATGGGTCGCTCCATCGGGATCGGCAGGCCGAGCCTTGGCAGCGGGTTCCGTAGGAAGGGGACGGGGGGCACCGTCCCCGTCGCGAGGGCCTGGAGCAGGGCCACCGCCTCGATGGCGCCGGTCGCGCCGAGCGTGTGTCCGAACGCCCCCTTCGTCGCGAACGCGACCGGCGGGCGGGGTACGCCGGCGAAGAGCCGCGCGTAGGCCCGGGCCTCCACGTCGTCGTTCACCGGTGTCCCGGAGCCGTGCGCGTTGACGACGGTGACGTCCTGAGGCGTGATGTCCGCGTCGCGCAGCGCGCGTTCGACGGCCAGGACGACGTTCGCGCCGGACGGATCGGGGGCCACGGCATTGGCGGCGTCGTTCGACGATCCGGCGCCGGCGACGACGCCGTACGGACGGGCGCCACGGGCGCGGGCGCGTTCGGCCCGCTCCAGCACGAGGAACGCCGCTCCCTCGCCCAGGACGGTGCCGTTGCGGACGGTGTCGAAGGCACGGAGGCCGTCGGGGGACATCGTGCCGAGGTGTGAGTGGCCGAGGCGTTTGCCCAGGGTGAGCACGTCCGCCCCGCCGCACACGCAGACGTCCGCGACGCCTTCCTCAAGGAGAGCGAGTCCGGCCAGGACGGCGTCGGAACCCGCGGAGCAGGCGGTGGTGACGGTGACCGGTTCCACCCCGCATCCGGCACCCCGTGCCGCCGTGGTGGACCAGTGGGAAAGGGAGCGGGTGTCCGGCATCTCCAGGTGCGGGCCGTAGCTGGTGCCGAGGACGGGCAGGACACGCGGGTCGCCGGGATCGATCCCCGCGTCCCGCAGGGCCGTTGACAGTGTGGCGCGGGTGATCCGCTGCTGGCGGTCCCACGCGGGCAGGTCCCTGTCGAGGTCGGGCACGGTCGCGGCGAGCATGCCGCGCAGCGGCAACGGGGACGGTACTTCGGTGATGCCGGAGGCGCCGGCCAGCAGCGACTCCCACACGGTGTCCACGTCGGAGCCCAGAGCGGTCGACCACGCCCTTCCCGTCACCCACACCTGGGACCCCGCGCTCACCACAACTGCTCGCCCAGATCCGCCACCTTGGTGCGGACCAGCGTGCCCCTGGTCATGGCGACGGGCTTGCCGGAGACCTCCGCCCGGCACGTGAACGTCATGACGTCGCCACGAAGCTTGTCGCAGGTGGTGTGGAAGACGATCTGGTCGCCGGGGACGACGACTCGGGTGAACCTGGCTTTGACCGATCCGATCAGGGTGATCTCCTCGTCGGTGAGCGGCGAGGTCGACACCTGGACGAGGATGATCGCCGACTGGGCGATCGCCTGCATCATGTGGCTGGCGGGAAAGATGGCACGCTCGGGAAAGTGGCCGGCGATCGCGTCGATCTGCCCGGAAACAGCCATGAGGCTCTTTACGTATTTCTCGGGCTCATAGTCCAGAATTCGGTCGAGATAAATCATCGGATGGCGATGGCGCAACCAGCTCTTGAGTTCCGTGAACCCCATGGTCCGCGGTTCACGCGCGACCTCGGTGTTCGTTGTCCCGGTCACTGGACACTTGCCTCGTCCGGAAGGGCCGCTTGTCTGCGCGACACCAACTGGGTCAGAGTCCGGACCGAGGAGAAGTGGTCCGGGACGAAGTCCTCGTCCGAGATGGTGATATCGAAGGCGTATTCACACTGGGTGCGGAGTTCGGTGAATCCGAGCGAGTCGAGTCCGAGGACATCTCGGAAATTATCGTCCAGACCGATCTCGGACGGCGGAACAGTGATGAAGAGATCGTCGACCAGGATGCGCTTGATGGTCGATTCGATGTTCGTCATTGGGAAGTCTCCTGTAGTGCCGAATGGGGCCGACCTGCGGAGGCAGTGCGACCATACAAGGGCCACAGAACGACGGTCGACTAGAAGAACCCTTAGTCTTCGCGCTTGGGTTGGCGTCGGACACGGCAGCCGCAGCCCTGGTCATGGCTGGCCCTGAAGGGTGTGTCGGCGCTGGTGGCAGGCTCGTGCGGCGGCTCGGTGGCGGCCGCGGCCGAGGGCGACCGGGCATCGAGCCAGGGCCACTTGTACTCGCGGGTGTCCTTCGTTCGGCGTCCGGTCCGCATGCTCATCCACTGGTGCGGCAGCTGTGTTGATCACCTGGCGGGCCTTCCAGTTGCGGCCCGCTCCGCGGCGTTCCTCGTCCGCGGCGCGGCCCTTCGGGAGGAGGTGACCATCTCCGCCGCCGTGGTACGGGTCTCACGCCGGGCGCAGCAGCTGGTTTTTGATACGTCGTCACAAACGTTCGTGATCACGGTGGGCCGTACCTACACCCAGAGGAGTTGCGCCGACCGCGTCAGTGACGGCGCCGGGCGGGCGGGCATGGCGGGCACCGGTTCACCCCTCGCGGAGAAGGCCGTCCTCGAAGGCTGCCCACGGCGTCCCGCGCGTGCGCCGACCTGCCTGTCGCACCTGGCTTTGGCACAGCACAGCCGGACCGGATCCCGCCGCGAGAGCACCTCGGCGGTGCACACAATTAGCGATTTTACTCTGGAGTCGCGATCGACAGCGGTGTAATAATCGGCCACCGGAACCAAGCGTTCACTCCCGGCGCCGACTCGAACATCCGTCGTTCGGTACCGAGGCGCCAAGCGGGCGAAGGAGGCCAGGATTTCACCCCCTAGCATCTCATTATCCGGTTTCTGTTCGCTTTATGACCTTCAGTTCATCGGGCAGGGTATGAACCTCTCTTCGGGACAGCTGGCAGAGTTACGCGTGTTGGCGGCGGACTGGCACGTGACGGTAGATATGGCATTAAGGGACCCCATCGTGTTATGGGCCGGCGAGGGGTGCCGCCGTAAAGACATCGCCGAATCGGCGGGGGTGTCTGCGCGAGCAGTGGACCGCACCAGGATCCGCTATGCGGAACTCGCTCCGGCGGGCCTGGTGGAAAAGAAGCGTGGTGGTGGGAAAGACCAGGTGCCACCGCAGACCCGCCCCACCAGGAGACCTCGTACGACCACGCCCCGCGGCGGTCGGACGGCTCTCCCCCACCCCCGTCCGATGGAGAACCGGGTCCCCCACACGGCCTTCTCAGTCCAACCTGACGAAAGAGACAAGGGCGCCCGACACAGGACACTCCACCGGCGCCGGCCGAGCGCTGCACACCCGGGTCCCTTCCGGCCCCGCCCGAAAGAGGTACTGCCTTGTCCATCCTGCCCAAGGCCACGATTCTGGAGCCACACCCAGAGCCCGTCGGGGCGAAGTCCGGGGACCCGTCGACACCAGCGCCCCCGCCGGCGGTCACCGCGGCACTCGGCATCGTCCATCTCGACACCGGCCTCCGGGTCGTGGAGGCGAACGACGCGCTCTGCGAGCAGTTCGGGATCGTTCTCGAGGAGATGACGGGGGAACCCCTGTCACGGCTCTTCCACCCGACGGCCGCGGCGAGCCTGGAGGAACACTTCTCCCAGCTCGTCGACGGGCGGTGCGGTAACTTCAGCATCCGCCTGATGCTCGTGGACGGGAACCTCACGGACAGGGACTGTCTGGTCACGGGCATCGCGCTCGACACCGTCCTGCACGTCTGCCGCACCGACTGCGCCGCGATCGCGATCATCGTCCCGGACGCCGTCCACAGCCCCCCACTCCCACTGGCCGCGGCGCTCGCCGAGGTGCCCGCCCGCATCCTGGAAGGCGTGGCCGCCGGGCTGTCCACCCAGCAGTTGGCCTCCCGGCTCGGCCTCAGCAGCCACGGCGTCGAGTATCACATCAGCGCGATGCTGAGGAAGCTGAAGGCCCCCACCCGGTCCGCGCTGGTCGCCCGCGCCTACGCTCTCGACATCCTCGTCCCGCACTGCTGGCCGCCCCGGATCAGGCCCCAGCAGACGACGCGGTTCCCGGTCGGCGGGTCCGCCTGCCCCACCTCGGCCCCCGCGCCCGCGGACCTCGCCCGTGGACCGGCTCCCCGCCCGTCCGACAACGTCGTCGACGCACGACGGCCCGCACCGGTGCTCGCCGCAGGCGGCCACCACCCGGAACTGGAACGCGCATGAGCCGAACACACCCCCGGCCCCCCTCCCACCAGCGCCGTACGGCACTTCGCTCCACCGCTGCCGGAGCGCGGACCCCACACGAGCGCCGAGCGAACGGAACCAGCCATGGCCACTGACACCCACCGGGCGGACATCGACGTGGTGGCCGCCGGGGCCGAGGCGGTGAGCCGCAACGCCGGCATCCTCAGCGAACGGGAACAGGCGGCCGTACGCGCCGCGACCGTGCTCGTGGCGGGATGCGGAGGCGGCGGCGGGGTCGTCGAACCACTGGCCCGGCTCGGTGTGCTGCGCTTCCGGCTTGCCGACCCCGACACCTTCGACGTCTCGAACCTGAACCGGCAGGCCTGCGTACAGGCCGACCTGGGCCGTTCGAAGCCCGAGGCGATCGCCGACCGGATTCGCGCGCTCAACCCGTCGGCCGAAGTGACCGCCTATCCGCAGGGGTTGACCCTGGAGAACCTCGACGAGGCACTCGACGGCGCTCACATCGTCTTCGACGGCATCGACCCGACGATGTCGTCCTGGGTCAAGTACCAACTGCACGAGCGGGCGGCCCGGCTCGGCATCCCCGTCCTGGCGGGTATGGACTTCGGCGGGAAACCGACCTTGTACGTCTTCGACTACCGGCGCAACCCGGTGCCGTTCTACGGCAGGGCGAGCGCCGAGGCGCACCGCGAGAACCGCGTGTGGGAATCGTTGCGGTGGATCGGCAAAACCCAGGTCCCCAGCGACTTCCTGGCCGTACAGACGGACCGGATCGTCAACGGGGGCGCCTGGCCGCAGATCGGCTACTGCGTCCTCGGCCTGGCCACACTGACCGCCAGAGCGGTCGTGGACCTGCTCATGAACCGCAGGACACGGGACATCATCACCCTGGACGTGCACGCCGCGGTCATGACCCGCCCGGCCGCCCTGCTGCACCGGGCGAGGCTGCCGGTGGAGATCGCACGGTCCCGTCTGGCGCTGCGCGCCGCCGCCCGGCGCGGTCCCCTCCGGCCCTCGGCCCCGCCACAGCCCCCGCGCCCGCTGCCCGAGCGGCTCGCCACCGTGCTGGACGGCGCCCGGCTCGCTCCTTCCGCCTTCAACGCCCAGCCGTGGGCGTTCGAACTCCTCGACGACCGCACGGTGCGGCTGGCGCACGACCCGCAGCGCTGGCCCGCCGCTGTCCGGGATCCGCTGGGCTGGGCGGAGAGCCTCGGCTGCGCTCTGGGATCCATGGCCTACCTGGCGCACGGCAAGTGGGAGGCCTCGACCGCGTCGGATCAGCCGGCCGACGAGGACGGGACGTCCGCGTTCGTCGGCCGGTTCCACTGCGACCGCCTCCGCGACGACGTCCTCGTCCGGCAGGGCGCGCTCGGCCTGCGCTCCACCCACCGGGAGGGCCTGCTGCGCACCCCTCTCGACACGGCGACGGCGAAGCGGATCGAGCTGCTGTGCGCCGAGCGGGACCTCGTCCTGGAGACGGTGACCGGCCCCACCGCCCTGGCCCGGCTCGCCCGGACCGAGCTCGACTCGGCCATGGCCGCCGATCCGGCGTCGGACGCCCCACTCCGGGCCTGGCTGCGGGAACGCGCACGGAACGACAGCGGCCACCGTTCCTTCGGGGACCCCCGCGACCTCCTCGACCTCTCGGGGGCGACCGGCGTGCTCGCCCGCGCCGTCGACCGCGAGGCGGTACCGCGGGCGCTGGTCCGCCAACTGGCCTCGGCGGCGGCCGGCGTCCGGGCACGGAGGCTGCGCGACTGCGGGGCCGTGCTCGTCCTGCGCGGCCCGCGCCGAACCGTCGCCGACCGCCTCGAAGCGGGAGCCACACTGATGCACATCTGGCTCGCACTGACCGAGGCCGGATACGCCGTCCAGCCGCTGGGCGCCGAGTTCGGTAGCCCGGCGGCCGGACTCGGCCCCGACGGGGACAACGAGGTCCTGGCGGTCCTGCGCACCGGACGGGCCACGACCACACCGCTCCACCGGAGCGCGCGCTGCCCGCTCGAGGACTCCGTCCGGTGGGCCGAATAGCCCTCAGCCCCGGTCAGTCACCGGAGCGGGACCTCACCGCCAACGGCCTTCGCCGCGATGGGCTGCGACGGCCGCGATGACCTGGCTCAGGGACCGTCCGCCGAGCAGTCATCTACCCGCTGGGGTCTGTCAAACGAACGACTCTGCCCCGTAATCGGTGGCACCGAAGGGTGACAACCGTCGTTGGCATGGCGTGCGAGATGTCAACGAGCTCGTGGGTGGGGTGTTTTCGGGAGTGTCGGCCCTCATCGTCGAGGGGTCTCCAAGAACAGCCGAGGGCCGGTTTCGGATATCTCCGAAACCGGCCCTCACCTGCGACTGTCTCCAGTCGGGACGACCAGTCGGGACGACAGGATTTGAACCTGCGACCCCTTGACCCCCAGTCAAGTGCGCTACCAAGCTGCGCCACGTCCCGGTGCGTCGACCCGCGGTTGCCCGGCGTGATCGCACAGACAAACCCTACCGCACACCCGCCCGTGCCTCCGAGCGGTCACGGAACGGTCACCGGGACACCAAGGGACCCTTATCGCCCCAACCGACGCTCTAACGTCGTCCCACCCGAAACACAACAGGGGGGACGAGCATGAGCAACCCGTACAACACTCCCGGCAACCCGCCCCAGACTCCGCCACCGAGCCCGGCACCGGACCGGCGGGGCCCGAGATGGGCGCGTAAGAGATTCGTGCTGCCCGCCATCGGGCTCGCGTTCGTCATCGGCCTCGCCATGAGTGGGGGCGGCCAGGAGGACGGGAAAGACCCGGTGTCCGCCGACCCACGGCCGACCGCGACCGTCACCGCCACGGCGACCGCCACAGTTACGGCCACGGCTACGGCCACCGAGACCGCCACGCCCGAACCCGCCGCCACGGTCACCGTGCGGGCGACGAGGACGGTGACGGCCGAACCGGCAGTGGACGCCGACACCGGATCCGACGGCGGATCAGACGGGGGCTCCGGAAGCGACGGGGGCTCCGGTGGCGGCGACGTGTACTACCAGAACTGCGCGGCGGCCCGCGCCGCCGGAGCCGCCCCGGTGCATGTCGGTGATCCCGGCTACGCACCGCATCTCGACCGGGACGGCGACGGCGTCGGCTGCGAGTGACCGGAGCGGTGTCAGGCGCTCGGGTCGAATGCGATGCCCGCCGGCATGGCCTTCGCCAGGTGGGAGTTGAAGTTGCCGTCCTTGAGGCCGAAGTTGGCGCTGCCCCAGTCGGCGGAGGTCAACTTGTCGCGGACGCCTGACGGGTAGCCGTTCCAGCCGACGAGCGCCGGGAACTGCCAGGTCCCCTTGTGGTTCTCCGGCGGCTCGTCGTTGCTGCCCGCGAGGCGGAAGCAGTGCGTCCTGATGCCGTCCTTGTGATAGACGATCTTGGGGTGCGTGCCGTCCCAGCGGACCTCGTCCCGGTTGTGGACGGTGAAGCCGCCGTGGTTGGACGTCGAGACGTACTGCGCCACGCCGTCCCGCACCCACACCACCACGTGCTCCCAGTCGTGCCGGTGCCCGCCGATGCCGCTGCCCGCGACGGCCTGGTCCTTCTCGAAGTAGAGGCCGTAGATGATCGCGCACCAGCCGTTGTTGCACTTGTAGCGGGCGTAGCCGTTGGTGTTGTCGAGGTGGGCGGCGGTCCTGCACTGCCCGTTGAGGGCGCCGGACGGTTTGAGGCCACCGTTGAGGATGCCCGTGGGACCGATGGCGGCGCTGGAGTAGCAGCCGTCCGTGTCGTAGTCGTAGGCCGGCTGGTACGTCTGCTCGGTGCTGTCCGCGTTGGCGGGCAGGGCGCCGGGCGGGTCGGCGAGGGCGGTACCGGGGAGGGCGACGACCAGCGCGACCGCGCTGCCGAGGACGAGCGAGGCTCTGCGGGTGCGGACATGTCTGGTCACGGGGGCCTCCTGATCGAATGACGCCCCGGGGAAAGGCGCTCGGTCAGATTGGCATGCCCACACCACGAACGGGTCACTCGGAAGGAAATGTTCAGGGACTCCCGGCAGACTTCTTGGCTATTCCGGCGGCGTCGGCGTGCCGTGCGTCCTGTACATCGCCTGTATGTCCAGCTCCAGTTGGACCGTCGGGCCGACCACGGCGATGCCCCGGGCCAGCATGGAACGCCAGTTGAGGGTGTAGTCCTCGCGATGCAGTTCCGCCCGGGCCAGGGCCGCGCAGCGCAACTCCTCGCCGTAGCCGCCGTTGACCGACCCCAGGTAGGTCGTGTCCAGCGACATGGAGCGGCTCACCCCGTGCATCGTGAGCGACCCCTGCACCACCCATTTCGCACCGGCCCGGTAGGAGAAACGCGAGCTCACGAAGTCGATGTGCGGATAGCGCTCGACGTCCAGGAAGTCCGCCGACCGCAGATGGTTGTCCCTGGTCCGGTTCCCGGTCGTGATGCTCGACGCGTCGATACGGACCTGGACCCGGGAGTCGGTCATCGTCCGCGCCACCTGGATACCGCCCTCGAACCGCTCGAAGCGGCCGTGCACATGGCCCATGCCGACATGCTTGGCGATGAACCGGATCGCGGTGTGCGGCGGGTCGAACAGCCAGCTGCCGGGCACCGGCAGATCCAGCGGCCGGGCCGGCTCCAGCCGCACACGTTGCGCCGGGAGCATCACGCCGTCGAGGAGATCTACCCTCTCGCGGTACGGCGTCAGCCCCTCGGCGCTGACCATGAGGCTGTAGCTGCCCGCCGGCAGCACGGCGAGGAAGTAGCCGTACGGGTCCGTCGTACCGCGTGCCACCACCTGGTGGACGCCGGTCGCGCTCACCGTCACCTCTGCGCCGCCCATGGGCTGGCCCAGCGGGTCGAGGACCTCGCAGCCGAGGGCGCCGGCTCCGGGCGGCAGGGCGAGTGAGAGGCCCTCGCGATCGGTGACGCCTTTGGAACGCAGGCGCCTGAGCAGTGCGAGGGCCATGAGGATTACCTTTCTGCCGTACTTACTTGCCGTACTTACTTGCCGTACTTCTGTGCCGTACCTGTGCGTCGTACTTCTCTGCCGTACTTCTGTGTCGTTCTGCTCTCGTTGTTCTCAGGCCGTCGTTCCGGGCGCCGCACCCCGGTATGCCGCGCGCAGCAGGCCGAGTACGCCCTCCGGTGTGACCTCGCGCGGGTTGGCGTACGGCTGTTGACCGGTGACCTGGGTGGCCGCGACCGCCATGTCGGCCTCGGTGAGGCCCAGTTCGGCGAGGGAACGCGGGGCGCCGAGGCGTCCGGCCAGCTCCCACAGGGCGGTTGGGGCATCGGGTGCGCCGCCCAGCGCTCGGGCGACGGCGTCGGCCGCGTCCGGTGCGGCGGGCGCGTTGTAGGCCAGGGCGTGCGGCAGGACCACCGTGTGGGTCTCGGCGTGCGGCAGGCCGAAGGCGCCGCCGAGGACATGGCACAGCTTGTGGTGCAGGCCCATCGTGGTGGCGCCGAGGCAGGAGCCGCACAGCCACGCCCCGTACAGGGCCCGGCCGCGCGCGTCGAGGGACGCGGGGTCGGCGGCCACGTCCGGGAGCGCCTCGGCCATCGCCCGTACGCCCTCCCTCGCCATCAGGGAGACGAGCGGCGAGGCGTCGGGGGCGTAGAGGGCCTCCACCGCGTGCGCGATCGCGTTGATGCCGCTGGTGACCGAGAGCGGGACCGGCAGGGAGAGGGTCAGTTCGGGGTCGTACACGACACTGCGCGGGAGGACGGACCGGTCGCGGCCGGTGCGTTTCACGCCCTGCTCGGTCAGGCCCCAGACGGGGGTCATCTCCGAGCCGGAGTAGGTGGAGGGCACGGCGATCAGCGGCAGCCCGGTGCGCAGCGCGATCGCCTTGCCGAGGCCGATCGCGCTGCCGCCGCCGACCGCCACACACCCGTCGGCGCCCACCGCGAGCGCCACCTCGACCGCCCGGTCGGCGACTTCGACGGGGACGTGCATCCTCGCCTCGTCGTGCAGACCCGCCAGGGCCGGTCCGAGCGAGTCGCCGACCGCCTGAGCGGTGTCCTTCCCGCGTGTCCCGCACACCACCAGCAGGCGTCGCAGGCCCAGCCGTTCGGCTTCCCCGGCCGTCGCGGTCACGGCGGCCCCGGCCCGCAGCACGACCCGCATCGGCTGGGCCTCGTACACGAAGTCCGTTGCGCCGCTCACGGCTTCCTCTCCGACTTCTCCGCCTTTTCCGACTTCTCCAGTACGAGGTCGAAGCGCGCGTGCCGGAAGGGGTTCGGGACGCCGAACTCGGCTGCCAGGGACGGGTCGTCGGTCTCGGTGAAGTCCTGGACCAGGCTCTCCTTCACCGCGAACACGGCGTCCGAGTCGAGGTAGTCGCTGCCCGCGACGAAGATGTGGGTGGTGACGGGCTCGTGGCCCCCGGCGGTGGCGATGAAGTGGATGTGGGCGGGACGGTAGGGGTGCCGGCCGGTGGCGTGGAGCAGGTCGCCGACCGGGCCGTCCGTAGGGATCGGGTACGGGCTCGGCACACAGGTGCGGAACCAGAAGCGGCCCTCCGCGTCGGCGGTGAAGAGCCCGCGACCGTTGCCCGGTGGCTGGACGTCCGGCTGCTGGACGTCGTAGTAACCCTCGGCGTCGGCCTGCCAGACGTCAAGTACCGCTCCGAGCAACGGAGTTCCGTCCCGGTCGAGCACCCGTCCGCTGACCACGCAGGGTTCGCCCGCGCCCACCAGGTCGATGTCGGCGCCGAGTTCCCGTACCGGCGACTCGGTCATGTGGAAGGGACCGAGCACGGTCGACTCCGTGGCACCCGGGTCCCGGTGGCCGTTGAGGGTCTCCACGAGCATCGACACGCCGAGGACGTCCGACAGGAGGATGAACTCCTGCCGGGTGTCGGTGCAGGTCTGCCCGGTCGCCGTCAGGAAGCCGATGGCCCGCTCCCACTCCTCCATCGTCGGCTCGGTCTCCCGTACGAAGGCGTGGAGGTGCCGGGTGAGGGCGGTGAGCAGCTCGCGCAGGCGCGGGTCGGCGGTCCCGCTCATGCTGTCGACGACGGCCTCGGTGACGGCGGTCGTGAATCCGGCGCCCTCACCGTCGTCATGTGGTGTGGGTTCAGTGGTCATGCCGCGCTCCTCGTCCCGTCCGTCCTGTGCTGTCCCGTCAGGCATGTCCGAGGATCTGCCGCAGCGCGTCCGTCAGCAACTGTTCGGCGTCCTCGGCCGCTTCGGCGTGTCGGAAGGCGACGAACCCGTCCGGGCGTACGAGGAGTACGCCAGCGTCGGAGATCTCACTGAGGCCGGCCCAGTCGCCGTACGGGTCCTCGTACTCCTGGCCGGGGCCGACGACGACCGTGGCGATGTCGAGGGGCTGGGCCTTCGCCGCGCGTACCCAGGCGTCGCCGCCGATGCCGGTGAGGAGGGTGAAGCGGCCCCGGCCCACGGTGTCGAGGGTGGACAGGGTGCGGGTTCCCGAGGTGAGCCAGGCGTGCGGGACGCGGGCGCCGGGGCGGGTGGAGGGCTGGTGGTGCAGTTCGGGGTCTCGGGCGAAGCCGGGGTCGGGGGTGCCGTCCGGGACGATCGCGCCGGACTCGTAGCGCTGGTTGAGGTCGACTCCGTGGGCGTTGAACTCGTACACCTTGGCGGCGATCGCCTCGCGCAGCCGGGCGCGCTGTGCGGCGGCGGCCTCGGTGGCGTCCTTGCGGGCGGCGATGTTGGCCCACAGTTCCTCGGGGGTCTGCGGGGAGAGTCCGTCGAGGGCCTCGAAGATGGGGGCGGTCTCGGCGATGGACTTGTTGGCGCGGGTGACGATCTGCTTGCCGACGGGGGCACGTTCCGCGGTGTAGCTGTCGAGCAGCGTGGGGGCGGCGGCGCCGTCGAGGACCAGTTTCAGCTTCCAGGCCAGGTTGTAGGCGTCCTGGATGGAGGTGTTCGAGCCGAGCCCGTTGGACGGCGGGTGCCGGTGGACGGCGTCACCGGCGCAGAAGACGCGCCCGTTGGCGTAGGTCTCGGCGTACATCTCGTTGACCGTCCAGGCCGAGGACGACTTGATGGTGACGGGGATGTCGTCGTCGCCGACGAGCCTGCGGACGACTCCCTCGGCGTACTCGGTGGTGAGGTCGGGGGCGCCGGCGGTCACGTCGTAGCCCCAGACGATCATCCACTCGTTCCAGGGGCGGACGTTGCGGACGAGGCCCGCGCCGATGCCGCCGACGGTGGCGCCGGGGGCGAGGACCCAGTAGAGGGTGGAGGGGCGGTGGGCCGTGTACTTGGTGAGGTCGGCGTCGAAGACGATGTTGATGCTGCCGGCGACACCCATCTGGCCGCCCATGGGCAGTCCGGCGTCCTCGGCGACCTTGGAACGGCCACCGTCCGCTCCGATGAGATAGCGGGCGCGGATCTCGTACGTGTCGCCGCGCAGCCGGTCACGGACGGTGGCCGTGACGCCGGAGTTGTCCTGAGTATGCGTCAGGTACTCGGTCTGGAACCGGAGTTGGGTGCCGCGGGCGACAGCGGCATCGACCAGGACCGGCTCCATCAGGTGTTGCGGCAGGTCGCACATGCGGGTGGGGCTGGCCAGTTCGTGCGCGGCCTGGACGAGCGGGTCGTTGCCCCATGAGCGGACCCGGCCCAGTTCCTCGCCGGCCAGGCTGGTGCAGAAGGTGGTGTTGCCCATGAGGTGCTGGGGCGTGGCCCTGGCGACCACGTCCTGCTCCACGCCGAGGTCGCGCAGGACCTCCATCGTGCGCTGGTTGGTGATGTGCGCGCGGGGCGTGTCGGCGAGGCTCGCGTACCGGGTGACGACGATGTTGGGTACGCCGTAGGTGCTCAGCGCGAGCGCGGCCGACGCGCCGGCGGGGCCACTGCCCACGATCAGTACATCGGTGTCGACAACGGTATGCACGGGAAGCACTCCAGACGCTGGGTATGCCGCGCGCGGGGAAGAATAGGCGGCCATCGATGATCGTGGAGCGGAACGGCCGTCCTTGGGTGTCTCAATACGAGACACCCGCGTACGCCCTCTGTACCTCCCCGACGGTCGCCGGACCCGGCCCGATACCGTGACTGGCGCCATGAGCACAGCCGACGAATCTCCCGCCCTCCTCCTGCTCAGTCAGGCACGCCAGCGGTTCCTGACCGGGCGCCCCCTGCCCGCCGACGTCCCCGACGAGACGGTGGCGGCCTGGCGGCGCGCCCGCTTCCTCGGGGTACGGCACGACGTGCGCCGGGCCGGTTCCGCCGACGAACCGTCCGCCGGGTCGGCGCTGTCGGCGGCGGCCCGGCCTGTCCTCGAACGGCTCGCCCCGGCGCTCGGCGCCCGCTCGGCGCTGCTGCTCACCGACGAACGGCCGCGGGTGCTGTGGGCGGCGGGCGACGCTCCCGGGGGCCAGGCGGGCCGCGATCTGGCCGAGCGGGAGGTCGGGCACAACAGCGCGGCGCTCGCCCTGCGCGTGCGGCGGCGCGCCGAGGTGCACGGCCCCGAGCACTTCCTGGACGCGTGGCAGGACGTGTCGGCGGTCAGCGTGCCGGTGTTCGCCCCGGAGTCCGGCCGGCCCCTCGGCACGATCACCGTCACCTCGGAGCTGTGCGCCGGCGAGGGCCCGCATCCCGGCGCGGCCCTCGCGGAGGCGGCAGCGGCGGCGGTGGAGGCGGAGTTGCTGGCCCGCTCCCGGTCGGCGGAGCGGACGCTCCTCGCCGCGTACGCACGGGCGGCGAGGGGACAGGGCGGTGGGCAGGAGCGTGCGGTGGTGGCCCTGGACGGGCGCAACCGGCTGGTGAGCGAGGCGGCGGTGCGGTTGGTGTCGCCGCAGGTGCTGGAGTCGCTGGAGCGGGGCGCGCGGGCTTTGGTCCGGTCGGCGGCGCCTGTCGTGTCGTACGACATCGCGCTGCCCGAAGGGGCGGGCTGCAGCGCCGAGTTCCGTCCGGTACGGGAGGAGGGCGGCGGTCGGCTGCTCGGGATCGTCGCCGTCCTGGAGCCGGTCGAGGCGGGGACGGGGGTACGGACCGCGCTACGGGCGGTGCCACGGGTGGTGGCGGGGCGGCACGGGGGGAGTTCGGTGCCGTGGCTCCACGCGGTGCGCCGGGCAACGGAGTTGGCGCGCGGGAACGAACCGCTCCTGCTGACCGGGGAGCGCGGCTCCGGCAAGACCACGCTGGCCCGCGAACTGCTGGGCGCCACCGAGCCGTTGGTCCGCGACGCCGCCGATTCACCCGAACTCGACCTGCCCGACGCCGAGTTGACGCACGGCCGACCGCTTCTCCTGCGGCACGCCGAGCGGCTCGCCCAGTCCGACGTCGCGGCGCTGAACACGCTCCTCGACGAGCGTCCGGACGTCCGGCTGCTCGCCACGTACACACCCGGCACTCCCCCGGGCCCCTGTCTCCAGCGGTTCCTGGACACGCTGGCCGCCCGCTCGGTCACCTTGCCCGCACTGCGTGAACGCCCCGAGGACATCCGCGAGTTGCTCCCGGCGCTGGCTCCGAGGCCGGCCGGCGGCACGCCACCGCTCACCTGGACGCTGGACGCGCTGCGGGCGCTGGAACGCCATCCGTGGCCCGGGAACCTCACCGAACTCGCCCACCTGGTGCGGACGTTGGCGGAGAACCGGCGAGCGGCGGGGCCGGTCAGGCGATCCGAACTCCCCGATCCGGTACGGGAAGGGCCCGCCGTGCGCCCGCTCAGCCCGATGGAGCACGCCGAGCGCACCGCGATCCTCCAGGCGCTGCGCCGCAACGGCGGCAACAAGGCGCGTACGGCGACGGACCTGGGCATCGCCCGCGCGACGCTCTACCGGAAGCTGCGCGAGTACCGGGCCTGAAACCGGCGACACCTCATTGGTCCTTATGTCCTGTCAAAGTATTGACAGGAAAGGCCGACGCCGCCGAGGGTGAGTGGGAAACGATCCGGACCGGTCCGAAGAGGGGCTGTCAGTCATGGCAAATACGCTCGGTGTCGCCGTCGTGGGGTTCGGCTGGATGGGGCGGGTGCACACGCAGGCGTACGTCCGCCTGGCGCACCATTTCCCCCAGCTGGAGCTGCGGCCCGAGCTGGTCATGGTCGCCGACGAGGTGCCCGGCCGGGCCGAGGAGGCCGCCGCGCAGTTCGGGTTCGCCTCGACGACCCGGGACTGGCGTGACATCGCCAACGACCCTCGGGTGGGGGCCGTGAGCATCACCGCGCCCAACTTCCTGCACCGGGAGATCGGCGTCGCGATGGCCGAGGCGGGCAAGCACATCTGGATCGAGAAGCCGGTCGGCCTGTCGGCGGCCGACGCGGGCGCGGTCGCCGACGCGGTCGCCAAGGCCGGCGTACAGGGCACGGTCGGCTTCAACTACCGCAACGCCCCTGCCGTGGAGCGGGCCCGGCAGCTCATCGCCTCCGGCGGGATCGGCACGGTGACGCATGTCCGCGTCCGTCTGTTCAGCGACTACGCGGCCCATCCGGACGGGGCCCTGACCTGGCGATACGAGCGGGAACGCGGCGGCAGCGGAGTGCTGGGCGACCTCGCCTCGCACGGCGCGGACCTGGCCCGCTTCCTGCTCGGCAACATCGCCGCGCTCATCGCCGACACGGCCGTCTTCGTACCCGAACGGTCCCGTCCGACGGGCGCGACGGCCGGGCACGCCCGGGCTTCGGGCGGTGAGCTGGGCCCAGTGGAGAACGAGGACTACGTCTCCTGCCTGCTCCGTTTCACCTCGGGCGCCCGGGGGGTGCTGGAGGCGTGCCGGGTGTCGGTCGGCGAGCAGAACAACTACGGCTTCGAGGTGCACGGCACGAAGGGCGCGGTGTTCTGGGACTTCCGCCGGATGAACGAGCTGGGCGTGAGCACCGGCGCGTCTTACCAGGACCAGCCGGTCAGTACGGTGTTCGTCGGGCCGGGCGACGGGGAGTTCGGGGCGTTTCAGCCGGGGGCGGCGAATGCGATGGGGTACGACGATCTGAAGGTGATCGAGGCGGAGCGGTTTGTGCGGTCGGTGGGTGAGGGGACGCCCTACGGGGCGACGTTGGCGGATGCGGTGTGGAGCGCTGCGGCGGTGGGTGCGATGAGTCGGTCTGTGGAGTTGGGGGCGTGGGTGGAGGTGGGCGTGTAGGGGGCCTTTCGTTGGGTGCGGGCCGGTGGGGGCTTGTCGCGCAGTTCCCCGCACCCCTATCAGGGCCCTTCCGCAGCCCCGACCAGGTCGTTGACCGGGGGCCAGTGAGGGTGTAGCGGCTGGTTCGTTGGGGGCGGGCCGATGGGGGCTTGTCGCGCAGTTCCCCGCGCCCCTTTCGGGGCGCGTCCGCGCCCGAATCGAGACGGCCCTGCGTCCCCAGGACCGTCAGCATGGGGGCATGTTGTACGGGGTCACCACCTGGATCGCCGATGGTAGGGGCGGGGTCGCCGGCGGTAGGGCGCCGTGGGTGCGCATGATGGTGCGGCAGGTCTCTTGCATGTCCTGGCGGAGGTCGTGGTGCAGGACGCAGGACAGGCGGTGTTCTCGCAGCAGGCGGGTGTTGTCGTGGTCGAGGTCGTGGGCGACGAACACCGCGCACTCTCGCCCCAGGTCCTCGAAGGCCCGTAGCGTCGCGATATTGCCACCGCCGATCGAGTAGACCGCCCGGATGTCGGCGTCGCGTTGCAGGGCGTCGCGGACCAGGTCGTACTGAGTGGCGTCCAGGCCCTGGCCCTCGGTGATCTCGACGAGGGCGCGCTCGGGGTGCCGAGCCCGCATGGCGCCCCGGAAGCCCATCTCGCGTTCCTCCTCGTTGCGGAAGAAGCCGCTGCTGAGGCTGGTCAGCACGTTGCCGGGGCGGTCGCCGAGCCACTGGCCCATGAGGTACGCGGCGGTGGCGCCGGCGGCCCGGTTGTCGATGCCGACGTAGGCGAGGCGGGCGCTGGAGGGCAGGTCGGTCACCAGGGTCACGACCGGGATGCCGGCGGCCACCAGGCGGCCGACGGCGGCTGTGATCTCGGGGACGTCCGGTGCCTTGACGATGACGCCCTGGGAGCCGCGCCGGGCGATGCGGTCGAGGGTCGCCACCAGTTCGGTCACCGGGCCGGTCTCGCGGAAGTGGAAGCGGGAGCGCACGACTGCCGGGTGGAGGGCTGGCAGCTCGGCCTCCAGGGCGGCCCGGACGGCGGTGGTGAACCGCTCCGGCGCCTGCATCACGATGTCGATCATGAACGTGCGGCCGACCAGCCGGACCTGGGTGCGCTGGCGGTCCAGGTCCGCGACGGCCTGCCGTACCTCCCGCTGGGTGCTCTCGCGCACACCGCCCCGGCCGTTCAGGACGCGGTCGACGGTGGCCTCGCTGAGGCCGGCCTGACGTGCGATCTCCCGGATGGGGTAGGGATGACCCATGGGAGGGCTCCTCGGCTAGGTCGTGAGGGGTTTTTGATGGCTGCCTGCTGGTTGTTTGACGAGTTTGTCATGACAACAATGACAGCGACCACGACCGTCGAGAGAAGGACGACGATGTCCCTCACCGCCGCACAGCGCCCCGCGTGGCTGTCCGCACAGGACTGTGATCTCGACGCCTTCCGCGCCGAGGCCGAGCGGACGACCGACGCCGCCGACTACCCGTACTCGACCGCCGTCCGCGACAACGTCCTCGTCTACGACAGTGAGCGGCTGCGCACCGCCGTCACCGCACCCGACGGGCGCCGGCAGGTCCTGGCGGAACTGGTCCGGGCGCTCACCGACGGGCCCGGCGTCGTGGTCCTCCAGCGGGCCTTCGCCGATCCGGCGGTGGTGGACTCGGCGACCGCCGCCTTCGAGTCTCTGATCGCCGACCAGCGGGCCGCCGGGACCACCGCGGGCGACCACTTCGCCAAGCCGGGGGCCAACGACCGGGTGTGGAACGCCCTGGAGAAGACGGCTCTGCGCGCCCCGGAGGCGTTCGCCGACTACTACGCCAACGACATGGTCGCCCTCGTCTCGACGGCCTGGCTCGGCCCCGGCTACCAGGTCACCTCGCAGATCAACGTGGTCAATCCCGGTGGCGAGGCCCAGCGTCCGCACCGCGACTACCACCTCGGCTTCCTGTCCGACGAGGCGGCGGCCGCCTACCCGGCGCACGTCCACCGGCTGTCCCCCGTGCTGACGCTGCAGGGCGCGGTCGCCCACATCGACATGCCCGTCGAGTCCGGGCCGACGCTGTACCTGCCGTACTCGCACACGTACGAGCCCGGCTATCTCGCGTGGCGGCTCCCGGAGTTCAGGGCGTACTTCGACGCCCACCACGTGCAGCTGCCGCTGGCCAAGGGCGACGCGGTGTTCTTCAACCCGGCGCTCTTCCACGCGGCCGGCACCAACCGCTCCGCGGACATCCGCCGGATGGCGAACCTCCTCCAGGTGTCCTCCGCGTTCGGGCGGGCCATGGAGACCGTGGACCGGGAGGCGATCGTGAACGCGGTCTACCCCGTGCTGCTCGCCCGCAAGGCCGAGGGGGCGGGCGACGCCTGGCTCGAGGCGGTCGTCGCGGCCTCGGCCGAGGGCTACCCCTTTCCCACCAACCTCGACCGGGATCCGCCGGTCGACGGCCTGGCCCCGCCCTCGCAGGCGGACCTCGTACGGCGGGCGCTGCGCGAGGAGTGGACTCCGGAGGCGCTCCGCGACGCGATGCGGGCCGGCGCCGAACGACAGACGAGCTGAGGAACGAGACGGCATGGCACTTCTTCAGGACAAGGTCGTCCTCGTCAACGGCGGCAGCCAGGGCGTCGGGGCGGCCATCGCCCGGGCCGCCGTCCGCGAGGGCGCCGTCGTCGCGGTGACCGGGCGGCGCCCGGAGCCGGGCGAGGCGCTGGTCGCGGAGCTGACGGCGGCGGGCGGCAAGGCCATGTACGTACGTGCCGACCTCTCGGACGCCGAGCAGGCGAAGGCGTCCGTGGCCGAGGTGATCGCCGCCCACGGCCGGATCGACTGCCTGGTCAACTCGGCGGGCCTGACCTCGCGCGGCACGCTGCTCGACACCACGCCCGAGCTGTTCGACGCGCACATCGCGATCAACCTCAAGGGCCCGTTCTTCGCCATGCAGGCGGCGGTGGCGGACATGGTGGCGCGCAAGGCGCCCGGCACGGTCGTCAACATCATCACGTCCTCGGCGCACGGCGGGCAGCCCTTCCTGGCCCCGTACGTCGCCGCGAAGGCCGGTCTCATAGGCCTGACCCGCAACGCGGCGCACGCGCACCGCTGGGACCGGGTCCGGATCAACGGTCTGAACATCGGCTGGACCGCGACGGAGGGGGAGGACGCCACCCAGCGGGCCTTCCACGGAGCGGGCGACGACTGGCTCGACCAGGCCGCCGAACGCCTGCCGATGGGCAAGCTCGGCCAGCCGGACGAGATCGCGGACTTCGTGGTCCTCCTGCTGTCCGACCGGTCGGGGGTGGTCACCGGTTCGGTGATCGACTGGGACCAGAACGTCCTGGGCGGCCTGGACTGACGCCTCCTTCACTCACCTTCCTCGCAGCACACCCGCAACACCCGCCCCACACAGCACCCGCCCCACACAAGGAGCAGCACAGCCCATGCGTATCGGAATCCTCGGCCTCGGCCGCATCGGCGCCTTCCACGCCGAGACCCTCTCCGGTCTCGACGCCGTCGACTCCCTCGTGGTCAGCGACCCGTTCGCGGCGGCCGCCAAGACCGCCGCGGAGCGCTTCGGCGCCCAGGTCGCGGACTCCCCGGAGGCCCTGCTGGCCGCCGGTGTGGACGGCATCGTCGTCGCCGCCGCGACGGACGCCCATCCGGCGCTGATCCTCGCCGCCGTCGAGGCGGGTGTGCCGGTGTTCTGCGAGAAGCCGGTGGCCCGCACGATGGCCGAGGGGGTCGCGGTGCTGGGCGCCGTGAAGGACAGCGGTGTCGAGATCCAGATCGGCTACCAGCGCCGCTTCGACGCGGGCTTCAGCGCCGCCCGGGACGCCGTCCGCAGCGGCGAGCTGGGCCTCCTGCACTCCGTCCGGTCGACCACGCTGGACCCGGCGCCGCCGCCGGCCGCGTACATCGCCGCCTCCGGGGGCATCTTCCGGGACTGTTCGGTGCACGACTTCGACATCATCCGCTGGGTGACGGGCCGCGAGGTGACCGAGGTGTACGCGGTCGGCGGCAACCGGGGTGCCGACTACATCAAGGAGGCGGGCGACGCCGACACCACCGGCGCGATCCTCACCCTGGACGACGGCACGATCGCCGTGGTCTCCAACTCCCGTCACAACGCCCGTGGTTACGACGTCCGTATGGACCTGCACGGCTTCAAGGACAGCATCTCCGTGGGCCTGGAGGACAAGCTCCCGCTGCGCTCGGTGGAGCCGGGTGTCACCTTCCCGGCGGGTGTGCCGCACGACTTCTTCATGGACCGCTTCGTCCCGGCCTACCGCGCCGAGCTGACGGCGTTCACGGAGGTCGTCGCGGGCCACCGCACCTCCCCGTGCACGGTCGCCGAGGCGCTGGAGGCGGGCTGGATCGCGGACGCGTGCACGCTGTCGCTCCAGGAGCACCGCCCGGTGCGTGTCGAGGAGGTACGCACGGTCTGAGTCAGCGGTACAGCGCGGGCCGTTCCACGAGTTCCACCTCGACGCGCCGCCCCTCGGTCCGCGCGCGTACGCCGGCCTCGCAGACCGCGGCCACCGCGTAACCGTCCCAGACACCGGGCCCGGTGACCTCGCCGCGCCGGGTGGCGTCGACCCATGCCTGGACCTCACGGTCGTACGCGTCCTCGAACCGCTCGATGAAGTCCTGGGCGATGGCCCCGCCCCAGCGGCCGTCCGAGTTGACGACCATGCCGTGCCCGTCGCCGATCCGCGCGGTCCCGCGTTCGCAGACCACCTCGGCCTGCACCTGGTATCCGAAGCCGCAGTTGACGTTGATCTCGACGTCGACGATCGCGCCGCCGTCGGTCTCCATCACGACGAACTGGGGGTCCTGAAGGCCGTCCGGCGCGTTCCGGGACGGCCTCGGACACAGCACGGTGACCGCGGTGATCTCCTGTCCGAGGAGCCACCGGGTCACGTCCATCTCGTGCACCACGGAGTCGTTGATGTGCATCGCGCTGGTCCACCAGGGCGGGGAAGCCAGGTTGCGATGCCGGTTGTGCAGCATGAGCGGCCGGCCCAACCGCCCTGTGTCGAGGAGTGACTTGAGCTTCAGGTACTCGCTGTCGTAGCGCCGCATGAACCCGACCTGAACCCGGCGGTGCCCCAACTTCCGCTCGGCCTCCAGCACCCGCAGCGCGGAAGCCGCGTCGGGTGTGAGCGGCTTCTCGCACAACACCGGCAGGTCGTAGGAGAACGCCGCGAGCAGGGCCGCCTCGTGAGCGGCCCCGGGCGAGGCGATGAGTACGGCGTCGACATCGGGGGACGCCATGGCGGCGACGGGGTCCGCGTACGCCGTACAGCCGTCGACACCGGCGGCGACCGACTCGGCCCGCTCCTGATCGACGTCCACGACGGCGACCACCCGGGCCCCGCTGGTGACTTCCTCAATACGACGAACGTGATCGGCACCCATCTTCCCGGTACCGATCACGAGAACGCCGAGCGTGTCACGGCTCTTCATGGAGAAAGGGTGCCCCTTTCGGCATACGGCGAGCCGACCCACCCAGGGGCGCGGGGCTGTGACATTTGCGGCTCCGCCGCGCGGGCGCGACAAGCCGCAACGGACCCGCACCCGCCGAACAACCGCGCGTCCCCTCACGCTACGCGCTACACCGACTTCCCCTGCGAGGGGGCGGCGACGGGTGCCGTCAGGTCCTCCACCTCGGGGAGTTCATCGACGTCCACCCCCCGCACCTGCGCCAACTCATGCTTGAGCGCAGCGAGTTCCGCCCCGCCCGCCATGTGGTTGGTGAGCTCTTCGAGGCTCACCTCGCTGCGGGCGGCGGACAGTTCCATGGTGCCCAGGCGCAGGACGCTGAAGTGGTCGCCGACCATGTAGGCGTGGTGGGGGTTGTGGGTGATGAAGATGACGCCCAGGCCCTTGTCGCGGGCGGCGGCGATGTACTTGAGCACGACACCGGACTGCTTGACGCCGAGGGCGGCGGTGGGCTCGTCGAGGATGAGGACACGGGCCCCGAAGTAGACGGCGCGGGCGATGGCCACGGACTGGCGCTGGCCGCCGGAGAGGGTGCCGATGGGCTGGTCGAGGTCGTCCAGGACGATGCCCATGTTGCGCAGTTCCGCATCCGCGGTCTGCTTCATCTTCTCGATGTCGAGGCGGCGGATCGGCCAGGGGCCCTTGGTCATCTCGGAGCCGAGGAAGAAGTTGCGCCACACCGGCATCAGCGGCACCGTCGCGAGGTCCTGGTAGACGGTGGCGATACCGGCGTCCAGTGCCTCGCGGGGTGTGCCGAAGTGGACGGGGCTGCCGTCGATGAGGAGTTCGCCCTCGGTGTGCTGGTGCAGCCCGGAGATGATTTTGATCAGCGTGGACTTGCCGGCGCCGTTGTCGCCCAGCACGCAGGTGACCTGGCCGGAGCGGACGGCGAGGTTCACGCCGTGCAGGGCACGGACGTTGCCGTACGACTTGCCGGTGCCCCGCAGTTCGACGATCGGCGCGGCGTCCTGGGGCTCGGGCGAACTGCCCTCGGCGTCCTCGGTGGGTGTGCCGTTGGGCGAGGTGGATTCGTTGGTTGTCATCAGTTCACCTCCGGGTCGCCTGGCGGCGGACCCACAGATTGACGAGGGCGGCGACCAGGAGCATCACGCCGAGGAACGCCTTGAACCAGTCCGGGTTCCAGTTGGCGTAGACGATGCCCTGGGAGACCATGCCGAAGATGAAGGCGCCGATGACCGGGCCGATCGCCGAGCCGTAGCCGCCGGTCAGCAGGCAGCCGCCGATGACCGCCGCGATGATGTAGAGGAACTCGTTGCCCACGCCCTGGCCGGACTGCACCGTGTTGAACGAGAAGAGCAGGTGCATGCCCACGAACCAGGCGCCCACGCCCACGCCCATGAACAGAGCGATCTTCGTGAAGTTGACCGGGACACCGACCGCGCGGGCGCTGTCGTTGCTGCCGCCGACCGCGAAGATCCAGTTGCCGAACCTGGTGCGCAGCAGCAGCCAGGTGGCGATCGCGGCGAACACCAGCCAGTACACGATCGTGATCTTGAAGCTGACGCCACCGATGCTGAACTCGGAGGCGAAGACCTTCTTGGCCTGGTCGAAGCCGTCCATGTCGGCGATCGAGTCGCTCGCCACGTTGCCGGTGAAGATCTTCGTGACGGCGAGGTTGGCGCCCTGCAGGATCAGGAACGAGCCCAGGGTGACCAGGAAGCTCGGCAGTCCCGTCCTGATCAGCAGCCAGCCGTTGAACGCCCCCACGGCGAGGGAGACGACCAGCGCGACGAACACGCCCGTCCACACGTTCATGGACAGCTGGAAACTGAGGATCGCGGCGGTCAGCGCCGACGTCGTCACCGCGACACCGGCCGACAGGTCGAACTCCCCGCCGATCATCAACAGCGCCACCGGCAACGCCATGATGCCCATCACGGACGCCTGGTAGAGCACGGTCGCCAGCGCACTGGTCTCACGGAACGAGGGCGCCACCGCGAAGAAGAACACGTACACGAGGATCGCCGCGATGAGAGCGCCGACCTCGGGGCGGCCGAGCAGCCGGCGCCCCAGGGAACGCCGGCTGGTGCGGCCGTCCTTCTGGGTGGCCGGCCGAGCCGGCGGCGAGGAACTCGCCGCCGGAGCCGTTGTCTGACCCATCGACATCACCGAGTGCCCTTCGCCGCGAACGCGGCGATCTTCTCGACGTTGGACTTGTCGACGAAGGCGGGACCGGTCAGCACGGGCTGCTCACCGCCACCGCTGTAGTTGCCGTTGTTCTTGAAGAGCCACATGGAGTCGACGGCCAGGTAGCCCTGGAGGTAGGGCTGCTGGTCGACCGCGAACTGGACGTCGCCCTTCGTGATGGCGTCCGTCATCTCCTTGTTGAGGTCGAAGGTCGCGACCTTCGCCTTGCTGCCCGCGTCGCCCACCGACTGCACCGCGGTCAGCGCGTAGCTGGCGCCGAGCGTGACCACGTAGTCGATGGCCTTGTCCTGGTTGAGCTTCGCGGTGATCGTCGACTTGACGGACGGCATGTCGGTGCCGTTGACGTTGAGGATCTCCAGCTTGCCGGTGAACGTCTTCTTCACACCGTCGCAGCGCTGGGTGAGGCCGACGTTGCCCTGCTCCTGGATGACACAGACGGCTTTCTTGGAGCCGACCTCGTTCAGCTTCTTGCCGAACGCCTCGCCCGCGACGGACTCGTCCTGGCCGAAGAACTGCTGGAGACCGAGCTTCTTCCAGTCGCTCAGGCCCGAGTTGAGGCCGACGACAGGAATGCCCGCGGCCGTCGCCTTGGCGACGACGTCCTTCATGGCGTCCGGCTTCGCCAGCGTGATGGCTATGCCGTCGACCTTCTGGTCGATCGCGTTCTGGACGAGGTTGGACTGGTTGCCCGCGTCCGGGTCGGCCGAGTAGACGAGCTTGATGTTGTCCTTGTCCGCGGCGGCCTGGGCTCCCTTGCGGACGATGTCCCAGAAGGCGTCACCGGGCGCCTGGTGGGTGACCAGGGCGACGGTCATCCGAGGGGTGGTGGCCTTGCCCGCAGAGGCGCCGGAACCGTTGTCCTCGGCCTTCTTGCCACCGGAACTGCTGGAGCAGCCCGCGAGGACCAGAGCCGCTGCCGCGGCAGCGGCAACAACGGGGGCGATTCTGCGGGAGCCAGAAGAGCGAGCCATCTTTCCTGCACCTCACTGTGCGACCGGGGAGAGGGGAGAGACCGGGACGATCCCGGGCCCGGGCCCCGGAGGTCCGGGCCGTGTGCCGCGAACACGGCAATCGTGTACGGCGGTTGTGTACGGCAGTCGTGTTGGGACCGAATCCAATTCCTTGGAACTGTCCTATGTCAATACTTTGTCAAGACATCATTTCACTAGCAGGTCAGAATGTAAGAACAAACCCTTGACAGTGCCACCCTCCGAGTCCTACACCTGGGAGGACGACAGGCCCCTCCGGACCCGCATCCTCCGCAGCTCGAGGGAGCATCGTATGACCGAGTCAGCCCCGCCCTTCGACCTGGTCACCATGGGCCGCAGCGGAGTTGATCTTTATCCGCCGCAGCCCGGTGCACTCGCTGACCCTAGTGCAGACGTTCGGCGGATTGTTCGGTGGGTCCACGGGGCCCGGCTGTGAGCAGGGTCAACACGGGATCCGCTGTGAACAGGAGTGACAGACCATGACCACCGCCTACCACCTCCCGGCAGGCAAGGCCCTCGGCGACTCGTACGTCGTCGAAGTCAACCCCGAGAAGGCCGGCTGGGGCTACTCCAGCCTCCGGGTGCTGGAGCTCCCCCCGGGTGGCTCGCACACGCTTTCCAGCGGCGACAGCGAGTGGATCGTGCTGTCCCTCAGCGGTGCCTGCGCGGTCGAGACGACGGACGACTTCGGCCACTCCACTTTCGAGGTACAGGGCCGCGACAGCGTGTTCAGCGGCGTCAGCGACTTCGTGTACCTGCCCCGCGACGCTCGTACGACCATCACCTCGGCCGCGGGCGGGCGCTTCGCGCTCACCGGCGCCCGCTGCACCCGTCGGCTGCCCGCCCGCTACGGGCCCGCCTCCTCCGTTCCGGTGGAGTTGCGCGGCACCGGGAACTCCTCCCGGCAGGTCAACAACTTCGGCGCGGCCGGCGTCTTCGAGTGCGACAAGCTGATCGCCGTCGAGGTGATCACCCCCGGCGGGAACTGGTCGTCGTTCCCGCCGCACAAGCACGACGAGCACCGGCCCGGCGAGGAGTCCGTCCTCGAGGAGATCTACTACTTCGAGTTCGCGGACCACGAGGGCACGCCCGGCCTCGGCTACCAGCGGGTGTCCCCGTCCGGGCAGGGGCGGAACACGGATGTGCTGGCCGAGGTGCGTGACGGGGACGTCGTCCTCATCCCCGACGGCTGGCACGGGCCCTCCATGGCCGTGCCGGGCCACCACATGTACTACCTCAACGTCATGGCGGGTCCCGAGGACGACCGCGCCTGGCTGATCTGCGACCACCCCGATCACGCCTGGGTCCGCGGTACCTGGCCCGAGCAGCCCGTCGACCCCCGTCTGCCCCTCTACACGGCCCCGGAGAATTCCTGATGAGCGCCGCCGCCACCCCTACCCGCCGTCTGACCGTCGCCCAGGCGCTGGTGCGGTTCCTGTCCGTCCAGTACACCGAGCGCGACGGCGTACGCCACCGGCTGATCTCCGGCACGTGGGGCATCTTCGGCCACGGGAATGTCGCGGGTCTCGGCCAGGCGCTCCTGGAGGCCGGCGAGGACGCGATGCCGTTCCACCAGGGCCGCAACGAGCAGTCGATGGTCCACGCGGCCGTCGGTCACGCCCGCCAGCTGAACCGGCTCTCGACGCAGGCCGTCACCACGTCCATCGGTCCGGGCGCCACCAACCTCGTCACGGGCGCCGCCCTCGCGACGATCAACCGCCTTCCGGTGCTGCTCCTGCCCGGCGACTACTTCGCGACGCGCAGCGCGGACCCGCTGCTCCAGCAACTGGAGCACCCGGTCGAGGCCGACCTGTCCGTCAACGACACCCTGCGCCCGGTCTCGCGCTACTTCGACCGGGTCACGCGCCCCGAGGCGCTGATCCCGTCCGCGCTGAACGCCGTACGCGTCCTCACGGATCCGGTGGAGACCGGTGCCGTCACGCTCGCGCTGCCGCAGGACGTACAGGTGGAGGCGTACGACTGGCCGGAGGAGTTCTTCGCCGAGCGCGTCTGGCACGTCCGACGTCCCGCGCCCGACCCGTACGAGCTGGCCCAGGCCGTGTCGGCGATCCGGGCCGCCGAGCGCCCGCTGATCGTCGCGGGCGGCGGGATCCACCACAGCGAGGCCGAGGAGGCACTGAAGGCCCTGGTGGACGCCACCGGCATCCCGGTGGGCTCCACCCAGGCCGGCAAGGGTTCCCTGCGCTACGACCACCCCGCCGACCTGGGCGGCATCGGCCACACCGGTACGGCCGTCAGCGACGACCTGGCCCGCACCGCCGACCTGGTCATCGGCGTCGGCACGCGCTACACGGACTTCACGACCGCCTCGAACACCCTGTTCCAGAACCCCGGCGTGCGGTTCCTCAACCTGAACATCGCCGCCTTCGACGCCCACAAGCTGGCGGCGCGCCCACTCGTCTGCGACGCCCGCGCGGGCCTGACGGCGCTCACCGAGGCGCTGACGGAGACCGGGCACCGGGTCGGCCAGGCGTACGAGGCGGAGTACCGGGCGGGCCGGGAGCGCTGGGACACGGTGGTCGAGGCCGCCTTCCGTGGTGAGGACTCCGCCGTGCCGACCCAGACCCAGGTGCTGGGCGCGCTGGACTCGGTCGTCGGCGACGACGACGTGATCATCAACGCGGCGGGGTCGCTCCCCGGTGACCTGCACAAGCTGTGGCGGGCCCGCAGCCCCCGCCAGTACCACCTGGAGTACGGCTACTCCTGCATGGGCTACGAGATCCCGGCCGGGATCGGCGTCCAGCAGGCCGCCCCGGACACCCCGGTCTGGTCACTGGTCGGCGACGGCACCTACCTCATGATGCCGACCGAGATCGTCACGGCCGTCCAGGAGGGCCTGCCGGTCAACCTGGTCCTCATCCAGAACCATGGGTACGCCTCCATCGGCGGCCTCTCCGAGTCGGTCGGCGGCGAGCGCTTCGGCACCCCCTACCGCTACCGGGCCGCCGACGGCACCTTCACCGGCGACCCGCTGCCGGTCGACCTGGCGGCGAACGCGGCCAGCCTCGGCATGCACGTCCTGCGCGCCAAGACCGTGGGCGAGCTGCGCACGGCCCTGGCGACGGCACGCGCCTCGGACCGGCCGACCTGTGTGTACGTCGAGACCGACCCGACGCCGACCGCTCCCCCGGCGGAGGCCTGGTGGGACGTACCGGTCGCCGAGACCGCCACCCGGGAGTCCGCCGTACAGGCCCGAGAGGAGTACGAGCGCCAGTCCGCCGACCGCCGCCGACACCTCTGACCGTCACTATCACTATCCGAAGGGAGGTGCCCCCGTGGCGACACCCGGTGATCGCGCCCGCGCGGTGTCCGGCTCCCCGCTCGACACCATGGACTTCACGCTGGACCGCTCCAGCCCGGTTCCGCTCTACTACCAGCTGGCTCAGCAGCTGGAGGCGGCGATCGAGCACGGGATTCTGGCGCCCGGCAATCTCCTGGGCAACGAGATCGACCTGTCGGTCCGCCTGGGCCTGTCCAGGCCCACGGTCCGCCAGGCGATCCAGTCCCTGGTGGACAAGGGCCTGCTGGTACGCCGGCGAGGCGTCGGTACGCAGGTGGTGCACAGCCAGGTCAAGCGCCCGCTCGAACTGAGCAGCCTGTACGACGACCTGGAGGCGGCCGGGCAGGGGCCCACCACGCAGGTCCTGCGCAACGAGGCGAAGCCGGCGTCCGCCGAGGTCGCCGCCGCCCTCGGGGTGGAGGAGGGCACCGAGGTCGTCGTGCTGGAGCGGCTGCGCTGCACGCACGGCGAACCGGTGGCGTTCCTCTGCAATTACCTGCCCTCGGGGCTCCTCGAACTCGACGCCACCCGGCTGGAGTCGACGGGCCTGTACCGGATGCTGCGCACCGCGGGCATCACCCTGCACAGCGCCCGCCAGACCGTCGGCGCCCGCTCGGCCACGGCGGCGGAGGCGAAACGCCTGGAGGAGCCAGAGGGCGCCGCCCTGCTCACGATGCAACGGACGGCGTACGACGACACGGGACGCCCCGTGGAGTTCGGCACGCACATCTACCGGGCATCGCGGTACGCCTTCGACTTCCAGCTGCTGATGCGCCCCTGAACGACGCCATGGCCCTCCAGTGGGGGGCGCGCACCGGTGTCGTGTGCCCGCCGCGCGCGAGGGGCGGGAGCGGGGCGTGGCGCCGGACACCCTGGTGATCGCCTAGATCCAGGCGTCGGCCCTGATCCCGTACACCACGTTCCGGCGCAGCGGTCCCTCCGGGACTGTCAGGTCGTCGAAGTCCTTGTCGGGGTCGTAGGTCATGCCGAGGCGTTGCATCACCGCCTGTGAGCGGAGGTTGGTGGCCGTCGTGATCGCCAGGACCTCTTCGAGGCCTGGGCCCTTCTCGTCGAAGGCGTGGGCAACCACCGCTCGGGCGGCCTCCGTTGCGTACCCGTGGCCCCACGCGGAGCGGGCCAGCCGCCACCCCGCCTCCACCCCGCCGAACGCCATGTCGTCCTCGACCGGGTCCAGGCCGGCGAAGCCGATGAACTCACCGGTGCCGGTCACCTCCACCGCCCACCAGCCCCAGCCCCGTTCGTCCAGGCAGGCCTGGAAGTCGGCGGCGCAGGCGTCGCTCTGTTCACGGGTAAGGAGGTCTCCGAGATGCTCGCGGACCTCCGGGTCGGCGTTCATGGCCGCCCAGGGGGCGCGGTCGGAGGGGCGCCAGGAGCGCAGGACGAGGCGTTCGGTTCGCAGGTCGGGCATGGCGCCATCCTTACTCGATCACGCGTCCGCGTCGAACAGGATTCGGCCCGTCCTTCGTCCGCACCCGCTTCACCGACAGCTCTCGCGGCCGCCCTCGCCCGGGGGACAGGTGGGTACACACGTCAATGTTTGTGACGGATTCGATTCCGCTTGACGTCCAGCAGGTAAAAACTAGTTGTCCGACCTGTCGAACGTCGTTCGTAAACCCTTGACGCCCCTGGGCGCATCGATTGACACTCTCGCAACGCGCGGACACACAGAAGAAATCTCGTGTCTCCCGTTACCTCCCCACGTGTCCGATCAGAGGAAAACGAAACGATGCAACTCGCGAGATCACGCGACCGCAGCAGACCCTGGTCGGAAAGGCTCGCCGGGCTGACCGCCGCATCGCTTCTCCTAGGCCTCGCCGGGCCGCTGGCCATGTCGGTCCCCGCGCACGCCGCCGCGGCCGGCGTCACCGACGGGCTGGCCCTCTGGTACAAGCTCGACGCGGCCTCCGGCACGACCGTCGCGGACGCCTCGGGCAACGGCCGTACGGGCACGGTGAACGGGACAGCCGGCTGGTCCAACTCCGGTGACGGGCTCGCCTTCAACGGTTCCAACACCTACATCAAGGTGCCGGACAACATCATGAGCGGCATGAGCTCGATCACCGTCGCGATGGACGTGAAGATCGACGCCGCCCAGGCGAACCCGTACTTCATCTACGGCTTCGGCAACACCGTCGGCACGGCCGGCAACGGCTACCTGTTCACCACCGGCAACTCGTACCGGACCTCCATCGCCAGCGGCAACTGGTCGACGGAGCAGAACACCCGCTCGGCCGGAACGAATCTTCAGCGCGCGGTCTGGAAGCAGATCACCTACACCCAGACCGGCACCACGGGCGTGCTCTACGAGGACGGTGTGGAGGTCGGCCGCAACACGGCGGTCACCATCACCCCCGGCTCCATCGGCGCGGGCACGACCACCGCCAACTACATAGGCAAGTCGGTCTACCCCGGCGACAACCTGTTCAAGGGCAACATCCGCGACTTCCGGGTCTACAACCGGGCGCTGGCGAGCACGGAGGTCGAGGAACTCTCCCTCCCCATCGCCGCGCAGGGCGTCGCCGCCGACAAGTCGGCCCTCACTCTGGGCGACACGAGCGCCGTGACCGCCGACCTGACGCTGCCGAGCGCGGGCCCGGCAGGCGGCTCCGCCATCACCTGGGCGACCGACAACGCCTCCGTGGTCTCGGCCTCCGGAGCGGTCACCCGCCCCGCGGCCGGTCAGCCGGACGGCCACGCCACGCTCACGGCGACCCTGAAGAAGGGCCCGGCGAGCGACACCAAGACCTTCGACATCACGGTCCCGGCCACCTTCGACGACACGACAGCCACCCAGCAGGCCGCCGACGCGCTGACCGTCCCGAACATCGACGACGTACGCGGCAACATCACGCTGCCGTCAACGGGCGCCTACGGCACGGCGGTTGCCTGGTCCTCCGCGAACCCGGACGTCATCGCGGCCGACGGTGTGGTGCACCGCCCCGCGCACGGCGCCGGCGGCACCACGGTCGACCTGACCGCGACGATCACCAAGGGCACCGCCACCGCGACCCGCGCCTTCACGGCCAAGGTCCCCGAACTCCCCGCGAAGGAAGCCCTCAAGGGCTACATGTTCAGCTACTTCACCGGCGAGGGCACCTCGGACGGCGAACAGCTCTACGCGGCCCTCAGCAAGGGCAACGACCCGCTGAAGTGGCGGGAGTTGAACAACGGCAAGCCCGTCCTGACCTCCACGCTCGGCGAGAAGGGCCTGCGCGACCCGTTCATCATCCGCTCCCCCGAAGGCGACAAGTTCTACCAGATCGCCACCGACCTGCGGATCTACGGCAACGGCGACTGGGACGCCTCCCAGCGCACCGGCAGCAAGTCCATCATGGTGTGGGAGTCCACCGACCTGGTCCACTGGACCGACCAGCGCCTGGTGAAGGTCTCCCCCGACTCCGCCGGCAACACCTGGGCGCCGGAGGCGTTCTACGACGCGAAGCTCGGCTCGTACGTCGTCTTCTGGGCCTCGAAGCTGTACGACAACGCCGATCACTCCGGTGACACGTACAACCGCATGATGTACGCGACGACCCGTGACTTCCGCACCTTCAGCGCGCCCAAGGTGTGGATCGACCGCGGCTACTCGGTCATCGACTCCACGATGATCAAGGACAGCGACACCTACTACCGCTTCTCCAAGGACGAGCGGAACAACACCTCCTCGACGCCCAACAGCAAGTTCATCTTCGAGGAGAAGAGCGACTCGATCCTCAACCCGTCCTACGACTTCGTCGCCGAGGGCATCGGCAAGGGCGCGATGAGCGCGGCCGAGGGCCCGCTCGTCTTCAAGTCCAACACCGAGAAGAAGTGGTACATGTTCGCCGACGAGTTCGGCGGACGCGGCTACATCCCGTTCGAGTCGACCGACCTCGCGTCGGGCGTGTGGACACCCTCCACGAACTACGACCTTCCCTCAAAGCCCCGCCACGGCACGGTACTTCCGGTCACGCAGGCGGAGTACGACCGGCTGCTGAGCACCTACCAGCCGGACCAGATCATCACGAGCGCCGAGAACGTCAAGGTCGAGACGCGCATCGGTGAGGCCCCCGTCCTCCCCGCCACCGTCATCGCCGAGTCCGGGGACGGCGTGAAGCGGCCCGTCGCGGTCACCTGGGCGAGCGTGGACGCGTCGCAGTACGCGCAGGCCGGCACCTTCACGGTGACGGGCGACCTCGCGGGTGACTCGGCCATCGCGGTCAGCGCCGAGATCACGGTCTCCGCCGAGGGCCCCGACGTCCCGGCCGACCTGCTCCTGCACTACGACTTCGACGAGACCGGCGGCAGCATCGTCCGTGACTCCAGCGGCCACGGCTACCACGGCACCTACGTCCGTACGCCCGCCTTCGGGACCGGCGTGCACGGCGGCTCGTTCAAGATGTCCGGCGGCAACAGCAGTTCCAGCTCGCCGTACGTGAAGATCCCGGGCGGGGTCCTGAAGGACGCGACCGGCGTCACCGTCTCCACGTACGTCAAGTGGAAGGGCGGCGACAACTTCCAGTGGCTGTTCGGCCTCGGCCCGGACAGCAACAGGTACCTGTTCGCCACGCCGTCCAACGGCGCAGGGAAGCTCTTCTCGGCGATCACCAAGGCGACCTGGTCCGGCGAGAAGCAGATGATCGGCGGCTCCCCGCTCACGGCCGGCGAGTGGCAGCACGTCACCGTCACCCTGGACGGCGCGACCGAGACGGCGATCCTCTACGTGAACGGCGCCGAGACGGCCCGCGTGAGCGGTGTCACCATCAAGCCGTCCGACCTGTACGACGCGTCGAAGGACTACTCCGGCTACATCGGCAAGTCCCTGTACTCCCCGGACCCGTACTTCGGCGGCGAGGTCGACGACTTCCGGATCTACAACCGGGCCCTGACGCCCGCCGAGGTCCTGCGGCTCGGCGGCAACACCACCGGGATCGCCAACGTGACCCACCCGGCGCTCAAGGTCGACGCGATCATCAACGACAAGGACAGCAAGGTCGTCCTACCGCTCAACCCGGGCAGCGATGTCAGGGCCCTGGCGCCGCAGTTCACCCTCGCCCACGGCGCGAGCATCAGCCCCGCCTCCGGCACCCTGCGCGACTTCAGCAAGCCGCTCACGTACGAGGTCACCGGTTCCGACGGCAAGAAGCGCACCTGGACCGTGTCGGCGGTGGAGATGAAGAGCCCGGTGCTGCCGGGTCTGAACGCCGACCCCAACATCGTCAGGTTCGGCGACACCTTCTACATCTACCCGACCACCGACGGCTTCGAGGGCTGGAGCGGTACGCAGTTCAAGGCGTACTCCTCCACGGACCTGGTCCACTGGAAGGACCACGGCGTCATCCTGGACCTCGGTCCCGACATCAGCTGGGCCGACAGCCGCGCCTGGGCGCCGACCATGGAGGAGCGGAACGGCAAGTACTACTTCTACTTCTGCGCCGACGCGAACATCGGCGTGGCGGTCTCGGACTCCCCGACCGGCCCGTTCAAGGACGCCCTGGGCAAGCCGCTGCTGAAGGCGGGTGACCACCCGGGCCAGATGATCGACCCGGCGGTCTTCACCGACGACGACGGCCAGTCGTACCTGTACTGGGGCAACGGCCGCGCCTATGTGGTCCCGCTCAACAACGACATGGTCTCCTTCGACCCGTCGAAGGTCACCGACATCACCCCGAGCGGCTACAACGAGGGCTCGTTCGTCATCAAGCGGGGCGCCACCTACTACTTCATGTGGTCGGAGAACGACACCCGCGACGAGAACTACCAGGTGGCCTACGCGACCGGTTCCTCGCCGACAGGTCCCTGGACCAAGCGCGGTGTGATCCTGGAGAAGGACCTCTCCCTGGGCATCAAGGGCACCGGCCACCACTCGGTGGTCCACGTCCCGAACACCGACGACTGGTACATCGCCTACCACCGCTTCGCCATCCCCGGCGGTGACGGCATGCACCGCGAAACGACCATCGACAAGCTGGAGTTCGACGCCGACGGTCTGATCAAGAAGGTCGTCCCGACCCTGTCGAGCATCGACCCGGTGACGATCGTCCACGCCGGTGCGGACACCACGGGCCAGGAAGGCAGCGCGATCCCGCTCACGGGCAGCATCTCCGGGGCAGGCACGCCGAGTTGGAGCGTGGGCGCGGCGACCCCGTGCACGTTCTCCAGCCCGACCATGGTCCCGACCACCATCACCTGCCGGGACAACGGCACCTACGAGGTCACACTGACGGGCGGTCGCAGCAAGGACACCCTGACGGTGACCGTCTCGAACGCGCCCCCGTCGATCACCTCGGTGCAGGGTCCGAAGGCCCCTGTCCCGGCGGGCAGGTCGACCCCGGCCCGTGTCTCGGCGAAGTTCACCGACCCGGGCCTCGCGGACACCCACACGTGCCGGATCGACTGGAAGGACGGCACCACCCCGACGGCCGGCAAGGTCACGGGCGGCACCTGCGAGGCGAGCCACGCCTACCTGAAGGCGGGGATCCTCCGCCCGACGATCACGGTGACGGACGACGACGGAGCCACGGCCACCGCCCAGCTCCCCGAGCTGATCGTGTTCGACCCCGCGGCGGGCTCCGCCAAGGGCAAGGGCGTCATCCCGTCCAGGGCGGGCTCCTACCCTGCCGACCCGCGGCTGACCGGCAAGGCGGCCTTCTCCTTCGGCGCCTCCTACCCGAAGGGCGCCACGGTCCCCAAGGGCGCGACGTCCTTCGACTTCACGGCAGCCGGAGCGTCGAAGGCGACCGTGCAGCTGCGCGCCAAGTCCTCCGACTGGCTCGTGGTCACCGGCTCCACGGCGGTCTTCCAGGGCTCCGGCACGGTCAACGGCAAGAGCGGCTACGTCTTCCGCGTCACGGCGACGGACAAGCCCGACACGTTCCGTATCCGGATCTGGCAGAAGACCACGGGCGATGTCGTGTACGACAACCGCACCGGGGCCGCGACCAAGGACATCGTGATCGGCCGGTAGGCCGGAGGCACTGATCGCGCCGGAGAACTGAATCCGAGGGCGCGCACACGGAGTGGGGCCTGACCGCCCGCTCGGTGTGCGCGCCCTCCGCGTTGTGGCACCGATCCCCTTCGTTCTGGTGAACGGCCCGCCCAGGACACTGCACCTGAGTACACCCCCCCCTCGGGCAGCTACCTGCAATGGCCGGCCCCGCGGAGACCGGCAGAGTCGAGGGCGACGCGTCCGAGGGCGACGCGCGGAACCCATCGGGCAGGAGGCCGGGCAGCATGCGGAACTGGAAGGCGGAGGCGGGGACGTTCCTCGTCGCCGCGTTCGTGGCAGCAGGGGTGTTGGGGGCGATGCAGTCGGCGACCGGGATACCGGCGGAGATGGTGCAGCTGACCCAGTTCGGCCCCGCCCTCGGGGTGTTGGCGGTGGCCCTGCTGTGGCCGTCCCGCATCCGGCGCCGGCTCGCCGGGGCCCTGCCCGGTCGCCGGACGCACGGTCGCCCTGGCCCGCACAGCCGCCGAGGCGACGCCGCAGCCACCCGCCCCGACCGACTGAGCGGGCGTCGCCCCTGCCGTCGGTCCCGACCGTCACCATCGGTGCCGTCTTCGCCGGGTACCGGACGCCTGGCGCCGTATCTGTGCTCTGTTCTGCCGGCGGGGCGGTCTCGCGGGCCGGCGCCGTGCCTCCACCACCTGTACCCGGCGCCGACGTAATACGGTCATCCCGGACAGCCACAGCGGGGTGCCCTGCTCCGTCGGGACGAGAGATCACACAGCCAGTGGATCTCCCGTCCCGCTCTCCAGGTAACGTCAGGGTATGAGTCATCCGCACCCCGAACTGAAAGCCGCCCCACCTCTTCCCGAAGGAGGCCTGCGGGTCATCGCCCTGGGCGGCCTGGGTGAGATCGGCCGCAACATGACCGTCTTCGAGCACGCCGGCAAACTGCTCATCGTCGACTGCGGCGTGCTGTTCCCCGAGGAAACCCAGCCCGGCGTGGACGTGATCCTGCCGGACTTCACCTCGATCCGGGACCGGCTCGACGACATCGTGGCGGTGGTACTCACTCACGGCCACGAGGACCACATCGGTGGCGTGCCGTACCTGCTGCGCGAGCGGTCCGACATTCCCGTCGTCGGCTCCAAGCTGACGCTGGCGTTCCTGGAGGCCAAGCTCAAGGAACACGGCATCCGGCCGCGCACGGTGCGCGTGCGGGAGAGCGACCGGCGTAGCTTCGGCCCCTTCGACTGCGAGTTCGTCGCCGTCAACCACTCCATCCCGGACAGTCTCGCGGTCGCGATCCGCACCCCCGCCGGGATGGTGCTGCACACCGGCGACTTCAAGATGGACCAGTTCCCCCTCGACGACCGCATCACCGACCTGCGCGCCTTCGCCCGCCTCGGCGAGGAGGGCGTCGACCTCTTCCTCACCGACTCCACCAATGCCGAAGTGCCCGGCTTCACCACCTCCGAGCGCGAGCTGAATCCGGCGATCGAGCAGGTCATGCGCACCGCGCCGCGCCGGGTCATCGTCTCCAGCTTCGCCAGCCATGTGCACCGCATCCAGCAGGTCCTGGACGCCGCCCACCAGCACGGCCGCAAGGTCGCCTTCGTCGGCCGGTCGATGGTCCGCAACATGGGCATCGCCCGTGACCTGGGCTATCTGAAGGTCCCGTCCGGCCTGGTCGTGAGTACGAGGGAGCTGGAGAAGCTCCCGGACCACAAGATCACTCTGGTGTGCACCGGCTCGCAGGGCGAACCGATGGCCGCGCTGTCACGGATGGCCAACCGCGACCACATGATCCGCATCGGCAAGGGCGACACCGTCCTGCTCGCCAGTTCCCTCATCCCCGGCAACGAGAACGCCATCTACCGGGTGATCAACGGACTCACCCGGTGGGGCGCCCACGTGGTCCACAAGGGCAACGCCAAGGTGCATGTCTCCGGGCACGCGAGCGCCGGTGAACTCGTCTACTGCTACAACATCGTCAAGCCCCGCAACGTCATGCCCGTGCACGGCGAATGGCGCCACCTGCGGGCCAACGGCGACCTTGCCATCCGTACCGGCGTGGCCCCGGAACGGGTCGTCATCGCCGAGGACGGCGTCGTCGTCGACCTCGTCGACGGGCGGGCGTCCATCACCGGCAAGGTCCCCGCCGGGAACGTCTATGTGGACGGCATGGAGGTCGGCGGCGCCACCGAGGCGTCCCTCAAGGACCGCCTCACCCTCGCCGCCGAAGGCGTGGTCACGGTGGTGGCGATCGTCGACGCGGACACCGGCGCCCTCGCCGAGGCCCCCGACTTCCTGGCCCGGGGCTTCGTCCACGACGACGCCACGTTCGAGGCGGTCATCCCCGTCATCGAGAAGACCCTGTCCACCGCGGCCGAGGAAGGCGTCGGGGACGCGCGCCAACTCGAACAGCTCATCGCCCGCGCCGTGGCGAACTGGGCGTTCCGCACGTACCGCCGCAAGCCCCTCATCATCCCCGTCATCATCGACGCCTGAGCCAGTGCCCGGCAGCGAGGTCCCCGGTTCCGTTCGCGGCCCGGCGGGCCTCGATGTCGGGCACAACTCATTCCCCGTGATGAGTCACCGGAGAGAGGGCGGTCCGAGCCAGTCTCGGAAGAGGCCGGCTCGGATGACGTCCGCCGGGCTCAGCCGACGAGGCGGGAACGGCCGGCCGGGGTGGGAGCGACGCCGAGGCGTTCGAGCAACAGCCCTTCCCGGGTGGACCAGGGGCAGATCTCGACGCTCTTGGCCCCGCAGGTTTCCATGAGGGCCTGTGCGATCAAGGCTCCGGCCAGGGACTGCTCGGCGCGATGCCGGGAGATGCCCGGCAGCTTGGCACGGTGGGACGGTGCCGCGTCAGCCAGCACGGAGACGACCGTACGCAGTTGGGGCAGCGTCAGCCGTCGCTTTGTGCGCGGTCCCCTGCTCTGGGCGGCGGCGAGTCGGCCGAGTTGTTCGAAGGTCTTGGAGCAGGCCAGCACCCGCCCTCCCAGCTCGGCCTGCGGCAAGCCGGGTACGGCTTCCAGAGACTCGCCGATGTGCTGCAGGACCTGGGCGAGGCGGCGTCGGGACGGCGCGATGCCGCCGGGAAGCCAGTCCCGGGTGATCCTCCGGGCGCCCAGCGGCAGCGAGTTGACGACGCGTGGCTGGTCCCCGGTCCCGGCGGCGATCTCCACGGTTCCGCCGCCGATGTCCAGGACCAGCAACTGCCCGGCCGTCGGGCCGACCCACTGGCGGGCGGCCACGTAGGCCAGCCGCGCCTCCTCCTCGCCGGTCAGCACGCGCAGACGGGTGCCGGTGGTGTGTGCCACTCGCGCGATGATCTCGTCGCGGTTGGGCGCGTCCCGGATGACGGAGGTCGCGAACGCGAAGACCTCCGGTCCACGCGGACGCGGGTCGGCGGCGACGGCCTCGGCCACTGCCCGCTCGACACTCTCCACGCCGGCCTTCTCCAGCCGCCCCTTGCGGTCCAGGGTTTCATGCAGTCTCAGCCGCACCTTGCGGGAGAACACCGGCTCCAGTACCGAACCCGGACGCCGCCGAACCACCGTCAGCAGAGCGCTGTGGCACCCGACGTCGAGCACACCTGCCTGCCGCATTCCATCGCCTCCCTCTGACCCCACACCCGACCGAACCGGCTCCCTGTCCCATCCCCGGCACCCCTCGCCACAACATGACGGGACTCCGGCCGGCACGTAAGCATATCGTCACGGCCCGCGCACCCTCCGCCCCCATCCACATCGGTGGGGTGAGGACAGGGGGAAGCGCGGTCCCGTGACCACGCCGTCGAGGCCCCAAGACCCTGCCGAACGCCTTTACGGCCGCCGCGCCCAGCACCACCAGCACGGTGAGCGCCATCAGGGTCCCGGCGACGCTCTCGCCTGTCGCCAGCCGGTCCACCAGTGTCTTCGCGCGGGTGTGCGTACGAGCCGGCTGCTCAGTGGACAAGTCCGGCTGTGCTCGTGGCGAGCGTGTACACCAACATTTCGAAGACCTCAGGGCGTATGACGAACAGGACGAAGGCGGCCGCCACCAGCGTCAGGCCGAGGAACTCGACAAACGTGCCCCTGCCAGAGGTGGCGTCCCGGCCCCGTACGTGGGCCGATGGCCCGAGGGAGGTGCCGGTCTCGTTGTATGCCGCGTGCTGTGTCATGGCTCCAGCCTGGGAGCGCGGCCCTCTCGCGCCCATCCGGCACCTGTCGGGGCCACCCCCGCCGAGTGGCGGGAAAGGGCCGCCGTCCGGGCGCGCCGGACCGGCTCCGAGCCCGGAAAACAGGCGGTCCGCACAGGCGGTCCGCGCCATATCGGGCGAAAGGCTTGCGGTGTCCCTGCCGACCGGAGGGTGATACCCCGCCGTGTGGCTGGAGCTGCCGTTCGCCGGGCCGCCGGGGCTCTGTACGGCTTTACCGTCGAGGCGGTAGGAGCCGGCGGTACGAACGAAGGTGAGGCGGAGCACGCGTGAACCGGGTGGTGCGGGTTGTGGTGGTGGACGACGAGGCCCTGGTCCGGTCGGGGTTCGGGCTCATTCTGGGTGCGTCCGAGGACATCGAGGTCGTCGCGACCGCGAGCGGCGGCGACGCCGTCGACACCGTCCGCCGGGAGCGGCCGGACGTGGTGCTGCTGGACATCCGGATGCCGGACGTCGACGGGCTCACCGTGCTGCGCGAGTTGCGGACGATGCCGGACGCGCCGGTGGTGGCGATGCTGACCACGTTCGACGCCGACGAGTACATCCTGACCGCTCTGCGCTGCGGCGCGGCCGGATTCCTGCTCAAGGACACCGAGCCGGAGCAACTGGCCCACCTGGTGCGCACCTTGGCCGCGGGCGGCGTGGTGCTCTCCCCCAAGACGTCCCGGATCCTGCTGCACGGCCGCCCCGGCACCGAGGCGGCCGTCGACGAGGAGGCGGCACGCGTCCGGCTCCTCACCGCCCGCGAGCGCGAGGTCCTCGTCCTGGTGGCCGAGGGCCTGTCGAACGCCGACATCGGGGTACGCGTCCACCTGGGTGCGGGCACGGTCAAGGACCACGTCAGCGCGATCCTCACGAAGCTGCGGGTGACGAGCCGGGTGCAGGCCGCGCTGCTGGCGCAGCGGGCGGGACTGCTCGACGCGCTTCCGCAGGAGGCCGGACGATGAACCGCGCCCGCGCACGCGTCCGGTGGCAGCGGGTGCCCGCGCCGGTCGTCGACATCGTCCTGGTGGCGGTGGCAGCCGTGGACGTATGGCCGTACCTGTGGGACGCCACCTGTCCCGGCGTCGCGCTGGCCGGGTTCGGCTGCGCCGCGCTGGTCCTGCGGCGCAGGTTCCCGCTCGCCGTCTTCCTGGTCACGCTGCCCATCGCGCTGACGCAAGAGGTCGCCGTCGCAACACTCGTGGCGCTCTTCACCCTGGCCGAACGTTCCCGTAACCGTCCTCTCCTCGCGGGGTGCGTCGCCCTGGCGGCCGTGGTGAGCATCGCTCCGTGGCCCCTGGCCGGTTTCGCCGAGGTCGGGCGGGCCATGACGCTGATCGACTTCGTGTACAGCCTGGCCACCTCTGTCGCCCCGGTCCTCTTCGGGCAGCTCCTCCAGGCACACCGGGACCTGGCGCGGCGGCTGGCGGAGATCGAGGAGGCCAGGGAGCACGAGCGGGTCCTGCACGCCCAGGCCGTCCTCGCCCGCGAACGCGTGCAACTGGCGCGCGAGATGCACGACGTGGTCTCCCACCAGGTCAGCCTGATCGCCGTACAGGCAGGAGCCCTTCAGGTCGCCACCCCGGACGCGAGCACCAAGGAGGCCGCTCGCACGATCCGTTCGCTGAGCGTCACCACGCTCGACGAACTGCGCACGATGGTCACGCTGCTGCGCGCCTCCGGCGGCCGCGCCACCGAGCTGACTCCGCAACCCACCCTGGCCGACCTGCACAGACTGGTGGAGTCGAGCGGCACTCAGGCGGAGTTGTCGGGTGCGCTTCCGCCCGCCGTGGGCACACCCGCGCAACGGGCCCTCTACCGCACGGTCCAGGAGGCGCTGACCAACGTCCGCAAGCACGCCCCCGGCGCCACGGCCCGCGTCGAGCTGTGGCAGGACGGCGACAACGTCGGAGTGACCGTCACCAACAGCCCGCCCACCCATCCTTCTTTGTCCCTCCCGGGATCACAGCACGGTCTGGTCGGTCTGCGGGAACGGGCCGACATCCTGCACGGCACCCTGGAGGCGAGCCCGACCGGGGAGGGCGGCTATCGGGTGCGGCTGCGGATTCCCCTCAGCACGGACTGAGAAACCTCTCTGCTCGGCTGAGCGCGGCTGCCCGTCCACACCCATAAGAAGACGAAAGCAAAGGGGTGAACACAGGTCTGAGCATCAGCACTCCGCCTCCATTGACGGGCTGTTCGACTGGTGAATCCGTCGGATCCGCAGCAGGACATTAAGCATTCAGGGCGCCCTCGTCAACCGTTACCACGAGTAATACATCCTATGTATTGAAGTAGTCCATCCAGCCACGAAGCCCAACTAGCCTGCGGCTTCAGTCTTTTCGTCCATACGCATGGACAAGATCCTCTAGGTACCCTCTAATGCGTCCTATGTTCTCGGCGGGTAGCGGCAGGCGGCGCCTATCTCCTGAAGCTCACCCTCTACGGCGCGATCCTCGGTCGGCGGCGGCAACTGGTCGGCGCCACCGGATTCACAGACGTCAACAACTTCAGCAACCCGGCCCGCACTCAGCGAAAGGGACACGAATGCGCTCTCGACATGGCATGCATATGACATTCGGTGGAGCTTGGTGCGGGCGTGGGAGACGTACGGTGGTGCTGACCGCGGTGATCGCCTTGCTGGCCACGCTTCTGACCGGGCTGGGTGCCGCCGGGACGGCGCAGGCGGCCACGGTCGATACCGGGGCGTGGTATGTGCTGGTCAACCGCGCCAGCGGCAAGGCCCTCGAGGTCGACAACGCCTCCCCCGTGGACGGCGCGAAGGTCGTGCAGTTCACCGACTGGGGCGGCACCGACCAGCAATGGCAACTCGTCCGCGCGGCGGGAGTACTGGCCCAGGTGCACACCGCGGGGCGGGTCAAGGATGCCGGGAACACGGTGCGGTACAGCTGGCCCGGCGTGTACTTCGAGGGCCGCTTCAGCGGCACCGGCGTAGGCATCGTGCTCAACGACTCGGCCGCCGACTACGACGTCCAGGTCGACGGAAGCACCGTCGCCACACTCGTCACGCCCGGCAACACGACGTACTGGGTCAACGGCCTGCAGAACCGAGACCACACCGTCCGGCTCGTCAAGCGCAACGACACTCCAGGGTCCACCAGCACGTTCGGCGGCTTCGTGGCCGCGTCCGGCGGTGCCGTACTGAGCAAACCGGCCGCCCGCAGCCGCCAGATCGAGTTCATCGGCGACTCCCTCACCGTGGGCTACGGCAACCTCTCGACCTCCCGCACCTGCACAGGGGACCAGACCAGGCGCAGGACCAACACCGACGTGAGCTACGGCGCCCTCACCGCCCGGCAGTTCAACGCCGACTACCAGATCAACGGCTACTCGGGCCTCGGCATGGTCCGCAACTACAACGGCGGCTCACCGGACGTCACCTACCGGACGTACTACGACCGTGCCCTGCAGAACGTCTCCGGCGACGTCTGGCAGAACCCGGGCACATGGCGCCCCCAGGTCGTGGTGGTCAACCTCGGCACCAACGACTTCTCGACCGCCGTCAACCCCGGTGAGCCGTGGACGCCCGACAGCCTCGCCGCGGCCTACCGCACCGCCTACACCGACTTCCTCCAGAAGCTGCGTACGCGCTACGGGGCCGACACGACCATCGTGGCGGTGGCCGCCGGCTCCTACGCCGGCCATGTCCAGCAGGTGGTCAGGGCCCGCAACGACGCCGGCGACAGCCTGGTCCGCCAATGGGCCCTCGACGACTCGGGCCTGGACTTCCTCGGCTGCGACTGGCACTACTCGGCCCACGACGACCGGCTCATCGCCGACCGGCTCACCTCGTTCATCTCCGGCCTGCCGACAGGCTGGTGACAGCACCGACCGCCCGGGAACATCACGGATCCATCAGCGCTCACCGCGCATGAGGCTCCCCATCCACACCTTGATCGAGCAATCACTCAAAGAAGAGGACGCCCGTTGAGAAAGCCTTGGCTTGTACCCCTGATCACGATCTTCGCTGCCGCGCTCGGGACGACGGCGACAGGTGTGACACCTGCCTCCGCCGCCTCGAACACCCCTTTGCGGGTCATGCCGTTGGGCGACTCCATCACCTGGGGTGTGGGCAGCAGTACGGGCAACGGCTACCGGAGTGCGTTGTGGGACAGACTCGCGGCGGACGGACATCCGCTGGACTTCGTCGGCACGGGGCGGGCCGGTTCGATGTCCGACGCCGACAACGAAGGCCACTCCGGCTACCGCATCGACCAGATCGCCGCCCTCGCCGACGCCGCACTGACCCGCTACCGGCCCAACGTCGTGACGCTGCACATCGGCACCAACGACCTCAACGGGAGCTACCAGCCCACCACCGCCGCCGACCGGCTGCGGTCACTGGTCAACCAGATCACCGCCGATGTCCCCGACGCGACCGTTCTCGTCGCCTCCCTGGTCGTGTCGACCAGCGGCTCGGAGGAGCCGTACCGGGGTACGTACAACCAGGCCATCACTCGGATCGTGAGTGACGCACAGGCAGCGGGCAAGAAGGTCGCGTACGTGGACATGAGCAGCCTGACCACGGCCGACCTGGCCGACGCCCTGCATCCCAACGACGCGGGCTACCAGAAGATGGCCGACGCCTTCCAGCGCGGCGTCCAGGCCGCGGACAGTGCCGGATGGCTGAAGAACCCCGCCCCCGCCCCCGCCCGCGTGCAGTCCGACATCGCCGGCAAGTGCATGGACGTCAACGGCGCCGGTACCGCCGACGGAACCGCCGTCCAGAGCTGGGCCTGCGGCGACAACGCCAACCAGTACTGGTCCGCGTACACCGACGGCACCCTGCGCTCCATGGGCAAGTGCCTGGACGCCGCCGGCTTCGGCACCGCCAACGGCACCAAGGTGCAGCTGTGGTCCTGCCACGGCGGCACCAACCAGATCTGGCAGCCCTACAACGGCGGCTACCGCAACCCCGCCTCCGGCCGCTGCCTCGACATCCCCGGCGCCTCCACCGCCGACGGCACACAACTCCACCTCTGGGACTGCCACGGCGGCTCCAACCAGAAATGGACCACGCTGACCGCCGGCTGACCCACGCCCCGAAACCTTGGACCCGAGCCCTGCACGGACTCGGGTTTCACAGCAGTCGTTCGGCCGCGTCACCCGGCCTGAACCCGACCGTCATGGCGGGGTCCTGCGGGCCCCCGCCCTGACGGTAAGGGTCCCTACACGCGGGGGAAGGTCCACCGCTGGTTGGTGCTGCCCCTGTCGCTGTACTGGATCAGCGCGGCACCGTCTGCCGTGCTGCCTCCGCTGACGTCGAGCACCTTGCCGCTGTTGCGGTTGACCACGCTGAACACGCCACCGGTCTGCGGGCGCAACTGCCACTGCTGGCTCGCCCGGCCGTCGGCGGTCGCCTGCACGACCCGCGCGCCGTCCGCCAGTGAGGACCCTGTCACGTCGAGGACCTTGCCACTGCCGACGCACGTGATGGTGTGGTAGCCGTCCCCGGTGGACTGGAATGCCCACTGCTGGCTGGACTTGCCGTTGGCGGGCCACTGGATCACGGCGGCACCGTCCGCGTTCGACCCCCCGGAGACGTCGGCGACCTTGCCGCTGCGCACGCTGACGCAGGTGTAGGCCTTGGCGGTTGCGACGGTGTACCGCACCGAGTCCACGTCGACGTAGCCGGTGCCGTTCGGGTTGTAGGTGTAGAGGCCGATCCGGTCGCCGCGGTAACCGGCCCAGGTGAGCTGGTAGGTGCCGCCGAACGAGGTGAAGGTGCTCCCGTCGAGGCTGTAGGAGAACTGGCTGACCCCGTTGACGGTCCAGGAGGTGCGCAGCCACACGGCGTTCTGTGTGATCACCGGACCGTCGGTCAGGCTGCCGTTGACGTTGTTCACGATCGTGGTGGTGGTCCCGGAGCGCCGGACGCCCAGCCCCGCGTAGGCGGACGCGTAGTGGGACAGCCCGGCGTGCTGGCCGTCGGCGAGGCCGGCCAGTTCGAGGCGGACGGTCACCGTCCCCCCGCCCGCCGTGCGCAGCACCCGTTGGGTGAGGGTGTTGCCGACCTTGGTCAGGTTGTTGGCCGCCAGCGGGGCGAACGCCTTCAGCCGCAGACAGCCGGGGCGTTCGGTCAACGACCAGTGGGTCGCGCGCGGCTGGTAGTACCACTCCCACTGCGGCTTCAGGCGAGTGTCGGTGAACAGGTCGCTGGTCACCACGCCGGGCAGCGCGTCGACCGGCAGACCGGGCGTGCCGCCGGCGGGCACCTGGCCCGTCCACACCATGTTGCCGATGCCGTCCGCGCCGACCGAGCCCAGGATCGGCCAGCCGTCCACCCAGGTCACCGGCAGCAGGGACAACGGACGCCCCTCCCAGTCGCCGTGGCCGTGATGGGTAACGAAGTACCAGGAGCCGTCCGGAGTCTGCACCAGGCCGCCCTGGTTGGGCTCGCGGTCCACCGAGACGTTGACGTGCTCCAACTGCCGGGTCTCGAACGGGCCGGTGAGGCTGGAGCCGCGGTTCATCATGAGCACCCGGCCCTCGGGCTTCACCTCGCTGAAGAGGTGGTAGTAGAGACCGTTGATCTTGTACAGCTTGTTGGCCTCGCTGCCCGGCGACTGGTGGATGACCGTGGGCGAACCGACCAGCGACTTGCCGTCCTCGGACAGCTTGAACAGGTTGATCTTGTAGCTGTCCGAGTAGTGCGTGGTGACCAGGTAGCCCTGGCCGTCGTCGTCCCAGAACGGGCACGGGTCGTCCCAGCCGGAGGTCCGCCACACCGACGTCAACGGCTCCCAGGGCCCGGTCGGCGACGGGGCCGACGTCATGAAGAAGCCTTCGTCGGGCGTGTTGAAGTACACCCAGTACCGCCCCGCGTGGAACCGGATGGCGCCGGCCCACACGCCACGGCCGAAGCGGTTCATCCGGTCCCAGTTCAGCTCCGGTCCGATGCGGGTGACGTCGTCGACCGCGCCGCCGAGCGTCCGCCAGTTGACCAGGTCCGTCGAGTGCAGGACGGCCACGCCGGGCGAGTATCCGAACGTGCTGGTGATGCCGTAGTAGTCGGCGCCGACCCGTATGCAGTCCCAGTCGCTGAAGTCGCCCGGGAGAACGGGGTTGACGTAGGTGCCGTCGCCCTGGTCGCCCCATGTGCCGGCCGGCGGAGTGGCTGCCGCCGCCCGGCTCTGCGGCAGCAGGCCAGGCAGCAGGAGGGCACCGGTGCCGACTGCGGCGAGCCGGCCGAGCTGTCTTCTGGTGATGTCCACGATTCAGTCCCTGACTAGGAGGCATCCCGTGTATTGGCGGTCAGCGGGAACCGCGAGAGGTGAGTGACGGGCTGCGAACAGCGGCCGAGCCGCTACCGCCTACGTGTGAGCGGCGGTCACGGCACCCGGGACGCAAGCGGATCCGATGACCGCAATACGCCTGGGCGTACGGGCTCCCGTCGGAGGCACGTCGACCGAACATCGACGATCGGTCGATATGTCGAACAATGCACGGTTATCCGAACCGCCCCGCCGCTGAAGCTAGAGTCCCGGCCGCGCAGAAGTCAACGGACCGTCATCGCTTTTCCGAGGCGTCATACGGTCGGGACACCCGCGCCCGGCACGGCACCCGCGGCGCTGGGCGCCCTCGGCGCGCCGATGCGCGGCGCTACCCGAACAGGCGCCGCTGGATCTCGCGCCGGTAGTCCTCCAGGGTTCTGTCGAGGTGTGCCGCGGTGAACTGGGCCGCCTCCTCGGGGTGGCCGTCACGGATGGCCCGGTAGATCGCCTCGTGTTCCTCGACGGCCGCCCCGGTGTTCTCGCCGAAGGTGTCATGGATACCGATGGCACTGGACTGGCGCTGCAGCCGTCGCGCGTCCCGCACGGCGCTGACGAGGAAGGCGTTGTGCGAGGCCGCGGCCACGGCCGCGTGGAAGTCCTCGTCCGCCTGGTTGAACACGTCGACCTCGCCATGGGCGAACCCGTACCGACACTGCCCGATGGCCACCTCGACGGCGCGCAGTTCCGAAGGGGTGGCACGGGTGGCCGCCAGACTGCTGGCGGCCATCTCCTGAACCCTGCGGAACTCGAACAGCATCAGCACGTGGTCGATGTCGACGGGACGGAAGAAGCCTCCCCACCGGCTGGTGATGAGCATGCCTTCGTCGTCCGCGACGAACAGACCCCTCCCCTTGTGGGCCCGTACGCGGCCCAGCGCCGAGAGGATCTTCACGGCTTCCCGCACCACGGCCCGGCTGGTGTTCAGCGTCTTGGCCAGATCGATCTCCGTGGGCAGCCGGTCACCCGCCGACAGCCGCTCCTCGGAGATGTACTCGAGGATCCGCTCCGCCACGATCTCGTACCCGGGACGGTAGTCACGCCGCTCGCCCGAGCCCGTCACCGCCGCCGGCGCAGCCGGAAGGGCCTGAGCCGGCAAGGCCGCTTCGGTCGCTGGCGTGTCGTTCATCTGTGCTGCCTTCCGGGTGACTGCGGCGAACGCGACTGGTCGCCGTGGAGCCGACAGCATCGTAGCTTGGATGAGCTATAAGTCGTACTCATTTGGGCCAAGATCCACGACGCGGGCTCTGGAATTCCCAACAGATAACTACCGCTTATCGGTCATAACCACGCACAGCTGGCACGCCATTGTCCGCGAATCCATCAAAAGAACGCCGTACGCACTCTTGACGAACCCCCAGATAAGGCGGCTAATTTCTTCCATGTCGGACAGCGCAGCCGCCTTTCAGATGTCCGACGCCTGCCCGGGACGGCCCGGCGTCGGCACATCCAAGCGCCACCCCCCGACCTGCTCGGGGCACCCGCGAACCCAGTGGAGTCACACATGACCGTCAACAAGCCTTCGTCCAGCTCGAAGAGAGTGCCCGGCAACAAGCGTGCGGCTTTGCTGGCCGGGTGCGCAGTCACGGTCCTGCTGACCGTTTCCGCCTGCGGCGGCGGCACGGCCAGTACGACCAACAAGGACGGCTTCGCCCAGGCGGCGCAGAAGGACGGTGCGTTGACCGTCTGGGTGGACGCGACCCGCATGGACGCCGCGAAGCTGTACCAGCAGCAGCACCCCGAGGTGAAGCTGGAGATCGTCAGCTACGACGGTGACGCCAACGGCTCGAACTACCTCCAGACCAAGGTCCAGCTCTTCAACCGCACCGGCAAGGGCTGGCCGGACGTCGTCTTCAGCTCCCAGAACAACGAGGCCTCCTGGGCGGTCGACGCGGGCTTCGCCGCTCCGCTCAACAAGGGCCTGGTCGACGCGGCGACCCTGGGGAAGTTCGCGAAGGGTGCCAACGACGTCTGCACGGTGGGCGGCACCGTCTACTGCCTGCGCAACGACCTCTCCCAGGCGGTGCTCTGGTACAACGCGCCGCTGCTGAAGAAGTTCGGCTACACGGTGCCGACGACCTGGGAGGAGTACCAGCAGGTCGGTGAGAAGGTGGCCAAGGAGCACCCGGGTTATCTCGTGGGCGACGCGGGTGACCCCTTCACGCCCGAGATCTACCTGTGGGCGAGCAAGTGCGGCGCCAACCACATCACGGGGCCCAAGTCCGTCTCGGTGAACACCACAAGCGAGGCCTGCACCAAGATGGCCAAGCTCCTGGACGTACTGATCAAGAACAGGTCCATGTCCATCAGCGGCGTCTTCAGCACCGACTTCGGCAAGAACCAGGCCGACAAGGTCCTGCTCATGCCGGGCCCGGCCTGGTACGGCGGCGCGGTGTTCAAGGACACCCTCAAGGTCCCCGCCAAGCAGATCGCGGCGGCACCCATACCGCAGTGGCAGGGTGACGGCTCGCCGTCCACCGGCAACGTCGGCGGCGGCACCTGGCTGCTGTCCCAGCACTCCACTCACATCAAGGCGGCCACCGACTTCCTGAAGTGGGTCACCACCGACAACGCCTACCAGGCGGAGAAGGCGCCCGGCTTCCCGGCGTACGCGCCCGCGGCCGAGGCCTGGCTGAAGGGGCAGGACGCCTCCGGCTACTTCGCCAGCGACCTGAGCGCACTCACGACCGCCGCTTCCCAGGTCTGGCCGGAGTGGGGTTCGGGGCAGTTCAGCCAGGAGGCGATCTGGGCGGCCACCGTCAAGCCCGGCATCACTCAGGGCAAGTCCATCGCCTCGCTGCTGCCCGCCTGGCAGGACTCCATCACCAAGTACGCCCAGTCCAACGGATACAAGGTCTCCCAGTGACCGCGACCCACCCCTCGGCCGGTTCTGCCCGGCGGCGCCCCCGCGGCACCGACCGGCAGAGCCGGGCCGGCCTCGCCTTCGTCGCCGCCTACGTGCTCCTCCTGATCGCGTTCGGCGTCCTGCCGACCGGATACGCCATCTACTTCGCCTTCACCAACGCCGGGGGCACATTCACCGGCTTCAGCAACTTCATCACCACGGCGCGGGACTTCCGCTTCATGGACGCCGTGGGCCATGTCGCGCTGTACCTCCTGTTCTGGCTGGTCTCCCTCGTGGTGTTCGTGGTGAGCCTGGCGCTGCTGCTGCACCGGCTCGCCTCCGGCACCGTCAGCAAGTCCCTGCGCTTCCTCTTCTACATCCCGGGAGCGCTCGCCGGCGCCGCGAGTGTGCTGGTGTGGCTGTTCATGCTCGATCCCACGGTGAGCCCGGTCAGTTCACTGCTGGGCACGCTGGGGTTCCACACCTTCGGTGAGGTGATCGCGCCCGGCAACCTGCCCCTGCTGTTCACGGTCATCGCGTTCTGGACCGGTGCGGGCGGCTGGATCGTCGTCATCTACGGCGCGCTCAACAACATTCCCCAGGACGTCATGGAAGCCGCGCGCATCGACGGCGCGAGCGCCTGGCAGACCGCCTGGCGCGTGCAGATCCCCATGCTCCGCAAGTGGATCGTGTACATGGTGATCCTGGCCTTCGCGGGCGGCGCGCAGCTCTTCGTGGAGCCACAGCTGCTCTCCCTCGCCAGCACGGGCGTGGCCGGACGCGACTACTCGCTCAACCAGCTGACGTACGACTTCGCCTTCCAGCTGAACAACATCAACGGCGCCGCCGCGGTCTCGGTGGAGCTCCTGGTCGTCAGTGTGGCGGCCGCCGCCGTCTTCGTCGCACGGTCGGGGTTCTTCGATGCCGACTAAGACCTCTGCCGACCCGGCCGTGGCCACACCGCTCATGGAACGGGGACCAGGCGTCATGGGACGAGCGCACCACCGGGCCTCCGAGGGGCGGCGCCCACGTCCTCCGCGGCGCCTCGTGCCCCGGCTGCTGACCGGCTCCGTACTGCTCGTCTTCCTGGTGTTCTTCGTGCTGCCGGTGCTGTGGCTCATGCTCGCGGCGACCAAGACCGACCAGCAACTCGTGCATGGCAACCCGCTGTCCTTCGGCTCCTGGCACGCCTTCAAGGTCAACTGGGACCGCCTCACCGCGTTCCAGGACGACGCCGTCCTGCAGTGGCTCGGCAACTCCACGTTGTACGCGACGATCTCACTGGTCATCACCCTCTGTGTGGCCATACCGGCGGGATACGCCCTGGCCATGACCGAGTTCCGCGGGCGGCACACCCTGCTCGTCTCGACTCTGGTCGTGATGCTCATGCCGACCGCCACCCTGGTGGTGCCGTTGTTCCTGGAGATGAACGCGGTGCACCTGATCGGCACGATGTGGTCGATCATCCTGCCGTACGCGTTCTATCCGTTCGGCGTGTACCTGACGTACATCTACTTCACCACCGCCGTACCGAAGGACCTGCTGGCGGCGGCTCGGATGGACGGCTGCTCGGAGTTCGGCGTCTTCCGGCACATCGCGCTGCCGCTGGCGACACCGGTCATCGCGCTCGTGGGCTTCTTCAGTTTCGTCGCCAACTGGACCAACTACTTCCTGCCGTACGTGATGCTCCCCGAGAGCAGCCAGATGCCCGTCCAGGTGGGGGTCGGAAGCCTGCTCAGCAACGTGCCGTCCTTCAATCCGGCCGTCGGCACCCTCGCGATCGAGCGGCCGCAGCTGGCGCTGGCCACGCTGCTGGCCATCACACCGGTGCTGATCGTCTTCCTCTTCGCCCAGCGCTTCCTGGTCAGCGGAATGCTCGCCGGGGCCACCAAGGAGTAGCCCCCGGCCCACGGTTCCACGGCATGACACCCAGAGCCGGCACCCGACCGCCCGACCGCCCGACCTCCCGGCCGCCGTCCCGGCGTGCGCACCGCGCCGCCGCCCCGAACGGAGATCCTTCCCATGCCCTTCAGCTCTTCCGACCGCATGTCGGGTGAGGACGCTCCGGACCTCGTCCGACCGACCGCGCCCGAGGTCCAGGCCCGGGTGCCGGTACTCGAACCACCGGGCTGGGCCGTGGCCCAGCGGTCCCTGTTCGACCTGCTCGACCACGCCTGGCGCCGCTTCGCCCGCGACTTCACCGGTCCGGACGGCCGGCTGAACTACACCGCCCCCCTCACCACCCGCGACGGTGTGGACGATTTCTACGAGGTGTTCTTCAACTGGCCCCAGCTGTACCTGCTCGGCGGCGCCGACGACCTGCTGCCCGCCAGCGAGAAGCACTGGGAGGGCGTGACCCGGCAGCTCACCGAACTGGGCATGCTGCATGAGGAGTTCGAGCGCGGCTACGACTGGTTCCACCAGGGCGAGAGTCTGCTGCTGCTCTATTTCCTGTGCATGGCCGCCCCCGAGCGATGGTCCGAACGCGCCCTGCGTTTCGCCGAGTTGTACGTCGACCCGGCCAAGGGCAACTACGACCCCGGTCACCGCGTCATCACCCGCCCGCACAACGGCAGCGACCCCGAGCGCGTCGGCCTGTTCGACGGCGACGTCTATCCCTGGATGCAGAAGGAGGCCGACACGTACGGCTTCCCGCTCGAGTGGATCCCCGAGGCGGAGGGCGGCCCGTTCCCGCTCTCCGCGGATCCTCGGCTGGGCGCGCAGATGCGGGACCGGGTGGGCGTCGGCGACACCGCGGTCAACCTTGCCGCGGCGGGACTGGTCCTCAACGCCTGGATCCTGTCCGGCGAGGACCGCTACCGCGACTGGATCGTCGAGTACGTCGGCGCGTGGTGTGAGCGTACCGAGGCGAACGGCGGTCTCATCCCGGACAACGTCGGCCCGGACGGCGTCGTCGGCAGCCTGCTGGAGGGCCGCTGGTACGGCGGCCACTACGGCTGGTCCTGGCCGCACGGCTGGCACAGCGTGGGCCACGCGGCCTGTGTGGCCGCGCTCGCGGCGGCCACGGTCACCGGGGACGACGACTACCTCTCCATGGTCGCGACCTCACTCGACACCCTCATCGGCCACAGCAAGGTGATGCCCCACACCGAGGCGGATTCCAGCCTCCCCTCCAAGTGGGCAGTCGAACTGGGCCCCGACATCCACACACCCACTCCGCACCTGCCGTTCCGCCACAACGACTCGGGCTGGTTCGACCACAACCCGGCGACCCCGCCCGTGCCGGTGGCCCTGTGGCACCACACGGCCTCCGACGCCGACCGCGCCCGGCTGGAGGGGCTGCGCGAAGCCGACGGCATCGACTGGCGCACGCTGCGGCCGTTCCGTGCCAAGGAGGAGTCCGGGCACGAGAAGGCGTGGTTCGCCTTCCTCGCCGGTGACGACCCCGGCTACCCGGAGCGCATCCTCGCGACGGCGCAGGCCCAGATCCGCCACCGCCTGCGCCGCATCGACCGCTACCGCGCGCTGGACGTGCCCGAGGCCGACATCCACGTGTGGCAGCAGTCCAACCCCGTGGTCACCGAGGCCCTCGTCCAGCTCACCTGGGGCGGCCCCCAGGTGCTGTACAACGGCGGCCTTCAGCAGGCCCGGCTGCGCTACCACGACGCCGAGGCCCGCCGCGCCGGCCTGCCCCCGGACGTGGCCGCGCTGGTCACCTCCATCGACCCCGAAGCGACCACCGTCGAACTCGTCAACCTCTCCCCCGAGGCGAACCGCACGGTGATCGTGCAGGCGGGCGCCTTCGCCGAGCACACGATCACCGCCGTCCGGCACACCACCTGCGAGGACGACGCCTGGATCGGTGACATGTACGACTACGGGCACACCGAGCCCGTCGTCACCGAGTCGGAGCAGGTCTGCGACAGCGCCTTCCTGACGGTCCGGCTGCCCGCGTCCACCCGCATCAAGCTCGTCCTGCGGCTGGGCCTGCGCACCAACACTCCCAGCTACCGCACCCCGTTCGACACCCCGGCCGGCCCGCCCGCCCCGGACACCGAGGGAGAAACCGCATGAAGCGCGTCGCCCAGACCATCAGGCTCCGACCCGAGCACCGCGAGAAGTACCTCGAACTCCACTCGGCCGTCTGGCCCGGCGTCGAAGCCGCCCTCCTCCGGTCGAACATCCGCAACTACAGCATCTTCCTCCACGGCGACGCGCTGTTCGCCTACTTCGAGTACCACGGCGACGACTTCGAGGCCGACATGGCCCTCATCGAGGCCGACCCCGAAACCCAGGAATGGTGGAAACTCACCGACCCCTGCCAGGAACCCTGGCCCGACCGGGGCGACTCCCGCCAGTGGACGGAACTGACCGAGATCTGGCACCTCGACCCGCCCGGCGAAGACGCCACCGCCTGACACGGCCCGCGCCAGACCGACCCGACTTGGAACCTGCCATGCCACCCGCGTCTGCCCCCACTTCCGCCTCCGCCTCCGTCCTCATCGACTCCCACCACCATCTGTGGGACCTCGACCGGCGTCCGCAGCCCTGGCTCGACGACCCCGACCTGGCATCGATCAACCGCACGTTCACCCCCGGCGACCTGCGCTCCACAGCGACCCACCCCATCGCGGGCCGTCACCTGCACAGCTCGGTGGTCGTGCAGTGCGTGCCGGACGTGCCCGAGACCGAGGACCTGCTCGCCCTCGCGGAGCAGGAGCCGCTGATCGAGGCGGTGGTCGGCTGGGCGGACCTGACGTCGTCGGCGATCGGCGAGACGCTGGACCGACTCCTCGCCGGACCGGGCGGCGCGTATCTGCGCTCCCTGCGCCATCTCGTCCAGGGCGAAACGGAGCCGAGCTGGCTGCAACGCCCGGATGTGGAGCGGGGGTTGGCGGCCGTCAGGGACCGCGGGCTCTCCTATGACGTACTGGTCCGCAGCCACCAGCTCGACCAGGCGATCAACTTGGCCGAACGCTTCCCCGACCTGGCCCAGGTGCTCAACCACGCGGGCAAGCCGGACATCGCCCGGCGTCAACTGGCGGACTGGCGACGCCAGGTGCAACGGCTGGCCGCACATGAGCAGGTGGTGTGCAAGGTGTCGGGCCTGATCACCGAGGCCGACCACGACAGCTGGACCACCGACGACATCCGCCCCGTCTGGGACGTCCTGCTCACCGCCTTCGGCCCGCAGCGACTGATGTTCGGCTCGGACTGGCCGGTCGCGAACCTCGCGGGCGGCTGGAACCGCTGGGCACTCACCGTCGACAAACTGCTGACCGGCTGCGCCGAGAACGAGATCCACGCGTTCCTCGCCGGCACCGCGACCGCCTTCTACCGCCTTCCGGCCTGTGACTGACGTCGGCGCTCGTGCTGAAGGAACGAAGGACTCTGGAGAACACGATGACGCTCGCTGTGCGCGCGGCAGGCTGTGCCTGTCGCGATCCACCCCAAGCCCCGCGAGATCAACCTGCACCGCTTCTTCTGGCGCAACTCACCCTCGTCGGCGCCCGGTTGTACGACCGCACCGCCTTCGAGAAGGCCGTGGTCCTGGTCGCCGACGGCACCATCCCCGCCGAGCGGCTGATCAGCAAGGTCGTCCCCCTCACCGAGGCACCCGCCGCCTTCGAAGCCCTCGAAGCCGGTGGCGACGTCATGAAGATCCTCGTCGACTGCACCACCGACACCGACACCGCTCAGGGATGGGGCAACTCCGACGACCTCACCGGCGCCACCGTCTTCCTCGCCTCCAACGCCGCCACCTACATCCACGGCACCACCCTCCCCATCGACGGCGGATGGCTCGGCAGAT
>NZ_LGDW01000451.1 GCF_001280005.1 Streptomyces sp. NRRL WC-3618 | reverse complement strand
GGGCTTCAGCCGGACGATCGTCCCCATGGGCTGTTGGTGAGGCCCGGGGACACTGTCCCCTCCGCAGCCACATACAGAGGAACCGTCAACCACCCCTGGGTTGTTCCACCGTTGACACCACGGACCGTGTGAACTGGGGCACTCCGAGGCGCCGCGAATTCGTCCCGGCGGCGAGCGGATGCCGAGAGTTTCTGCCATCCGCGGGCACGGCGCGCAACGCTCGCAGTCCCAATATCTTGGGTGTGGGTCTTGCCGCGTGCGCGTTGGCGGTCGTAGTAGGTCCGGGAGGACGGGTCGGCTTTGCAGCCGATCGCGGCGAACGCGGCCTGGAACAGGGCGCGTTTGAGGAGGCGGTTGCCGCGGTGGGGTGCGTGCTCGCCGCGGATGGAGGTGCCCGAGGACTTCGTGGCCGGGGCGAGGCCGGCGTAGGAGGCGAGGTGTCTGGCGGTGGGGAAGGACGTGCCGTCACCGACTCGCGACGATCACGGCCGCTGTGGTCCTGACGCCCAGGCCGGGCAGGGACGTCAGGAGGTGGAAAGGAGGGAGGGCCTCCAGCAGGGCGGCGATCTCCTGCTCGGCCTGGCGGCGCTGGGTGTGTGCGGCGGCGAGCTGGGCGGCCAGGCCGGGCACGATCAGCGCGGATGCCTCGGTGCCGGGAACGACGAGGGTCTGCTCGGCGAGCGCGTCGAAGATCTCGGTGGTGAGGTGGTGGGCCTTGCGCGAGCCGTGTGCCTTGAGCAGGGCCTCGCAGCGGGCCCGGCCCAGCTTCTTCAGCCTGGGCGGGGAGCCGTGGCGCTGGAGGAGGGCCTGGATGTAGGGGTAGGCCAGGCGGGGGCCGAGGACACGTTCGAGGGAGGGGTGGATCTGGGAGAGCAGGCCGCGCAGCCGGTTGGTGGTGCGGTTGACCTCGCCGGCGAGGTCGTTGTCGTAGCCGGTGAGCATGGTCAGCTCGGCCAGCACCTCGTCGTCGCGGTCCACCGCGCGCAGGGTGTGCGGCATGGTGCGGGCGGTCTCGGCGATCACGAACGCGTCGCGGGCATCGGTCTTGGCCTCGCCCGGGTGCAGGTCGGCGGCCCGCCGCATCGACAGCCCGGGCAGGTAGGCCACCCGGCAGCCCGCCGCGCGGGCCACTGTCAGCGGGAGTGCGCCAATGTTGGCGACCTGGTCCACGATCACCAGAACGGTGCCGAACTTCGCCACCAGCCTGGTGAACAGCTCCAGCAGTCTCGGCTCGGTGTTGGGCAGCCGCTTGTCGTGCACGGTTCTGCCGTCCTGGGTCCGGCCGTGGGCGTGGTGGAACTCCTTGCCCAGGTCCAGGCCGAGGAAGAGATCTATCGCGGTCGTGTCGACCATGTGCGCGTGCCCCTCGCCACTCGTCTTCTCAACTCCCGGCCGTCCCTGCGGCACCACAGGCCGGCAACCACGTTACGCAGACATGCCGCCCGTGAAGCGGCCCGGCGTTGCGCCGGACCAGGCGGTCGTCAGGCCCCTCATCAGCGGTCAAGCGGTGCCCCGAAGCCCGGCGGCAACACCCCCCCAGGTCATCCACTTCGACAGGGGGCACACAGCCATACCGGACCCGGGGGCCAGGCGCCCCATTGCGGGGCCACGAAAAAGGTAACGGGGGCGACCTGATCGCCTGGGCGCGACGGGAGATGGCGAACTACAAGGTGCCGCGGGTGGTGGAGTTCGGGGGGGAGTTGCCGCGGAACGCCGGCGGGAAAGTGGTCCAGGGGCAGTTGCGGGCTTAGGCCGACTTTATCTCTGTGAAATAACTGTGAAGAGACGCTGACAATTGACCTTTCAAGATCCTCGGATGCGCGGAGTGCTGTGAGATGGGCGGCGGGGGAGTCGTCACTCATGCCAGGCCGACCATCTTGGAACTCAGTTGACCCACCATTACATACGTGCGAAATCCCTCGCCGCGGTGCTCACACCGCTTCTGTCAGGGGCCCTCGTCCTCGCGGGGATGACGGTGTCGGCACACGCCGGCACCGAGAACCGCAGTGACACCACCGGAACTTACGTGGTGAAGCTGGCCGACGCCCCGGTCGCCGCGTACGACGGCGGCCTGCGCGGCCTGAAGCGGACTATGCCGGCTTCCGGGAAGCGTCTCGACCCCGCCTCGTCCGCGTCCCGGGAGTACGTGCGCCGCCTGGACGCCCGCAGGGACCGGGTGCTGGACGCTGTCCCGGGCGCCACAAAGCTCTACGACTACGACTACACGTTCAACGGTTTCGCCGCGAGGCTCACGGCCGGGCAGGCAGCCGAGCTGGCCCGGACCGCGGGTGTGGTGTCGGTGACGAGGTCCACCGTCACCAGACCCGAGCCCGCACCGGAACCCGCACCCGCGGCGGACAGCGGGCCAGCCGCCGTCGGCAAGGGGACCGCACCGAGGTCCTCCGCGTCCGGCCGCGCCGCTGCCGCCCCGGCGTCCCCGCCCGACGTCCCCCGTTTCCTCGGCCTGTCCGGCAAGAAGGGCCTCTGGTCGAAGCTGGGCGGCCCGCGGCACGCCGGTGAGGGCATGATCGTCGGCGTCATCGACGCCGTCGACCCGAAGAACCCGATGCTGGCCGCGATGCCGGAGCCGCGCCCCGACGCGGCGGTCATCGCCAGGAAGTGGCACGGCACCTGCGACAAGGGTGATCCAGCCGACCCCGCCCACCAGGTCAGCTGCAACAACAAGGTGATCGGCGCCGCCTACTTCCGCGCCGAGCTGACCGACCCCCAGCCGATCGACGTGCGCTCGGCCCTCGACATGCACAGCCACGGCACCCACATCGGCACCACGATCGCTGGTGACTACGACACCCCTGTGTCGATCCCCGGCACCAACGTCCGCGGCAGGCTCAGCGGGCTGGCGCCGCAGGCCCGGCTGGCGTTCTACAAGACGTGCTGGAGCTTCGGCTGCGGCGAGGCCGACAGTCTGGCGGCGATCGACCGTGCCGTGGCGGACGGTGTGGACGTCATCAGCTTCTCCATCGGTGGCGGGCTGACCGGCCCGGCGAACCGGGAGGCGATGTTCAACGCGGCGAAGGCAGGCGTGTTCGTCGCCGCCGGGGCCGGCAACGAGGGTCCGGACACGGTGGGGAACACCTCGCCCTGGGTCACCACGGTCGCCGCGGAGAGCCACGACACGGACTACCGGGCGACGCTGGTCCTCGGCAACGGGCGGCGTATCACCGGCCCCGCCTTCAGCGAAGGGATCCCGAAGGCCCCGCTGGTCTACGCCGCGAACGCCGGCCTTCCGGGCGCCGAGGAGGCCGAATTCTGCGCGCCCGACACACTCGACGCGGACCGGGTGAGAGGGAAGATCGTCATCTGTGACCGGGGCGGCAGTGCCGCGTTCGAGTACCAGGACAGGCTGGACGAGCTGAAGAAGGCCGGCGCGGTGGCCATGGTCCTGGCCAACACCCCCACCAGCTCCCAGGACGTCTTCGCCGAGCCGACGTTCCCCACGTTCGTGGTGGGGCCGCGGGACGGGAAGGCCGTGAAGGAGTACGCCGCCGCCAAGGGGGCCACCGCACGCTTCACCGCCACCGTCAGCACCCGCGTTGAGGCCCCTTCCGTCGCCGCCTTCTCCTCCTCGGGTCCCGACCCGGCCTCCGGCGGTGACCTGCTCAAGCCCGACATCGCCGCACCGGGGCAGCTGATCGCCGCGGGCACCGTGCCCGGCGGCTTCGCCGGGTACAAGGGGTCGTTCGGCTTCTGGGAAGGCACGTCGATGGCGACCCCGCACATCGCCGGCCTCGCCACGCTGCTGAAGCAGCTGCACCCCGACTGGTCGCCGATGGGGATCAAGTCCGCGCTGATGACCACGGCCACGACGACCGACAACGAGGGCAGGCCGATCACCCGGCAGACCGACACCGCCGGCAAGACGGTCCCCGCGACACCGCTCGACTACGGTGCCGGCTCGCCCCGGGTCACCCGGGCCGCCGATCCCGGGCTGGTCTACGACTCGACCTCCGCGGACTGGACTGCGTACCTCTGCGCGGTGGGCGTCGAGCCGCCGACGGCGGGCGCCTGCGCCACAGCCCCGGAGACCGACCCCAGCGACCTCAACTACCCGACCATCTCCGTCGGTGATGTCTTCATCCGGCAGACGGTGACCCGCACGGTCACCAACGTCTCCTCGGAGACGGCCACCTACCGGGCCACGCTCCACACCCCGCCGGGCTACACGGCCAAGGTCACCCCGAGGACGCTGACCGTGGCGCCGGGCGCGAAAGCGACGTACAAGGTCGCCTTCACCCGCACCGACGCCGCCTACGACTCCTGGCGGTTCGGCACCCTCACCTGGAGCGACACCCACAGCGCCCACCGGGTCAGGAGCCAGATCTCCCTGCGGGCCGCGCGTCTCAGCGTGCCGGACGAGGTGACGGTGACCGGTGGGAAGACAACGGTCGCGCTCGCCACGCGCATCGGCTGGACAGGAAGGCTGACGGCCACGACCACGGGCCTGTACGCCGGGGAGAAGCACACCGGCACGCTCACGGGCGTGGACAAGGAGGGCCACGCCGAGGCGCCGCCGAGCGAGTCGGGGGCGATCAAGAAGGTCCGCGTCCACGTACCGCGGGACACCCGGCTCGCCCGGGTGGCGGTCTTCTCCTCCGACCACCTCCGCGGCAGTGACCTCGACCTGTTCGTGTACGACAAGGACGGCAAGCAGGTCAGCCCGAGCCCGGTGGAGGGATCGGACGAACACGCCGACCTGCCCCCGGGCGACTACGACGCCTATGTCGTCCAGTACGCCCTCCCCGACGGCACCCACAGCCAGCAGTTCACCCTGTGGACCTGGCAGCTGGGCAAGTCCGCCCCCGATGTCCCCGCCACCGTCACCCCCGCCTCCCAGCAGGTCGGCACGGACAACCGTGCCCGGGTCACGGTGACCTGGCAGGGCACGGAAGCGGGCCGGAGGTACCTCGGCCTCGTCGAGTACGGCGACGGTTCGACGGGCGTCGGGCGTACGGCGCTGACGGTCGCGCCGTAGTCGCGGTCAGCCCTTCACGGAGGTGAGGAAGGCGGCCCAGGACGGTGCCCGGAAGAGCAGTACGGGGCTGTCCTGGGCCTTCTTCGAGTCACGGACGGGGACGAGACCGGGGACTTTGTCGGCTACCTCGACGGGCGCTGTCACGTTGGTCAGCCGGGTGGGATTCTGGTTGATCGTGCTGGAGGGGGCTGTCCGTGGAGGCCGTGTCGCTGTCGTACAAGGGGCACCGGTACCCGGTCGAGGTGATCTCCCACTGCGTGTGGCTGTACTTCCGCTTCCCGCTGTCGTTCCGCGAGGTCGAGGAGCTGATGCTCGAGCGCGGGATCGTCGTCTCCTACGAGACGGTGCGCCGCTGGTGCGCCACGTTCGGGCAGCGGTACGCCGATTCGCTGCGCCGGCGGCAGCACCGGCCGGGTGACAAATGGCACCTGGACGAGGTCTTCATCAAGATCAATGGAGAACGGAAGTACCTGTGGCGGGCCGTCGACCAGGACGGCAACGTCCTGGACATCCTCGTGCAGAACCGCCGGGACAAGGCCGCGGCCAGGCGCTTCTTCCGCCGCCTGATGAAGAAGACGCACGCGGTGCCGCGGGTGATCGTCACCGACAAGCTCCGCTCCTACGGCGCCGCCCACCGAGAAGTCATGCCCTCCGTCGAGCACCGTCAGTCGAAGTACCTCAACAACCGAGCCGAGAGCAGCCACCAGCCCACCAGACAGCGCGAACGGGCGATGATAGGGCTTCCGCTCAGTGGGCGGGGCCCAGCGGTTCCTGTCTGCGTTCAGCGGTATCTCGCCCCACTTCCGGCCCCGCCGACACCTGATGACCGCTGCCGCCCACCGAGCCGAGATGAGCATCCGCTTCGCAATCTGGGAGCAGATCACCGGCGTCGCCACCGCTCACCGGCGTCGCCACCGCTGCCTGAGCACAGCCCGGAACCGAGCTGCACCACGCCGCGACGCCATCAGACACCTACCCACCCAACAACGTGACAGCGCCCTCGCCGACACCGATCCACAGGTCATGAGCATTGCTCGTCCACAATTTCCTCCCCTGACTGGCCATCACTCTCTGCACACGTCTGGGCCCTATCCCCTCCCGTACTGCACACTGACCCTGCGTATGCGTGATCGGGGCACAACGTTCGGGGGACGACATGCTGGATGTGACGCTGAGAATGCTCATCGACGACTTAACTGACGAGGCGGGCAACGCCTCCGGCGCCACCGAGGACGACCTGGCCCTCTTGCGCCGAGGACTGGTTGCCGAGCCCGAGCTGCGCGGCCGGGTAGCCTTGGTAAACAAGGCCCCCGGGAAGGGCCAGATGGGTTCCGGTATCGAACTGCTGACGATCGCCATCGGCAGCAGCGGCGCCGTCACCGCCCTCATACGCTCGCTTCCGACGCTGCTCAAGGCCTGGCGGGCGGCGGCCACGGTGGAGCTCACGCTCCCCGACGGCCGCAATGTGAAGGTCACCGCCGACTCCGCCGACGACGCCCAGACTCTTCTGGACACCGCGCTGCGCGACCACCGCCAGCTGTGACCCTCCGACTGCCGGACCCCCGGGGTTCCCGCGCGGTCCTCATCGGTACCTCCCGCTATGACAGTGACCTGCGGGACCTCCTCGCCGTACGCAACAACCTTGAGGTCCTGCAGGAGCTGCTGACGTCCGACGCGTTCGGCGGCTTCCCCAGGGGGCGTTGCACTGTGGTGCAGGACGCCCCTGATCCGGGCTCGGTCTGTGCCACTGTCCGCGAGGCCGCCATGACGGCCACCGATACCCTGCTCGTCTACTTCTCCGGTCACGGAGTCCTCAAAGAGGACCTGACTCTGCACCTCGCGCTGCCCGGCACGGACGAGAGCGATCTGCGCTGGACGTCCATTCCGTTCGAGGCGATAAGGGAGATCCTCGAAGAGTCGCCCTGTCCCAACAAGATCCTTATCCTCGACTGCTGTAACAGCGGCCGCGTCCTGGATACGCTCATGGGCACCCGGACCAAGCCGGCCGACACCCTGGCCATCCGAGGCACCTACATCCTCACGTCGTCCGCGAACGCCCCCTCCTACGCCCCCGTCGGCGAGCGCTACACCGCCTTCACCGGTGAGTTCATCCGCCTCCTGCGCGATGGCCTCCCCAACGGCCCCGACCTCCTCTCCCTCAGCACCCTCTACGACCCGTTAACCAAGTCCCTGGCCCGCCGCGGTTACCCGGAGCCACGCCAGCAGAGCTCGGACGGCAACGCGCGGCTGGGGTTGGTGCGGAACAGGGCTGCGGCCCTGCCGGCCGGGACGGTGGTGGGAGACGGTACGGCGGCATCGGGAGAGGGCACGCCCGTCGACTCACCCGCGAGTGGTGAGATTCGGTTCGGGCCCAGTCTCACCTATCACCGGGTCCGTAACTGGGCCATCGGCGCGCCGCTCTTCGTTGGCCTGTTGGCGATCGCGACGGCGATCTCTCCTGACAAGAACAAGCATCTCAACTTGTACAACTGGCGCCAGACGGTCGCGATTCTTCTGGTCATGAGCGGCCTGGCGCTGCTCGGAGCCCTCGGTAAGCGGAACCCTGCTGGCTACTCGCTGGTGCTGAGTCCGGACGGCGTCGAGTTGCAGTACGGGACCTCCGAGCACTTCTCCTACCCATGGCACCGGATCAGCCGGTGCTGGCTACGGCAAGGTCCCCCGGGCCGACTGCACGGTCGTCGACACGACCTCATGGTCCGCCCCATGCCCGGCGTCTTTCCGCAGACGGCAAGCCGGAGATCCCCCGGGCCCCACCAAGACGACACCGAGGGCACTCTCCGGTTCGCGGACCTGCGCAGACTCAGGACGACCCCGGGGGCCGTCGAGGCCGCGCTCGCCATGTATGCCGGGGCGGCGTGGACTCCCAGTCCGGGCCTCGCCGCGCATCCGGTACCGGCCGCCGTGAACGAGCAGGTCTTCACCGCCGACCGCCGCGTTCTCGCGGCCGTGGTGGTGCCCTGCGCAGTCTTGGGCTTCGCCTTCGCCCCCCTCGATGCGCTCGTCCGGCCCACGGAGATCCTTACGGCGTGGGCATCGCTGCCCCTGTGCATGTTCTTCCTGGGTACGGCTTGGTTCGCCGCGGCGCGATGCGTTCGGCCCGTTCGGCTTGCGGTCGGCGCGGCCGGGCTTACTCTGACGCGGGGCGAGCTGAAGATCTCGTATGCCTGGAAGGAGATCGAGCGGATCGGCGTAGTGAACTGGCCACGAGGGGCCCCTTATCCGGGTCTGCTGGTGCTTCGACCCATCGGAAACCTGGAGGGCAGGGTCGAACGTACGAACATGCTGCTGCCAAAGTTGGTGCCGGGCGCCTTGACCCTGTGCCTACTTCTTGAAGTCACGTATGACAGTCAGCTCCTGGAGGCAGCGCTCTCGCGGTTCGCGGACGAGGAACAGCTCGCGCTGCCAGACGAGGCCTGGCTGCGTACCCGGCCCGGCGCACCGGCGCTGCCCATCGCCGGTCGCACGTTCCGCGGTCGCCAGCCGGCGGGCATCTCCACCTTCGTAGGTGTGACACTCTTCGCCCCGTTCGCGATCAGTGGACTGGTGGCCGGCAAGACGCAGGTGCCCGACTGGGTTCCGGCCGTGGACAATGTGCTGCTGTTCCCGCTCTTCGTCTTCGGTCTCACGGCGTACTTCCTCACCGGCCGACACTACGTGCACCTCCACGTGGGCCCGGGCGGACTGACGCTGAGGGCCTGGCTCTTCGGCAGGCACCGCCTGCATGTTCCCTGGGGAGATATGGACCGCATCGGCATCGTGGTCGGCGCCGATCGCGAGGAACACTCGCTCGTCCTCTGGCCGCGCCATGGCGCCGTCATTCCCCGTACGCTGTGGCTCAGTGTCAAGCGGGGGCATGGCGGACTGCGCCTCCTGATCTTGGAGGAGTACCGGTTTAAGGTCGCACCGGAGGACGTGGACCAGGCGATAGCCCGTTACGCAGGTCGCCGCCACACCCGTATGGCACAACTCCGCCAGACAGTCCCGAAGAAGAAGTGACCCGCCCTTCTCTGGCGGCCGAGCGCCAACGGCGGATCTGCCAGCGGCATCCCGACCAGCTTCCGCCCGCGGTTGATGATGTACGCCGTGGTGAGGGTCCACCAGAGATCGGCGCCCTTCGCCCGGACCACCTCGAACCGGCGGCCCCCGGCGAGCAGAGCCTGCTCCCCGGCGGGCGCCTTCGTTCCACGGCCAGAGCCTCGGCCCCTGTTGCGGTCTCCGCTTGCGGGGCTCGATCTGTTTGGAAGTGACGCCCTACGGGGTGTCGACCGTCAGCCAACCGCACGACCGCTGACACGGAGGACATCTGCCCTCTGTGACGGTGCTGCGCGGCCTGCGGTGGTACTCCAGGGGCAACGGTTGGGGGCGTCGACGGGAGGCATAACGGAGGCTTGCCTAGACTCCTCAGACTCCTCAGACTCCTCGCACTCCTCAGACTGCTCCTGCTGCTCTCCCGCTCCCAGCAGACCAAGGACGCCGAGCTGCTCGCGCTGCGCCACGAGAACGCGGTGCTGCGCCGCCAGCTCGGCGTCCGGCCACACCTCACCTGGCCGGACCGTGCAGTGCTCGCCGCCCTCGCCCGGCACCTGCCCTCCCGGCTGCGCCGACACCGCCTGTTCACACCCGGCACCCTGCTCACCTGGCACCGGCGGCAACTGCGCTGGAAGTGGAAGCAGAAACCCGCACGGACCGGCCGCCCGCCGATCTCCGAGGAACTCACCGCCCAGATCCTGCGCCTGGCCCGCGAGAACCCGACCTGGGGCTCAACCCGTATCCAGGGCGAGCTGCGGCGCCGGGGCCACCGCGTCGGCGCCTCCGCCATCCGACGCATCCTGCGCAGCGCCGGCCTCGGCCCCGCACCCAGGCGAAGCCAGGGCGCCCCGACCTGGCGCGAGTTCGTACGCGCCCAGGCCTCCGGTCTGCTCGCCGGCGACTTCTTCCACGTGGACACCGCCGCGCTGACCAGGCTGTACGCCTTCGTGGTCATGGAGGTCGGCACCCGCACCGTGCACATCCTCGGCGTCACCGCCCACCCGACCGCAGCCTGGGGCACCCAGCTCTCGAGGAACCTCCTCGCCAACCTCGCAGACCGCGCCGCCGGCTTCCGCTACCTGCTACGCGACCGCGACAGCCGCTACACCCAGGCGTTCGATGCCGTCTTCACCGCCGACGGCATCGAGATCCTGAAGAGCGCGCCACAGACACCGCGGATGAACGTCCACGTGGAGAGGTTCATCCGCAGCGTGCGGGCCGCGTGCACCGACCGGATGCTGATCTACAACGAGCGACACGCTCGGCGTGTCCTCGCCGAATACGCCGAGCACTACAACTCCGGAAGGCCGCATCGCGCCCTGCACCTTCGCGCACCAGCCGACGATCCGGACGTCATCCCCTTCCCGGCCCAGCACATCCAGCGCCACGACGTCCTCAGCGGACTCATCCACGAGTACCGCGACACAGCCTGACGAAGATCACGACAGTCTGGCGAACGCCCAGCTCAACGCGTATGCGGGACTTTTGGCACCCAACAGGTCTTCCCGGAGAGAAGTGACAAACCGGCGGCCTCCCGCTCTGGCGCAGTATCTGGCGGAGCGTCAAGATGCGGGCGGGTGCTCAAGGAGGGAAGACCCTCAGCGAATGACCCCGTCGGGATTCAGTAGCCCGGCGGACTCGGCCAGGGAAAATTCCAACTCTTTCAGGAATGCGACGATGTGAGCAGAAGGGAAGAGTGCCGTATCGGCGCGTAGCTGGATGTAGTACCCGTCCTCTTCGTCCTGTGCTTCCATGAAGAACTTCATGTCGTCGTAGACATATGACCGTGCTTCGGGAAATGAGGTGTCGGTCGAGTCCTTGACGACCTGTTCGATCTCGGACGGCGCTTTCCTCTCACTCGGGAGTACCCCGTACTTGATCCCGTCAAAGTGCGCGTTGAATGCGTATGAAACATTGGGTCCGGACTCTCCGTATTTCCTAAAACTGTTGATCAACGCCCGTGCGGCTTCCGGGTCGCATTCGCCGGATATCGAGGATTCCAGCATGGCCTGATGCGTCATCCGCACCTGTTCGTGCATGTCGGAGGCGGTGTGGTTCAAAGCCACAGGAACGCTCTGTGTGAGTGGTCCGGAGTAAGTGAAGTCTGTCGGGCCGAAGCGGTTGTGCGAGAACACCATGAAACCGCACCGTGTCATTCCGTATTCCTCCCTGAGCACCTTGTGTACATAGGTGAGAAGTACGGCGGCGGGGCTGGACTTGAATCTTGCCGATAGCAGTGTGACGGCCAGGGCGGTCAATCTGGACCGCATGATGTGCTCTTCGAACCTGCGTGCCACGGATACTTTTGGCACTGATTCGCCGGTCAACCGCGGGAACTCCCTCAGCTCCTTCTTCCAGAACTCCAGGGCCAGCTGTGAGCGTGCCACCCCTTCCGGCCCCTGCTCGGCCCGAAGTCTGTCCACAGGGTGCACTATGTCGCCGAGGTCGGGTTGCGCGGCATGGCGGGCTGCCGCCTCCAGCAGCTGCTTTATTTCACCGGTGATAAGGGGAGTGCTCCAGCCGTCTATTGCCATGTGAAATATCGCAAGAATGACGAACAGTGGCACCTCGGCCGCTGTGACGATTGCGGCTCGAATCGATATCTCGGGCATGGTGAACGGAGTGCTGGTCATTTCTGACTCAAGGTGATCCGCCACCCCGGAGGGCGATGAATCCTCGACGTCGTACAGCTGGACGGAAAGCTTCCCCCCGGCCGAGATCACCTGATTCGCGGCGCCTTGGGCGTCCACGAAGTATCTCGTTCGCAGTACCTCGTGACGTTCGATGACGGTGGAGAGCATGGTCAATACCCCTTCCACGTCACACCCGGTCGGCACCTTGAGTCGGATCGGTATACCCAGGTGAGCGTAGTGCGGAGCCTGCGTGGAGACGGCCCTCCACAGCCATTGCTGTCCCCAAGTCAAGGGGTACGTGCCGAACCTGTCCCCGGAATAGGCGATTTCTGTGGTGCTCAACTTGACCATTCGGGCCCTCCGGCAATGGAAAGTTCCTGGAGCGTCTCACCGCAGGATCAAGGATGGGACCACTTTGTGTCACGGCTACCCGGCTGTCTCGCCAGCGAGACAGCCGTCCACATCTGCACCCGACGAACACTTGGCCTGGCGCGAGAAGTTGACAGGTATCCCGTCAGCCGGTGACCTTTCTCTTGTGCGCAACTCTTCGGAAATGACGTCGGAATGAATGGAACAGGTGACGCCGCGCCCTGTTCGACGTCTCGGGCGCGGACGTACATGTGGCACCCACCCAGCCAACGGGACAATGGCAGAGAGTGAGCAGATGAGCAACGGTCTCGGAGAGAGGACCCCGTCCCGGACGGTGCACGGGGCGTTCGAGCGCTGTGCCGCCGCCTTTCCGCACGCCCCGGCGGTCAGCATCCAGGGCACCGAACTGAGCTACGCCGAACTCGATGCTCATGCCAACCAATTGGCGCATCACCTCGGCGGCCTCGGCGTGAGTTCCGAGGATCCGATCGCTCTGTGTCTCGAGCGTTCCGTGGATCTCTTCGTGGGCCTGCTCGCTGTACTCAAGGCCGGTTGCAGCTATCTCGCGCTCGACCGCCGCGCGCCGCAGGAGTGGCAGGCCCGACTGCTCCGGATCGCAGGCGTCAAGCTCGTTCTCACCCTGTCCGAGGACGCTGAGCGGATACCGGGAGTCGCCACTCCCGTTCCGCTGGACCAGCTCGCCACGCACCTGTCCGGGCTGCCCACTGCGAAACCCGCTACGACCGTGGGCCCCGAGAACACCGCCTACATCGCGTTCACTTCCGGCTCGACCGGCACGCCCAAGGGGGTCTGCGTTCCGCATCGCGCGGTCCTGCGTCTGGTCCTCGGAGCCGATTTCCTGTCCGTCGGTCCGGACGACACCGTCCTGCAGTACGCCCCCCTGGCCTTCGACGCCTCGACCCTGGAGGTGTGGGCCCCGCTGCTGAACGGAGGACGCCTGGCCGTCGCCCCGCCCGGCGAGCTGACGCCCGGTGAACTGGCGGCTTTCGTGCGCGACGAGGCGGTGACGGTGGCGTGGTTCACCGCCGGCCTTTTCCATCAGATCCTCGACACCGCCCCTGAAGCGCTCGGCGGGCTCCGCCACCTGCTGGCCGGTGGTGACGTCCTCTCCGCTCCGCATGTCCGCAAGGCAGCGGAACTGCTGCCGGCAGGCGCGGTGATCAACGGGTACGGGCCGACCGAGAACACCACCTTCACCTGCTGCCATCCGGTCGGTCTGCCTCTGGAGCACGAGACCGTCCCCATCGGCCGGCCGATCCGGGGAACCACCGCTCACGTCCTGGACGAGCACCTGAGACCCGTCCGCCCGGGCGAGGTCGGTGAACTCCACACCGGAGGGCTCGGGCTGGCACGAGGCTACGTCAACGACCCGGACCAGACCGCCGAGCGCTTCATCCCGGACCCCTTCGCGGACCGCCCCGGGGCACGTATGTATCGCACCGGCGACCTGGTGCGAGAACTGCCGGACGGATCACTGGAGTTCGTGGGGAGAGTGGACGCCCAGGTCAAGATCCGAGGCTTCCGGGTGGAACCGGGGGAGACGGAGGCCGCCCTGCGACGGCACCCCGATGTCAAAGCCGTGGCTGTGGTGGCGCAGACGACCAAGGACGGTTCACGGCTCGCGGCCTTCTACGAGAGCGACTTCCTCGTATCGGCCCCCGCACTGCGTCGGGCCCTGTCCGAAGAACTGCCGCCGCACTTCGTCCCGGCGGTCTTCACCCGTCTGGACTCGCTCCCCCTCACCGCCAACGGCAAGGTGGACCGGAGGTCCCTCTCGGCCCTGACGAGCCGGGAACGCCCCGACGTGGACAGCGACTTCCGCCCCCCCGGCACTCCGGTCGAGAAGATGTTGGCTCAGCTGTGGGCCGACGTCATGGAACTCGACGAGGTCGGAGTCGACGACGACTTCTTCGAACTGGGCGGCCACTCCCTGATAGCCACCCAGATCACCGCCGAGATCGGAAACGCCTTCGACGCGGTGATCCTCCCCAGGACCTTCTACGAGAACCCCACGGTGGCGGAGCTGGCCGCGCGCATCGAGGAACTCATCGGAGGGGTCGAACGGTGAAGATCAGCTACGTGACGGATCCCGTCGACGTGGACCTCGGCGTGATCGATCTCTTCGATCCCGACTTCTACGCGCACGGAGACCCGCACCCGGTGTGGAAGGTGATGCGGGACAAGGCGCCCGTCCATCGCCAGACCTTGACGGACGGGCGGTCGTTCCTCTCGGTTACCCGGCATGCCGACGTCCTCGCGGTGCTCAAGGATCACACCCGCTTCACTTCCCGACGCGGCACATTGCTCTCCATCCTCGGCGGCACGGACCCCGCGGCGGGGAAGATGCTCGCGGCCAGCGACCCGCCGGTGCACACCGCGATGCGTGAACCGATGATGAAGGTGTTCTCCTTCAGCGCGCTCAAATCCACCCAGCCGCAGATCCTGAGCGTCGTGCACCGATTCCTCGCCCCGTTGGCCTCGGGCAAGCCCTGGGACCTCGCCGCCGCCGCGGCCGGGTTCCCCATGGCCTTCGCGGGTGCCCTGATGGGGTTGCCCGAGGAGGACTGGCCGCGGCTGACCAGGCTTTCCACGATGGCGGCCGCCCCCGATGACAGCGTGTTCGGTGCGGAGGAGGGCGGACACCACAATCTGCTCTCCGCTCACCACGAACTCTTTGCCTACTTCGCCGACCAGGTGAGGGACCGCGGTGTCGAACGGGACGACCTGATCGGGTTCCTGACGCGCATGGACGCGGGGGGTCGCAGACTGCGTACCGACGAGATCGTCTACAACTGCTACAGCATGCTGCTCGGCGCTAATGTCACCATGCCGCACGCGATCGCCGCGACAGTGCTCGCCCTGATGGAGAACCCTGGTGAATACGCGCTGCTCACCGGCGAGAGCGCCCAGACGGCCCTCGCGGTGGAGGAAGGACTGCGCTGGGCGTCCCCGGCCAACCACTTCATGCGCTACGCCGTGCGGGACGCCGTGCTCAGCGGTGTCCCGATCAAGACGGGCGAGGCCGTAGTGGCCTGGCTGGGCTCGGCCAACCGGGACGGGTCGGTGTTCGCCGATCCCTACCGCTTCGACGTGCAGCGCCATCCCAACCGCCATGTGACGTTCGGCTTCGGACCGCACTACTGCATCGGAGCGCCCCTGGCCAGGATCGCGCTGCGCCTGCTCTTCGGCGAGATCGTCCAGCTGGTTGCGTCCTTCGAGCCGGCGGGCCCGGTGCGGCATCTTGCCTCGAACTTCGTCTCCGGCGTCAAGAGCCTGCCGGTGACCGCCGCACTGCGTGACGGGGCCTCGGCCCCGCTGACTAGTGCGGTGGCGGACGGCGGACGGCTGCCCTCCCTGCCCACCGCCTGACGACACCGTCGGGACGTCCAACACACACACCTACAGGGAGGGTGCCCATGACTGCAGTACGCCCCGGAAAGTGGCTGCTCCGCCGGCCTCGGAACGACGTGCGAGCCCGTCTGTTCTGCCTGCCGTACTCGGGCGTCGGCGCGTCCATGTACACCCAGTGGCCCCGGTTGATCGGTGACGACGTCGAGGTCTGTCCGGTTCAGCTGCCGGCCCGCGAGAACAGATTGCGCGAGCAGCACTACGGCAGCTACGAGGAGCTCGCCCGACTGGCTGTCGACGGGCTCCGGCCCTATCTGGACCGGCCGTTCGGGCTGTTCGGGCACTGCGGCGGGGCCCTGGCGGCGTTCGCCATCGCCCTGTATCTGGACCAGGTGGGCGGGCCGGCTCCGCAGGCACTCTTCATCTCATCCCAAGTCGCCCCGCACGAAGGCCCGTTCGGACGCTTCCTGCACCTGGACGACGAGGAACTCAAGGTGGAACTGGGGCATCTCACCAGGGTCATGGGCGGTGAGCCCAATCCGGCCGCGATCGAGTTCGGGCTCACCGTTCTCCGGGCCGACATCGCGGCCAACCAGAACTACCGTCTGGACGCCCCGGTCCGGTTGCGGGCCGCCGTGCGCAGCATCGGCTGGGAGGACGACCAGGAGATCCGGCCGTCCCAGATGGATGGCTGGCCCCCGTACGCGGCGGACGGTCGGTTTGCGGGCACCGTGCTCTCGGGCGGGCATCACACCTTCCGCTCCGCGCCGGACGAGCTGCTCAAGGAGGTTGAGGCGGGGCTGGCCCCGGAGGACTGTCCCACAGGGTGAAGCCCCCATTCTTGAACATCAGCACAGGCGAAAAATCGCTAATCTCCAACAACTTCAAATACCACCAACTCCTGACCGAGCCGCGGCCGTTGCTGATCCTGGTCGAGAACTTCGTTCGGCTGCTGGACAACCGGATGTGGCTGACGCAGCGCCTGGAGACGCAGACCGAGGACATCGTCGTCGACCTCCTCGCGGCACGACGACTCGGCGTGGAACCCTCGGCCGTCATCGCCTTCAGGACTCCGGCCGAGGAGTACAGGCGGCCAAGGCCGCCGGTGCGCGCTGCGTGGCCGTGCCCCACATCCTGTCGCGGTCCCACGACTTCACCGCAGCGGACCACCGCGTCGACCCGTTGTCACTGTTCGACCTGGACGAGGTACTGGCAAGGGGCGTCGGCGCGGCCGCCGGTCTGCCGCACGCAGAGGTACCCGGGCCGCCCGCTCGGTGAAGCTCCGGCGCAGGCGGGCCGACCCGGTGTGGTGCCTGCACCTGCGCCCCCCCCGCTTCGGCTCACTGGCTCGCGTTCAGGCTTTCCCGGACCTCGTGGTCCAGCTCGGCCAACGGCCGCTCGCTGCCGGCGACCATGGCGCTCAACAGGTTCCGGTAGTACTGGGGAAGGCGCTCGACGAGGCCGGGGTCGACGATGTCGGTGGCGGCCTCGAACTCGCACTTGAAGCCGTCCGTACGCTCCATGACGTTCAGAGCCAGGGGATTGCCGGTGTGTGTGATCGGCAGTGGAGCGGCCTCCGAGACCTCGAGCCCGTCCATAGGTGCCACCACGACATGGCGGTAGAACGACATCGACGTGGTGAACAACGTGCTGCGCAGGCCTGCTCCGAGCGGAGCGGATTCCGCGACGAGGTCCGCGAACGGGTAGTCCTGGTGTTCCAGTCCGGTGACCAGCTGGGACAGGACCTCGGCCACGTAGTCCGCGACCTGCATGTCCGCCTGCCGGGGCAGGCGCAGGGGCAGCAGATTCGAGCAGTATCCGACCACCTGGTCCAGCTCCGGCGGACGCCGGGCGGACGCGACGGGTACAAGGACGTCGTCCTGCTCCGTCAGCCGCTGCAACAAGGCCCCCCAGGCCGCCACCAGGTAGGCGAAGACCGTGACGCCCTCCTGGCGGGCGGCCTCCCGCATCCGGTCGCGGAAATCGCCGTCGAGGAGAACGCCGTGCCGTACCGCCCGATAGGGGAACCGGCTCGGCTGCCCTGACGACGGCAGCTCCAGCGGGGGAGCTCCCTTGAGGCGGGAACGCCAGAAATCACGGTGCTCTGCGGCGGTGGGGCCAGCCGTGACCCGCTCGTGCCAGTCGAGGTAGTCCCGGAACTGCGCGGCCGGCGGCAACTGGAGGCTCGTACCGCGGCATCCGGCGTTGTACATCGCGGCGAGGTCGTCGAGCAGGACGCCGTAGGACCAGCCGTCCACCGCCGCGTGGTGCACGGTGACCAGCAGCAGATGCCGCTCGGGGCCGACCTCCACCACAGCCGCGCGGAACACTCTCCCGTCGACCGGATCGAGCGGTCGTTCGGCCCAGGACCGCAGGAAGCGCCCGAGTTCGTCCTCGTCCCCGCAGGTGTGCTCGAACAGCACATCGTCCAGCGGTGTCTCCGACGCGGGATGGACGATGAGCCTCTCACCGTCCGGGCTGAACGTGGTCCGCAGGGTCTCGTGGCGGGCGACCAGGTCCCGCACGGCGGTGCGCAGGGCATCGCGGTTGAGGGAGCCGTCGAGCCAGAATCCGACGGACATCTCGAAGGCGGGCACGCCGTCCTGGTCCAGAGCCCGCAGTTGCCGTTGCGCGCGGGTGCTGCGGGGCGCTGCCGCACGGGGGAGGGGACCGGCCGGGTTCACCCGGCTGCCGAGCAGGCCGTGGGCGAGCAGTTCCTCGACCGATTCCCGCACCGCGGTGCGGATGTGGTCGAGATCGGCCTGCTCGTGCGCGGTGGACAGGAAGAAGTTGCGCAGCTCCCAGACGAACACGCCACGGTCGAGCAGATTGAAGTAGAACGGGTCCATGTTCGCCTGGTGCTCGAACTTGAAGAGCGAGGAGAACCTCTGGACCTCGATCGGCACGTCGAGTTCACGGAAGTCGGCGTTCAGCTGGTCCGTGAACGTCGCAGTCCTGCGGTCGAGGCTCCGTTGCAGTTCGGGTCCCGCCGCGCGGAGGTGGTCGAGGACCGCCTTGGCCGTCACCATGGTCAGCGGATGCTGGTTGAACGTGCCGCCGAAGAAGGTGGATTCCACCCTCGGTCCCGAGTCGTCGCCGAAGTTCCAGACGCCGCCGTCGATCGGGTCCATGACCCCGCCGCGTCCGGCGATCACGCCCAGCGGCATGCCGCCGCCCACGATCTTTCCGTAGGTGGCCAGATCGGCCTTGATTCCGTACAGTCCCTGGACGCCCGCCGGATGGCAACGGAAACCCGTGACCATCTCGTCGAAGACGAGTTTCGTACCGTGCGTCCTGGTGATCTCCCGGAGCGCGCGAAGGAAGTCGGGGTTCTGCACGCCGGGAGTTCGCAGCGTCACCGGCTCGGTGAGAACCGCCGCGAGTTCCGGTCCGTGCCTGTTGATGAAGTCGAGAGCGTCGTCTGTGCCGAACTCGAGCACGTACACGTTCTCCACCGCGAGCGGCGAGACACCCGGTGCGAGCGGCTGGGTGCCGAACACGCCGTTCTCGTGGGACGGTACGGCGAGCACGCTGTCGAAGTGGCCGTGGTACGCGGTGGAGAAAACTACTATCTTGTCGCGGCCGGTCGCGGCGCGTGCGAGCCGGACCGCGGTCATGACCGCTTCCGTGCCGCTGTTGAGGAAGGCGACGCGGTCCATACCCGTGAGTTCGAGTATCCCGGCGGCGACTTCCTCGACCAACTGGGTGCGCGGTCCGAGGCTGAAACCGACGTCCAGCCGCTTGCGCAAGGCCGACATGACGACCGGCGGATTGTGGCCGAGGAGGTGGACGCCGTAGCCCAGGGTGAGGTCGACGTACTCGTTTCCGTCGATGTCCCACAGCCGGGAGCCCTGCCCCCGTTCGGCGACGATCGGGTACAGCATCTCCTTGGTCGAGGGGCGAAAACCGACCGTGGACCGGCTGTCGGCGACCATCGGCCTGAACCGTTGCGCGAATTCCTTGGAGCCCTTGGTCCGACTACCGAGGCGGTCAGCGAGTTCCTTCAGATAGCGGGTGCGCTCTGCCGTCTCCACCGGACTGGTCGCGCTGCTGCGCGCGCCCGGTGCGAGGGGCACCACCGACTTCGGCGGGGAGAGCGCCACGCGCGTCGAAGCACCGGCTCGGGACACGGGCCCGGTAGCCGGGCCGACCGGGGGAGCCGGCTCGCCGTCCGCCAGCAGCTGAAGCTGGCGCTGCATGACCAGAAGCTGTTCTCTGATCAGGTCCTGCACGGCGGTCGAGGCACCCGGCGACGAGGCACCGTCCGGCGTCGGCGTCTCGGCCGACGGTGTGGTGAGTCCTGGTTCGCTGTCGACGGGGGGCGGCGCGACGGGGGCGGGCGTCGTGTCCGGCGGTGCGTGCGTGCGAAGGTACGCGGTCAGGCCGGACAGGGTCTGGGCATCGCCGAAGAGTTCCCGGAGCGGCACTTTGCAGCCGTAGCGGTCCTCCAGGCGTCGCAACATGCCGAGCAACGACAGCGAGTCCCCGAGGTCCGTGAAAGCGGCGTCGGATTCCAGCTGTTCGGGCCGGATGTCGAAATAGTCACCGACGATGGTCGCGACTTCTTGGAGCAGGGGTTCCACGGTGCTCTCCTTGTGATCGGACATCGGTTCAGGAATCCCCCGGCGCGCTGACGCGTGCGGTGAACAGCCGGGCGTCGAAGTACTCTTCGTCCGGCGACGTGACCACCGGACCGTGGGGAACCCACGGCTCCCGCCCCTCGATGACGGCGAGCAACGCCCGCCCGACCATGCAGATGACAGCGGCCCTCGGGGCGCGGGCAAGGGAGCGCTCGATGTTCTCCAGCACCTTCATGGCCAACGGGGGACTGAACGGCTCGTAGAAGTAGAAGACGCCGGCATCGTCCGGAATCTCGAACTTCGTGGCGTCCTCATGACGGATCTCGAAGACATCGCACTTCTGCGAGGCCGAGCTGTACTGTCCGATGTTCCGCTCCGCGATCGAACAGAGGTGCTCCGAGTACTCGACCCCGATGATTCGCTTGAACGGAAACTCCGACGCGACGAGCAGCACACGCCCTTTCCCGGACCCGAAATCGACGAACGCCACGTCCTCGTAGGTCACCGGGGTCGCCGAGATGACTTTTCGCAGAGTGGCGGCCGGAGACGGTGAGTACCGGTAGTTGTTGAGCAGGCCGGCTTCGTCGATCTCCTCGATCTCCCAGCTCTCGAACGGGGTGCTGGTGTCCACTCCGTGGGAGGCGTCGAACCTCTCGGTCCGGTCGATCTCGGCCATCTTGGAGTCGAAGTCCTCCTTGACCTTCAGATAGTCGCGGATGTCCTGCCGCTGGTCCTCACCGTTCACCGCAGCTTCCTCCTGGAGAGATCGGTTTTCCTGTCCTGGTGGCCGCAGGGCCGGTCCTGGTCCAGCCAGGCCGCCAGCTGACCGATCGTCGGATGCGCGAGGAGTTGCGCGGCCGTCAGCGGCACACCGAGTGCCTGCTCGATGCGCCGGGTGAGTCTGACGACGAGCATCTCGTCGCCGCCCAGCTCGAAGAGGCTCAGGTCGTAGCGGTCCACCTCGTTCCGCAAGGCCTCGGACCAGAGCTTCGCCAGTGCCCGCTTCAGCTCCTCGCCGCCCAGCCGCGACTCGGCCGCTTGCTCGGCGCGGACCGGTTCCGCCTCGGAGGCCAAGCCCCGTTTCCCGGTGGAGGCGGTGGGCGGTTCGAGTCGGGAGAAGACGCGCTCCAGCGGTTGTGTCGGAAGCGGGACCCGGCGAGGTTGACCTCCGGACCAGGACGACCAGTCCACCGGCACGCCTTCCGTCCACAGCCGCGCCGCGGCGGCCAGCAGCCGTGCCACGGGAAGCAGGTGCGGGTCGGCGGCGAGGGTGAGGTCCACGGGCGGGGACGGCGTTCCGACCGGCAGCACGACGGCGCCCTCCCCGGCCCGGTCCGCGAAGGCCTCGGTCAGCCGACCGCCCTCCCACACGTCCCGGGTCCAGTGGCACGGGTCGAGCGCCCGTGCCTGCGGCAGTTCACCGCCGACCACGGCCGACAGGAAGGGGATCCGCGGCGCTCGCGGGCGCACCTCGGGCAGTGCGTCGAGCAGACCGGCCCGCCAGGACAGCAGCGCCTGCGCGTCGGCGGCGTCCAGAACCCCGGCGAAACAGGCCGCCAGCACCTCGCCGGCGCCCGCTCCACCGACGGCCGCGGGCCGGACCCCGGACTCCGTCCAGAGCGTCGCGACCACCTGACTGGCCGTCAACCGGGCGGCGGACGCTTCGGCGGCGTCGATGTCGGGGCTCCCGGTGTGCCGCTTCGCCGTGTCGACGACGGCGGGCAGGTACGCGGCCAGCGCCCCGAACTCCTCGACTGTGACCTCACCGAACAGGAAGGAGACAGCGGGGGCGGCCTCCGCCGCCACCCGGCCCGCGGACCTCCCCTCCGCCAGCGCGCGCAGTCCGGCCGCGGCACCGGCGTGGTCGCTCGCGGTGACGACGTGGCGATGGGCGTGGCCGCGCCGTCCCCCGCGCAGCGTGTAGGCCACGTCGTCGAGGCCGGGGGCGTCCGCCCGCTCCAGCGCGTCGGCCAGCCGGCCCGCCAGCCCCCGCAGTGCCGCGTCGCTCCTGGCGCTCACCGCGAGCAGCCGCGGACCGTCGCCCGCGGCCTGCCGGGCGGGCAGTGGCGGTGCCTCCTCTAAGACGACATGGGCGTTGGTGCCGCCGAGGCCGAATGAACTGACACCGGCCCGCCGGGGAGTCTCTCCCGCCGGCCAGGCCATCGGCAGGGTGTTGATGAAGAACGGACTGTCGTCCAGGTCGATCTCGGGATTGGGCCGGATGAAGTTCGGGTGGCCCGGGATCTCTTGATGCCGCAGCGCCAGCACCGTCTTGATCAGGCCCGCGACCCCCGCCGCTGCCGCAAGGTGGCCGACGTTCGCCTTGACCGAGCCCAGGGCGCACCGGCCTGGCCGGGCGCCGCCCTCGACGAAGGCCTCGCTCAGCGCGGCGAACTCGATGGGGTCACCCAGCACCGTCGCGGTCCCATGGGCCTCGACGTAGCCGATGGTGTCGCTCTCCACGTCGGCGACCGCCTGCGCCTCGGCGATCACCGCTCTTTGCCCTTCGATGCTCGGGGCCGTGTAGCCGATCTTGTCCGAGCCGTCGTTGTTGATCGCGGAACCCTTCACCACGGCGAGGACCTGATCGCCGTCCTCGATCGCTTCGGCCAGCCGTTTCAGAGCGACCAGGCCCACTCCGTCGCCGAAGACCGTGCCCGCGCCGTCGGCGTCGAACGGCCGGCAGCGCCCGTCCGGGGAGAGGATCATCCCTTCGCTGAAGACGTAGCCGGGATAGGGGTTGGCGATCACCGAGACACCGCCGGCCAGGGCGACGTCGCACTCACCCGCGAGCAGGCTCTGCACCGCCATGTGCACGGCGACCAGCGACGTCGAACAGGCGGTCTGGACATTGACGCTCGGGCCCTTGAGGCCGAGCTTGTAGGAGATCCTGGTGGTCAAGTAGTCCTTGTCGTTGGCGATCATGAGCTCGGTGCCGTCGTAGCCCAGCGGGTCACAGGAGCGAGCCAGCACATTCGTCAGGTACGTGTTCATCGACGCACCGGCGAACACGCCGACGGCCTGAGCGCCCCCTCCACCGGAGTAGCCGATGGTCTCGAGCAGTTCCCAGGCGACCTCGAGCAGAATCCGTTGCTGCGGATCGAGCAGTTTCGCCTCGCGGCTGGTGAGGCCGAAGAACTCGTGGTCGAAGTCGAACGCGTCCGGCAGCGTCGCGGCGCGCCTGACGTAGGCGGGATTGCGCAGCAACCGCTCCGGCACCCCGGCAGCCACGAGTTCGGCGTCGGCGAACGTGGTCAGCATGTCGTCTCCGGCACGAAGCCGGTTCCAGAACTGCGCCAGATTCCCGGCGCCGGGGAACCGGCCGCACATGCCGATCACGGCCACGTCGTTCGGTCGAACCGTCGGATCGGTCGTGCCACCGTCAGACATCGTCGCTCCCTTCGGTGCCGGGGAGACGACGCTCTCGCGCCCGCAGGCGGGCGCTGCGGGCCGTTCCACCCGCGAGCTGTGCCCGTCTGCTCGATGCCCTGCCTCGGGCGGGGCGATCCCTGTCGGCCTCGGCGGCGGTCCGGCCGAGGCGCCGGGCCAGGCCGGCCACGGTCGGGTAGCGGAACAGCTCGTTGATCTTCAAAGGGGTGTCCGGGGCTTCGTCGGCGAGCATCTCGTGCACCTGGGTCAGCAGCATGGAGTTGCCACCGAGATCGAAGAAGTTGTCATCGGGCCTGATGCCCCCGCGCCCGAGCACGTGCCGCCAGACGGCCGTGATGCGCTCTTCGACATCCCGCAGCGCCGGGCCGCGGTGAGGAGTCGAGCCGCAGGACTCACGCGGCGAGGGGGTGCGGCGGTCGCTGCCGGGGATGATGTCGGACGCCATCGGCAGTTCCTCCACACCGCGACCGGGGTCCGCGAGCGCGGCGCGCAGCAGTGCCAGATAGTTCTCGGTCACCTGGCGAGCGGCCCGAGCCGGGAAGACGGACTTGCGGTACTTGAGCAGCCCGACGAGCCGCTCGCCGTCATGCACGATCTCCAGCACGAGTTCGAGCTGGTCGTCCTGCTGGTCCATGCGGTACGGCACCGCGGTCAGCCCGGCCCACCCGACCGGGGCCGCGCCGTCGTCGGCCACGTACAGGCCCGCCAGCGCCGGGTACCGGGTGGGTTTCTGGTAGCTGAACATCGCCTGGAAGACCGGGTTGCGGTCGTCCACCCGGCGCGGCGCCAGCTCGCCGACGAGCAGCTCGAACGGGTAGTCCTGATGTTCGAGGGCCTCGATGACGGTACGACGGGTACGGCCCAGTTGCTCACGGAACGGCACGGCGTCGCTCAGGTCGGCGCGCAGCACGACCGGGTTGACGAAGTTCCCCACGCACTCGGCCGTCGTCGGACTGGTCCTGCCCGCGAAGGGAGACCCCACCAGGACGTCCCGCCGTCCGGTGTAGCGGCTGACGAGGACCTGAAAGGCGGTCAGCAACACGGTGTAGGGCGTGACCCCTTCCTCCTTGGCCAGCGCGAACACACCGTCGGTGAGCTCCGGGGCGATGGGGAACACGATCGACCCGCCCCCGTCGGAGTCCGCGTCGAGTTCGAAGCGGGGCCATTCGGCAGGTTCGAGCCGGCCCGCGAGCCGAGCGTGCCAATACGCGCGAGCCATGCTGCCCTTCTCCCCTTCGAGCAGCCGCCGTTGGTGGGAGACGAAGTCGCTGTAGGGCACGTTGTGTCCGGTCAGCCGGGACGGACTGCGCCGGGCCTCGGCGAGGTAGAGCTGCTCCAGTTCCGCCACGATGACACCGAGCGACCAGAAGTCGCACACCACGTGATGCACGACCAGCAGCACCACGGCCTCTCCCGGTGTCACCGGATACGTCCGTACCCGGACCAGCGGCCCGCTCGCGAGGTCGAACGGCTCGCGGTAGGCACGGCGGACCGCGTCGTCGATCCGCTGCTCGGCCCACCCTCCGGCGTCCTGTTCGGCGAAGTCGGGTTCGAGCCACCCGTGCACCGTCTGCCCGTCGGTGCCGTCGAAGGTGGTGCGCAGGGCCGTGTGCCGCCCGACGAGCGACGAGACCGCGCTGCGGAAGGTGCCGGAATCGAATCCGCCGGTGAAGCGGGCGGTGAACCCGACGTTGTAGGACGCGCTGTCGGGGTTCATTCGATGCAGCAGCACAAGCGGCCGCTGGGCGTACGAGAGCGGGTGCTCGGTCCGCGCCCGACCGGCGCGCGACCGCAGTGCCGCCTCCAGCTTCTTCCGTGTCTCCCATGGGTGCGTACCCTCGTCAGTCATGAGATTCCGTCCCGGTCGGCCAGCCAGGGCAGCAGTGCCTCGATCTGGTCCTCGGTCAGCGAGTCGAGGTTGGCCAGGAGGCGTTCCGCCTCCTGCGGTGAGAAGGGCTCCACGGCGGTCGGCGCCGCCGCGGAAGCGACAGCACGGGCCGGAGCGTCGAGCGTCAGGCGCTCCGCCAGCTCGTCGACGAGCAGGCGCAGGGCCTTGTCCTGGAGGAGACCGGTGAGCGGCAGGTCGACGCCGAGGTCGCGGAAGATCTGGCCGCGTACTTCGACCGCCACCAGCGAGTCGAGCCCGGTTTCGTGGAGCGCGAGGTCCTCGTCGATGGCGGCCTCGGACATGCCGATCCGCTTGGCCAACATGGCGCGCAGGTATACGAGCACCAGCTCACGGCGCTGTTCCGGTGCCGCGCCGTGCCAGTCCCGGCGTAGCCGCCCGACAGCCTCCGCTCCGTCCTCGGCGGATGTTCCCCCACCCGTGACGACCGCTCGCCCGATGGGGAACCGGTCCAGGTAGCGGGACCAGTCCAGGGTGAAGACACCGTACTGTCCGCGGGGCCCAGCCAGGATCCGGTCGAGTGCGGCGAAGGCCGGATCGGCTTCCAGCGGGGTGAACCCGCTCTCCACGAGCCGGGTTCGCAGGCGTTCGCTCAGTTGCGCCGTCATGCCCGCCTCCCACGGCCCCCAGTTGACGCTCAGCGCAGGGAGTCCCAACCCGCGCCGGTGGTGGGCGAGCCCGTCGAGGAAGGCGTTTGCAGCCGCGTAGTGGGACTGTCCCGGGGCGCCGAGCAGAGCGGCCGTGGAGGAGAAGAGGATGAAGTGCTCGAGGTCGAGATCCAGGGTGGCGCGGTGCAGGTGCCAACCGCCGGCGACCTTCGGGGCCAGTACCGAGCGGAAGCGGTCCCAACTCAGCTGCGACAGCACCGCGTCGTCGAGGACTCCGGCCGCGTGGACGACGCCCTTGAGGCCGCCCCACTCCCGATGCGCGCGCTCGACCAGCCGGTCGACCGCGGCCTGGTCCGTGACGTCCAGGCCGGCCAGGGTGACCTTCACCCCGGACCGCTCCAGCTCGCGGACCTGCTCCTCGACCCGCGTCTCAAGGGCACGTCGCGACGCGAGTACGACGTGTCGCACCCCGCGTCCGGCCAGCCACGCCGCCGTACGCAGACCGAGCTCGCCGGTCCCGCCGGTGATCAGGTAGCACCCGTGGGCACCGAGCCGGCCGGGACTAGCCGACGGCACCGACTCGCGGCGCAGCGTGGGCCGGTAGAGCCGTCCGCCCCGGATCGCGGCCTCGGCGCCGGGCCACTCGGACGGCATGCTCAGTGAGCTGGTGCGGTCGTGCGGATCGACATCGAGCAGCCGCAGGTTCAGATGTGGTGCCTCCAGTGCGGCGCTCCGGCCAAGGCCCCACAGCATCGACCCATAGGGGTCGCCCACCTCGGCGGAATCGTGGACGGCCACCGCCCCGCGGGTCAGCAGGACCACGGAATCGGGCGTCCACTCCGCACGTTCGCCGGCCCGCACGAGCGCGGCCACGCTGCCACATGCGGTCCGCGTGTTCTGGGCGTCCAGGCCGAGGCAGTGCAACACGCTCGCCGGCCCGGTGGCGCGGAACAGCCGCACCAGCTGATCCGCGTCTGCGGGATCCAGCGCGTACCGGTGCTCGCCCAGGCGGGTGAAGGCCGTGCCCACCTCGGCGACCACACACCGGCCGCCGCCTGCCTCCAGCGCTGTCACAGCCCGGCGCCAGTGCCCCTGAGGGTCGGCGAGCACCACCCACGGTCCGGGCGTGGACGACACGTCACCGGTGGTCCTGACCTCCTCCCACGTGTCGGCGTGGATCGCGGCCTCGGGCGAACGGAGGGAGACCGCTCGCAGTTGGAGCCCGAAGAGGTCGAGGAGGGGGTTGCCTTCGAGGTCGGTCAGTGAGACGTCGGCCAGCGCGCCGGAGGCATCGGCCTCGCGGTGCCGGATGCGCGCGACACCTGATCCCACGGCCTCGCGGGAAGGGTGGAACACCGCCCGATCGATCCGGAACGGCAGCAGCACGCCGTCTTCGGGTGCCGCGCGGACGATCCGTGCCGCGATCGCTAGCTGAACACAGGAGTCGAGCAGCGCCATGGTGCGCTCTCGTGGCGAGTCGGCCGAGAAGGCGAGGTCGCCGGAGCTGTCCTCACCGTCCAGACGCAGCTCTTCGATCCACTGGAACGCCGGACCGAACCGGAAGCCCGCTGCCTCGAACCGCGGGTAGAGCTCGGCCGGGGAAACCGGCCGACCGGCGAGGTGGGCCGATGGGTCCGTCGGCTGTGCAGAGACCTCGGCCCGGTGAATCCGCCCCTCCGCGTGCACCTGCCAGGACTCGTCGGCCGACGGGTCGTCCGCACGCGTCAGGCCGAGCGATTGTGCGACGAACCTGTGGTCCCCGGCCGGGGTGAGCACAAGCTGGAGTCGGCGTGGCGCCTCCTCGGCCTCCAGAGCCCGCGGGAAGACCAGGTCCTCGACGACCGCAGCCGAGTCGCCGGCCACCGCCTCCACCAGGCACGCGGTGTGGTAAGCCCCCGGTACGACGAGGCGACCGGAGATCTCGTGATCGGCGAGCGCATGCGGAGCGCTCGCAGCCACGGTGGTCTCGTAACGTCGTTGCGTGGATCGCGGCAGCGCGAGCCGGACCAGTCCGGGCAGATCCTCGGCCGGCCGCGTGGACACCCCGGAGCCGGAAGGCGGCGCGGGGGCCGGTGCGGTCCAGTGCCGGACCCGGGCGAAGGGATAGAGCGGAGCGGAGACCTTGCTCGCCCGCAGGGGCGCGTAGTACGCCGCCCAGTCGACCGGTATCCCTGCTCTGTCCAGGCGCGCCAGATGGCCGAGCACGGTGACCGGATCCGGGACCCTGGGCGCGAGGCCGGGCAGCCAGACGGCTTCGTCGTCGGACTGGATGCGGCCGGCGGTGGTGAGCGTCCGCCCGGGGCCGACTTCGAGGAAGACCGTGCACCCGCCGCTGAGCAGTTCGCCGACACCAGGCGCGAACCTGACCGGTGAGGTGAGCTGCCGCCCCCAGTACTCGGCGTCGAGTTCCTGCCCGTCGGCCCAGGTGCCGGTGAGGTTCAGGGCCATCGGCACGGCCGGCCGCTGGTGGGCGACCCGGCCGGCGGCCTCGACGAGGGCGGCGACGGCCGGGGCGACCAACGGTGAGTGGAAGGCGTGCGTGGTCTCCAGCGGGATCGTGTCCCACCCCCGCTGCCGGAATTCGGTCTCCAGCTCGCTCATCACGGTCTCCGAGCCGGAGACCGTGATTCGTCCCGGCGCGTTGTACGCGGCGACCGCCGCCGAACCGCCCACCGCCGTGACCAGCCGTTCCAGCTCGGCCACGTCGCCGCAGCCGACGGCGACCATGCGGCCGCTGCCGGGAACAGCCGCGAAGGCGCGACCGCGTGCGCCGACCAGTTCGAGACCCTGCTCGACGTTGAACACGCCGGCCACGCAGGCGGCCGCGTACTCGCCGAGGCTGTGACCGACCACCGCGTCGGGCCGCACTCCGCATGAGGCCCAGAACTCCGCCAGCGCGACCTGAAGGAGGAAAACCGCTGGCTGGAGCAGTTCGGCCCGCGTCTGCGAGGCGGGGTCGGCCAGCACGTCGAGGGGGCCGACCCCGGTGAGGCGGTGGAAGGTTTCCGTGTGCCGGTCCAGCGCCGCGCGGAACACCGGATGCTCACGGTGGAGCTCGACGGCCATGCCGGCGTACTCGGAGCTCTGACCCGGAAAGAGGAACGCGACCCGAGGCTCGGTTCGCGCGGATTCGCCCGTGTCCGCCGCTCCTCTCCCGCCGCTCAGCCACGACTCGATGCGCTCGGCCGCCGTGTCCGCGGTGTCCGCGATGACGCTGAGCCGGTGTCGCAGCGGGCGGCGACCGACATGACTGGTGTGGGCCAGCTCCCTCAAGGGCGCGTCGGGCTCCCGCAGGCGGTTCGCCCACCGGTCCGCCAGGTCCCGCAGCGCGTCCGCGCTTCTGGCGCTGATCGTGATGAGTTCCTGCCCTGGACGCCGATCCGTCCGCGTGCGTTCCGGTGCCTGTTCCAGCACGGCGAAGGCGTTGGTGCCGCCGATGCCGAGGGAATTGACCGCTGCCCGGCGAGGGGCCCCGGGCAGGGACAGCGGTGCCGTGTTGACGAACAGACCCGTGTCGTCCAGGTTCAGCCGAGGACTCGGCGCCGTGAAGTACGGGCTGGGCGGGATCCGCCCCCGATACAGGGACAGCGCGGCCTTGATCAGACCCGCGATGCCCGATGCCGCTTCCATGTGCCCGATCAGCGCCTTCACCGAGCCGATGGCGCAGGGGGAGTCCTGCCCGAAGATCTGTTTCAGCGCGCCGATCTCGGCGGGGTCGCCGAGCGGGACGCCGGTTCCGTGCGCCTCGACGTAGCCGATCGTGGCGGGATCGGCACCGGAGACGTGGAGCGCCCGACGCATCGCGGCCAGCTGGCCGGGCAGACTCGCCGCACCGTAGCTGGACTTGCCGCCGCCGTCGTTGTTGATCGCTGTTCCGAGGACGGTGGCGTAGACGGTGTCACCGTCGCGAAGCGCGTCGGCGAGGGGTTTCAGGACGACGGCGCCCACGCCGCTGCCGAAGATCGTTCCCTGCGCGCTGACGTCGAAGGGGTGGCAGCGGCCGTCCGGCGACAGGATGCCGCCCCGGCGGTGCCAGTAACCGGTGGCGTGCGGGAGTCGGATGTTCACGCCGCCGGCCAGTGCCGCCTCGCACTCGCCGCGCAACAGGCTCTGGACGGCGAGGTGCACCGCGACCAGGGATGTGGAGCACGCCGTTTGCACCGTCAGGCTGGGACCGGTCAGGTTGAGCTTGTACGACACCCGGGTGGCGAGAAAGTCCTTGTCGGTCCCGAGCTGCTCCAGCGAGGCCGTGGGGTCTTCCAGTGGCCCGGCGCTCCTCAGCACCTCGGGGAGGTAGCTGGTGAGGACACCGCCGCTGCCGGCGAAGACACCGACCGAGGCGCCGGCACCGGCTGCCGTGCGAAGGCCCGCGTGCTCCAGAGCGTGCCAGCACGTCTCCAGGAAGATCCGCTGCTGAGGGTCCATGGAGGCGGCCTCGCGGCCGGAGATGTCGAAGAAGGCCGCGTCGAAGAGGTCGACGCCGTCCATCGAGGCGGTCGCCTTCACGTAGTCGGGGTCCTTCAGCCACTCCGGCCTCACACCACTGCGGAGCAACTCCTCGTCGTCAAGGTCGCGTATCGCCTCCCGTCCGGCGAGGACGACGTCCCAGAACCGGTCCACGTCCGCTGCTCCGGGGAAACGGGCGGCCATGCCCACGATGGCGATCGGTTCGCCGGGCTCGCGCTGTGTCACGACGGCTCGCCGGCCCCGAGTCGGGGCAGGACGACCGGGTCGTACGCCTGGAGCAGGTCACCGACCGTGCGCACACCGGTGATGGGCATGTCGTCGGAGAACGGGTCGGTGTCCAGTTCCATCTCCAGTACGGCGACCAGCCGCGCGAGGTGCAGCGATTCGAGGCCGAGCTGGTCGACGAGGAGCTGGTCGTCGTCCAGGTGCTCCACCGGCCCGGCCACCTCGTTCACGATCTCGAGCAGGACGGCCTTGACCGTGTCCCGCTTGTTCATGGGAATCACACTCCGTTCATGCGCACCCGGACCCGCGGCAGGGGTTCAGCAGGTGTAGCCGCCGTCGACGGTGATGGTCTGGCCCGTGATGAAACTCGCCGCGGGCGAGGTGAGGAACCGGATGACGCCGAGCACGTCGTCCACCGAGCCGAGCCGGCCCAACGGCGTTCGGCGCACGATGCGTTGGCGTTGGGCCTGGCCGATGCCCGCGGTCATGTCGCTGTCGAAGTAGCCGGGGGCGACACTGACCACGCGGACCCCGGCGGGGCCGACTTCACGGGCGAGGCCCCGCGTCAGTCCGTCCAGTGCGGCTTTCGCCGCGCCGTACACAGCGACGCCGGTCTGCCCGCGCAGCGCGTTGATGGAGGACAGGTTGATCACCACACCGGTCCGGCGGGCGAGCATGGGCTTGAGACAGGCCCGGGTGAGCAGGACCGGCAGGGTCACGTTGGTCCGCAGCGCGGTCTCGATGGCCGTCGGGGCGGTCAGGGTCAGCAGGCCCTCGAGCCCGGTGGCCGCGTTGTTCACCAGCGTGTCGATGCGGCGCCGGCGACGCGTGACCGCGCGGCCGAACTCTTCGACCGCCTCGGCGTCCGTTCCGTCGACCGACGACCAGGACAGGGTGTCCGCGGCGGCCGCCTTGCGCAGCGCGGTGAGCTCGGCGGACTCGGTCCGGCTGAAGGTCTCCACCCGGTAGCCGCGCTCCAGGAAGTCGGTCACCAGAGCCAGACCCAGACCGCGGCTGCCTCCGCTGACGACCGCCACCGGACGCCGGTCCGCGGCGCCGCTCATGTAGCGCCCCCCATGCGCTTGAACCGCTCGCCGTGCAACGGCACGTCTGAGACGGTGACGACGGCCGGAACCTTGTGGGGCGGTAGGTGCTTGGTACAGAACTGGCGCAGCCGCCTGTTCAGTGCCCGCCGCTCCTCCTGCTCGACCAGTTCGACGGTGGCCGTGACGATGTGACCGGTGACGGCGTTTGGGCGTCCGGTCACGATGACGTCGGAGACATTGCCGGCTCGGAGCAGCACGTTCTCGACCTCGGCCGGGGACACCTTCTCCCCGCCCACATTGATCAGGGTCGAGAGCCGTCCGAGCACACGGAGGGTGCCGTCCTCGGCGACTTCGACCGCGTCTCCCGTGTTGAGCCATCCCTCCTCGTCGAAGGGGCTGGGCGCGTTGAGATACCCGATCATGGCGCTCGGCGACTTGATCCAGAGAACTCCGTCACGCACCCGCGTCCTGAATCCCTGCCCTCCGAGGTCCATCCGCAACGAGTCGGACGAGACGGACCGCGTGGGCAGGATGCCGGTCTCCGTGAGGCCGTAGGTCTGCTTGAACCGCACCTGGGGGAACACCCTGGTCGCGTGCGCGAGGGTGACCTCGCGCATGGGTTCCGTGCCGTAGGTGATCAGTTCGAGCGAGGACAGGTCGTAGTCCCGGTGGACGTCGGAGAGCAGCAGCATGTTGAGAAAGGTCGGCGTGGTCGGCAGCACCTGGACGCCGTGACGGTGGATGGCCTCACAGGCGTGTTTGGGGGTGCGTTGCGGTTCGGCGACCACGGTGCCGCCGCCGATGAGTGTGCGGAACAAGGTATTGACGCCCCCGATGTGGTCGAGCGCCATGAACTGGAGCGTCCGCCGAGGGCGAGGGGACGCACGGAAGCCGCCCAGCAGCCGCGGGAGCGAGAGCAGGGCCGCTTTGCTCTCGCCGGTCGAGCCCGAGGAGAACAGCAGCAGTCCGGCCTCGCCGCGGCGGGCGCACTCGGTCAGCAGGCGTGGTCGGGGAGCGTCCGGTGGCGTGGGGGTCCGGACAGTCCACTCGTCGGGGCCGCCGAACTCGACGACACGGGTCGCATGCGCCATGGTGACCCGGCGCGCCCGCTGATCCTCCGGCGGATCGGTGGGGGCGAAGGGAACCACGACAGCGCCTCGGACGGCGAGCGCGGTGAAGAGCGCGACCATGTGCGGTGAGGCGTTCCCGACGATCGCCACGCACTCGCCCGCCGCCACTTCGAGCCGGCTCAGCTCGGCCAGCCAGCCGGAGGTTCGCTCCGCGAGCTCGGCGTACGTGACCCTGCCGCCGTGCCCGACCATCGCCTCGGCGTCGGACCGACTCTGAAGCTGCGACAACAGCCAATCCACCGTGCTTCCCCCAATTCTCCCAATTCACGTGACGGAAGCCACCCGCATTTCCGGCTGTCCGGCGATACGGCAATCTTCACTCTGCCCCCATTTCGAGCCCGAATGGAATGGCGTGCCGAGCGTGTCCCGCCGGCGAGACACGCGGTCCATCGGCGTGACCGCCTTCTGTCTAGCCGGCGAGACAGGGGGGTCTTGCGGCAGACATTCTGCTTTGATGGCTGCAGCCACGTGAGGTCGCGCGGAGTGCACATGTGCCAGCATGAGAGAAACGGGGGCTGCTATGTCTCAAATGCGCCACGTGAATGGTCGTACGGTTCCCGCCTCATCCGCACAGCAGAGGATGTACTTCTCCTCACTGGTTCGGCCGGACAGTTCGGTTGACGCCTGGGGAACTGTTCTCGCGGTCGGCGGGGACCTTGACACCGACCGCCTCGGGCGCTCTCTTCAAGTGCTGCGTGACAGGCATGAAACGTTGCGCACCACATTCATGGAGGACGAGGGCGAGGTCCTCCAGGTCGTGCACGACGCGGACGAAGCCGCTGACCGGACCGCTCTGATCGACATGGTGGAGGCCAAGGGGGACTCGCACGGCGAGCGCCGCGCCTGGGCAGAGTCCGAGGCCACAAGGCTGCTGGGTGTTCCTTTCGACCTCGCGTCGGGGCCGCTCTGGCGGACGAGCGTCATACGGGTGTCACCCGGGTCGCAGCTGCTGGTCTTCGTTTTCCATCACCTCATCATCGACGAAGTCTCCGCTCAGGTGTTCGCCGAAGAGTTGCGCCTCGCTTATGCCGATGCGGACTCCGCGGCCCTCTCGAAGCCCGCCGTTCAATACTCCGATTTCTGCCTGGCGGAGAAATCCTCGGAGGTGGACCGATCCGGCCTGGACTATTGGCGCGACCGGCTTGCCGGCATCCAGCCCGTACGGCTGCCTGAGGACAGCGGGGAGAGCCCGGGCGGGATTATCGGTTCCCGGCTCCCGGTCACCCTTCCAGGAAAGGTGGTGGCGGACTTCGAAGCATTTTGCCGGGACCGCTCGGTCACTCCGTTCACCGGCATGCTTGCGGTGTACTTTATTTTGTTGCAGCGCTGGACGGGATCGAGCGATATAGCGGTCGGCACACCGGTGGTCGCTCGACCGAACCCGGACTTCTACGGGACGATCGGATTTTTCGCCAATACCGTGGCGCTGCGCTGCCGGGTAGAGGTCACCTCGACCTTCGATCGCTTTATCGAGCAGGTGGATGAGGCGATCCTGGACGCACTCGAATACCAGGATGTGCCATTCGAAGTGGTGGTGGAGACTCTCGCCCCCCATCGGGACGCCGATCGTAACCCCCTCTTCCAGGCCGCCATCGGATACGGTTCGCTCGACCCGAGCGCGATCTGGGCCCTTGACGGCCTGCGTGTGACACCCGTGCCGGACCCCGTGGAACTGATGAGGATCCAGTTCGATCTGATGCTGGACATACGGCGGCAAGCGCACGAAACGTGCCTGACCGTCGAATACAACCGTCAGCGGTTCTCCGAGGAGGCTATGCGGAGGTTCGCTGATGCCTACGGAAACCTCCTGCAATCACTCAGCCGGGCACCCGATGTCCCCCTGGGGAGCGTCCCGGTCCTCAGCGGGGCCGCACTGGCGGAAACGCTGATGCTCGGCGCAAGCTGTGAAACGCGGGACGACCGTGCCCCCGCGGAATACACATCCGCATGGGAAATCTTCGAATCGACGGCCGCGACCGTTCCTGAACGGGAAGCGGTTGTTGCGGAGGACGAGCGGCTCACCTTCGCCGAATTGGCCGGCCGCGCCCGGACGATGCTCGTGGCATTGCGCGCCCGCGGCGTGCGGACCGGCACTATGGTGGGGATCTGCCTGGCCAGGCGCACTGATCTGATCGTCGCGATGCTCGCCACGTGGGGTGCGGGCGGCGCTTTTCTCCTGCTGGATCCGCAGCGGTCCGAGGCCCACCGCCCGCGCCTCGCGGAGGCGGACACCGACCTGGTCGTCTCGGACGCGTGCTTCGCCGAGGTGGAGACGGTCTCACCGGCCGCACTCCTGGCGGATGGGGCAAAGGCCCTCGGGGAGGGATCCGCGCACGGGCCCGATTCCGTTCGTCGCCCGGCCACCGCCCCGGCGTACACGATCTTCACATCAGGTGTCACGGGACAGCCGAAAGGCGTGGTCGTGGACCAGAGCAGCCTCGTCGCTCTCGCCGCCACCCGACTGGCGCCGATATACGCACGGTTGCCCGAAGGGTGCCAGGTGAATGTCGGCGCGCTGGGTTCCCTGACTTCTGATGTGTTCATCAACCAGTGTCTCGGCATGATCGCCTTCGGGCATCGGCTGCTGCTGCTCGACGAAGAGGAGAGGACGGATCCGCTCCGGCTCCTCTCCCGGGGATCGGATCCGGCGTCATCGATCGATGTACTCGACTGCGCCGGCAGCCAGATGGAGATCTTGGTCGACGCCGGCATCCTAGCGGTGCCGTATCCGCCGAAGCTGGTGATCACCGGTGGTGAGAGCGCGTCGGACAGGTTGTGGCGGCGCCTGCACGAGCAGCCAGGGCTCCTCGCGTTCCACACGTACGGTCTGACCGAGTGCACCGCCGTTTCCGCCAGTGCGGAGATCGGCGAACACGCGCGCCAGGTGGCTGGGCGCGCGGCCGGCACGGCTCAGATCTACATCGTCGACGACCAACTCCAGCTGCTGCCGCTGCTGTTCTTCGGCGAGATCTGCATCGGCGGGCTCGGGGTGGCCCAGGGCTACGCGGGACAGCCGGTGCACACCAGCGAGCGATTCATGGCCGACCCGTTCAGCCGCGTCCCCGGTCAGCGCCTGTACCGCACCGGCGACAAGGGCCGCCTGCGGCCTGACGGGCAGCTGGAGTTCTGGGGCCGTCTCGATGACCAGGTGACCGTTCGAGGTCTGCGCGTCGAGCCGGGCGAGCTGGAGGCCTTGCTGCACAGCCATCCCGCCATCGACCGCGCCGCCGTCATGGCTACCGATCTGGGCACGCACACGGCTCAGTTGGTGGCGTACGTCGTGCCGGGCGACGAAGGCCGTGACGGGTTGACGTACTCTGCTGTACGGGACTTCCTCCGCGGCAAAATCCCCTCCGCGCTGTTGCCCGACCGGGTGGAGGTTCTCGACGGGTTCCCGATCACACCCGACGGCAAGCTGGACCGCTGGGCGCTGTCCGGCATCAAGTCGTCGAGCACCGTGGTGGAGACCGGCCATCGCGCGACGCCGTTCGCCGGCTCCCGGGAACGGCGGCTCAGCGAGATCGTGGCCGAGGTCGTCGGTGTTGCGAAGGCCGACCTCGACGACAACTTCTGGGAACTCGGGGGGAATTCGCTTCTCGCCATGCAGGTCATCGGTCGCGTGCGCACTCTCCTCGGCTGCGAGCTGAGCGTCCGAGCACTCTTCGAAGCCGAGACGATCGGGGACATGGCGGTTCAACTGACCGCCGTCGACGGATAGCGCGCGCCCCTCACCAACCGCGGAAGTAGTCCACCGCTGCAGCGGGATGTTCCACGATGCGCCGGATTCCCGCCAGGTCACCCTGTGCCAGCAGACGCATGAGCTGGCGGTCCGTCGGTGGCAACTCGTCGAAAACGCTCTCGGGGACATCCGCGATGAAGGAACGGGCCAGCGACAGAGCCTCGCCCAGAGTCGCGTCATCGTGCAGATGGAGCGCGCGCAGCCCCTGCCGCACGTCACCGCAGCACATGTCCACCGCATAGGGAGGGATGAGTTCCGGGGCGAGTGACCTGATCACCTGGAACGTGTCCAGCACCATGCGCATACAGGCGGCGATGTTGTCCGGTTCGTCGCGTCGCTGGGTGCCCGACGGTGGTCCCTGTTCGCGGATTCGCCAGAGGTAGACGACTTCTGTCAGTACGTCCACTGCTGACGCCTCGATGTGCGCGCGGATCATGACCGGGGCGTCCTCGTACGCCGGCAACTCGAACATGAGCTTTCGCTCGTCCCAGAACGAGCGACGGAGCACCTTGTTCCACACCATGCGGTCGCGCACCAGCGAGGTGTCGCGACGGATGTGGGTGCGGCTCCGGCTGCGGGCGAACGTGTCCTGGTAGCCGGGATGCGGTCGCAAGCCGGCACTGTGCAGCCGGCGTACGTCGCCACAGGCGATGTCGGACCCCGTGGCCTCCAGGGACCCGACGAGCGAGGCGTATCCCGTGGCCGGCACGACGTCGTCGCTGTCGCAGAACGCGAGATACCGTCCTCGCGCCACGCGGATGCCGACGTTGCGGGCGGTACTCAATCCGGCGTTCGATTGCCCGATCAGCCGGATGCGGGAATCCCGGCGCGCCCACTGTTCGGCGATGGCACGGCTTGCGTCCGTGGACCCGTCATCGATGACGATGATCTCGACGTCGTCGACGTGCTGGCCGAGCAGTGACTCGAGACAGGCGGAGATGTAGGGCTCGACGTCGAACATTGGCACGACAACGCTCAACAGTGGGGACATGGCACACATACCTTTCCTCCGGGACCGCACCTGCAAGGCATCGAATCGTCGTCATATGGAAAGTCCCACCACCTGCGAGCCCGTGGTGTCCGGCCCGAACGGCAGCTCCTGAGCGTTCTGTTCGGCCATCGCGGCCCGGATCTCGTCGGTTCTGCCGGGTCCGCTGCTGAGCAGGAGGAAGCCGCCGCCACCCGCGCCGAGGAGTTTGCCGCCGTCGGCGCCAGCCTCGCGGCCAACCTTGTAGAGCGTCTCCGTCCGGTCGTTCGAGATGCCCTCGCTGAGTTCTCGCTTGGCCTGCCAATGAGCGTCGAGCAGTGGTCCGACCTCGTCGACCCGGCCGGTGGTGACGGCGACGAGCATCTCGGCGGCCAGCGCGTGGATGGATTGGAGCCCGCGCAGTGTGCCGACGTTGCCGCGACGCGTGAGACGGTCCTGCCCGCTGAGGACTTGGCCGGCGTCCCGGTTGACCCCGGTGAAGAACAGCAGCAGGCGTTCCCGGACATAGGATTCGAACCTGTCGTCGATCGGCAGCGACTCCGGACGCACACTCCTGTCCTTGCCGATCCGGAGCAGGCGCAGCCCGCCGAGGGCTGCCATGTAGTGGTCGTGCTTGCCCACCGGACGCCCCAGGTCCCGCATTTCGATTGCGGCGGCCCGCTCCGCGAGTTCCTGGGGATCAGGCCCGTCCTGGTGCAGGAGGGCGTGCAGAAGCGCGACCGTGAACGCTCCGGAACCGCCGAGGCCGGAACCGCTCGGGGCGTCGGCGCACGACGCCACCTGGATGTTGCGCAACGTGCCGGTGTCCAACAGGGCGGCGCGCGCGAACCGATGGCGCAGTTCCTCGGCGTGGTCCACCTGTTCGACGTCCTCCCAGCACATCCGGACACCGCCGCCGAACGAGCGGGGGAAGGCTGTCACGCCGACATAGCGGTCGATGGCCAGGCTGATCACGACGCCTCCGAAGCGGTCGGCGTAGCTGGGCAGATCGGTGCCGCCGCCAGCGAGGGAGACGCGCAGCGGGGCACGGGCCACCACCAGGCTCGCCGTCGTCCCGGCGCGGTCCGCAGCCGTATCCCGTGCGGTCACCGTCGTTCCTCCGATGGCCGCGAGTGGGGATCGATGCCCTTCAGTGCCGCAGCCGTCTCGGACGGCCCGACCGGGGTGAAGTAGAGGCCCGTCGCCAGTTCAGCCGCGCCGAGTATCCGCGGCCGCCCGGGGCGGGAGAGCAGTCCGGCGACGGTCACCGACACATGACCGTCCGGTGATCCGTGCGCCGGACGGGAAGTCCACAGCTGGTACGGCATCGGCTCCTGGAACAGACGGTCGAGGCGGCGCACGGTACGGATCAGGGCCGCGGCGAGCCCGTCGCGTTCGGCCGGATCCAGCTCCGCCAGCGACGCCACATGCCGCGGCGCGGTCAGCCGCACGGTGTACGGCGCCGGCGGGGCGGGCGGCACAGAGGCACGCCAACCGTCGCTCTGCTCGACCAGCAGAGCGGGGTCCGGCTCGACGCAGGCCGGGCACGGCGGAGCCGGTGAGCCGTTCCCCCGCACCGGTTCAAGCAACGGGGGGAGGACGGGCAGCGCGAAAATCTGGCTGTGCGGATGCTCCACCGTGGCTCCGGCGGCCGTGCCCCGGTTCTCGAAGACGAGGACGCATCGGACGTCGTCGAGACCGGCCAGTACCTCACCTCGCCGCGCCCACAGGTCGACCACGCGACGCGCGGCCCGCCTGGACATGCCGGCAAAGTCCCGGGTGTGGTCAGGGCTGTGGACCAGCACCTCGCAGCGGCCGGTCGCGATCGGCGGCCAGCGGTTCGGGAACGCGGCCGTCTCGAAGTCCGGGGGTACCTCGCGGCCTCCGGGGCAGAACGGGCAGCCCTCCGCGACACTCACCGGCCGCCGGGCGCGCCCGCTCGCCACGTAGACGCGACGCGGTGTCAGGTCGTCGGCCACGAGCACCGGGGAGGCGGCCAGGCCCGACTTCGCAGCGCCGGTCGCGACGGCCCCGGCGGAGTCGCGTCCGCCAGGTACGGGCACGCCCAGCACCGGAGCCAGCCGGTCGATCAGGTGCCGCACGTCGAGCGGTTCCGCTGGTGGCCGGGTCCAGCTCACCAGGGCGGCCCGGCACTCCGCGTCGGCCAGGCGTCCCACCACGTGCCGCCGCGCCCCACGCTTCAGCCGTCCTGCGGTGCTGGGGATGCCCTCCGCCACGAGGCTCGTGTCGAAGCCCCACGAGCGTCGGCGTAACGGGTTCTGGGCTCTGACGTACCACTTCACCAGCTCGCCGCTCGCGGGGTCGGTGCTCATGGCTACGGAGTACGATCCGAAGCGGTCCACCACATACGTCAGGTCGTGCTCCGACCCGCCGGTGGTGGTCAGTTGTCGGCCTCCGCGCCGACCGTGCGAGCGGTCGGTGCCCGCGCGGCCCACGTCGAGCCAGGTGGAGCCCGCCTGGACGCGGAAGACGTACCGCTGCCCGTCGTCGTACAGCACGGTGACGGGCAGCAGGCGCCAAGTCCGCTCGCCACGGACCTGTCGGAGCAACACCTGCGAGCCGTCGGGCCACGGACTGTTGCGTATCGACAGCCTCCGGTGCCGGGCCGGGCGGAGGCGACGGGTGTGACTGGTCGCGAGGGTCACGAGGCTCCTTCTCCCGGGGTGACTGCCGTGCGGTGCTCGGCGGCGAGCCCTACCTCCGCAGGCCTCTCGGAGTGCTCCTGGACCCAGCGCACCACGCTGTTCACGCCCTCCTGGAGGCCGATCCCCGCGCGCCATCCCAGCTGTTCGGCGGCCCGATCGGTGCTGAGGCGGACATGCCGCATCTCTCCCGGCAGCGGGGCGCCGAAGACCGGAGCCCCGGTGAAACCGGTCGTGGCCGCCAGCGCGGCATGGATGTCGAGTACCGACGAGGACCGACCCGTACCGATGTTGATCAGACCGCTGCCTCGTTCGGTGGCCAGCGCGAAGGCCTCCGCGACATCGTCGACGTGCACGAAGTCCCTTGTGGTCAGGCCGTCGCCGTTGACGACGCACCGCTGACCGTTCAGCATCCGACGCGCGAAGATGGCGACGACCCCGGCCTCCCCGCCGGGATCCTGCCGCGGTCCGTAGACGTTGCCCAGGGCCAGAGCCACGGACGACAGTCCGTGCACCTCCTCGTACAGCCGCAGGTAGTCCAGGGCCACCGACTTCGTCAGTCCGTAGAAGGACCGGGGCGCGCGTTCCCACGCCTCCGTGGTGGGTCCTTCACCGTCCGACGCCTCTCGGTAGATCGTGCCGCCGCTCGATGCGAAGACGACTTTCCGTGCGCCGGCCGTCCGGGCGGCCTCCAGCATCCGCACCAGGCCCTCGACGTTGAGACGCGCGTCCAGGACCGGGTCGCGCATGGAAACCTTCACGCTCATCTGGGCCGCCAGCAGCAGGACCACCTCGGGCCGCTCCGTACGGACCAGGTCCGCGGTGGAGGGCGCGGCGATGTCGGCCTCGTGGACTGTCACATCGGGGTGGAGCCGCAGCACGCGGGACAGATTGGCGCGGTGACCGGTGGAGAAGTCGTCCACCACGGTCACGGTGTGGCCTTGGGCAGCCAGCCGCTCCACAACGTGCGAGCCGATGAATCCGCCACCGCCGGTGACGACCATACGGGTCATGCGCCAACCTCCGGTTCAGGGGACGACCGTCCGGGCGCCGGGCACCGCGGACGGTTGGCAGAGTGGTGTGGTCAGGGCTCGGTGCTCGTCGGCCCTGGCCAGAGCTGAGCTGTTCGGAGCCGACGGGCGGCAAGTTCCACCGCTGCGGTCAGGTCCGCCACGACGGGCAGGTCAGTCAGGCCGTGGCGAGCGAGGGCCCCGGTCTGCGCAGCCCCTCGACCGGTCCGGACGAGGACGCCGTGGACGCCTGCCGTTCGGGCCGCCAGCGCATCGGTCGCCGCGTCCCCGACATACCAGGTCCGCGCCGGGTCCAGTGCCAGTTCGCTCACCGCCTGCCGGATCAGCGCGGGCTCCGGTTTGCGGCAGGGGCAGTGATGTGCGGGCGTGTGCGGACACAGGTAGCTCGCGGCCACCGGCACGTCGGCCGCAGCGAGTCGGGTGAGCAGCTCGTGGTGCAGCTCCACCGCCTCGTTCTCGGTCAGCAATCCGCGGCCGATCGGGGACTGGTTGGAGACGATGCCGATGGTGAATCCCGCGCGTGCCGCATCGCGCAGCGCGGTGACGGTGCCTGGAAGGAGCCGTATGTGTTCGGACCGCAGAACGTAGTCAGCGCGGTTCTCGATGATCGTGCCGTCTCGGTCGCAGAGCAGACCAGGTCCGGCGGGGCCGTGGGTGTCAGCAGACGGGGACGAGCCGGCGCCCCGTATCACGATGGGAGATATGACGTCTGCGCTCATTGACCCTCCTTCCCGGGAGGGCCGGCGTCGGCCCAGCCGTACCGATGGGGGCGTCCGCCGCGGAAGACGCGGACCATGGCGTGGTTGAGGGCCAGATGCAGGTCCTCGGTCAGGCCGTAGTCTCCCGCGCCCGCCTCGACCACCAGGTCGCAGTGCTGGGCCACCGCGCCGGCGTTGCCCAGCAGGGCCACGACCGTCAGCCCTTGCTCATGGGCCGTCTTGGCGGCTTCGACCAGATTCGGCGAGTCACCGCTCACGCTGAGGAGGACCAGGAGGTCGCCCTCCGCGCCGACTGCTCTGACCTGTTGCGCGAACACCTTGCTGAACTCGATGTCGTTGGCCAGCGCCGTGACGTACGCGGAATTGGAGGAAAGGCTGGTCACCCTGCCGAAGCGGTGCCCGGCGCGGAGTGCGTTGGCCGCCCAGTCGCATGCCATGTGGTCGGCTGTGCTCGCGCTGCCGCCGTTGCCCGCGATGAGTACGGTCCCGCCGGTGGAGATCGTCTCCACGACGCACGCCGCCACCTGGCTGACGGCCTCTGCGTCGACGCGCAGCGCGCCGTCCGCGAGATGGCGCAGGTACTGGGAGACGATCGACGCGTAACCGGATTTCTGTTCTGCCGTCGCAATTGATAAGGAGAGCTCAGAGACCACAGCGTTTCCTCTGCATACGGAGGGACGAGCTTTGTCCGGAGTCGATAATGCGGGAACACGCAATGGCGCGGCTCACGGGACCAGCCGATGATTCCATGGATTTCTAGATCTAAACCAATAGTTAGCGCTTGCTGCGGTCATAGTGAATCACAGCACTTCGGGTTCGAGTCAAGAGGGCAACACGAAGTCGACCACTCGCCGATCGGCCTCAAGTTGCAGGTGGGTCCCTATTACCAAATGCCGGTGCGGCATGCAAGTGGGCCTTCCTCTTGTCGATCGTCTAACCGTCATATAAAGTCTGGCATTAGCCGCAGTGGGCGTCCTGCAAGCGAGTCGACTATTGCTTGAAACCACTTACTCGCACGATGCGCAAAACATTCAGATCCTGCCTCTCCCGAAGATGCCGCTAATCTAGGAGAGAAGCTTTCCGCTGATATTCGAATTTTCAGCAGGTGCGGCGTCCGCCAATGTCCGTGCCGGGCACATGGCGCAGCGGTGGGTCGCCTTCCGGGACGTCTACCGCGCACGACCGTTGACGGTCCGCCGAAGGTCAGTCGATACATGGAACGTGTCCAGGGGTGACGATGCGTAAAGATGTCAGCTCGGCAAACCCGGCCGCACGACACGTGGCAGCGGCAGGTGTTGCTCGGCAGCCGCGGGGTTCTGGTGTCCAGCTCCACAAAGTGGGCTTGCTGTTCACGGCCAAGCAGAGTTTCAGCACATGGGAAGAGCTCGGTACCGAGCTGTTCTCTTTTGCCGACTCGTCCACCTGGTGGATCGCCGATTGGCTGGTCTACGGCGAGTTCGTGTTCCACGACCGCTACGAAGAAGCCATCCGGCGGACGTCACTCAGCTACCAGACCTTGCGCAACTACAGCTGGGTGGCACGACGGTTTCCGTTGTCCCGCAGGCACCAAGGTCTGAGCTTCAGCCACCATCTCGAAGTGGTGGCACTCGAACAACCGGAGCAGGACTACTGGCTGGGCAAGGCGAGTGAACTGGGCTGGAGTCGAAACAAGCTGCGTCGGGAGGTGCGCGGCAGTCTGCTCATGCGGCAAGGAGAGCCGGCGCAGCTGGAGGCCGGGAGCGACGATGCGGCGAGCGACGCCGATCGCACGGCAACCAGCCCCACGTCGACACTGGCCTTACTCGACACCACCTCCACGTCCGAAGCGCGCCCGCTGAATCTCCGTTTTTCGGCCGAGGACCTGGAAAGTCTGGAAAGAGCCGCCAGGAGGGACGGCGAATCGATCGAGACCTGGGCAGCGAAGATCGTCCGACGAGCCATTGCCTGCTCCTGAGCGTGCGGATGACGCCGGGGCATCCGTTCGGAACCCCTGCGGTGCCTCGAATCGCGATAGGCAGGTCCATGAAGCAGTCCACCGGCCGGACAGCCCCCCAAAGCCGTCCCGCTCAGCCAGGCACCGGATCTTCGGAGGCGGGCAGCGGTTTTGTGGGCCCCGGGGCCAGCGCGCGGATGGAGGGGGTGGCGACCATGGCGAACGTGGCGAGGAGGATGAGCGTCGCGGCCGCGTAGAGGGTGGCGTGCAGGCCGAGGAGGAGTACGGCGGGTCCGGCGGCGAACTGGGAGAGTGGGAGCGCGAGGTAGGAGCCGAGGTCGTCGTAGGCGTAGACGCGGGCAAGGCGGTCCTCGGGGATCTGTTCGTTGAGGGTCGAGTACCAGGCGACGCCGGCCTGCTCGATGCCCACGCCAGCGACGAAGTTGGCGACGACCAGCAACCCGGTGTACGGGGCGAGGGCGAGCAGCAGTGGGGTCATGGCTGTCAGGCCCATCAGTGCGCAGCCGACCAGGATCGCGCGCCGGGGCCGCCAGTACAGCGACAGTACGCCGCCGGCGACCGCGCCGAGTGAGGACGCCGCGACGGCCAGGCCCCAGCCGCTGCGGCCGATCCCGGTGGTGTCGGCGACGGCCGGGCCGAGGACGGTGAGCGAGGCGGTGAGGCCAGCGTTGAGGAAGCAAAAGGCCACCACGATCACCCACACCCAGGTGCGGGAGGTGAACTCCCGCCAGCCGATGCGCAGTTCGTGTACCACGCCGGGGCTGGGCGCGGGCGGAGTGACCTGGACGCGGACCAGTGCGAAGGACGCGGCGGCGAGCGCGAAGCTGAGCGCGTCGACGGCCAGACCCCAGCCGGGTCCGATCGCGGCGACCAGTACGCCGCCCAGCGAGGCACCGACGATCATCGAGCTGTTGCCCGCGATCCGGGAGAGCGCGAGGGCGGCGCGGCGGGACTCGGCCGGCACGGTCTGGGGCAGCAGTGCCTGGGCGGCGGGCTGGTAGCAGGAACTTGACGCCCCGTTGACCGCGGCGAGTCCCATGAGCAGGGGGACGGTGGCGCTGTGGCTGAGGACCAGGGCAGCGACCACCGCCTGACTCGCGGCGCTGACCACGCTGCTGCCGACCAACAGTCGGCCGCGCGGCAGCCGGTCCGCCAACACCCCGCCGTACAGCAGGAAGAGGATGCTGGTAAGGGAGTGGGCGCCGACCACCAATCCGAGCGAGCCGACCGAGCCAGTGGCGTCGAGCACGGCGAAGGCCAGGGCGATCGGCGCCACTCCGTTGCCGAGCAGGCTTGCCGTCGTACCCATGAAGAGGTGACGGAACGGGCGGTGGCGTAAAGGTGTTAGGGCGGCAGGCATGCGCTTGATCGTCGGGGATGGGCGCCGCGCCCGTCAAGGCGCCTGCCCGCTGCCCACTCCCTCACAACGGGCTCTCAGGGCTTCGCTGATGTCTCTGAGTACCCGATTCTTGAAAACGATCCGGACGTCACGGCGTATCCCGAGTTCCTCGCTCAAGGTCTGCGCGAGTCGGATGGCGATGATGGAGTTCCCGCCCACGTCGAAGAAGTCGTCATCAAGGCCGACGTCGGCGTTGCCCGTCAGGCTCCGCACGTTCTCAAGCACCAATGTGTCCATGGAGTTGCTGAACTCGCTGTCGTCCGTCACGGTCCCGACACCTCTCCCCGCGGTTCGTCGTCCATCGCCCTGGCGAGACTGGCCGGCCTCATGTCTGTCCAGTGCGCGGAAACATACTCACGGCAACTCTTTCGCGTACCCTCTCCGTGGACCATTGTCCAGCCGGCCGGAACTGCTCGGAAAGCAGGCCACAAGGAGTGCTGGTTCTCGTCGTTCACCAGAACCAGGTAAGCGCCTTCGTCGTCTTCGAGTGAATTTTCCACGGGCTCCCCTTTCTCGCGGGCATGCCAGCCACGACCAGCACGCTTCACCGGCCTGATTATTGTGCTTGTCTCGCTGGCGAGACAAGGTTGATCGCACGCTGGACACGTGGTCGTCCCGAAGGGCGGCCGGTCGACGCAATAGGCGAGGTGGTCCGGATAATGACTGTTCGTGTTGCCGTGGTGGGGATGTCGATTCGCGCGGCCGGCGTGCGGAGCGCGGCGGACTTTTGGCGGCTCATGAGCACGGGACGGTCCGGTCGACGCGAAATAGACCATGCGGAATTGGTGCGCCGCAGGATACCAGTCCACAGATACAAGGATCCGGCATATGTGCCCGTTGCGTATTCCATGGAGGACTACCTCGGATTCGACCTCGAAGCATTCGGTTTCAGCCGGTCCGAAGCGGAACTGACCGACCCGCAGCACCGGGTCATGCTCGAAGCCTGCTACCGGGCGGTCGAAAGCTCGGGATGCTTCATCGGTTCGCTGCCGGATCGTGTCGGGGTGTTCCTCGGAGCCCGAACGAGTGGCTACGGTGCGCAGATCGAATACTGCTCAACCTCGGCAGGCGGAGATGTGGATCTGTCCGGGCTTGCCGTGGGGACCGAGCCCGACTACATGTCCACCAGAATTTCCTACGCCTATGGTCTCACTGGTCCTTCGGTGACCGTGCTGACCGCCTGCTCGTCCTCGGGGGTCGCAGTGCATCTCGCCTGCCAGGCGATCCTCGCAGGTGAGTGCGATTCGGCACTGGCGGGGGGTGTCGCCCTGGACGTACGGGACGCGGGCTACACGTTCACCGAGGGCGGCATCTACTCACCGCGAGGTCGGTGCGAGCCCTACATGGCCTCGGCCGACGGCACGGTGGACGGCAACGGTGTTGCCGCCCTCTTCCTGCGCCGGTTGGATGTGGCGTTGGCCGCCCGTAACCCGATCCTCGGCGTCATCGCTGGCACCGCGGTCAACAACGATGGCCGAGAGCGCGCGGGCTTCACGGCGCCAGGGGTCGCCGGCCAGACCGAACTGATCGAAGAAGCCCTCGACGTCGCCGAGTTGAGGTCCACCAGCATCGGCCTGCTCGAAGGGCACGGTGCGGGCACCGGCATCGGGGACGCGCTGGAGATTGATGCCGCGACCCGGGCATTTCGATCCACCGGAGCCGGCGTCGGCGACTGCCGGCTCCACTCCGTCAAGGCGAACATCGGAAACCTCACCGCGGCCGCCGGCGCGGCAAGCGTCATCGGTTGCCTTCTTGCCCTGCGCCATGGCCGCATTCCCCCCAACGCGCCGCTGGTGGAGGGAGCCTCGCCAACCGACCTGCGGGGTACGCCGTTCACACTGGCGGACACGCCGATCGCCTGGCGGCGCTCGGACCGGGGCCGCTATGCGGCGGTCAGTTCGTTCGGACTGGGCGGGACAAACGCGCAGGTCATCATCGGAGACGCCGAGCCTGAGATGCAGCTCGCCTCTCGCAAGGGGCGGTCCTGGCAACTGCTGCCGCTGTCCGCGGACGATCCCGAACGGCTCACCGAAGCCGTCGACGCGGTGCGTGCGGCCGTGGACGGAGCATCGGCCGAGGCTCGGCAGGACATCGGCCACACGCTCCGCACCGGTCGCCCGGAGCTCACCACACGCGCGGCTGCGGTCATCCCCGTCGACGACAGCCCGACCGGCGAGCGGTGGCCAAAGCCGGGGCAGTTCCGCACTCCTCCCGAAGTTCCGCCAGCACTCGTCCTCGCCCTCCCCGGTGAGGAGGCCGGGGTGCCTGAGGCGGCGCTCGCGCTCTACAAGGCGGAGCCCGCCTTCCGATCCGCCGTGGACGACGGTCTCGCGGCGATGGAACACACGCTGGCTCCCGAGACCTTCGCGGCCGTGCGCGACGCGTTCCTCCACGGCAGGTGCCTGACCGCGACGAACGTTTCTCAGCCGGTACTCCACCTGCTCGGCGTCGGACAGCATGCGTTCCTCGGCGCGCTGGGAGTTGAACCGGACCTGCTGGTGGGACACGGCGTGGGCGAACTGACCGCCGCGCAGCTGAGCGGTGTCCTCTCGGGCGAGGACGCAGCGCGGGCGGTGTGCTGGCGCAGCCAGGCCATGTCAGATCTTCCGGAACGCGCCGAGGCCGCCGCCCTCTTCACCCGGCGGATGCGTGAGGTTCGGCTGAACTCGCCCACGACGCCGACCCTCTCCTGCGTCACAGGAGCCTGGCTGACAAGTGAGGAGGCATGGGATCCCGGGTACTGGGGAGCGCAACTGCGTGAGCAGGTTCCGTTCGACGAGGCCCTGCGCGCGGTGGTGTCGCAGCATCCCGAGGCCGTGTATCTCCAGCTGGCCGGCGGAACGGATCCGCGGGAGACGGCCCGGCTCCGGGGAGTGGCTGAAGACGCCGTCCTGACCCTGGTGTCCGATGAAGAAGCCCCGGACGGCTGGTGCTCGCTGCTCCGGGCTGTCGGAGCCCTCTGGGAACGTGGCGTGCGGATCGACTGGCAGGCCTATGCCGAGCGCGATCACGCGCTCCGCGTCGACATGGCACCGCGGGCCTTCGAGCGGATCCCCTATGTACATCCTTCACTGCTGGAGCATTGCCCCGGGATCGACCCGGCGGAACTGTCGGGAAAGCAGGTCGACTGATGACGTTCGGCGCGGGCGCAAACCCGACCTCGCTGGCGCAGCAGCGGCTCTGGTTCACCGAACAGCTGCTGCCCGGGACCTCCCGGAACAACCTGAGCGCGCAGTTCGTCGTACACGGCGAGTTGGACGTGCCGACTCTCGAGCACGCGGTCAACGGCGTTGTCGCACGGCACGAGGTCCTGCGGACCCGCTTCGGCATCCTGGGGGATGCTCTCGTACAGGAAGTCCTTGATGAGGCGCGGATCACCGTGCAGAAACTCGACGCGGCCGATGAGCTAGGGGTCTTCGCCAAGGCCGAGGAATTCGTCCGGGAGCCATTCGATCTGACCGACGCCCCGTTGGTGCGGGTAGGGCTCGTGCAGGGCGGCAGGGGCACCGGAATCCTTGCGGTCGTGATGCATCACGTCGTGACCGACGCTCGATCTCTGGACATCTTTCTGAGCGAGGTCGCGGAGCTCTACCGGAAGAGCAGGCTGGGCGGTGTCCCGGATCTACCCGAGTTGCCGCCGACACGCTACGTCGACTTCGCGAGACGGCAGCGTGAGGGGGTGAACACGCCGCGGGCCAGGGAACGGCGAGCGGGTAAGTTGCGCGAACTCTCGGGCTTCCCCACAGTGCTCGATCTCCCGGCCGACCGCCCTCGGCCAGCCGTGCAGACCTTCGCGGAGGCGTCTTTGTCCTGCCGCGTCCCGTCATCGCTGGTTCGCCGGCTCGAGAAGGTCGTGCGAGCGCACGGTACAACCCTCCGGACGATGGTTCTGGCCTCGTTCTCGGCAGTACTGAGTATCTGGTCACGGCAGTCACGGATACTGGTGGCGACCCCGGTGACCAACCGCGCGTCGGCCGGCACCGAACTGCTGGTCGGCCCCTTCGCGAACACCCTCGTGATCCCGACGGACATGACCGGCGCTCCGTCCTTCGCCGCGTACCTCGAGCGTGTGCGGGACGTGTACCGGAGAGCCGAGTCGCAGAACATCCCGTTCGAGGAGATTCTCGACGGTGTTGCGCCTGAGCGCAGCCTGTCCCATAACCCGCTGGTCCAGGTGATGGTGGCATTCCGCGACGAACCCGTTCTTCGAGGTGGACTGCCGGACGCCGAACTGGAACTGATCGAGAGCCAGACGGGAACCTCACCGTTCCACCTGGTACTCGAGGTCACTCCGCACGACGACGGTCTCGACTGCCGGCTCCGGTATTCGACTGACCTCTTCGCCCCGGACACGGCGGAGCGGTTCCTCCGCCATCTGCGGCGGCTGTGGGAGGTCGTCGCCGAAGGACCGGATGTCCGCGTCGAAGACATCGATTTGGCGGACGCCAAGGAGCGGGCCGTACTCGCCGCCCTGGGCACGGGACCCACGCGTCCGGTCGATCCCCGCGCGCTCTCCGTCAGACTGTCCGCGACCGCGCACGACCGACCGGATGCCGTTGCGGTGAAGGCGTCCGATGGCATCTACACCTACGCGCAGTTCATCGAGCGGGCAGAGGCGATCGGCGCGGCGCTGACGGCACGTGGGCTGCGGAACGGGGACCTGGTCGGTGTGGCTCTCCCGCGCGGCCGCGACCTGCCGGCGGGCCTGCTCGGCGTCTGGACCGCGGGAGGGGCCTACGTGCCCCTCGACCCGACGTACCCAACTGCCCGGCTGGAACACATGTCGCAGGACGCCGGTATCCGGGTTCTGCTGAGCGTGCGCGACCTCGCGGACCGTATCCCCGTCCCCGCCGGCACTGAAGTTCTGCTGCTGGACGACCTCACGTCACTCCTCCCACGCCGACAGCCGTCCCCCGAGCCGTGCGGCGACCGCCCGGCTTACGTGATCTACACCTCGGGCTCGACCGGTCGTCCCAAGGGGGTGATGGTCGGTCACCAGAGTCTCGGGAACCTTCTGGACGACTTCGTGTCCGAATCCGGGTTCGGCCCGGGCGATCGGATGCTCGCCCTGACATCCCTGTCTTTCGACATCGCGGGACTGGAACTCTGGCTCCCGCTGCTGACCGGCGGGACGCTGATGATCGGGCCGCCGGGTATCGGGGGCGACCCCGACCGGTTGCAGAAGCTGCTCTCCGACGAGGAGATCACGGTGGTGCAGGCTACCCCCGCGACCTGGAAGCTCTACACATCGTCCCACCGCGTCGCGCCGCCCGCCCTGCGGCAGATATGGAGCGGCGGAGAGCACCTGCCGCACTCGCTCGCCCGGACACTGACCGCGATGGGGCCCGAGGTGCACAACCTCTATGGGCCGACCGAGACCACCATATGGTCGACACGCGCAGTGTTGGGGCGTTTCGACACCGTGACCGGAATCGGGCGCCCCCTTGCGAACACCCGCCTGTTCGTCCTCGACGCTGCCGGTCGTCAGGCCCCCACGGGAGTACCTGGCGAGTTGTGTATCGGCGGTGCGGGGCTGGCACTGGGCTACCTCGGCCGCCCTGATCTGACCGCGCAGCGGTTCGTCGATGTCGAAGGGATACGCGTCTACCGCACCGGAGACCTCGTCAGGTGGCGGACGGATGGCGATCTCGAGTATCTCGGGCGCCTCGACGACCAGGTGAAGATCCGCGGCCACCGCGTGGAACCCGGGGAGGTCGACGCCGTGGCCCGAGCCTGCCCCGGCGTCCGCGACGCCTGCACGCTGGCCGTGACGACCTCCGGGGGAGAGGACCAGATGGTCACCGTGGTGACGCCGCAGAAGGTGGCGGAGAAGGCGGACGACACTACAGAGGACTGGCGCACCATCTGGGAGAACACCTATGCCGAAGGCGAACCTGGCGAAGAGGACGACTTCGACCTGAAGGGCTGGCGGGACAGCTACTCGAAACAGCCACTGCCCAGGACGGACATGCTGGACTGGGTGACGCGGACCGTCGACCGCATCACCGGGACGGGCGCTCGCACCTTCGCGGAGATCGGCTGCGGCACCGGGCTGTTGCTGCTCCGCCTGGCTCCCGGGGCGGACCGCTACCTGGGGATCGACTTCTCCGCGAAGGCCATCGACCAGGTGAAGGACGCGGTCGCCCGGAGGGGGCTCACCGACCGGGTGCGGCTGGCCACGGTCGCCGCCACGGAGATCGGGGACGTCGCCGACGGCGAGCTCTTCGATTGCGTGGTGATCAACTCCGTCGCCCAGTACTTCCCCGGACCGGACTATCTCGCGGAGGTCCTCGCCGCGGCGAGCAGGATCGTCGTTCCCGGCGGCTACATTTTCGTCGGAGACCTGAGGAGCCTGAAGCTGGCAGAGGCGTTCCACGCCGGTGTGCTGGAGACGGACGACCGGATAGGAGCCGAGGAACTGCGCGCCCTCGCCGCACGGCACGCACTGGAAGAAGACGAACTTCTCATCGACCCCGGGTATTTTACGGAGCTGCAGGACACTCTCCCGGCGGTGACCGGGATTCAGGTGTCGCTCAAGGCAGCGGGGTTCGACAACGAAATGACCCGCTTCCGCTACGACGTCCTGCTCCGGATCAGTGGGGAGGTGCCAAAGCAGCCGTATCCCCGTGAGCACCACGACTGGGAGCAGGTCTGCGACCTCGTCGGCCTGGACGGACTGCTCGGGGCGTCGAGCTCGGTCGCGGTCGTCGTCGACGGCATCCCGAATGCGCGCGTCACCCGCTTCGTCAACCTCATGACGGATGACGAGACGGCGTCCCGCTCAGCGTGTTCGCCGGAGGAACTCGACGAGGTCGCGGCCCGGCACGGCTGGGAGACCCACCATGCCTGGTCCTCCCGCCTGCCTGAGCAAGGACGGATCCGAACGGTCTTCACTCGTCGCGGTCAGTGGGACGGACACTTCGTCCACGAGCGGCCGACGCTCGACGGGCCCGTCAGCAACGACCCTCGGCAGGGTGCACTGCTGCGGTTGTTGAAACACAGCGCTCGGGCCTTCCTGCGGCAGAGGCTGCCCGAGTACATGGTGCCGAACCGGGTTCTGACCTTGCCGGCACTGCCGCTGACCCCGAACGGAAAGACTGATCGGAACGCCCTGAAGGCCATCGCCCAGCAGCAGGTCTCAAGTACGGATCACTCCCTGCCGAGCGGGCCTGTTCAGAATCTCCTGCACGAGATCTGGTGCGAAGTGCTGGGTGTCTCTCGGGTCGGTGTCACGGAGAACATCTTCGACGCCGGCACCACCTCACTGCTCATCGTGCGGATACGCCAGCAGTTGCGCGACCGGTGTGGCATCGACATCCCGCTGACCTCCTTCTTCACCTACCCGACGATCTCCTCACTCGCTCAGGCTCTCCAACCCGAAATGGAGCGTCATTCCTCCGGCGGACGGCTCACCGGACCTCGTACGCGAAATGCCGCGGCCGAACGTCGCCGGCGAGCGCGGCAATGATCTCGTTCTGCTCACCGCAGCTCGTCCACGTAGCGGTCCGTCTCGGGGACCGTCGGTATGAACGGCGCGACGAACCGCACGCTGCCGAGCCCCGAAGCCGCCACCCCCGTGTCCAGGTCCGCGAAGTGGTCCCGCCAGTTCTCGCGGGGATCGCGCTGGAGGAACCACAGCAGGGTCAGCCTGGTCCCGACGCCCTCGACTTGCTTGACATAGGTCATCCGGTAGGGCTGCTGCGCTGGGCGCGTGGAATTGCCGTGCGGGGCGGGCATCATCGGGTCTTCGAGATTATTTGCGGTGGTACTGGGAGCGGATCGTCTTCTTCGGGGACGGCGTGGTTGCGACCGGGCACGTGGACGAGGGGGGACGACGTGGCGTGCTGTCGCTGTCGTCTGTATCTCGGACGAGCTGATCGGCTTGATCCTGAATCCCTGCGCGACGCAGGGGCGTCAAGCGCGTGTGTGAACTGCTGGAGGTCTCCCGAACCGCCTTCTACGCCCGCCGCACCGCCAAGCCCGGCCTGCGGGCCGTTCGTGACGCGGAGCTGACCGGGCAGATCGCCGAGGTCCATGCCAGATCGCGTGGCACCTACGGCGCTCCACGCATCCACGCCGTGCTGAAACGCGAGGGTGCCCTCTGCGGACGCCGCCGCGTCGCCAGACTGATGCGGGCGGCGGGCCTGGAGGGCCGCTACCGCAGACGACGGCACCTGACCACCGTCCCCGATTCCCGCGCCGCCACCCGGCCCGACCTCGTCCTGCGGCAGTTCGGTCCCGACCTGGTCGGCGTCGACACTCGCTGGTGCGGCGACATCACCTATGTCCCGACCGCGGAGGGCTGGCTCTATTTGGCCACCGTCATCGACATCGCCTCCCGCCGGGTGATCGGCTGGGCGACGGCCGATCACCTGCGGACCGATCTGGTCAACCTCGGCTACCGCAGTCCAGCCGAATACGAGACCGCACTCGCAGCCTGACCACCACACCAATGGTGTCCGTCAAAGCGGAACAAGCTCAGTGGCGGGATGTGGAACGCATCGGAATCGTGGCCCGCTCCGACCCCAAGGAGCACGCCCTCGGATTCTACTGGCGGTTCGTGCAGGCCAGCGCCACGGTCCTGTTCGGAGGAAGCTACGAGAGGCCGCCGGCGTACGACGTGATCTCCGCGCCGGAAGGTGCGCAACTCTCGGCAACGCGGCGGATCACCGGAAGCCTGCCCCTGAACTGCTCAGGCCGATGCGGCCTGAGCAGTTCAGGTCGCACCGGCCGGAGCTGTCAGGGCACGTCGGCCACGCGCCGCGCCCAGAAGGAGCGGTCGCTCCAGCGGGCCTCCTGGGCGTGGATGACACGGTGGCCGCGCAGATACGCGCTCCGTGCGGCCGCGACATGGTCCGCGTAGGCGGCGAGGGGCGAGTCCGCGCCGTCAGGAACGCCACTCAGGTGGGCGTCGACGGCCAGGCCCGCGCTCAGCCCGGTGTAGAGGGCGGTCAGCACACCCTGGGAGGAGAGCGGGTCGAAGGCGACGGCCGCGTCCCCGGCGGCGGTCCAGCCGTCTCCGTACACCCGGTCCAGGTGCGCCGTGTGCGCGGCCGCCCGGCGGGGTGCGGTGGGTGATGTGGGCGGGGGCCCGTCCCGGTGGACCCATCGGGACACGTGGCGGGTGGCCGACATCCGTCGGTGGAAGTGGCGCGCGGTGTGGGTGGCGGCGGGCAGGTCGGTGTCGGTGAAGTAGGCGACCAGGCGCCCGCCGGAGGGCTGCGGGGCGGTGTACCACCAGCCGTCCTCGTCTGACTCGACGAGGGAGCGGCGGTCGGTGTCCAGCGGGTCCGCTTCCAGGGGTACGTACAGGGCTGTGAGCCGGTCCCGGACCCGCCGCCGGGCCCCGCACCGGACCGCTATCGCGGCGGCGCGGCCGGTGGCATCGATCACCCAGCGGCAGCGCACCGTACGCTCGCCCCCGGACCCGCCCCCGGAC